>JAVTWJ010000017.1:0-13471 GCA_032229785.1 Propionibacteriaceae bacterium
CTGACCATCGGTGTCGTCACCCGTCCGTTCAGCTTCGAGGGCCGGCGCCGCTCGTCGCAGGCCGAGAGCGGCATCGCGAGCCTGCGCGAAGAGGTCGACACGCTGATCGTCATCCCCAACGACAAGCTGCTGGAGATGACCGACCATCACGTCGCGATCCTGGACGCCTTCAAGCAGGCCGACCAGGTGCTGATGCAGGGCGTGTCCGGTATCACCGACCTGATCACGACGCCCGGCCTGATCAACCTCGACTTCGCCGACGTCAAGGCCGTCATGAGCAACGCCGGATCGGCGCTGATGGGCATCGGCTCGGCACGGGGCGAGGATCGCGCCCGGGCCGCCGCCGAGATGGCCGTGTCCAGCCCGCTGCTGGAGGCCTCGATCGAAGGTGCGCACGGAGTCCTGCTGTCGATCGCCGGCGGCTCCGACCTCGGCCTGTTCGAGGTGTCGGCTGCCGCCAACCTGATCGAGGAGGCGGCGCACGAGGAGGCCAACATCATCTTCGGCACGGTCATCGACGACGCCCTCGGTGATGAGGTGCGGGTCACGGTGATCGCCGCCGGCTTCGACGGCGGCGCGCCGCCGCGCCGCCAGCCGGGCGTGACCCGCCAACCCGATCTGCGCACGCGCCCGTCGGCCCCGACGCGGCCCGAGCAGGCCACGGCTCCGGCGCCGGCACCCGCCCCCGTCGCCCCCCGGATGCAGCGGCCCGCGCCGCGTCCGGCACCTCCGGTCGACGACGACGAACTCGACGTCCCCGACTTCTTGAAGTGACGCAGCTTGACGTGACGCCGCCTGAGGTGGCGCGGCCTGCCGTGGCCGGCCTGCCGGGCCCGACAGGCTGACCCGTGTTCTTCTACCGGCGCGACCCCGATGCCCTGCTGGGCGCCGGGGTCGCGTTCACGTCCGCGGCGCTCGACCTCGGCGACCGACAGGACGCCGACGCGCGCAGGTCCGCCTTCGAGCGGCTGTCGGGGGCGCTCGGCATGCCGGTGGCGGTCGTCGCCCAGGTGCACGGGGCGTCCGTGGTTCGTGTGGACGCGCCCGCCGCGGCCCGCGGGCTGATCGACCTCACCTCCCACCGCGCGGACGCCCTGGTCACCACCGTGCCGGGCGTGGCGATCGCGGTTCGGGTGGCGGACTGCGTGCCGATCTGTCTGGTCGCCGAGGACGGGGCCGCGGTGGCGGCCGTCCACGCCGGACGCGAGGGTCTGCTCACGGGGGTGATCGCGGCGGCCGCGGACCAGATGCGACAGGCGAGCGGCGCGGGCCTGCGCGCCTGGGTCGGACCGCACGTGTGCGGTGCGTGCTACGAGGTGCCGGACGCCATGGCTCTCGACGCCGCCGAACGGCTGGGCGTGCCCGCGTCCAGGACCCGGCGAGGCACGCGGGGCATCGACCTGGGCGCTGCGGCCCGGCGGCAGCTGGAGAGCTGCGGTGTCGCGGTGAGCGACGTGGGCGGGTGCACCCTGGAGGAGGCGCGCCTGCACTCGCACCGTGGCGGGAGCGCAGCCCGCCTGGCGGGAATCGCCTGGCTGGCCTGAGCGTCGGCGTGCCTCGCCCCATGCGAACGGCCCGCCCGCACCGAGGTGCGGGCGGGCCGTGGAGTCAGTGACGTGTCAGCCCTTCAGCAGCGTGTCGATGTCGGACGCCGGGATCGTCGTCGCCGGCGACGGCGCCGCGATCTTCGGGTCGGTGTTGTCGATCTCGACCACGCCGTTGAGCGTGAACTCCGCGGATGCGAGCCTCTCGACGGAGCCATCGCTCGCGAGCTTGGCGTTCGGCCAGGTGCGCAGCACGTCGGCGATGTCGACCACGATCCTGGTCACCTTGCCGCCCGTGACCGTCACGGTGGTGTCGAGGTCGGCGCCGTCGTTGATGTCCGCGATCGCCTCGTCGGCGTCCTGCGTCGTGAAGTCGTCGGTGTCGCTGATGTCGGCGAACGCGGTGATCAGCTTCTTGGCGTCGGTGGCGACCTTGAACGTCGAATCGTCCACCTTGGTGACCGTGGAAGCGCCGAGAAGCGCGTCACGGGCCTTGGCGGGGTCGACGGTGGGCTCGGCCGAGGGCTGCGCCGACGCCGCTTGTTCCTGGGCTTTCGCGATGAGCTTCGCCGAGGAGTCCTTGTCGAGCCCGACCCAGTCGCCGTTGATCACGTCGGTGAGCCAGGGCAGCTGTGCGCTGAGCTGAGTGGCCATCATCTTGACCTGGGTGGCGGTGAACAGCCCGGTCGCCTGGCCGATGCCCTCGACGTCGGCGTGCAGGAAGAACTGGGAGTCGACCCAGCGCACCTCGAGCGGCTTGCCGTCCACGGAGACGGTGAACGCCGCGTCCGCGGCCTCGGGGGTCAGTGCCGAGTTCAGCGAGCCGGAGCGGGCCTTCACAGCCGTGGTGAGGGCCAGCTTCGGCACGATCGCGGTGACCACATCGAGTTGCTGCATGGCCGGAGCGCTGGTGTCGCGGGAGGCCGCCTCGATGAGCGTGGTGAGGTCTTCGGCGGTGGTGTCGAGCTTCATGGTGACGGTCGCGCTCGAGCTCTCGCCCGTCTTGGCGAACGCGTCGGCGAGTGCCTGCTCCGGCGGGACAGGGGCGGAGCAGCCCGCGAAGGCGAGGCCGATCGCCGCGGCCGAGGGAAGGACGAGTAAGGTGCGAAGACGCATGGAGACGAGGCCTTTCTTGCGGGTGCGTCCGGGCGCCTGGTGCGGCACGCGCGGACAGGGTGGTCCGTCCACGCTAGCATTCCCGGCCTGCACCCGATGGGCGTGCCGTTGCTCCGGTGCGTCGGGTGCGCGCGCTAGGGTGATGCCGACCCGAACGGAGGAAACCATGGCCGAAGGTTTCAAGAAGGCTGCCGTCTGGCTCGGTCTGATGGCCGATGCGCCTTATACCGACGACGAGCGCGACCGCGACGGCGAACCCACCGAGGCCGTCGATGTGGGTCGCGCACCCGAGCGGTACGAGCGCGGCGAGGCGGCCGTGGTGCCGGCCGTGGACGCCAGCGTGACCCCGCTCGAGCAGCGGCGCCCGGTGCCCGCACCGCGGGTGGCCGACCTGAGCCGTATCGTGACCGTGCATCCGCGCACCTACAACGAGGCGCGCACCATCGGCGAGCACTACCGCGACGGCATCCCGGTCATCATGAACCTGACCGACATGGAGGACGCGGACGCCAAGCGCCTGGTCGACTTCGCGGCCGGCCTGATCTTCGGGATGCGCGGCGCGATCGAGCGCATCACCAGCAAGGTGTTCCTGCTGTCACCGGCCGGCGTGAACGTCACGGCCGAGGACAAGGAGCGCATCGCCGGAGGGTTTTTCAACCAGAGCTGACTCGGCACCGAGCGTTGAGACTGCGCGTCGGCTGCGGTGGCTTGCGCCGGGTGCATTAGACTACCCTCCGACCCGGAGGCGCTCAGTGGGTGCCGACGTCCCATACGCCATCACGTGAGGTGAACGATGACCCTGACCATCGAGCAGGTGCGCGAGAAGCGATTCCACCTGGCCCGCCGCGGCGGCTACGAAACGGCCGAAGTCGATGTGTTCGTCGATCAGGTCGAGACGAGCCTGGTCACCCTTGCAGAAGAGAGCGCCACCCTGCAGGCGCAGGTCTCGACGCTCTCCTCGGCCGGCGGCGCCGAGGATTCCGAGTTGCGTGCCGCGCTCCAGGCCGCGCAGGCCGAGGCCGAGGGGCTGCGCGCCGAGTTGGACGGCCTGCGCGCCGAGATCGCCGACTTCGACGCACGCCTCAGGGCCAAGGACGCCGAGCTTGACGATCGCGTCGCCGACCTGGATCGCAAGCAGGACGAGATCGCCGCCCGCGATGCCGAGCTCGGCCGCAGGCAGGACGAGATCGCGAACCTGCGCAACACGCTGTCCAGCGGCGGCGACGAGGCGGCGCATCTGCGCCGTGAGCTCGAGCGCCGCGAGGTTGAGCTGGGAAGCGTCCGCGAGGGGCATGAGCGCCTGAGCGCGGAGTCGGCGCACCGCGAGCAGGCGATGAACGCGCTCCGCGAGACCATCGCCGCGCGCGAGGAAGAGACGCGACGCGCACGCAGCGAGCTGGCGACGCGCGACAGCGAGCTGGCCGGCCTGCGCGCCGAGGTCGACTCCTTGCGCACGTCCGCGGCGTCCGCCGAGCCGGTCGCCTTCGCGGCGCCGCCCGCCGACGCCGGCCCCTCCGAGATCATCGTGCGCACCGCCGCCGAGGCTTCGCCGGCCGTCACCCGTCTGCTGCAGATGGCGACCGAGCAGGCCGAGCGCCTGACCATCGAGGCGACCGGCGACGCGGAACGGACGACGGCGACGGCCCAGGCCACGGCGGCGCGCGTGACCGCGGAGGCGGCGTCCGAAGCGCGACGCCTGACGGACGAGGCCAACGACACCGCGACCCGGATCACCGGCGACGCCCGTCAGCAGGCCGAGAGGGTCACCGCTGAGGCCGCAGCCAAGGCCGAGCAGGTCACCGCAGACGCCGCAGCCAAGGCCGCGACCCTCGACGCGGAGTCGACCGCCGAGGCTCGCAGGCTGACGGAAGAGGCCGCGGCCGAGGCGCGACGCCTGACGACCGAGGCCGCAGCAGAGGCCGAGCGCGTCCGCAACGAGGCCAACGAGACGGCAGAGCGGGTCACCGGCGATGCGCGGACCCTGAGCGCGCAGCTCGAGTCGGACGCGCGCGCGCTGGCGGATCGTTTGACCTCCGAGGCGGCCGAGGGTGCGGCCCAGGTCGATCGCGACGCGAACGCCCGCCGCGAGGAGGTCTTCGCCACGCTCGAAGCGGAACGCGAGCAGTTCGCGGGCCGGGTCGACCACCTGCGCACCTTCGAGAGCCGCTACCGCGCGTCGTTCACCGCGATCGCCGAGCGTCAGCTCGAGGCGCTGCGGGGCGCCCTCGCCCCCGACGATGTTCCCGAGTTGCTCGGCGACGCGCGTCACGCGTCCGCGACGCCTCGTCTGGACGCGCTGCTGAACAAGGACCACTGAGTCCTGCGCCAGGTCGACGCCCCGGGCCCGAGGCTCGGGGCGTCGCCTTTCCGCGTCGGCGCGATCGAAGTGGTACTGTCTGCGCCCAATAGTGAATGCCACACCCCCGACGCATGTGAGGAAGACGCCCATGACCCAGCCTGACCAGCAGGTCGCGGTCCCGATCCTGGAGGGTGAGGATCCGTGGACCGACGAAGAGCTTGCCGAGGTGCGGGACGACCTGGTTTTCGACATCAATCGCATGCAGCGCGCGATGGCCACGGCCGAGCGGGAGCTCGCTCGGCTGTTCGAGGAAGGCACCGAGGGTGCCGGTCGGGATCCGGCCGATGTCGGGTCGACGAACTTCGAACGCGATCAAGAGATGTCGCTGATCCAGAACACTCGTGACCTGCTCGGCCAGGCACAGACGGCGCTGCGGCTCTTCGACGCCGGCCAATACGGCTGGTGCGAGGTGTGTGGCGAGCCGATCGGCAAGGACCGACTGATGGTCTTTCCGCGCGCCACGATGTGCGTGAGGTGCAAGCAGCGGGAGGAACGACGCTGACCCGGGCGCAGACCGGTCCGCACCCGGGCGTGCTGTCCGCGCGCGGCGCCCGGGCGCTCGGCGGCGGCATCGCCGTGGTGGGCTTCGGGATCGACCTGGCGACCAAGCAGTGGGCGTTGGCCACCCTCGACCCGCAGGATCCGCCCGTCCTGCTCGGGGGGCTGCTGACGCTGCAGTTGATCCGCAACCCTGGCGCGGCCTTCAGCATGGGCGAGAACGCCACGGTCCTGCTCACCCTGATCGCGTCCGGCGCCCTCGTTTTCGTCGGCGGCTGGCTGCTGCCCCGGGCGCGCCACCGCGGCTGGGTGATCGGCACGGGCCTGCTGCTGGCCGGCATCCTCGGCAACCTCACCGACCGGCTGTTCCGCGAGCCCGGCTTCATGCACGGCCACGTCGTCGACTTTCTCCAACTGCCGCACTTCGCGATCTTCAACGTGGCGGACATGTGCATCACCTTCGCCGCCCTCGTCCTCATCTGGCAGCTCGTCGTCGCACAGGTCGATCTCGTGGGTGCCTCCACCAAGGACGCCCCCGCCCCGCGGGAGCGCGACGAGGAGGCGTCCGGGTCATGAGCATCCATCTCGTGCCCGACGGGCTCGCGGGCGAGCGGGTGGACGCCGCGGCGTCGCGGATGACCGGGGTGAGCCGCAGCCGCCTCGCCGAACTGCTGGCCGACGGCCTCGTGCGGCTCAACGGCGAGGTGGTCGTGAAGTCGGCGCGCGTCGCCGGCGGCGACATGCTCGAGTTGGAGCTCCCATCCGCCAGGGTGGCCACGGTCACGCCCCAGGCGGTCGAGGGCATGCGGATCGTCCACGAGGACGCCGACATCGTCGTCGTCGACAAGCCGGCCGGGGTCGCGGCCCACCCGTCGCTGGGCTGGGACGGTCCCGACGTCGTCTCCCACCTGGCGGGCGCGGGGTTCCGGATCTCGACGTCCGGCGCATCCGAACGGCAAGGGATCGTGCAGCGCCTCGACGTGGGCACGTCCGGGCTGATGGTGGTCGCGAAGAGCGAACCGGCCTACACCGCGCTCAAGCGGGCCTTCCGCGACCGCGAGGTCGACAAGGTCTACCATGCGCTCGTCCAGGGTCACCCCGACCCGTTCAGCGGCACGATCGACGCGCCGATCGGACGCCATCGCGGCCATGACTGGAAGATGGCGATCGTGGACGGCGGACGCCACAGCGTCACCCACTACGAGACCATCGAGGCCTACCGCGCCGCGACGCTGCTCGAGGTGCACCTGGAGACGGGACGCACCCACCAGATCCGCGTGCACATGGCCGCGATCAAGCACCCGTGCGTGGGTGACCCGCTCTACGGCGGCGACCCGGTCCTCGCGGCACGGCTGGGCCTGGCCCGGCAATGGCTGCACGCCGTGGAGCTGGGTTTCGCGCACCCGGGCGGGCACGAATGGGTGACTTTCCGATCCCCATACCCTACGGATTTGACCATCGCGTTACAGGCCGTCACCGGCGGATAGCCGGCGGTTCTGGTTGACCCTGTGCGCTACGCTCTCACCCGTGGTAGACCGCAAGAATGATGGACTTCCCCATCGCCGAGCCAAGATCGTAGGCACTCTGGGCCCGGCGACCGACACCTTCGACAAGGTCATGGAGCTGGTTGAGGCCGGCATGAACGTGGCCCGGCTCAACATGAGCCACGGCACCCATGACATTCATCTCGAACGACTCAACTTCGTCCGACAGGCCGCCGAGGCCGCCGGGCGTCCGATCGGCATCTTCGCCGACCTTCAGGGCCCCAAGATCCGTCTGGCCAAGTTCGCGCGCGGAGAAGAGACGCTCGTCGCCGGTGATCGCTTCACCATCACCATCGACGACGTCCCCGGCACGCAAGAGCGGTGCGGCACGACCCTGCAGACCCTGACCAACGACGTCCGACCGGGCGATCAGATCCTGATCAACGACGGCGCCATCGAACTGCGCGCCCTCGAGGTCACCGCCACCGACGTGACCACCGAGGTCATCGTCGGCGGCAAGGTGAGCGACCACAAGGGCATCAACCTGCCCGGCGTGGCTGTGAGCGTGCCCGCGCTGTCCGAGAAGGACGCCGACGACCTGGTCTGGGCGCTTGAACACGGCGTGGACATGGTCGCGTTGTCGTTCGTCCGCTCGGCCCGCGACATCGAGGCCGTCCACGCGATCATGGACGACTTCGGCAACCGCCTGCCCGTGATCGCCAAGATCGAGAAGCCGCAGGCGGTGGAGGCGCTGGACGAGATCGTGCACGCCTTCGACGCGATCATGGTCGCCCGCGGCGACCTCGGCGTCGAACTGCCCCTCGAGGACGTCCCCGGCGTCCAGAAGCGGGTCATCACGGCGGCCCGGACCGTGGCCAAGCCGGTGATCGTCGCGACCCAGATGCTGGAGTCGATGATCACCTCACCGCGGCCGACGCGGGCGGAGGCGTCCGATGTCGCGAACGCGATCCTGGATGGTGCGGACGCGGTCATGCTGTCCGGTGAGGTGGCCGTCGGCCAGTGGCCGGTGCAGACCGTCGAGACGATGGGGCGGATCATCCGCAAGACCGAATCGCTCGGTCTGGAGAACATCCACCCGATCGACTGGGATCCGCACACCACGTCGGGCGTGATCGCCAAGGCGGCCGTCGAGGTCGCCAAGCGGGTGGGGGCCAAGTACCTCGTCGCGTTCACCAAGACCGGCGACACGGCGCTGCGCCTGACCAGGCTGCGCTCCCCGATCCAGGTGTGCGCGTTCAGCCCCAAGGTGTCCGTCGCCCAGGAACTGACCCTGGCCTGGGGCATCAAGTCGTTCACGACGCCCGACTTCTACTCGGTCGACGCCATGGTGGAGGCGGTGCAGAACGCACTGAAGGGCTCCGACATGGTCGAGTCGGGCGACAAGATCGTGATCGTGGCCGGCAACCCCAAGCACCAGGCGGGCAAGACCAACTCGCTGCGGGTGGCTGAGATCCACTGATCGACGCGTGGCGGCCGCGGGTGCCGCCGATACGACTGATCCCCCGACCGAGATGCGGTCGGGGGATTCGTGTCTGTTCGTACCGGGAAGGGGATTCGAACCCCTACGGGCTTGCGCCCAGACGGGTTTGAGCCGTCCGCGTATACCATTCCGCCACCCCGGCGCGGGTGCGGGGACCATAGTGCCACACTCCCGCCCGGCCCCGCGTGGCGATGAACGCTGGCAGGACGCGCGCCCCGGCCGTGGGTGTAGTGTCGTCTCGCTGGAAAGACTCCTAGGAAGTGGTGATTCCACGTGAACTCGACTGAACCTCGCGCCGATCGTCCCCGCGTTGTCGTCGCGGAGGACGAGGCGCTGATCCGTCTCGACCTCGTCGAGTTGCTGAACGGTGAGGGTTACCACGTCGTCGGCGAGGCCGGAGACGGCGCAGAGGCGCTCGCGCTCGTGCGGGAACTCGAACCCGACCTGGTGGTCATGGACGTCAAGATGCCGGTGATGGACGGCATCACCGCGGCGGCCATCATCGCCGACGAGCGGATCGCGCCGGTGGTCATGCTGACCGCGTTCAGCCAGCGCGAACTGGTCGAGCGCGCCCGCGAGGCCGGGGCCATGGCGTACGTGGTCAAGCCCTTCGACGCGTCCGACGTGGTGCCGGCCATCGAGCTGGCGATGGCCCGCTACGCGGAGATCCGGGCACTGGACGACGAGGTCGCCGACCTCGAGGAGCGCCTCGCCTCCCGCAAGGCGGTCGATCAGGCCAAGGGGCTGCTGCAGGAGGGGCTCGGGCTCAGCGAGGCCGAGGCCTTCCGCTGGATCCAGAAGACCGCCATGGACCTGCGCAAGTCGATGCGCGAGGTCGCCGACGGCGTCATCGATCACTCGAAGACGGGCAAAGGCCCCGCGGCAGGCAAGACGGCGGCGAAGGGCAAACGGAAGGCCCCCGTCGCCGAGTGAGTGGCGCGAGCCGACGCCGGATCAGCGCCGACGCCTGAGTGCGCAGGTGACGCGGGCGGTGCACAGCCGCTGCCCGTTGTCGTCGGTGAGGACGACCTCCCAGGTGCCGAGCGTGCCACCGATCCGGATGGCGCGCGCCTCGCCGTTCACCCAGCCCGCGCGCGCGGGCGCGTGGTGGGTCGCGTTGATGTCGACGCCGTAGGCGGCGCCGCCTTCGCCGGCGGCTACCACGGCGGCCAAGGACGCCAGGGACTCGGCCAGCACGCACGAGGCGCCGCCGTGCCACAGGCCGAACGGCTGGGTGTTGCCGCTCACCGGCATCCGGCCGCGGGCGCGTTCGGCGCTCAGCTCGAACAGTTCCAGGCCCATCTTCTCGTCCAGCCCGCCAGCGGCGAGCCGATCCCAATCGCTCACGTCCATGGCGTCATCATGGCAGGGCTCGCGCCCGGCCTACAGGCCGGCGTCGCGCAACACCATGGCCGCCGAAACGCGGTTGTCGACGCCGAGCTTGGTGAAGATCCGGGTGATGTGCGCTTTCACGGTCGCCAGACCGAGCGACATCTGCCTGGCGATCTCGGCGTTCGTGCGTCCCGCGAGCAGCAGGCCGGCGACCTCCCGCTCGCGGTCGGTGAGCCGGGCGGCCATGCCTGCAGCGACCGGGTCGGCGGCCGCGTGGCCGGTGGCCGCGCGGATGACGGTGGCGGTCACGGCGGGGGAGAGCGCCGGGTCGCCCCGGTGCGCCGCCTTGATCGCGGCGATCATGGCGGACGGGTCGGCGTCCTTGAGCAGGAATCCCCGCGCGCCGGCGGCCAGCGCGCGCAGCACGTAGTCGTCGGTGTTGAAGGTGGTGAGCACGACGACAGCGGACGTGTGCGGGCGTCCGGCGAGCGCGGTCAGGACGCCGAGGCCGTCGAGCACCGGCATCCGCACATCGAGGAGCACCACGTCGGGACGCAGTTCCTCGATCCGTTGCAGCGCCTCGGCCCCATCGGCCGCCTCGCCGGCGAGGCGAAGGCCGGCGTCCAACTCGAGGATCATCCGCAGGCCGGTGCGCACCAGGGGGTCGTCGTCGACGATCAGCACCGTGATCATGCGTTCTCCGTCCAGGGCAGGGCTGCGCTCAGCCTGAACGTACCGGACGTGACGCCGTGGCTGACCGATCCCCCGAGCAGGGCCACGCGTTCGGCGACCCCCACCAGCCCGAGCCCGCCGCCGGTGGAGCCGGGCACCGCCAGGTCGGCGATCGGATTGGCGACCTCGACGGCCAGGCGCTCGCCGCGGCGCCCGGTCACGGCCACGCTCACCGTCGTGCCGGGCGCGTGCTTGCGGGCGTTCGTCAGCCCCTCCTGCACGATCCGGTAGGCCTGACGGCTGAGACGGTCCGGCACGACGGCCGGCGGCACGCCCAGGTCGAGGTCCACCCGTTGCCCCGCGTCGCGTGCTTCGGCGACCAGCACCGGCAGGTCGGCCAGCGTCGGCTGCGGCGGCTCGGGGGGCGCGTCGGTGCCGCGCAGGTCGGCCAGCACGATCCGCAGCTCGGCGAGGGCTTCGCGCGCGGTGGCCTGGATGAGCCGAGCCTCGTCGAGCGTGTCCGGATCCGTCGAGCGGTGGGCGAGGATTCCCGCGCGCATCGCGACCAGCGAGATCCGGTGCGCGACGACATCGTGCATCTCGCGGGCGATCCGCGCGCGCTCGGCCAGGCGGGTCTCGGCGAGCCGGGCCTGCTCCGCCTCGGCGCGCGCGACCTCGGACGCGGCACGGCTCGACTTCTCCCGTTCGCTGCTGCGCATCAGCCGGCCGACGAGGGCGGCGATGGCCACGCCGGAGGTGAGCAGGATGAACTCGAACGCCACCGCCGTCGTGACCTCGTCGAGGGCCGAGGTGCCGCCCAGCGGGAGCGCCAACTGGACGGACTTCGCCGCGATGAGCGTGGCGGCGCCCGCGACCACCGTGCGGGCGCGGTCGGCGCGATGGGCCAGGTTGGCCAGGGCGACGAAGGCCGCTCCCGCGGCCGCCGGGCTGAGCAGGAGGCAGGCGGCCACGATCCCGACGGCCGCGACCGGACGCCGGTGCCGCAGCGTGAGCGCGGCGACCGCGATCACGCCCGGGACGCCGGCGACGAACCAGAGCACCGCCTTGTCCGGCCGCACGACCAGGGGAGCGAGGTAGTAGAGCCAGAACATCCCGGCCACCGCGAACGCGGCGAGGTCGCCGGGCTGCCGGTGCGTCGGGTGAGGGGCCATGGCCTCGAGTCTGGCAGAGGCGTCCGGGCGTGACCCCACCCTGGGCCCAGCCCATCGGCCATTCGCCCTCAGCCGATGGGCCGGGGAAGGCGGCCACTTGCCGGACGCGCCGACCCGAGTGGCCGCGATGGGATGGAGCCATGATCGAGTTCAGCCACCTCACCGTCACCTATCCGGGAGTCACGGCGCTGGCCGACGTCTCCTTCGGCGTCGCGCAGGGCACCGTCACCGGCTTCCTAGGCCCCAATGGCGCAGGCAAGTCGACCGCGATGCGCGTCCTCCTCGGCATGGCGCAGGCGGACGCCGGCACCGCGCTCATCGCCGGGCGCCCCTACGCCGCACTGCCCCACCCCGGTCGCGTCGTCGGCGGGTTGCTCGATGCGGACGCCTTCCATCCCGGCCGGACCGGCCGGGAGTCGCTCCGGCTGGCCTGCTGGACGATGGGGCTGCCCGCAACCCGCGCCGACGAGGCCCTGGACGAGGTCGGGCTCGCCGGTGCCGCGAGGCGTCGTGTGGGCGCCTATTCGCTCGGCATGCGGCAGCGCCTCGGACTCGCCCAAGCGCTGCTCGGCGATCCCGTCGCCCTCGTGCTCGACGAGCCCGCCAACGGCCTGGACCCGCAGGGCCAGCGCTGGCTGGGCGACCTGCTGCGCGCCCGGGCGGCGCGGGGCTGCGCCGTCCTGCTGTCCAGCCACGCTCTCGCCGAGGTCGAACGGCTCGCCGATCACGTCGTCGTGATCGCGTCCGGAAGGGTACGGGCCGACGCTTCCCTCGAGGCGCTGCGTGCCCGCCACGACCGTCTCGAGGACGTCTACTTCGACCTCACCGCCGCATGAACCCCGCGATTCCCGCGATTCCACGAAGGAGAACCACCATGTCGACCCTCACCCTCGACCCTCGGCTCAATTCCGCCGCTCCGGGCGGCGTCCGCACCTGGCTCGTCGAACTGCGCAAGCTGGTCGACACCCGGGCGGGCCGCGCCCTCATCGTGACCGGGGCGCTGCTCGCGGGCGTGTTCGGAGGAGGCGTCCTGCTCTACCGCGACGGCGTCACGCTGACCGGCGTGGCCACCATGGCCGGGGTCCCGGGCGGCACCCTCGCCGCGGTGGCGTCCGTGCTGCTCGTCACCGGCGAGCGCAGCCACCGCACCGCGCTCAGCACCTACGCCCTCACGCCGCGGCGCGGACGGGTGGTCGCCGCCAAGGCGGCCGCAGCCGCGACGCTCGCGGTCGCGGTCACCGTGCTCGCGGTGCTCGCGGCGCTCGTCATCGCGCCGGTGGGAGCGGCGCTGACCGGGCACGGCGTCGTCTGGACCCTCGATCTGCGCGCGCTGACCGCCTTCACGGCGGCCAACGTCACGCTCGCCCTGTCGGGATGGGCGCTGGCCTACCTGTGCGGCAACGCCCCGGCGCCGATCGTGATCCTGCTGGTCTGGCCGATGGTCGCGAGCCTGATCGCCCAGGCCGGGCCGGGAGCGGCCGAGGCGCTCACCTGGATCGACCAGTCGGCGTCCGCGCGGCTGGTGGCGGACACGACGGCGGCCGACCTGGGTCGCATCGTCACCGGGGCCGTCGCGTGGATCGTCCTGCCCGGCGCCGTGGGTGTCGCGCGCGAGCTGAGGGCGGAGGTGCGTTGATGACCGGCCACCGCACGTTGGCGCCCGCCGCTCGTTCGCGCCCGCCGCTCCGGCTGGCACCGGCACCGACGCCGGCCTCGCCCGCAAGCCCGGGCGCCGCGGCGTCCGCGCGGCCGCGATCGTCGTGATCATCCTCGCGCTGCTCGCCCGCTGATCC
>JAVTWJ010000018.1:0-13126 GCA_032229785.1 Propionibacteriaceae bacterium
GGCCCGGGCGTCGCGTCCGCTCCCGCCTACGAAAAGAACCGTTGCCTACGAAATTCCGTAGGCAACGGTTCTTTTCGTGCGCGCGGGCCACTCCCTGGAATGCCGGCGCTCCCGCGCGCTCACGGCACCATCAGGACGACCGCGGCGGGCAGGACCGTCGCCTCGAAGCGGCGGCACTCGCCCAGGGCGTCCCCGTCGATCTGGTAGGCCACCGGCTCGGCCGCCTCGATCAGGACGTGGCGGCCCTGTCCGCGTTCGAGGCCCGGATGGTCCTTCGACCCGGCCAGGATGCGGGTGGTGAGGGCGCCCCACTCCAGGACGTTCGACGGCGAGGCCACCAGGACGTCCACGATGCCGTCGTCGGGACGCGCATCGGGCGCGATCGTGATCTGCCCCGGCACGGCACCCACGTTGGCGACGAGCGCGACGGCGACCGTCCGCCGCGACGGCGTCCCTGCGTCGAGGGTGATCGTCACCTCGAAGGGCGGCATGGTGAGCGTCTGCAGCGCCGCCATCACGTACGCGGCGGGACCGACCATCTTCTTGAGGTCGGCGTTGGTCTCGCTCATGATCCGGGCGTCGAAACCCATGCCGGCCATCACCAGCGAGTAGTCCTCGTCGGCGTCGTCGGCGCGCACCTCGACGATGTCGATGCGGGTCGGCGTCCCCTCGAAGGCCACCGCGAGCGCCTCGCCGAAGTCCAGCGGGATCGACAGGTTGCGCGCCAGCAGGTTCCCGGTTCCTGCCGGGACGATGGCGACCGGGATCCCCGTCTGCGCCATCTCGGCGCACAGGGTGCGCACGGTGCCGTCGCCGCCCGCCACCAGCACCAGGTCCGGACGCCGACGCCGTGCCCGCCGCGCCGCCGAGGCGCCACCGTCGTCGGGGTCGGTCTCGATCCAGATCGGCGCGTCCCAGCGATGCTCGGCGCACTCGCCCTCGACGAGCCCGCGGAACGTCCCTATGTCGGGCACCTTGGTCGGGTTGTACACGACCACCGGACGCCGCCCGCGCGTGGTTGCCCGTCCGGCGGTGGCGAACCTCAGCGCGGTGACGCCGGCCGTCGCCAGGGTGCCGGAGGCGACGGTCGCGCCGAGCAGCATGCCGCCGATCAGATCCGTCGGCCAGTGGGCGCGCAGCAGCCACCGGTTGGCCAGGACGAGCGTCCAGACGACGCTCAACCCGATGACCGCGACGATCACCGTCGAACGCGGACGCCGGGTGACCACCAGGGCCGCGATCGCCATGATCACCGCCACGGTCGCGGCCGCCACGTGACTGCTCGGGTACGCCCAACCGCCGGCGGTGATCAGCGGCAGCGCTTCGGGGGGACGCGGGCGTCCGGCCGCGTTCTTGATCAGCTGGACGAGCCCCCACGTCAGGGGGATGCTGACCACGATCGCCCACGCGAGCCGGTGCAGCCGACGCTGCCACGCCCAGGCGCTCAGCAGAACGAGCAGCGTGTACAGGACCGCCGGGGCCGCCACGATCGCGATCGCCGCCAGGATCTGCCCGGCCGCGCTCTCCGCGGTGGGGCCGGGCGGCACGGCGGAGGCGTCCAGGACGCGGAGGGCGCGCGTGTTCAGGGTGAGCCAGGTCCAGGCGGCGAAGGCGCACGCCAGCGCAACGGCGGTGAGGTGCGCCCGGCGCGGACGAAACTGCATGGAGACAGTCTGGCACCGGCCCTCGTCCGACCCCAACGCGCGGCGGCGATAGACTCACGCATTGTGATCGACCCGAAGATTCTGCGCACTGATCCCGACGCTGTCCGCCGTAGCCAGGTCGCCCGCGGCGAGCCGGTCGGCCTCGTGGACGAGCTGATCGCCGCCGACGAGGCACGCCGCTCGCTGATCGTGTCGTCCGAGGCGGCCCGGGCCGAGCAGAAGTCGCTGTCGAAGCGGATCCCGAAGGCGTCCGGCGACGAGAAGGCGACGCTGCTGGCGCGCACCAAGGCGCTCGCGGCGTCGGTCAAGCAGGCGACGGCCGAGGCCGACGCGGGCAAGGAGCAGTTCGACACCCTGCTGCGGCAGTTGCCCAACATCATCATCGATGGCGTGCCCGCCGGCGGCGAGGAGGACTTCGTGGTCCTCGAGCATGGCGGCACCCCGCGCGACTTCGCGGCCGAAGGCTTCGAACCGCGCGACCACCTGGAGATCGGCGAGATCCTGGGCGCGATCGATATGGAGCGCGGCGCGAAGGTGTCGGGGTCGCGGTTCTACTTCCTGACCGGCGTCGGAGCGCTGCTCGAACTGGCGTTGGTGCAGCACGCCATGACGATGGCCGGCCAGTGGGGCTTCACGCCCATTCTGCCGCCCGCGCTGGTGAAGCCGTCGGCGATGGAGGGCACCGGCTTCCTCGGCCAGGCCGCCGAGAACGTGTACCGGCTCGAGGCCGACGACCTGTACCTGGTCGGCACCGCCGAGGTTCCGCTGGCCGCCTACCATTCCGATGAGATCCTGCCCGCGGAGACGCTGCCGCGGCTGTACGCGGGCTACTCGCCGTGCTTCCGCCGCGAGGCCGGCTCCTACGGCAAGGACACCCGGGGCATCTTCCGCGTCCACTGGTTCGACAAAGTCGAGATGTTCGCCTGCTGCGCACCTGAGGACGCCGAGGCGTTGCACGCTCGTCTGCTCGGCTATGAGAAGGAATTCCTGGGCTCGCTGGAGATCCCGTTCCGGGTCATCGATGTGGCCGCGGGGGACCTCGGGCTGTCGGCTGCCCGCAAGTACGACTGCGAGGGGTGGATCCCCAGCCAGGGCAGGTACCGCGAGATCACCTCGACGTCGAACTGCACCGAGTTCCAGGCGCGCCGCCTCGACATTCGCATGAAGGACGCCGACGGCACCCGCCCGCTGGCCACCCTCAACGGCACGCTGTGCGCGATGACCCGCACGATCATCCTGATCCTGGAGAACCACCAGTTGCCGGACGGCTCCGTGCGCGTCCCCGAGGCGCTGCGGCCTTACCTGGGCGGACGCGAGGTGCTCGCGCCCCACGCGTGAGCGGCGCGGCGACGGGTGATCGACTTCGTCGGTTTCCATACAGGCGCGGCGAGGGGTGATCGGGGTGTGACACTTCGTCGCCCTGTTTCGGCACGGCACGGCGACGGGTTATCGACCTCGGCGCCCGCTTTCCGCACAGGCGCCCGGGTAGGAACCCGGGCGCCTGTGTCTGAGCCGGGCGGCGCGGCGGGCGTCGGTGCGTAAACCGGGCGTCGGTGCGTAAACCGGGCGGCGGTGCGTAAACCGGGCGGCGGCGTCCGCTCATACCCAGTCGCGGGCGCGGAACAGCGCGTACAGGACGACGCTGCCCGCCACGATCAGCCCAAGGGACAGGCCCAGACCCCACGGCTCGCCAAATCCGGGGAACGGCAGGTTCTGGCCGAACCAGCCCGTGATCGCGGTCGGGACCGCGATGATCGCCGCCCAGCCGGCGAGCTTCTTCATGATGGTGTTGAGGTGGGCGTCCTGCAGCGACAGGTTGGTCTCGAAGGCCGACGTGACCAGGTCGCGCAGCGACTCCGTCCATTCGGTGGCGCGCAGGATGTGGTCGTAGAGGTCGTCGAACCAGGGCCGCAGGTCGGCGACGTCGGTGACCGAGTGCCTGAGCAGGCCGTTCATCACCTCGCGCATGGGCAGGACGATCCGGCGCAGGGCGACCAGATCCTTGCGCAGCGTGTAGATCGAGCGGACGAACGCGTCCCCGGCGGGGCGCGCCGCGAAGAGGGCGTCGTCGATCGTCTCGAGGCGGTCGTCCACCGCCTGGATCGTGTCGAAATGACTGTCGACGACGGCGTCCAGCAGCCCGTGGACGAGGGTCGGCGCGCCGTGGGCGAGCATCGAGGGCTCGTGGTCCCAGCGGTGGACGACGGGGGTGAGGTCGAATCGGTCGTCCAGACGGATCGTGATCAGCGCGTGCGGCAGCACCCAACCCGAGATGCGGGTGGCGGCGGGGGCCAGGGCGTCCGGCGATCGCGCGTCGCCTCCGGCGGACGCCCCCGGCGGCAACAAGGCGTACACCGTGAAGAACAGGTGCGACTCGTGCCGGATGGTCTTGGGGCGTTCGTGCGGCGCCAGGGCGTCCTCGACGGCGGTCGCGGGCAGCCCCACCTCGGCGGCGATCGCCGCGAGGCTCGGCGCCGACGGCGCCACCACGTCGACCCAGACCACCAGGCCGGGGTCGCGAATGGCGGCGGCGAGGGCGTCCTGCTCGATTCGTTCGTCGGTCGGCCGTCCTGCGCGCCACGTCCAGGTGGTCAGCTGCTCGGGCATACCCTCATGGTCGCCCCGCGGGGCCGTCGTGTCGCGGACGCCGGGCCCATCGCGCTCCGGAATGCGCGGATGGACGTTGTGGCGTGGGCGGTTGAGCGGCAGGCTGAGGGCATGCAGCCCTACGGCCGGGAACCCGAGTACCTGATCCAGCTCGCCGACGGCACTCTCAAGCAGCTGAATCCGTTCACGGGCACCGAAGTGTGGACGGTGCCCGGACGCGGCAACCGCCCGCTCGGCATCCCGCGCGTCGAGCCGACCGTGCTCGCACGGGGCGCGCACGACTCGGCCTGCGCGTTCTGCGAGCGGCGCTACGATGAGACCCCCCCGGAGAAGTCACGCGTCATCCTCACGCCGGACGGCTACGAGACGCTCTACCGGACGCCCGCCGAGGAGCTGTTCGCCTCCACGGCCGAGTTCCGCCGCATCCCCAACCTGTTCGAGATCCTCAGCTACGAGTACTGGCACCTCAACTACGGGTACACGCTTCCGCCGTGGGTCGCCGCGCGGAAGCAGGCCTACCTGGCTTCGGACGCCGGCCGTGCCCACGTGCTGGCGGTGTCCGGCGCGAAGCTTCGCGCGTCGGGCAGGACGGACGCCGCGATCGCGGCCATGTCGGTCGAGGAACGCATCGCGGCGGCGTCCGGCTTCTTCGGGGGCAGCCACGACGTGATCGTCGCCCGCCGCCACTACGTGCCGGGCGCCACCCACGACAACCAGCTCGCGAGCGCGGGGACGCTCGCCCTGGACGAGCACGCGCAGTTCATCCACTACACCGTGGAGTCGATCAAGGCCCTGTACGACCTCAACCGGTACGCACGCTACGTGACGGTGTTCCAGAACTGGCTCAAGCCGGCCGGGGCGTCCTTCGACCACCTGCACAAGCAGTTGGTCGCGATCGACGAGCGCGGCGTCCAGCATGAGGCCACGCTGGCCAAGCTGCGTCGCAACGCGAACCTGTTCAACGAGGTCGCCTCCAACTACGCGTCCTACCGGAACCTCGTGATCGCGGAGAACGAGCACGCCATGGCGTTCGCGGGGTTCGGGCACCGGTTCCCGACGATCGAGATCTACAGCAAGTCCGAGCACAGCGATCCGTGGGAGCACACGCCCGAGGAGATCCGCGGGATGAGCGACATGATCCACGCGATGCACGCCGCCACCGGCACCGACGTGCCGTGCAACGAGGAGTGGCACTACCGGCCGATCGATGTCGAGCTGCCCATGCCGTGGCGGGTGATGCTGAAGTGGCGGGTGTCGACGCTGGCGGGCTTCGAGGGCGCCACGAAGATCTACCTCAACACGATCGGCCCCGAGGCGCTGCGCGACCTGGTCGTCGACCGGCTGTTCGGGCTGCGCACCGAACGCAAGGTGTCGTCCACCCTGCGGATCGCCTTCGAGGCGCCGTGCCGTCCCAATTCGCTGCGCTACGCGAGGACGATCCGCTGAGCGGCGGGGGCTAGGCTTGTGGCAGCGACGAAGAAGGAGACGCATGTCGTCGATACCAGCCCCGAATCTGCCCGAGAAGCCCCTGTGGGAGCGCTTCAGCGCCGACCCGCGCGGGCACAGCGGCTTCCGGGCATCGGACGCCGACCGCGACTGTGCCGCCGATGTCGTGAACACGGCCTTCCAGGACGGACGCCTCGACGCACTTGAGCACGGCGATCGGCTGGCCGCCGTCCTGCAGGCCAAGACGCTCGGCGAGTTCGTGCCGCTGTTGTCCGACATCGCCGTGTCGGGCACCCTTCCGAAGCTGCCCGAGCGGGTGTCTCGGACGCGGCGGCTGGCTGTTCGGTCGTGGGTGATGGGTGCTGTCTTGTTCAACGTGATCTGGCTCGCCACCTGGGTGCTGTCGGCGTCGGCGCCGTATTACTACTGGCCGCTGTGGCCGATGATCGGCACCGCTATCCCGCTTGTCATGGCGGTTCTGGCGTCCGGTGGCCACCACCACGACGGAGGCGTCGAGGGCGGACGCGGCCCTCTCGGCCGCTGACGTGCAACGACCCCGATCCCCCTATCTTTGGTGAGCATGATGCACTCGGTCCCCCCGGAGATCTCCGCCCGTCTCAGCGCGCTCGAAGACCTGGTGTTCCACCTCTATCAGGAACTGAACCTCACGATGCCGTCGCCGGCGCAGAGCGTGGCGGGTTCGCTTCCGGGCGAGGTGACCGCCCTGGCTGATGCGGGCGAACGCGAGCGCGCGATTCGTCGTGCCCTCGTCTTGCTCAGCATCTCGCAGCAGGATGCCGTGCTGCGCGTGGACGGCTATTTGAAGTCGATCGGGCGCTGACTCAAGAACGCCATCAGGGTTGCCCGTGAATAAGCCTCTGAGTGTGATGTAGTAGACACGCTCTTCATGGGGGGCCGTCGCGGTGCCCTTCGTCCTCGATGGCACCGACCTGCCCTAGAAGACGAGGACTATCTTCCCCACGTTGGTGCCCCCGACGAGATGGCTGTGGGCCGCCTGAACGTCGTCGATCGACCATCGCGTCTGGTGGGCGAGCGTGATGGCGCCCGAGGCGACGAGCGGCCACACGGTCTCGGCGACGCGCGCGACGATGGCGGCCTTCTCTTCGACGGGACGGAACCGCAGCGACGTCGCCGTGACCGTGGCGCCCTTGGTGAGCAGGACGTTGAGGTTGAGCTCGCCCTTGACGCCGCCCTGGAGGCCGATGATCACCAGGCGTCCGCGGCGGGAGAGCGCCTTCACGTTGGCGTCCAGGTATTTGGCGCCCATGATGTCGAGGATTACGTCGACGCCCCTGCCGCCGGTCGCCTCCTTCAGTGCGTGCGCCCAGTCGTCGTGGTAGTCGAGCGCGATGTCGGCGCCCAGTTCGCGGCACAACGCCAGCTTCTCGGGCGAGCCGGCGGTCGTCGCGACGCGGCAGCCGAGGCTCGCGGCGTACTGGATGGCGAACGAGCCGATGCCCCCGGTGCCGCCGTGCACCAGGAAGGTCTCCCCGGGGCGCAGGCCGACGTGGTCCATGTTGGACACGACGGTGGCGGCGACCTCGATCAGGCCTGCCGCGGTGACGAGGTCGACGCCCTCGGGTGGCCCGATGACCTGGCCGGCCGGCACCGCCACCAGTTCGGCATAGCCGCCGCCGGCCAGCAGCGCGACCGCAGGATCGCCCACCGCCCAGCCCCGGACGCCCTCGCCGATCGCCGCCACGTGCCCGGACACCTCGAGCCCGATGATCTCGGAGGTGCCCCGCGGCGGCGGGTAGTGGCCCTGCCGCTGCAGGATGTCGGCGCGGTTCACCCCCGCGGCGACCGTGCGCAGCAGGAGTTCTCCGGGGCCCGCGGTCGGGGCTTCGACGTCGGCGATCTGGAGGACCTCGGGCCCTCCCGGTTCAGTGGCGATGACGGCACGCATGAACTCACCCTAACCGGGGGACACCGCGGCGAGGTTGGTTAGAATGGTCCGCGACTCGGGCGAGATCGCATAGTGGCCGAGTGCAGCCGCCTTGAAAGCGGCCGAGGGGAGACCCTCCGTGGGTTCGAATCCCACTCTCGCCGCGTGCCTGCCGATGAGTTCGTGATGACCCCGCGTCCGCCCGTGCGCGCCCTGGCTCTTGCCGCCGCGCTCGCCATCGCCGGTGCGGTGTCGATCGTCGTCCCGCTCGGTGGCGCCGTCGGCACGATCCTCGTGGTGGTCGGCGTGGTGCTTCTGATGGGCGCGCTGGTTCTCGGGGCGCTCGCGTTCGCGGTGCCGCGGCGCCAGCAGGTCGTGATCCGCGTCGATGACGAGGGGTACCGGGTGGACGCGTCGGGCGGCGTCCGGCAGGGCGACTGGGCTTCGGTGACGCGGGTGACGGCCAGCGCCGGACGCCTCACGCTGCATCGGGGCGAGAATGAGCGCGTCCACCTCGTGTCGCCTGCGGGTCCGACCCATGAGATGGACGCGCTGGGCGAGGCGATCTCGCGGCACCTCGATGCCAACCGCGGCTACCGGGCTTTCGACAGTTAGCGGCGGGGTTGTTCGCGGGCCAGGCGGGGTTGTTCGCGGGCCAGGCGGGGGCCGGTCAGGGCGTGACCGGGTTGTAGGCGCACTCGTCGACGATGACCTCGGGCTGCGGCGTGGCAGTGGCGGACGGTGTGCCGCTCGGGGAGGTGGCCGCGGTGGGCGAGGGCGACGCCGTGCTGGGCGCGGGCAACGCCGGAGGCGGGTCGAGGACGTCTTGAACCCGCTGCTGCGCGGTGGCCCAGTCGGGATGGCTGTAGCTGAAGCCGTCTTTGCCGTTCTCGAAGGAGACGGAGGTGATCGTGGCGTCCCTGACCTTCAGCGCCAGCATGACCATCGCGGGTAGCCGCTTGGTCGGCACGTCGGTGGCGACGATATTGCTGCCGGCCTTGGTGAGCGCCTCGTAGTTGGCGGCCACCCTCGGGGCGTCTGCCTGGCGTACGACGGCCTGGAGCACGCAGCGCTGGCGTGTCATGCGGTGATAGTCGTCGGTCTTGTAGCGCCCGCGCGCGAACCACAGGGCGTCGTAGCCGTTGAGGTGCTGGTCCGGGCCCGGCGGCAGCCACCGGTCGGGTGGCACCGCGGAGTCGCTGCCGCTGGCGTTCTTGCCGCCGACGGGAATCGGCTGGTTGATGTTGACGGTGATGCCGCCGAGCGCGTCGATGAGTTCGATGAAGCCGTCGAGGTTGACCATGGCGTAGTAGTCGACCTGGAGACCGAGGGCTTCGCCCACGACCATCTTGAGCGCTTCCGCGCCGGGATCCTCGGCGCCGGCGAAGGCGTCCGGTGCCATCAGCGGCAGGTTGCCGTAGATCGCGTTGAGGGCGTATTCGGGGTCGTAGTCGGCGCCGCTGCTGAACCCGTGGGGCCACCTCTTGGCGAGCGCCGATCCTGCCGGGAACGGCAGGCGCTGGGTCTGGCGCGGGAGGCTGAAGAGCGCCATCGCGCCGGTCTGGGTGTCGATCGACGCCAGGATGACGGTGTCGGTGCGGGTGCCCGTGCGATCCGCGCCCGCGTCGCCGCCGAGGACGAGGATGTTGACGCGTTCCTTGTCGGCCCAGGGATCGAGGACATTCCCGAAGTCTCCGCCCGCCTCGCCGTGGGGGTTGGCGTCGACGAGCACGGCCTCGATGAACTGGCTGGTGTCGTAGAGGGTGCGGGCACCCACGAACGAGGGTGCCGCGACGACGAAGGCGAGGAGGCCGATCACGATCGATCCGGCGACGCGCTGCCAGGCGCGGGCGGGGAACGGCCGCAACAGGAGGTGCGTCGCGACGATGCTGATCACCCAGCAGAGGCCGAACGCCGCGCCGCCCACCCAGGCGATCGTCAGGACGCGCGGGATGCCCAACACCGCGACCAGGATGTTGGGGGCGACGATCAGCGTCACCGCCACCGCGGCGACGACACCGAGGGTGAGGGTGAACAGGAGGGCGCCGAGCGGGCGCCACCGCGTCCGCAGCAGGCCTGCGCCGGGAAGGAACGTGCCCAGCAGCGCCCACCCCAGCGAGCCGCCGAAACTCGTCTCGTCGGCGGCTCGACGCGGTCTCGTCGGCAGTTGCCGGGCGGGGGCAGCGGAGCGTCGCGGCGGACCTGGCGGGCTACGAAGGTCGGGCTGGTCGGGGGGAAAACGGCGCGCACCACCGGGATGCGGCGCGTCGTCGGCGCCCCAGGGTGGCTGTGCGCTCATGCTTCTCCCGTCCGGTGAACCGGATCGAGCATACCCGTGGCCCGCGCACGCTTTTGCTGCGACGACGATCCGACCGGTAGGCTGTGCTCTCGGTTGAGGAGGTGTCGCCTAGTCAGGTCTATGGCGCCCGCCTGCTAAGCGGGTTTGGGGGTCAACCCCATCGTGGGTTCAAATCCCACCACCTCCGCCACACAAGCGGAAACGCCGTCCGGATCACCACCGATCCCGGGCGGCGTTGTCGTGCTCGGACTGGGTTTGACCCGTCGCGATATTTGACGAGGCGCGCGTCACTGTCGGTGGCGACGGACGGGCGTGCGGACGCCCCGCCGGGTCCGGTGGTGGGGGAACGCCTGATGTTCGGCCTGGTCCGCTCGGGCGGCAGCGATCGCCGCGATCTGCCGGACGAACGACCCGGTGCCGGGTCCTGGAGGGTCCAGTCCACCCCTGACGGTGAGGCCGACGCCTCGGTTAGGCTGCCGCGCATGCTGCGTTCACGCGTCCCGGTGATCGGCCCGTCCTCGCTCACGCAAGGGCCGGCGCCCAGCGCGGCCGGGCCCCGCGGCCTCGTCGCGGCACCGCAGTTGGACGCCGTGATCCTCGGCGCCGACGGCTCCGGCCTGTGGCACTACCGGCGCGGTCAGCACCGGCCCGACCAGGAATGGCGCCAGGGCGCGCTGATCAGCCCGGAGGCCACGGGCCCGGGCGCGATCGTGGCGGCCTCCGGCCGGCTGCACGTCCTCGTCCCCGAGTCGGCGGGCATCGCGCACTACAGTGCGCCCGTCGTCCCGCGCCCGACACCCGGCTGGGCTGCGGTCGGCGCCCTGCTGCCCCGCAGATCGGCCGCCGCGGCGTCCGGCGACGGCTGGCAGTCGCACGGCAGCCCGCTGCCCGGTCGGGCCGTCAGCGTCACGGCCACCGGTGACGCGCTCGTGGTCGCCGTCACCGTCGATGACGGCGTCGAGATCTGGGCCGACCGGGACGGGTGGCGCCGCGAGTACCGCATCCCTGGCGCGGACGCCGCGGCCCTGTCCTCGTCCGGTGGCCGGATCGGCGCGGTCGTCCGCCACGACGGCCGCTGGCGGTTCTGGACGCCCGCCCGCACCCAGCCCGTCGCCGCCGCCACGGACGCCGCCTCGATCGCGCCGCTCGGCGACGCCTGGCTGATCGCGATCGCCGACGGGGACCGTGTGGAGACATGGACGGTCCCCGGCGCGCGGCCGGGCCCGGAGGCTGCGCCGACCGCACCGACCCCGCACGCCCCCCTCACCTGGGGCGCCGGGCTCGTGGACGCGGTCGCCCTCGCCCCGACCCGCCTCCACGGCTGGGTGCAGGCGCTCACCGATGAGGACGGCTCCGTCTTCCACCAGCACCGGCAGACGGCGGGGGAGCGTTCCCGCTGGATGCGGAACGCCTGCCTCCGGCTGGACGATCGCGACTTCACGATCGAGCCGACCGACTCGCGCAAGGTGGCGCAGATCTCGGGCGATGTCGACACCCAGCCCGGCGGACGCCCCACGCTGGGCCGCTCCGAGTCGACCGCCGGCATCCGCGGCACCGACCTCGGCGTCCGCGTGGATCACCGAGGAGCCTCCTACCTGCTGTTCGGCGACACGCACTGGCGGCGGCGCCCGTGGCTGGTCACACGCGACGCGATCGCCCAGGTCACCGAGACCGGTCCGATGCCCGGCCTTCCCGGGGTCACGTTCCATGGCGGCCCGCTGCGCATCGACGGCGGACGCGTCACCATGCGCGAGTTCGACGTGCCCCTCGACGGATTCAGCGTCGGCGGCGACTTCTTCCTGCTCGCCACCTCCGACCACTTCGCGCGCGCCCAGACGATGGGCCGCAGCGTCCTGGCCCGCGCGGTGGACCCGCGCCTGCCCGTCCAACCGGGCGGCCGGCGTCCGCTGCGGTTCACCGCCCTGACGACGCTGTCGGACCGCAGCTTCATCAACGTGTCCGCGCAGCGCTTCCCGGCCGCGCGCGTGCCCGGCTTCCGCGGCGAGCACGACCTGGTGCTGCTGTTCGGCACGGACGCCTACCGCGCCGGCAACCTGCGGCTGGCCGTTCTCGACCCGGGGCGTCCGGAAACCAGGGCCGCCCTCGCCTCGCCCGCGCCCATCCCGCACCGCGCGCTCGGCCTGCGCTACTGGGCGGGTGAGCGCGCCGGCGTCCCGCTCTGGTCCCCGAGCGAGGACGATGCCCGCCCGCTGCTCCACCCGGGAGCGTTCGGCGAGATTTCGGTGCGCTGGATCCCGGCGATCGAACGGTTCGTGCTGCTGGCCGGCAGCGGCCCCCAGGATCCGATCGGGCCGTCGGTCACCCTGCGCACCTCACCGGCGCCGTGGGGTCCGTGGACGCCGCGGCGCCGACTGTTCGACTGGGTGGCGCGAGGGATGTGCCACGGCGACCCGTCCTCGCGCTTCATCAAGGCATACGGTGACGGCTCGGACGTCGTCGGCGACCGGGTCTTCCGCCAGCAGGCGACCTCGACTGGCGCCGCCTACGCGCCCTACCTGTTCGACGCGGTCCCCGACGGCGACGACCTTGTCCTGCGCTACACCCTGTCGACGTGGAACCCGTACCAGGTGGTCCTGATGCAGCATCGATTGGCCCTGCCTATTGCCTGACCTCCGCGAGGGAGGACGCCAAGGAGCGCCGACCGCGCCCCGAGCGCCCCGAGGCCCGGCCCCCAAGGGGACCGGGCCTCGGTGTGTCGACGCGTTGTTCAGGCCTGCGCGATGCGCTCGCGGAGCTTGGCGAGCTGATCCTTCAGACGCTCAGGCAGCTTGTCGCCGAACTGGGCGAAGTACTCCTCGGTGAGGTCGGCCTCCTTCGCCCACGCCTGCGGATCGAGCGCGAAGATCGCCTCCAGGGTCGCGTCGTCGAGGTCGAGGCCGGCCACGTTCAGGTCGCCGGGCTTGGGCAGCTGACCCGAGATGGCGGCCTCGGCGTCCACCTCGCCCATGACCCGCTTGATGGCCCACTCGATCGGGCGGGAGTTGTCGCCGAAGCCCGGCCACAGGAAGGAGCCGTCGGCGCCCTTGCGGAACCAGTTCACCTGGAAGATGGCCGGCGCCTGGTCGCCCAGCGTCTCGCCCATGTCGAGCCAGTGCTGCCAGTAGTCGGCCATGTTGTAGCCGCAGAAGGGCAGCATGGCGAACGGGTCGCGGCGCAACGAGCCGACCGAACCCTCGGCGGCGG
>JAVTWJ010000019.1:0-76397 GCA_032229785.1 Propionibacteriaceae bacterium
CTACCCTTGGGTTCAAGGCGGAGGATCCTTCAGTAATCCTGAACCCATGGCTTTCCCCGATGAACCGCGGGAGAGACTTGCCGACCGTCATCCGGCGCATCCACACCAACGCGGCGGTGTAGCCGGCGAGCAGGACGCCGAGGATCACCTGACCCGCCGGAGTGCCGTAGGGAGCGAGGAACTGGCCGGACAACGCGTAGAACACCAACGCCCCCGCGGACACCAGGGTCACGTTGCGGGCGATCGCGCGCGGCTTGGCGCGATCGGCCTCGATCTGGCGGCGCGCCATCACGTCGGCCGTCACCGACTCGGCCAGGCTCTGCAACACGCTCGCCAGCCCCGCACCGCGCCGGCGAGCACCGAGGATCAGGTTCGCGGCGATCAGGTCGCCGGTCGCGTCGTCGAGTTCGTCGGCGAACGCGCGTAAGGCGTCCTCGGTGCGCCAGCGGGCACGCAGCCGGGCCACCAGTCGGCCGACCTCCAGGCGCACCGACTCGGGCGTGGAGCGCAGCGTGGCCACGAGTGCCTGTTCGAGACCGACACCAACGGTGAGGACGCCGGCCAAGTTCCGCGTCCACTCGGCCATGCCGTCCAGACGTTTGATCTGCGCGGCCTCCGGGGAGGCCAC
Source organism: Propionibacteriaceae bacterium (assembly GCA_032229785.1). Taxonomy (GTDB): domain Bacteria; phylum Actinomycetota; class Actinomycetes; order Propionibacteriales; family Propionibacteriaceae; genus Propioniciclava. The sequence continues at coordinate 629 of JAVTWJ010000019.1, forward strand.
CACCAGGAACGGCACCGCGAGGACCGCCAATGGCAGGATGAACACGGCCAGGAACCAGCCTGTCGCCACGAACACGACGAGCCCGACCCCGAGCGCGGCCAGGACGCCCCAACGCACCCAACGAGGCAGGGTCGCCCAGAAGCCCGGACGCCGCGAGCGGGCCGGACGAGGAGGCTCGGGTTGCGGCTGGAGCCCCCAGATGATGCCGAGGACACCGGCGACGACCAACGCCCCGGACAGGGCGGCGAGCAGCGGCATCATGGTCGGACTCCGAACTGGTGGGCCTCCCGTAGGAAGCCTTCGACGTCGAACCCGTGAGCCGTCAGGTGAGACAGATGGTCCGGGAGCAGGTGCGCCACCGCGTGCTGGCCTTCGACAGTGCGGAACACCTGGGTGAGCGCGTAGCCCTTCTCGGCTTCGCCCGGCGTCACCGCGAGGATCTCCGACACCCAGCGGTTCTTCCGGCTGCCGCTCACACCCGGGATCGTTTCGACATGGAGCTGCACGATCAGATCGATCGTGTCAGCGAGCTTCGTGGTGGCGAGTTCCTGGGTGACGTGCGCCCCGGCCTCCATCGCGCAGGTGACGAGCTTGCGCATCGTGTCCTCGCCGGTCTTCGCGTGCGTCGTCGAGATGGACCCGGACCCGGACTCCATCACCTTGATCATCGACCACACCTCAGCGCCGCGGATCTCGCCCACGATCTGCCTGGTCAGGTTGAACCGGAAAGAGTCGATGATCTGCGCCGCCGTCGTGTATTCGCCCGCCGCCCGGCCGTCATCGCCACGCTCACCCGACCCCGGCCGGGCCTCCCACGCGTGCACGATGTGGTGCTGCTCGGGGAGCTGGTCGAGATGAAGCTCGTACTCGGTTTCGAACGTGCCGATCGCCTCCCACGGGTCGATCTCCGCGCACAACGCGCGCACCACCGTGGTCTTCCCGGCGCCCTGCGCCCCGCTCACCACGATCGAGCCACGCGCCTTCACCATCGCCGACAAGAACGACGCCATCACCGGAGACATCGCCGCCCGGGCCACCAGGTCGCGCAAGGTGACCTGCATCAGCCGATGCCGGCGGATCACCACCGACGGACGCGGAGTCACCCACGCCGTCGCTGCCAACCGAGCGCCGCCGTCCAACCGCAAGTGCAGCGACGGCTGGGATTCGCTGAACGGACGCGCGTTGACCTCCGAGCGCGACGCCAAGAACACAAGGAAGTCGATCAGTTCCTGATCCGAATCCGCCACCGCAGGGCCGGGCACCATCGACCCGTCGATGCGCTCCAACACCACACGATCGGCGCCGGTGATGATGATGTTCTCCACCGAGTCGTCATCGACCAACGGCTGCAGCCGGCCCAGCCGGAACAAGCTGTCGAACACCGTTTCCGCGAGCTGGCGCTCCCACGCGAGCGGCCACGCCGGCTCGCCCCTCGACACCGCCTCCTCGGCCGCCGACCGGAGCAACTCCAGGATGATCCCGCGTCCCAGCTCCTGCTGTTCCTCGGCGCTCAACCGTCCGCGATCATCACCCAGCGCCTGGGTGAGCTGCTCGGACGCCTGCGCACGGAACGCGGCCACCAACGACCAGTCGAGGTCCTCATGGATCGCCGCCCGCTCGGCCAGCCGGCCGCGCAGGAGCGACGCCGATGAGGCGGCGCGGCCGGACGGGTGTCGCCGACCGAACCGTGGGACGGCCGGGGCCGGCGTCCACGCACCGAGCACCGGGTTCGCAGTGGGCGCGGCGAACAGCGGCAAAGCGCCGAGCACGGCCGTACCCTCGATCTCGTCAGTCATGACGACTCACCTCCTGGTTACCGGGTCCTGCGCCGGACGCGGCGGGCTCGGGCATCACGGGTCCGGCCGCACACAGAGCCCGGATGCTCTCGCCGAGGGCGGCGATGCCGCGCACCCACGACGACGTCGCGAAATCTGACGCGCGCGCTCCGAGCGGCCGGCGACCGGTGAAGCCGGCACCCTCGGACAGCACGCGGGCGGCGTCCGGCTGCCACGGCACCGCGTCCAACACCGGTAGGCCCAGCGTCGCCGCAATGTCCGAGGGTGTGTACGTCTGGCGAGGCCCGGCCGTCACGACCCGGACCGCGTGACCCGGACCAGCCTCGGTGACGAACCACGCGGCCCACGAACGAAGCGCAGCCAGGCCCGGCAGCGTGTTGTTCACGAGCAACAACACGACATCGGCGGCCGACACCAGCGGGTGCGCGGCCCCGTCGAGGCCGAGGCGTCCGACATCGACGATGACGTCCTGACCGGTGCGATGACTGAGGTCGCGCAACTCGGCGGCAAGATCGGACCACAACGGCGGTAGCCCCACCGCCTGCTCGTGCGCCTTGATCCCCACCAAGACTCCCGCCTGGCCGTCACCGAGCGGAATCAGCATGCCGGGCAGGGCGTCCGCGAGAGATCCCTGGCGATGAGCCATCACCAGTTCGACCAGACCCGCGGCGTCCTGCTGGCCGCGGAAGTAGCCGGCGAGCACGCCCGTACCGCCCGTCGGGTCGGCCTCGACCAGGATGACCGGGCGCGGCCACACCATCGCCAGGCCCACGCACAGTGTGCTGACACCCGGCGATCCGGACGCCGACGCCACCGCGACGATCGCCATCGCTCAGCGCTCCCGGGTCTCGAGGATCAATGCTCCCCGGCCCGTGTTTGCGCGCGCCGCCAACCGGGGAGCCTCACGTGCGGGGACCATCACGTCCACGACCGTCTTCGTGTCACCCACCTCGACACGCACGACCGTCCCCTCAAGCGACGCCGGCTCCGTCGACAGGTCGGTGTCATCCTGCATGCCTGGGGCGTGGACGAACCGAACCACATCGCCGGCGCGCAGCGGCTCGGCGGGCAGCATCCCGAACTCCACAGGAATCCCGACGATCGTCATCCCGCGAGGCGGCATCAGGTCGGCTCCCACCTGGTCGGTCGTGAGCAGCGAACCCGCGGCCAGATCCGACGTCGCGCGCATGCCCGCGACCGTCGCCAACTCGCCGGCGGGCATCGTCTTCACCACCGGGTCGACGTTCACCCGGGCAACGCCGAGATCGTCGGCCTGGATCACCTCACCTCGCGAGACCGCCGAACGGACCACGACCACCTCGGTTGATGCGGTCGTCGTGAGCCACGCCCACGCACCGATCAACGCGCCGACCGCGACCATCGCCGCCGACACCACGATCAGCATCGGACGCCGACGCAGCTTGGGCGGGCCAGGGATGGAGCCGGTGGCCGGAACGGCGGTGTGGTTGGCCTTCGGCTCGGTCAAGGACTGGGGGCGGGTACTCGTGGCCACGATGGCCTCCTCGGATCAGGGGTAGGTAATGATGACCTGGGCCTCGCCCATGGTGATCGTCGTGGAACTGCCCACCCGCCAGGTGAACACGCCCTGCTCGCCCGTGTTCGCCTGCCAGGTCGCACTCCAGTTCGTGTACGCCCGCACCGTGTAGGTGCCCTGCTTGGCGTACTTGTAGCCACACGTCGGCGACGGCGCGATTCCGAACCGGTCCTCATACGGCGTCCCCGCCGTGCGACAGGTCACAACCCCGCCGTCGCCCATCTCCCACCGGGTCGATGTCACTGTCGCCGTGAGCGTGACGTCCACGCCGCCGGCACTCAACGACCGGGTCTGCGGGCCCGTCACCGTCGGCGACGCGTTCGCCACCCACAACCACGTCGGCAAGCCCACCAGACCCACCGAATCCGGACCCGGCTCCGGCACGATCCCAATATCCACCGGCGCAAACGTCATCGAATCCCGCAGCTGAGTGGCCAGAGCCGTGGCGCTCGCGGCGGGCGAAGCAGCATCGGCGATGAAGGTGTGCACATAAGCGGTGATCGCGTCGGTACAGCCGAACAGCACCCCGTCCGGACGCCCTGCCAGGATCGGATCGGAGGGCAATGGCTGCACAGCCACCGGCTTCACGTAGCAGCCTCGGGCGGTGTCGAGGAAGCCCGCCTCGGTCGAGCATGGGACAGATTTCCCCTGAACGCTGCACCTCGTGGGTCGCGCGCCGCTGGTCGGTTGCCGATTGGGCGTGTCAGCGCCTGGAAGAGTGATGCCAGCCGAGCACTGGGCGCCGTTCCAGTGCGTGCCGGATGGGCACTCCGCCAGCGGTGCCGCGTGCGCCGATGCGGAAGTGAGGAAGGCCACGAGTGCGCACAGGAGTCCGCCTGCGATCCCTCGCCTTAGCACGGTGTCTCCACCGGCTCGTCGCTGACAGCACGCAGTTGATCGCCGAACCTCTCGATCGTGAAGCGATGAAGGACGAGCGCCGGGGTCGCCGGTGAGACCACGGAGTGGCCAGCCTGGTCGCGTAAGTCCGACTCGCTGACGTCGACGCAGGCGTCGACCAGGTATGGGGCTTCGTCACCGGCAACGCTCTTGACGTTCACCTTGATGTCGCCGACCTGAAGGATCCCTTGGCGGCGGTACTGCGAGTACACCTGGAGGCGATGATCGACGAGTTCACCGACGGCCACTCGGTGAAACTCGTCGAGCGGGACGTTGACGTCTGCGCCCACCTGATTGACAACCTCGTAGTAGCGGATCACCAAGTCAGCAGCTGGCCGCTGAGCGGCGGAGAACGTCGGCGTGGGCGTGGCTGACGGTGAGGGCGAGGCAGGGGTCGTCGGTCCCACGGTGGGCGTGGCAGTGGGAGTCGGCACACAGCCGCCCAGGCTCATGGCCGCCAGTGCGGCCAGGGCCAGAAGAGGGGTGCGGGCGTTCGTCATGTGTGGGGGTTCCCTTCGCTCATCTCCCTACAGCAGCCCACGGCCATCTATGGCCAACTGCGGCGCTGGGAGTGTGTGAGGTGGTTCGGCGTCGGCGCTCATGGAGTTGTCACCCAGCGTCTGGGACGCGACAGCCGCAGGGGCGATCTCGCGCTCCTGACAGTTCTGCGGACCCGGGGGTAGGCAAAACCAACGTAACCCGAGATCTGTGCTTGTCAACCCCTGATCGGAGAAACGGGTGTTGTCCGAGTGCTGCCCGCAACGTGTTCGGAGGAGTTGCTTCGATGGCCATCGGACCACCACTGCGGTCAGCCGCTGGCTTTGTCGTCGTCCTCGCGAGCGGCCGCTTCCTCGATGGCTTTCGACACGTTGTCGGCTATGGCAGCCAGGTATCCGATGTCGGCACGCTGGTATCGGAGCGCGGTCTTCGAGGAGGTATGCCCGCCCATGTCCTGAACGGCGCGTAGGTTGCCTCCCGACAGTCGGTAGGCCCACGTGAGTCCAGTGATGCGCGTGCCGTGGAAGACGTAGCCGCCGTTCGCCGTGAGAAGGTGCCGCACCCGCTGAGACTCGTCGCTCTCCGGCTCACCGGTCTGCTGAGTCACGGCGGCCGCGGATTCCTCCATTGCCACAGCCACTTCGCGACAGGCCGCTTTGAAGGCCTTGAGCCAGTCGGACGAGGGGACCGCTCCCCCGCTGCGCCTGCGCCAGAACAACAGTCCCGTCGTGCCGAGCTGCGTGTACGTGCGGAGGTGTTGACGCACCGCCGGTACGAGCGCGGCGGGTATCGGCAGCACGCGCGAAGCCACGCCCTTGCGGGCGGTCTTGAGGTCGCCGAGCGAGATCTTGCCATTCGCCTGCTTGACCGAGCGCTGGACCTTGACGGTCGCTACCTCCGTGGCCAAGTTGAAGTCACGGCGCTGAAGGGCTCGAACCTCTCCAGAGCGCAGGCCAAGCACGCCGCCCATCAAGACTCCCAGTCTCCAGCGCGGAGGCATCGCATCGGCGACCGCGAACAACACGGGGATCGGCAGCGGACCTAGATCTCGTTCCCGCGACACCTGCGCATGCGAAGCATCCTTGAGCCGCACTGGGTTGGTGGCAATCCACTCGGCGTCAACCGCGACGTTCATCATCGCGCGGAGCAGATCGAATGCCTGTCGACAGGACGACTCGCGCCGCTTGACAGGCAACGCACGCCACCACTGGCGAACGTGCGCGCGAGTCAGCTCCGTGATGCGAAGGGCTCCAAGTCCGAACTCGGTGATGGGCTTGCCCTCTACCATGCCGCGCCGGTTCGACGTCGCCGGCTCAGCAAGGATGTAGTAGCGAGCCAGCTGCCTGTACCGTTCGCGAGACGTGTCCTCGAGACTGTCGCGCTCCAGGTACTCATGCAGGTACTCCTCGACCGTGGGCACCATCTCCGCGAGTTGGCGAGCAGCTTCCGCGCGCGCGTGGGCCAGCCCGATCTCACGGAGCCGGTCTGCCGGCGGCGTCCACTCCCCCTTCTCAATCAGCCTCCGTTCCCGATCCAACCAGGACCAGGCATCACCGCGGGTCTCGAAGACGGCGGGTGCCACGTACCGCGTCCCTTGGCTGACACCCCAGGACCCGCCGTGGACGTACGACGCTTGGAAGCGCCCACTCCCCTTCCGTGGGACCTCCCTGACCGTTCCCCACGTGCCCTTGCTGCGTACCATCTCGACCTCGATTCGAACGACCGCGAGACCGTAACTTGTGCGCTAAATGTGCGCTAAATTTCGCGGACCATGCCTATGCAGGACTGAGCACGCCCCGCACTGATCGCGGAAGAAAACACTAGCCAGAGGCCGAATCGGAGCCCTGGCCAGGGGCGTCGAGACCGCAGCTCCGAGGAGTTCGAATCTCGTATCCTCCGCCATCGCGATTCCTGCCTTGACTAGGGCGGGAATCGCCGCCTTGGGCGCGGACCCCATTCAGCATGTGGACGCTTCTCATGCCAAGGCACGGAGCCTCCGGTCGGGCGCGCCGACGGTGATGGCGTCCACTCACGCCTACGAAGAGAACTCTCGGCAGCACGCGCCAGGCTGCGTTCCAGCGATTCGGCCGCGACTGAACGATTCCCAGCGCCAGCGGCCGGTAGAGGCGCGGATCCGGCCGCGACACCTACCCCAAATGCCGCCACCCCGATCGTGATGCCCTTGATCGCAGGTCGAGGTCCGCGACCTGGCGACGTGCGCTCACGACGGGAGAGTTCATGCCGGTTGGCCGAGGTCGCTCGAGAATCGCTCCAGCGCCGACTACGCCGACGACGTACGGATCACCCATACTCACACCTGGAAGGCCTGTGTGACCGTCGAGGCCTGGGCGGCCCGATGCGCGACGACTAACCCGAGCTAGGGAGTTGGCGGGTCGAGGTCCCCAGCGAGAGCGTGGCAATTCGTCACGCTCGTTGGTCGGCGACCCGCTCGCACATCAGTCCCACTGATGTTCTCGCCGAGTCGCCGAAATCGAGTGTGATGAAATGCGCACGGGCCCGGTCACACCGCCGCGAGGTAGTACCAGCGTCCGCCTTCGCGCGCGAAGCGCGAGCGCTCATGCAGGACGCCGACCCCGCCGCCGGGCGCGAGGTAGGTCGCCCGGAACTCGACGATTCCGGTGTCCTCGCCCTCGCCGCCCGCGACCGTGTCGACGATCTGAAGGCCGCGCCACGCTTGGTTGTCGCTCAAGTCGAGGCCGGGCGGCCGCGTCGACCGATGCCAGGACGCCAGCAGCCATGCCGCGTCCCCATCGCGGAAGGCCTCGAACCGCGAGCGCATCAACGCCTCGGCGGTGTTCGGCCACGGGCATCCGTCGGGTCTCGTCATGGCGTCAGTGTGCCGCACTCGTCGACGATCCGGCGGCTCTGGTCGACCGCTCCGAGCGGCTTGAATTCCCCGAACTCCAGGACGCCGTGGTGCGCACGATGACGGCGCGGGCTCCCGCCGCTGCGCGGCGCGAGGATGCCCGTCCGCGTCTTCTCCGGCTGGCTCACGTCGCATGTCGGCGACCCCACGGCAGCCGGGAGGCAGGCGAACGCGATGATGGACCAGCTGATGGCGTCGAGCGTGGACACCCCCGAGCAGGCGGCCGTCCGCCTGGCGGTCTCGGTGCGGACGCTCCACCGCATGGCGCACCGCCACGTCGGACTGCCGCCCGCGGCGATACTCCGACGTCGTCGGCTCCGGGAGGCCGCCGAGCGGATCCGATCCGGCGAAGCCACCGATCTGGTGCGTGTCGCCGCGCCCGTCGGTGACGCCGATCACGCGCATCTGGCCACCGACTTCCGCACGGCATTGGACCTCACGCCGTCGATGTACCGGTCGGCCACGTCGACCAAACCCCGTGGCGTCCTTGGCACCCCGCACGCTCACGCACGCTCACGCACGCTCACGCACCCGCACGCACGGATGTGGACCTGTGGCCCTCTGTCGGGCTCCGGGTCTCCATCAGTCGACAGCCCGCGGGGGCGCGGCGCTGAACCTGGTCAGGGCGGCCTCGAACCTGGTCAGGATCGACGGACGCAACGTCGTCTGCGACACTGGACGGAACCTCCCCGAGAGGATTCCGTGAGCACTCGCATCGCCCTCTCCGTGGTCGCACTTCCGTTGCTCGTGGTCGGCTGTGCGACCGCGCCGCCGGCGTCCACCCGCATCGCCTCGGCGTCGGCCGCACCCGCACCGCAGGTCCAGGAGGTGCCGGCCGATTCCCTCACCGAGTCCTTGACCACACAGGAACCGTTCCCGTCAGCGCGCGCCACCCCGCCCGCGACCGAGTCCACGCCGACGGCCGACCTCACTCTCGGCTACCGGCGTCCGGTCTACCCCGACCGGCCGTTGCCCACGCTCACGACGGCGCAGCACGACGTCTACGGCACCTGCCTCACGACCACCCTCGGCAGCTGGTCGAAGGGCGATTGCGCGAACCTCGTCCGCGAGAAGCTGGCCGGGCTGGGCTACTACCAAGGCCCCGCGACCGGACGCATCAGCGCTTCCGCAGTCAACGCCGTCTTGCGCTACCAGCGCTCGCGCGATCTGCCGGCGACCGGCACCGTCAGCGAGCAGACCTGGTACGCCCTGGCGTCCGAGCAGCCGGCGCGCACCGAGGATCTGCCGCCCGAGTGCACCCTTCCCGGGGTCGTGCTGTGCGTCGATCAGGCCCACGACACGCTGCGCTGGCTGCGCGACGGCGAGGTGATCCGCACGATCAAGGTCCGCACCGGCGGGTTCACCACCGAGCCCAAGACCGGCCAGTGGCGCGTGCACCCGACCGTCAACGGCTTCTACCGCGTCTACAACAAGCACCGGAACCCGAAGTCGGAGAATTACGGCGCCGGCGCCATGCCGTACTCCGTGATGTTCGACCCGAACATGTACTTCCACTACAGCTCAGATTTCGCCCGCCGTGGGTACTCCACGTCGAGCCACGGCTGCGTGAACATCGGCTCGAAGGATGATGCCGTCTGGGTGTTCGAGAACACCCCGATCGACGCCCGCGTGCTCGTCTATTAGCCGCACGAAACCGGCCGAGGGATCGGCGACCCCGGGCCCGTCGGCCGAGGCCGGCCTCACGAGCTTCTCCCCTTCGAGCGTGAGCGGAGCGCCCGCCCCTGGACCCGGTCGATGCGTGGCAACCTGGGTGCATGAACTGGCGGTTGCTGCCGTGTGGCGAACGAGCCGTGCTCGTCGAACTGGACGATCTCGCCGAGGTTCTGGCGCTCGCCTCCGCCGTGCAGACGCTCACCGCACACCAGGAGGAGCCGTGGTCGAGTGTCGTCGATGTCGTCCCTGCGGCGCGCACGTTGCTGATCACCGTCCGTCGCCACGGCAGTCTGCACGCCCTCAGAGCGGCGCTGCCCGCGGTCCTGGCCGCGATGGGGTATGCGGGGCCGCGCGACACCATGCGGCCGCAGCACGGCACCGCCACCACGATCGAGGTCCATTACGACGGTCCCGATCTCGATGAGGTGGCCGCGCTCACCGGGCTGACGCCGGACTCGGTCGTGGCCGTCCACACCGCGACACGGTGGCGGGTCGGATTCGTCGGGTTCGCGCCCGGTTTCGCCTATCTCGTCGGCGGCGACCGGCGGCTGGACGTGCCGCGCCGCCCCTCGCCCCGCACGGCCGTCCCTCCCGGATCCGTCGGCCTCGCCGGCACCTTCTCCGCGGTGTACCCGCGCGAGTCCCCGGGCGGCTGGCAGTTGATCGGGCGCACGGACGCCGTGTTGTGGGACGCCGATCGCGAATCTCCGGCGCTGCTGCGTCCGGGGTCGTGGGTCCAGTTCGTCGCGGTGGAGGGATGATCACGTGACCGGCCACCTCGAGGTGCTGGCGTCAGGCCCGCTGGCGCTGCTGCAGGACGCCGGGCGTCCCGGTCGCGCTCACGTCGGTGTCGGGACGGGCGGCGCCGCCGACCGCGGCGCCCACGCGCTGGCGAACCGGATCGTCGGTAACGAGACCGATCAGGCGACGATCGAGGTGCTGCTCGGCGGGCTGAGTCTGAGCGTGCACGGCGTGGCGATCATCGCCGTCGCGGGAGCGCCGGCACCGGTCACCGTGAACGGTCGCGCCGCGGATCACCACGCCCCGCTCTATCTGGGCGATGGCGACGTGCTCACGCTCGGAACGCCACCCACCGGGCTACGCAGCTACCTCGCGGTCGCGGGCGGCATCGACGAACGTCCAGTGCTGGGATCCCGATCCTGGGATTCGATGGCCAAGCTCGGACCGGAGCCGCTCGCGCCCGGACGCCTCCTGCGCATCGGCGACGGGCGCCGCCACCCACCCAACCTCGATCTGGCGCCGACGCTGCTTCCTACGGCGGATCCCCTCACGGTGTCGGTGCTCCCCGGCCCGCGCGCGGACTGGATCGCGGGTGGCCTCCGGCGTCTCGCCAGGGACGCCTGGACGGTCTCAGACCGCTCCGACCGGGTGGGCGTCCGTCTGCTGGGCGATCCGCTCACTCGCGCGCGCGCCTATTCCGGGCGGGAACTGCCGAGCGAAGGGACCGTGCTCGGATCCGTCCAGGTGCCGGCCGCGGGGCTGCCGGTGGTGTTCTTGTCCGATCATCCGGTCACCGGCGGCTATCCGGTCGTCGGCGTGCTCCGCGAGGCCGACACCGACCGGCTGGCGCAGGCGCGCCCCGGTCAGCGGATTGTCTTCACGCCGGCGTCCACGAGTTGAGACGCCGACATCGACCAAGACGCAGCAGGGCCCTTCCCCCTACGGGAAGGGCCCTGCCGCGTGGTGTTCAGGCCAGGATCACTCCGCGTCCAGGTCCTTGGCGACGAGTGCCGCGATGGCCTCGACGGCGTCCGCGTTGTCGGACTCGACGACCACCTCGGCGCCCTTCTCGGCGCCCAGGGTCATGATCATCAGGCTCGACGCGGCGTCGACCGCGTCGTCGGCATCGGTGCCGGCCAGGCGGAGGGTGACCTCGTCGTCGTATTCACCGGCGGCCTCAGCGATGAGCGCCGCGGGGCGAGCGTGCAGGCCGACGGACGAGCCGACGGAAACGGTCTTGCTTGCCATGTGGATATTCCTCTCTCAGGGTTGCTGGGTCAGGCGTTGACAGGAGCTTTCTACGTTGCCTGCTGCGGTGCAGCGACCACCGTCAACGCGCCAACGACCATGCGGGCAACAATAGCGACGATGACCCGCTCTCGGTGATCAAATGCGAAGAAGACGGACGCTCAGCCGTCTTCACACGCGGACGGGCGCCCCCGCACGGGGCTCGAACGGAGGCGCCGTGCGCACGGGACGGCATCGGATCCGCTCGCCGACCGGACGCCCGCGCGACGCGTCGGCGTGGATCCGACCCGACCGCCTCCCCCCTGGGCTGTTGGCAGGCTTCGGTAAACTGCTGGGCAACGTACGCCGCAGCGAGAGGGGCGACCCGTGACCACCTTCCTGATCCTCGGCGGGGCTGGTCTGGCGCTCATCGTGGTCACGCTCGTCCTCGGCGACGGGCTCGACGGCGTCCTGCACCTCGACGTGCTCGACGGCGACCTCTTCTCGGTGTCCAGCCTCGCCGCGTTCGTCGGCGCGTTCGGCTTCGGTGGCGCGCTTGGCCTGGCCCTCAGCGACTCGGTGCTGATCGGCGTCCTCGTCGGGCTCGCGATCGGCCTGGGCGCGGCGTGGGGGGCCGTCCGGCTCACGCACGCGCTACGCCGCGACGATTCGGTCAGCTTCCATCCCGACGCGATGATCGGGCACAGCGCCTTCGTCATCACGCCGATCCCCGCCGGCGGTTTCGGCGAGATCCGCCTGACCGCCGCGGGCCACGTCCGCAAGTACGCCGCCCGCTGCGACACCGCAGTCCCTGCGGGGGCCGAAGTCTGGGTGTCGGCGATCGTGTCCCCGACCGCGGTCCAGGTCGACCCCGTCACCGGCCACGAGCCGTTGCTCGAGTCGCCGCTCTGACCACCCTCTGTCCGCCACAGCCCCACAGAAAGGCACCCCATGCCCGCCATTTCTCCGGTCGTCGTCGCGATCGTCGGCCTCATCGCCGTCGTCGTGCTGGTCGGCCTGCTCATCGCGAGCCGCTACAAAGTCGCCAAGCCGAACGAGGCGTTCCTCATCACCGGACGCAAGGGCCGCGAGGTACGCAACCCCGAGACGGGGCTGGTCTCCACCGACCTCAGCGGTCAGAAGGTCGTGATGGGCGGCGGCGTGTTCGTCGTACCGTTCATCCAGCGACTGCACGTGCTCGACCTGAGCTCGCGCCGCATCATGATCACCATCCGCAACGCGGTGTCGGGTCAGGGCATCAAGCTCAACGTCGACGGCGTCGCGCTCGTGAAGGTCGGCGGCAACGAGGACTCGATCCGCGCGGCCGCCCAGCGCTTCCTCTCCCAGCAGCACGAGATCGAGACCTTCACCCAGGAGACGCTCGCCGGCTCGCTCCGCTCCATCGTCGGATCGTTGACCGTCGAGCAGATCATCCGCGATCGCGCCGCGTTCGCGCAGCGGGTCACCGACGAGTCCGAATCGTCGCTGACCGGCCAGGGGCTGGTGCTGGACACCTTCCAGATCCAGGACATCACCGACGACGGCAGCTACCTCTCCGATCTCGGACGCCCCGAGTCCGCCAAGGTCGGACGCCTCGCCGCGGTCGCCGAGGCCGAGGCGCGGCGTGAGGCGGAGCAGGCGCAGATCGCGGCTGAGCAGGAGATCGCGATCGCGCAGCGGACGCTCGTCCTGAAGCAGGCGGAGATCCAGTCCGAGACGGACGCCGCCCGCGCCCAGGCGGCCTCCGCCGGGCCGCTCGCCCAGGCCGATCGGGACCAGGCCGTGCTCCAGGAGCAGGAGAAGGTCGCCGTGGCCCAGGCCGCGCTGAAGGAGCGGCAGCTCGACACCGAGGTCCGGCGTCCGGCCGACGCCGAGCGTTACCGCGTCGAGACGGCGGCGGAGGCGCAGCGCAACTCCGCCATCTTCGACGCCGAGGGTCGCAAGGCCGCCTCGATCGCCAACGCCGAGGCCGAAGCAGAGAAGGCGCGTCTCACGGGTGTGGGCGAGAAGTCGCGGCGTTCGGCGCTCGCCGAGGCCGAGGCGATCGAGGGCGCCCGCCGGGGCGAGGCCGAGAAGGCGCGGCGTGTGGCCGAGGCGGACGCGGTGCGCGCCGAGGGAGAGGCCAGGGCCGCCGCGGTGCTGGCCGTCGGCCAGGCCGAGGCCGAGGCGATGGACAAGCGCGCCGAGGCGTTCAAGAACTACAACGATGCCGCCGTGCTGCAGATGCTGGTCGAGATCCTGCCGCTGATGGCCGAGAAGGTCGCCGCACCCCTGGGCAACATCGACAAGCTGACGGTCGTCTCGACCGACGGCGCCTCGCAGTTGCCCCGCCAGGTCACCGACACGCTCACCCAGACCATCCAGATGGTGTCGGACGCCACGGGCTTCGACCTGCAATCCCTGCTCCGCCGTGGCCAGGCCGAGCCGAAGCGTGAGGCCACCACGGTGGTTCGGGGCGACGTCCAGGAGTAGCCGCAGGAGCGCCACCCGACACAGCGATGCCCGCCCCCTTTCGGGGACGGGCATCGCTCGTGAGCACCGACGATCAGGCAGCGACCGCCTTCTTGCCGAACTGCTTCGCGGCGATCACCGCGAGAGCGCCGACGGTCATGCCGGCGAGGATCGCGACGACGAAGCCCCACAGCGGATTGATCGCGAAGAACACGAACAGACCACCGTGCGGTGCGCGACTGCCGACGCCGAGCGCCATCGTGAGCGCACCGGTGACCGCGCCGCCCGCCATCATCGACGGAATCACGCGCAGCGGGTCGGCCGCCGCGAACGGGATCGCTCCCTCGGAGATGAACGCCGCGCCGAGCAGCCACGCGGTGCGGCCGTTCTCGACCTCGTTCTCCGTGAACAGCTTCGGACGCAGCGTCGTCGCCAGCGCCAGCGCCAGCGGCGGCACCATGCCGGCGGCCATGACCGTCGCCATGACCGCGAACGAGGCGGGCGTCTGCGCGTCCAGGCCGGCCGTGGCGAACAGGTAGGCCGCCTTGTTGACCGGGCCACCGAGGTCGAAGCACATCATCAGGCCGAGGATCAGGCCGAGAAGGATGGCCGAGCCGCCCTGCATGTTCCCCAGGCCGTTGTACAGCGCCTCCGTGAGCGCGGCGAGCGGCTTGCCCAGCACCATGTACATCATGGCGCCGGTCAGGAAGGTGACGACGAGCGGGATGATCACCACCGGCATGAGGCCGGCGAGCCAGCGCGGCGGGCGCAGGGTGGTGAACCACAGCGCCACGACACCGGCGAACATGCCGGTCACCAGGCCACCGAGGAAGCCCGCACCCAGCGTCACCGAGATGGCGCCACCCACGAAGCCCGGCGCGATGCCCGGGCGTCCGGCGAGCGCGTAGGCGATGTAGCCCGACAGCGCCGGCACGAGGAAGCCGAAGGCCGCCCCGCCGACCATGTAGGCGATGGCGCCGAGCCAGGTCAGCAGACCAGCGCCCGGGCCCACGGCGAACGCCATGTTGGCGTTGCTTCCGAAGGTCGCGCACTGCTCGGCCGTGACGCCGGACGCCCACGCGGGGAGCGCGTCACACGCCGGAGCGAGCGCGATGTCGTAGCCGGCCATCGCGAAGCCGAGCGCGATGAGCAGACCGCCGGCCGCGACGAACGGCAGCATGTAGGACACGCCGGTCATCAGTGCCTGCTGGATCCGCTTGCCCCAGCCGAGTTGGCTGCCGCCCGCTGCTTCGTCCGAGGTGGACGCGGTTCCGGACACCCGGTGGGCGTTCGGGTTCTGGGACGCCGCGATGGCCTCCGCGACCATCTTGGCCGGCTCGTTGACCGCGCGCTTCACGCCGGATTCGATCACGGGCAGGCCCGCGAACCGCTGGCGATCCTTGACGCCCACGTCTGTCGCGAAGATCGCGGCGACCGCGCCTGCGATCGTCGCGGCAGGCAGCGGCGTGACGCCGCCGGAGCCCTGCGTCTCGATGACGACCTCGACGCCGGCCTCCTTGCCCGCAGCGACAAGCGAGTCGGCGGCCATGTAGGTGTGCGCGATGCCCGTCGGGCAGGCGGTGACGCCGACGATGACAGGCTTGCCGGCTTCGACAGGTGCCGCGGGCGCAGCCGACGCCTCGGCACCGGCCGGCGGGTTCACGACGCCGTCCACGAGCGCGACGATGTCGGCCGGGGTGGCAGCGGCGCGCAGGGAGGCGAGGAAGTCCTTGCGGACCAGCGCGCGGGCCAGCTTGGTGAGCAGCTTGAGATGGTCGGCGTCGCCGTCGGCGGCCGCCGCGATGAGGAAGACCATGTCGGCGGGGCCGTCCTTCGCGCCGAAATCGACCGGCGTGGAGAGCCGGGCAAACGCGAGCGACGACTCACGGACGGCGGCGGAACGGCAGTGCGGGATGGCGAAGCCACCGGGCATTCCGGTGGCGAACTTGGCTTCGCGGGCGAGCGCGTCGGCGGTGAGGCCGTCGGCGTCGGCGCGACCGGCCTTTTCGACGATGCGTGCGAGCGAGGCGATCACCTCGTCCTTGACAGCGCCGAGGTCAGCGTCTAGCGCGACCAGTTCCTCGACGATGAGTGACATCGCGTCTCCTTTCTAGGAGTCGAGTCGAGTAATGACGACATCCCCGGCGGGGAGGTCGGTGGGAGTGGGAAGGGTGGTTCCGGGCAACGAGGCCGCTGCCGAGCCGTAGCGGACCGCACTGGCCAGGCAGCCCTCGGACGAGGCGCCCTGAACATCGGCGAGGATAAACCCGGCGACGGACGAATCGCCAGCGCCCACCGTGCTGCGCACGGCGATGGCGGGCGCGCTGGCATGCCAGGCGCCGGTCGCGTTCACCAGGACGGCGCCAGCGCCGCCGAGGGTCACCATCACGTTCGTGATGCCTCGATCGCGCAACACCGCCGCCGCGGCGACGATGGCCGCGACGTCGCCGCGCGACGCCGCCTCCTCGAAGGCCGCCGCGTCTCCTCCGGTGAGCTGGGCCAACTCGTCGGAGTTGGGCTTGATCAGGTCGAACGAGTGCGCGGGCAAGCCGGAGAGCACGGCGTCCAGCGCGGCGTCCGAGGTGTCGACGGCGATCTTGGCGCCGGACGCCTTCAGCGCACCGACGAGTTGGGAGTACCAGTCGTCGGGCGCGCCCGGCGGCAGCGAACCGGACAACGCCACCCAGGCGGCCCCGGCCGCGGCCTCCACCAGCCGCGCGGAGGCGACCTCGAGGTCGGCGGCGCTCAGCGTCGGACCGGACTCGTTGAGCTTGGTGGTCACCCCATCCGGTTCGGTGACGGTCGTGTTGGTGCGGGGGCGGTGCACCGTGTCCGGTGACGTGACGCTCATCAGCGGCGGGAGGACGTCCCTCAGCGCCGCCTCGAACGCCTCGTCATGGAAGGGCAGCACCGCGAGGCAGGCGACCCCGGATTCGGCGACCACTCGGGCCACGTTGACGCCCTTGCCCGCGGCCTGTTCGGTCGTGGACGCGACGCGCTGCACGCCGCCGCGGACCAGCGCGTCGCCCAGCAGTAGCGTTCGGTCAGTACTTGGATTGGCGGTGAACGTGACGACGGGCGGGACGCCCGATCCCGTTACGTCGGTCTGAGACATGCGCACTCCCTCGGGCGATGACGATCTCTGTGTCGTTTATATCCCGCCGGGCGGCGGTCCCACAAGCAACTCACCCGACATTGGATGTAGGAATATGTGGTTTTGCGTCCGCTTGGGCCTGTTCGGTCAGGCACGCTCGACCCGCAAGCCGGTGCCGGCAAGCTCCGCGGCGGCCGCCGCGGGCAGCTTGGCGTCCGTGATCAGCACGTCGGCGTCCGCCATCGAGGCGAAGCTGACGAGGTAATCGGCACCCAGCTTGGACGAGTCGGCGAGGACGAAGACCTCGCGGCCCGAGCGAACCATCAGCTCCTTCATCGCCGCCTCCGTCGGGTCGGGCGTCGAGAAGCCGTGCCGGACCGAGAACCCGTTCGCGCCCATGAAAACCACATCGACGTGCAGTCGGCGCAGCGACTCCAGCGCATCGACGCCGACCGTCGCCTGCGTCATGGCCCGAACGTGTCCGCCGAGCAGGTACACCTCCATCTCGTGCCGGGACGCCAACGCGGCGGCCGACGGCACCGAGTTGGTCACCACCAAGGTGACCCAGCTCGGCAGCAGGCCGCACAGGCGGGCCGTGGTGGTGCCTGCGTCCATGAGCACGGTGAGGCCCTCGCGTCGAGGGAGCATTTCGACGGCGCGGCGGGCGATCGCCAGCTTCTCCTCGGGCCACGTCACCTCCCGTGCCCCCATGGGCGCCTCGGCCAGCCGCAGCTTCTCGGCCGGCACGGCCCCGCCATGGACGCGGCTCAGCAGTCCCCGCCCGGACAGCGCGTCGAGATCGCGTCGGATCGTCTCGGGCGTGACCTCGAAGTGCCCGGCCAGTTCGGCCACGGACACCCGGCCGAGTTCGCGCGCGCGGGTGACGATCTCGTGCTGGCGCTCCTCGGCGTACATCACCACGCTCCCTACGTTGGGCGAAACCATCAACAATCCTCGTCATCTTGGTATATCGGCTTTGTGTTGACCGGGCAACACAAAGCCGGGATGATCAACAGACAGCAACTTTCCCCTCATTGCGGAGGATTCAATGGAGACCAAGACCGTCCGCGGCACTGGCGTCGTGCCCGGCTACGCGTACGCCCCTGTCGGCTGGGTGCATCAGCCCTACGTGCCGTCCGTGACCAGCGCGGCTCCGCTCGACGAGAGCGCACGCCCTGCCGAGGTCGAGCGGTTCAAGGCCGCCGTCGCCACGGTCGCGACACGGTTCGAGGAGCGCTCGACCCTGGCGAGCGGCGCGGCAGCCGAGGTGCTCGGAGCCACCGCCTCGCTGGCGCGCGACCGCGGGTGGGCCCGGGCCGCGACCAAGCTGATCAACTCCGGAGTGAAGGCCGAGCCCGCAGTCGCCGGCGCCATCGCCGACTTCGTCGAGAAGTTCGAGAAGCTGGGCGGCCTCATGGCCGAGCGCACCACCGACCTCAAGGACATCCGCAACCGTGTGGTGGCCGAACTGATGGGCCTGCCCGAGCCGGGCGTGCCGAAGCCGACCTCGCCGATCGTGCTGTGCGCCGACGACCTCGCCCCCGCCGACACGGCCGGCCTCGACCCGACCTTCATCCGTGCCCTGGTGACCCGCCTCGGCGGCCCGACCAGCCACACCGCCATCATCGCCCGCCAACTCGGCATCCCCTGCGTCGTGGCGGCTTCCGCGCTCGACACCGTCAACGAGGGCACCCTCGTCCTGGTCGACGGCGTCTCCGGCATCATCACCCTCGATCCCGACGCGACCGAGGCCACGGAACTGGTCGAGGCGGACGCCCTCCTGCGCGCCGAGATCCGCGCCTGGCGCGGCCCGGCCCGGACGTCCGACGGCGTCCACGTTCAGGTGCTCGCCAACGTCCAGGACGGCGCGGCCGCCGCAAAGGCGTCCAAGAGCGAAGCCGAGGGCGTCGGCCTGTTCCGCACCGAGCTGTGCTTCCTGACCGCGCAGACCGAGCCCTCCACCAAGGAGCAGGCGCGCATCTACGGTGAGGTCTTCAGCGCATTTCCCGGCAAGAAGGTCGTCGTCCGCACGCTGGACGCCGGCTCCGACAAGCCCGTGCCGTTCGCCAACCATGCCGAGGAGGAGAACCCGGCGCTCGGCGTGCGCGGCATCCGCCTGGGCTGGACGAACCCGGGTCTGATCGATCGTCAGCTGGACGCGATCCAGCTGGCCGCCGAAGACAACAACGTCAAGGATCCGTGGGTGATGGCGCCGATGGTCGGCACGGTCGACGAGGCGTACGAGTTCGCGATGAAGTGCCGCGAGCGCGACCTGAAGCCGGGCATCATGGTCGAGGTTCCGGCCGTGGCGATGCTGGCCGAGCAGTTCCTCGACGAGGTCGAGTTCTTCTCGATCGGCACCAACGACCTCACGCAGTACACGATGGCCGCCGACCGCATGTCGAGCGACCTGGCGATGCTGACCGATCCGTGGCAGCCCGCCGTCCTGCGCCTGGTGCAGCGCACCGCCGCCGCCGGCATCGCGAAGAACAAGCCGGTGGGCGTCTGTGGCGAGGCCGCGGCCGACCCGCTGCTCGCCTGCGTCCTGATCGGGCTGGGCATCACGTCGCTGTCGATGGCCAGCGGCGCGATCCCGGCGGTCGGCGTCCAGCTGTCCAAGGTGTCGCTCGAGCAGTGCCAGAGCGCCGCCGTCCAGGTGGCCGAGGCGCGCAACTCCCGCGACGCCAAGGATCTGGCCGCCAAGCTGCTCGGCTGACCTGAGTAGTCCCTGTTCCGCCGTGACCTCGTCCCTGGCCAGCGCCCGCGCGCTCGGCCTGGTGATGGGCGTCACGGCGGACGCATGTCTGGGCGATCCGCGGCGGTTCCACCCGGTGGCGGGTTTCGGCGCGTTCGCGACCGCCGTGGAGAAACGGATCTGGGCCGACCGCACGGGGCGGGGCTTCACGCACGTCGCGTTGACGCTCGGTCCGGTCCTCGGGCTCGGGGTCGCGGCGGAGACGCTGACGCGTGGGCGTCCGGTGGCCCGGGCGCTCGCGACGGCAGCCGCTACCTGGGCCGCGCTGGGCGCGCACTCGCTCGCGCACGAGGGCCGGCTGATGGCCGACGCCCTGGATTCCGGCGATCTGGGCGCCGCCCGCACCCGCCTCCCCCACCTGTGCGGGCGGGCACCCGACGATCTCGATGTCCACGAACTGGCGCGCGCGAGCGTCGAGTCGCTGGCCGAGAACACCAACGACGCCGTGGTCGCGCCCCTTTTCTGGGTCGCGCTGGCAGGCGTACCGGGGGTGCTCTCGCACCGGGCGATCAACACGCTCGACGCGATGGTCGGGCACCGTTCGCCTCGATACGCGCGGTTCGGCTCTTGCGCCGCGCGCCTGGACGACGCCTCCGCCTGGATCTCGGCCCGGGCCGCCGGAGCGCTGGCCTGCGTGCTGGCACCGGTCGTGGACGGCTCGTCCGCCGACGCCTGGCGGGTGATGCGCCGCGACGCCCACGATCACCCGAGCCCCAACGGCGGCTGGTGCGAGTCCGCGTGGGCGGGTGCGCTCGGCGTCCGGCTCGGCGGGCGCAACGTCTATCACGGGCGCGTGGACGTGCGCGGACGCCTCGGCGACCCGGACGCCCCCCGCCCGGACGCCCGGGCCGTGCGTCGGGCGGCGCGCCTGGTCAACGCGGTCACCCTCGCCGCGACCGGTGTCGCGGCGGCGTCCGTGATCGCGGCGTCCCGGATGGGTAGGCTCATGACCCACCGTGACCGGTCGGGGCGCTAACCCGCAGCGGAGCGGCGGTCCGCGAACGAAGGGAAGTGCATGCCAGGCGTTCTGATCGCGGGCACGTCATCCGATGCGGGCAAGTCGCTGGTGGTGACCGGCCTGTGCCGTGCCCTGCGCCGGCGCGGCATCGACGTGGCGCCGTTCAAGGCCCAGAACATGTCGAACAATTCGATGGTGTGCGCCGACGGCGCCGAGATCGGCCGCGCCCAGTACCTGCAGGCCCAGGCCGCGCGTGTCGAGCCGACCAGCGCGATGAACCCGGTGCTGCTCAAGCCGGGCACCGACCGGCGCTCGTTCGTGGTCGTGCGCGGCCGGCCCGCCGGCACCCTCGAGGCCGGCGAGTACGCCACCGGACGCCGTCACCTCGCCGAGGCCGCGTTCGCCGCGTACGCCGAACTGGAGGCGTCACGGGAGCTGGTCGTCGTCGAAGGTGCGGGGTCTCCGGCCGAGATCAACCTGCGCGAGCGCGACTACGTGAATCTCGGCCTGGCCAGGCACGCAGGGCTGCCGGTGGTGCTGGTCGGCGACATCGACCGCGGCGGCGTCCTCGCGTCGGTCTTCGGCACCTGGGGCATCGTCGACGACGCCGACCGGGCGCACCTGGCCGCCTACGCGATCAACAAGTTCCGCGGGGACGCCTCCGTGCTGGAACCCGGCCTGGTCGAGCTGACCCGGCGCACGGGGTTGCCGTGCCTGGGCGTGCTGCCCTGGCTGGACGGCGTGTGGCTCGACGGCGAGGACGCCCTCGACCTCACCCGTTGGCCCGTCTCGGACGCCGAGGCCGTCCTGCGGGTCGCCGTCGTCCGGCTGCCCCGGATCTCGAACGCCACCGATGTGGACGCCCTCGCGCACGAGCCCGGCGTCGAGGTGGCGGTGACCACCGACCCGCGCGTCGTCGCCGCCGCCGACCTGGCGGTGCTGCCCGGATCTCGCTCGACCGTCGCCGACCTGGCCTGGCTGCGCGAGCGCGGCATCGCGGACGCCGTGGCCGAGCGGCACCGCGCCGGACGCCCGACGCTCGGCATCTGCGGCGGCTATCAGATGCTGGCCCGCACCCTGGACGACCCGGTCGAGTCGAAGGCGGGCCTCGTGGACGGCCTCGGCGTGCTGCCCGTCGAGGTGTCGTTCGGCGAGAAGGTACTCGCCCGCACCCGGCACCCGTGGCGGGGGCTGTCGGTGCCCGGCTACGAGATTCATCATGGCCACTGCGCGGTTGTCGGTCCGTCCGACGAGGTGTTCCTGGACGGCATCCGGGTCGGTGCCACGTTCGGCACGCTGCTCCACGGCGCGATGGAGGACGACGCCTTCCGCCGCGCGTTCCTGGCCGAGGTCGCCGTGCTCACCGGGCGTCCCTGGGTGCCGGACGCCGCGGCGTCCGGGTATGCCGACCGGCGCGAGGCGATGATCGAGACGCTGGCCGACGCGGTCGAGGAGCACCTGGACGTCGACGCCCTGCTCGCGCTCGCGCGCGGCTTCGGCGGGGGCCTCGGGTCCGGGGGTGAGCGATGACCGGACATCGGGGCGTCCCGCCGGTGAAGCCGGATGCGAGCCAGCGCGAGGTGCGGCTCGAGCAACGGCTGTTGGTGTTCACCGGCGAGGGCAAGGGCAAGTCGACCGCCGCGTTCGGCATGGGCCTGCGCGCGTGGGCGCAGGGCTGGTCGACCGGGGTGTTCCAGTTCGTGAAGTCCGCCAAGTGGCGCACGGGCGAGGCGGCGGCGTACGCGGCACTCGACGAGGTGCACCGGACGACCGGCCAGGGCGGCCCGGTCGAGTGGCACACGATGGGCGCGGGCTGGACGTGGCTGCGCGCCAGCCAGGACGCCGATCCGGTCGCACTGGCCCGGGCGGGCTGGGATCGGGTGGCGGAACAGTTGGCCGACGGCGTCCATCGGCTCTACATCCTCGACGAGTTCAGCTACCCGCTGGCGCGCGGATGGGTGGACGTCGACGAGGTGCTGGGCGTGCTCGCGGGGCGTCCGTCCCCGCAGCACGTGGTGATCACCGGACGCGGCGTGCCCCAGCCCGTGCTGGAGGCGGCCGACCTCGTCACCGAGATGACGAAGATCGCGCACCCGTTCGACCGCGGCGCCAAGGGACAGCCGGGGATCGAATGGTAGAGCTTCCGCGCCTGGTGATCGCCGCCCCGAGTTCGAGCACCGGCAAGACGACCGTGGCGGTCGGGCTGATGGCGGCGCTCCGCGCGCGAGGGCTCGCGGTGTCGCCGCACAAGATCGGTCCCGACTACATCGACCCGGGCTTCCACGCGCTGGCGACCGGACGCCCAGGCCGCAACCTGGATCCGTGGCTGTGTTCGGAGGAACTGCTGGCTCCGCTGCTGCTGCACGGCGCGCGCGGGGCCGACATCGCGGTGATCGAGGGCGTGATGGGCCTGTTCGACGGCCGGATCGGGGCGCGCGGTTTCGGCTCGACCGCGCACGTGGCGCGGCTGGTGTCGGCGCCGGTGGTGCTGGTGGTGAACGCGGCGAGCACGTCGCGGACGGCGGCCGCCGTCGTGGCGGGGATGACGTCGTTCGATCCGGGGATTCGCGTGGCCGGGGTGATCCTGAACCGGGTCGGGTCGCCGCGCCACGAGGCGGAGATCCGGGATGCACTGGGCGAGATCGGCATGCCGTGCCTCGGCGTCCTGCCCCGGGTCAAGGACCTGAGCACGCCGTCGCGGCATCTGGGGCTGGTCCCCGCGCAGGAACGCGACGAGGCGTCCGGGGTGATCGCGGAGGCGTCCAGGCTTGTCGGCGAGCACATCGATCTGGACGCTGTCCTCGAGGTGGCCCGCTCGGCTCCCGGGTTGGACGCCGAGCCGTGGTCTGCGGAGGCCGCCATGAGGCCGGCGGTGCGGCAGGAGGTCACGGTGGCGGCGACCTCGCGGGGGCTGGGTTCGACCGCGCCAGGGCGTCCGAGGATCGCGGTCGCGGGCGGCCGGGCGTTCACGTTCCGGTACGCGGAGACGACCGAACTGCTGGAGGCGGCGGGCTGCGACGTGGTCGCGTTCGACCCGGTGTCGGCGGTGGCCCTGCCGGAGGCGACGGCGGGGCTGTACATCGGCGGCGGCTTTCCCGAGGTGTACGCCGAGGACCTGGCCGCCAACGCGGCCCTGCGCGCCGACGTCGCCGCGGCGGTGGCGTCCGGCCTGCCGACGGTGGCCGAGTGCGCCGGACTGCTGTACCTCGCCGACACTCTCGACGGACGCCCCATGGCCGGCGCGCTGCCGATCGCGGCGGCGATGCGGCCGCGGCTGACGCTCGGCTACCACGAGGCCACCGCCCCGCACGACACCCTGCTGGCCCGCGCCGGGGAGCGGGTGCGCACGCACGAGTTCCATCGGACGGGCGTCACCCCGCTGCCCGGCGCCACCCTCGAGCCGGCCTGGTCGATCGGCGAGCCGGCCCGCCCCGAGGGGGTCTCCGCCGATCCAGCCGGCCTGGGCGCCCCCACCGTGCACGCCGCCTACCAGCACCTGCACTGGGCCGGATCGCCTGAGTTCGCGCAGCGTTTCGCGGACGCCGCGGCCGCCTACGCGCTGCGATCCGGCGGCGGCTGGCGGACGGCCCCCGGCCCGGCCCGACCGGTTCCGGCCTCGCCCCGCTTCGCCGTAGGTCCGGTTCCTGCCGCGTCCGCGTCGAGCACGGCCGTCCCGCTCGACGGGCCCGTCGACCTGGATCACCACGGCGATCGCGACATCGCGCCCGGGCTGGTCGACCTCGCGGTGAACGTGCACTCCCCCGCGCCCGACTGGCTGATCGAGGCGGTCGTGGCGTCGGCGTCCGACTGGTCGCGCTACCCCGATCCGGCGCCGGCACGCGCCGCGCTTGCGGTGCGGCATGGCGTCGATGAGTCCTGGGTGCTGCCGACGGCCGGCGCCGCGGAGGCGTCCACCCTGGTCGCGCGCGGGATCAGCGCCGGCCATGCGGCGGTCGTGCATCCGCAGTTCACCGAGGGCGAGGCGGCGCTGCGGCGCGCCGGCGTCCGGGTCACCCGGGTGCCGACCAGCGCCGAGGAGGGCTTCGCGCTCGATCCGGCTGCCGTCCCCGAGGACGCCGACCTCGTCCTCGTCGGCAATCCGACCAACCCGACCGGTGCGCTCCATGCGGCGGCGCTGCTCCGCGCGCTCGCACGGCCGGGACGCACGGTGGTGGTCGACGAGGCGTTCATGGACTTCGTGCCGGGCGAGCCGGAGACGCTGATCGGGCCCGCCATGGCGGGCGTCGTGGTGCTGCGCTCGGCGACCAAGCTGTGGGGCGTCCCAGGTCTTCGGGCCGGGTGCGTGGTCGGCGATCCGGCGCTGATCGCACGGCTGTCCGCCCAGCAGCCGCCGTGGTCGGTGTCGACGCCGGCGCTGGCCGCCCTGGTCGCCTGCGCGTCGGACGCCGGTCGCGCCCACGCCGCCCAGGTCGCGGAGCGGACCGACCGCGACCGGGGGGTGCTCGTCGAAGAACTAGCGCTCGCCGGCTTCCCTGCGGCGGGCCAGCCGCGCGCCCCGTTCGTCCTGGTGGACGCCTCCGCCGCGGGTTCCCAGCCGCGGGAGCGCCTCGCCGAGATGGGATTCGCCGTCCGCCGCGGCGAGACCTTCCCGGGCCTGGGCCCACAGTGGATCCGGATCACCGTCCGCGACGCCGCCACGAGCGCCGCGCTTCATCGCAGCATCGCCAGGCTACGCGCATAGTCATGGCCGACCCTCAACGAAGCAACGACTTTGCTTGACCCACGCCATCCTTGGCAGACTCCGGAATCTTGCCATCCGGACTGCTGCACAAATGGGTGACGTCTGGTCCCACATGCCTGGATGGCTAGTCGGCGAGTACCAATCATGACCGATCGGGCAACGAATCCCCACAACACTGCCTGATCGGGTAATGATCCAGATCTCCCTCCCCCTGCCACCCTCCCGCCACCTACCATGGTTCTCATGAATGACACTAATCGCGATCGTGGCACCGTCGCCACGTCGGCGCGCCGCGATTGATCGCCTGACCAGACGCAACCACCAAGATGTCGCAGATGCACGGCGGGGGACTTGCATCTATCCAGCGCCTTGAGAACTTCAAGAAGACACCGAGAATCATAACCGTGAATTGACCTGGAGGAAGAATGTCGAGTATAGGAATATGGCGCCACGTAGCCATGACCGTCTGTGCAGCGTTGATGGTCGCCGTCGGCCTGCCCGCGTCGGCCGTACCCTTGGCGCACGGCGCGACGGAGAAACTCAAGATCGACGGCACCACCTATGGCCCTGAGAGCGGGTTGGTAGTTGATCACGAGCAAGTCGAGGTCTCTCCTGGCGGCCCTGATGTCGTGAGGCAGTTCGCGAATGGGAAACCCTCGGTCGGCCCGCAGGCCACCTGGGATTCCAGCTACGCAATCAGCACCGAAACTGTGCAACTTCACTACTCCGGCAAGGCCAAGGCTGCCGCAAACATCTACTCAGGTCAACGAATCGTGCAGGTGTGCATCTGGTACACTCGCGGAGGCGTAGTGATCAGCAGCAAGGTCTGTAGCAACGCCACCTCTAGTCCCGGCTACTGGGTAGCTGGCCCAGAGGTGAGGACCAGCGCCTGGGATTCCCTCGACCCCGGGGCCCCCAAGACGATCTTCAACATCACCACGGCCAGAATAAATCCGGCAATTGTCTAGGATTCGCGAAATCCTGGGCCTTGCCGCAGGAACTCGCGCAACTCGGATATCACTACCGTTCGTCGCGCTGACCATTTGCCTCACTTCACTGCTCTACTATTCCACATTTCTCGTTATGGAGTCCCCAAACAGGCGGCGCAGCGAGGTGCTGGGTTCAATCACCGACACCGTTCGCATATCGGCTTCAAGTTGGGGATCAGAACCACACGCCGCACGGCTCAACGAAGACCTGGCTGAGTTCGCCCGCAACAGGCGGATCTCCATAGCCTTCAGTCCGACGGTCTACCCCGACGTGATCACGGTGCTACAGTTCGAAGAACCGGCTTTCGAAGCCCTCGAGCCATGTTACGCATTAATTGCCGGGCGAACTGATTCCGTATGCGTCCCTTCAGTCCTCGATCAGACGGCGGCAACTCGCGCATTGCCCGGCTCGCGAATTGCGGGGACGATTACCGAGAATCTCGTCTTCGATGGAGTGTCACCCGCCATTGTGAGCGGACCGGAACTCCAGCCGTTTGGAGAAGGAATATACCTCTTCGCGGGAAGTCAGACACCCACGCGTGCGGAACTCGATGACCTGTTTCTTGCCCGGGGCATGACGATTCACAATGCCGACATCTATGCGGCAGGGCGGAATCATTTCGAGGTGGCGCTCGGAGCCTACGCGTGCGTCGTAATCTTCGCTGGGTGCGCCACTCTCCGCGACATGGCCCTCGCGCGTGGAGATCTGGTAGGATCCCGGACTACCCCCGGCACCACTAGGAAGAAGGCGGCCGCCATTCTTCCTGGAACGCTGGCGGCGTCCGCCGGCAGCCTAGGAGCCGTTTTATGGATGACCCCTCACCTGACAACAAGACTGGAGTGGATTCTGATCTGCGGCGCCCTCGCATCCATTGCAGGGCTGGCTTCGGGAATATGGACATTTCGCGAAAGGCCGCAACTCTACGACATCGCGAGGGGCGGCGAGGCAGCCAAGGAACGGCTTCCATTCCCGGCCCACCTGACGACTTTGGTCATCGTATTCACCGCCTCGCTCCTGCCGACCATCGGACTCACGTATGGGCTTGTGGAACAGGCTTCGACACACCTTCCACGCGTTGCGAACGCCGCCATCCGCACCATTGACCCACACGCCACAATGGTGAAGGGGTACGTATCCGTAAGAGCATCCGAGGTGCCCGGACTGCGCACCCTCCTATCCTGGATGGAGGCCCACCCTTTGTCACTACTCACCATCCGTCGAGATAGCTTGGCAGGCGCCGACAGCACACCTTCGGACCATTCACCTGAACTTCTATTTGTTGGCACCAGCGGGATGCCAGGAACCGTGCCGCCCCAAGACGCCGCGCGTACACTCGAGTTCCGAGGCTTGGAGGACGTACGCGAGGCAATCCGCACCCTTTCGTGCCATTGCACGGATGGAGAGCTACGCGAATTGGCTTCAACCATGTCCACCGCAGAAACCAACAGTGGGACGCGCCGCACCTATCTCGTTCAAGAATCCGGTGGAAATCCGATGGAAAGCTCGTGGCCCACTTTCCTGCTGCTGCGGAACACCTGGGGCATTCTTGCAATAGTTGCGTCATGGATCATTCTCTTGTGGAACTCTAAAGAAGTCACGCCCAGCGGACGCAGGACGTCGGTCGGGTCTATCTTTGCGGTCGCGATGGCCTATTCCTCAGCGGGCATCATCGGCCTAATCCTGGGCATTGTATTCGGTTAGTTTGGGGCCCGGCAGACTCGCGTGTGCCATCGAGGCGCTCGACATCACGCGGGTGCGACCACGGCTCCAGCGCGGCACGCACCACGACGGCCAGGTCCTCTCCTCGTCGTTCGGCCTGGTCGGCGGCGATTTCGACGGTCTCGATCACGGCTCCAGCACAGCGGCCTAGTCGTCGCCACCCGCCGATTTCCGCAGCTCGTAGACTGAGGAGGTGACCAAGCAGCCTGCCCGCGACCTACCGCGGTCTAGCGTGTCGTTCTTACTGACCGCTCAACTTGAGTATGCGCTGCTGGGCATGTTGGTCCTCCTATCGCTGGGATCTGCCCTCGCCATCAGTCGGCCGTCCTCGCTGGTCGTTGATCTTCCGATGCTCGCTGTGGCGGCAGCAGCCCTGCGATGGCCCCGTCCGGGCGGCACGACATTGGCTCTCGCCCTGTTGGTCTATCTCACGACCCCCGAGTCTTGGCTTGATGTCGGGCTGTACGCACCACTGGTCGTGGTGTTCGGAATGGGCGTACGGAAACGCAAGCCGGAGAGACGGTTTCTGACCGCGTTGTACCTCGGCGTCATCTGTGTACTGCAGTATGGCGACTATACCGATGGATCGACGGTGGCGGCGTCCGCCATCGTGTGGGGTGCTCTGTTCGCGGCGGCCTGGTTGACCGGTGGGGCATATGCTGTCCGCGAACGCGCGCTGGTGGCAGAGACACGCGTTGCCGCGGCGCAACAACGTCAGCGCCTGGCGCTGTCGCTCCACGACGACGTCGCCCGACATCTGAGCCATGCCTCTCTCCTGGCTCAGCTGGTGGAAACACCGACCGATTCACGCGATCTTGCCCACGCGATCGATGCCATTCAGGAAGCCAGCGCAGCACTCCGGTTGACAATGCAGGCCTTGCAGGAGCCAGAGGGAACGAGCGAGGCGAGTGCCCTCGGACGCCCATTCTCCGAACAGCTCAACAATGCACGCGTAGCCCTCGCCCAGCTCCACATCCCCGCGTCGGTCCAAGTCGAGGGCGACCTGGATCGACTGACCGGCCAGACCGCGGTGGTTCTTAGCAGCGTCTTCGACGAGGCCATCGCGAACATCCAACGCCACGCACAACGCGGCGTGCCGTGCGATATCGTGATCACCAGCGGAGCCACGATTGAGGTGGCGCTGACGAACGGCATCAAGCCAGCCAGCGATGATCACCCACAGATGCATCCGCTTTACCCACGCCTGGGTCTTGCGGGTATGCGCACACGTATAGATGCTCTCGGCGGCAGTCTGACGGTCAGTCAGGAAGGCACGAAATGGACAACGCTCATCACACTTCCACAATCATCGCCGGAGACGCCGTCCGGGTCGTCATCGTCGACGACGACGTAGCGATCCTTGAACTACTGCCGCGCCTCCTCATCGCTTCCGGACTCGATGTCGTCGCATGTCACGACTCCGGGGTCGCGGCTGTCAAGGCTGCAGCGGGAGACCAGGCCGACGTGACCCTCGTCGACGTTCACATGCCCGACCTGGACGGTGTTGATGTAACGCGTGCGCTGGTTGCCGCTTCGGTCGGTGGAAAGGTCCTCGCACTGACCTCGATGGCAACGGACGACGAGGCTCGACGCATGTTGGAAGCGGGAGCGATCGGGTTCGTGGCCAAGACAGGCATGAGTACGTCGCTCGTGGCCGCCATCCGAGCAGCGGCAGCAGGCTTGTCGGTGCTTTCACCCCACGTCAGCACACTGATCGACGCACGTGTGATTCCGCCCGAACTTGCCAACCTCACGGCCGAAGACCGGGAACTGCTGAGGCACGTGCGCGACGGACTGACCAACGTCGAGATCGGCAAGCTGCTTCACCGCTCAGACTCGGCAATCAAGCACCGTATCTCTGGGTTGATGCGTCTCGTCGGTGTCAGCAGTCGGACGACGCTCGTGATCAGAGTGTCCGAGTTGGGCCTGCTCCCCGGGAGTGGCCACCGGTAGACGACGCATACTCGCCTGATCGGCGCCGCTTTCGAAACCGCCGGAAACTCGCTAGGAGGGAGCGGAGAGCTCGGCGCAGGATGCGTTCGATCGCGGGGGCTGCCGGTCTCGTGGCGCCACCAGCGGCGGGTTCTCGCTCAGTCCGGCCGGGTCTTGCTGGCGTCGTTGATGCAGTTCGCGACGGAGTCCTGCACGGAGCGGGAGTGGTGCTCGCGCCTCGGAGCCACCACCCTCACCCTGCCGACTCAGCTGGGCGGCGCGCCCAGCGTGCGACCGCGGATGAACCGCCCGGGCAGCCGGATGTCGGCGACGCCCATCTGGTCGCCGCGCAGGCGCTTCTCCATGAGCGCCAGGGCCTGCTTGGCGAGCTGGTCGACCGGCTGCGCCATGGTGGTGAGGCCGAACAACGGCGACCGGTACACCCCGATGCCGTCGAACCCCGTCACCGACACATGCTCGGGGCAGCGGATCCCCGACTCGTCCAGGTACACGAGGATCCTGACGGCGGCGGGATCCTCACCGGCCATGACTGCGGTGGCACCGGCGCCCAACGCCTGCCGCAGGCCGTCGCGGAACTGCGCGGTCCGCTCGCTCGATCTCGCGACGATCGTCGTCCTGACGCCCGCCACCACGAGCTGGTGATGAAGTTGGCGGTGCGGGCTTGCAGCGCGTAGGCGAGCTTGTTGCTGGACGCCGTCACCACGACATGCTGGTGACCGGCGCGCGCCACCTGTTCGGCCAGACCCACCTCGGTCTCGGTCGCGATGTTCACCGCTCCACGCCGGGCCGGGTGAGGCCGACGCCGATCGTGCCGGTCGGCACGAACGACGCCGCGTACTCGACGGTCTGGGCCGCCGCCCGGCCGGACGCGATGAGGATGCCGCCGACACCGTGCCCGAGCAGCGTCTGCACCGCACGCGCCTGGTGCGCCACGTCGTCGCCGCCGCTGACCGTGAGCAGGTCGACGCCCCGCTCGTCGGTCTCCGCCTGGATCCGCGCCGCCAGCTCGCCGTAGAAGGGGCGCTCGGCGACCCGGATCAGCAGGCCGATCGTGGTCGTCCGCGAACTCGCCAGGTCGGCGGCCCGCAGGTCACGGACGTAGCCGAGTTCACGCGCGGCGTCGACCACCGCCGCGCGCCTGCGGGCTGACCTTGGGGTGGCCGTTCAGCGCCCGGCTGGCCGTGCCGTGCGAGACCCCGGCAGGGCGCGCCACTTCCATGCGGCGGCGCTGCTCCGCGCGCTCGCACGGCCGGGACGCACGGTGGTGGTCGACGAGGCGTTCATGGACTTCGTGCCGGGCGAGCCGGAGACGCTGATCGGGCCCGCCATGGCGGGCGTCGTGGTGCTGCGCTCGGCGACCAAGCTGTGGGGCGTCCCAGGTCTTCGGGCCGGGTGCGTGGTCGGCGATCCGGCGCTGATCGCACGGCTGTCCGCCCAGCAGCCGCCGTGGTCGCCTGCGCGTCGGACGCCGGTCGCGCCCACGCCGCCCAGGTCGCGGAGCGGACCGACCGCGACCGGGGGGTGCTCGTCGAAGAACTAGCGCTCGCCGGCTTCCCTGCGGCGGGCCAGCCGCGCGCCCCGTTCGTCCTGGTGGACGCCTCCGCCGCGGGTTCCCAGCCGCGGGAGCGCCTCGCCGAGATGGGATTCGCCGTCCGCCGCGGCGAGACCTTCCCGGGCCTGGGCCCACAGTGGATCCGGATCACCGTCCGCGACGCCGCCACGAGCGCCGCGCTTCATCGCAGCATCGTCAGGCTGCGGGCCCTGCCCATGTCCGGGGCCACGAGCTCGGCGCCTGAGGGCCGCCCAGGTTCCACACCACCGCCCGACACGCCGCCCGGGTTCCGCACCGCCGCCCGCGTAGGAACCCGGGCGGCGGTACGGAACCCGGGCGACACGAACGGCGACGCGGCCAGGATTCCGGACCTCAGGCCCGGCGCGACTCGATGAGGTGCTTCAGCGCCACGACGCCGAGTACGGGTCGACCACCCGCGCGCACGATCGGAACCGTTGCCTACGAAATTTCGTGCGCAACGGTTCCGATCGTAGGCACGGACGCGATCCGGTCGCGTCCCTGTCGCTCACGACAGGACGGACACCTGCCAGGGATAGGTGAAGGCCTCGCCGTTGGCGGTCTTGACGGCCCCGACGATGCCCAGGACGATCGAACCGAGGGCGCCGATGATGATCATCGGGATGCCGATCACCGCGAACACGATGGTGATGCTCAGGATCCAGCCGACCAGGCTGACCAGCCACATCGTCAGAGTGAAGTTGAAGGCGCCCGCCGCCGCGTTGCGGACGAAGGCCGACTTGTCCTTGTAGAGGATCCAGACCACCAGCGGGCCGACGACCGTCAGCCAGCCCACCGAGATCACCGAGGCGATCGGGGCGGACAGGTGCGCGAGGATCCCCCACAGACGCTCGTCCGAGGTCGGTTGGGGCGTGCCAGAGGAATAGGGACCGTACGGAGGTGTGCTCGTCATGTCACCATTGTCAGCCCGCGCCCCGCGCGAGTGAAGCGAATCCCGGGACGCCCCAGGGGGCGTTCCGGGAGATGCCTGGCCATCAGTCCGACTGGTCGTTGAGGTAGCCCTGCAGGGCCCGCGTGGTCGCCCGCCCCCACGTGCCGTCCGGCGTCGCGCCGACGACCTGCTGGGTCTTGCGAGTCGTCTCGGGGCCGCGGACCCCGTCCTGCGTCGCTCCCACCTTCGACTGCAGGGCGCGCGTGGTCGTCGATCCCCAGACACCGTCGGCGTCGGCGCCCACCCATTTCTGCATGGCCGCGATCGTCTTGCGGCCCAGGACGCCGTCGACCGCGAGTGCGCCGCCGGTCGCGAGCTGGCTGCTGCCCGACGACTGACCACTGCTCGACGATCCGTCGGCGCCCAGCGGCTGGGCGTCGGAAGCGGCGCCGCCGTTCTCGCGGGTCAGGCCGGCCCGCACCGAACAGGTCGGCCAGGCCCCGGGGCCTTGCGCGTGCAGCGTCCGGCGGGCGACGGCGATCTGCTGCGCCTTGGTGGCCTGGTTCGCCTGCGACGCGTAGGCCTGGCCGCCGAAGGCCTTCCATGTGGACGCCGAGAACTGAAGGCCGCCGTAGTAGCCGTTGCCGGTGTTGATCGACCAGTTGCCGCTCGACTCGCACGCGGCGACGCGGTCCCAGACGGTCACGTCCCACGCGGTCGCGTGCGGGGCGGCGATCAGGCCCACGAACATCAGGCCTCCGACCGCCGTGGTGGTCGCGATCGCGCGGGCGACAAGGCGAGGGACGGGCATGGGGACCTCCAACGGGTGTGCGGCTTCTCGCACCCTAGGCAGCATGCTGAGAGTCCACCAGCAATTTCTGAGCAACTCTCAGGGGCGGGTCGAGGTCGGTGCGCCGCCGCGCTCTGCGAGGATGGAGGCGCTGGAAAGGAGCGGCCGATGCCTCAGGCCCGCAGCATCGCGGTCTTTCATCCCACCTCGTACCGGGAATCGCGCCTCATCGGCGAGCGGTTCCGCGACGGCGACATCGTGGTCCTCGACCTCACGCGTCTGAGCGCCGAGGACCGCCACCGCCTGGTCGACTTCGTGTCCGGGCTGGTGTTCGGGATGCAGGGCGACATCGACAAGGTGACGGCCTACGCGTTGATCCTCGCACCGCCCGGCGTGACCGCCATCGACGACCAGGAGCACCTGACGGGGTCGTTCTACAACCAGAGTTAAATTCCTGAAACGCCGAGGTCGGTATCGGTCGTAGCGACAACAATGGGGCCATGGACACGCTCTCGGCAGCCATCAACCTGCGACTGAACCTGATCGGCCAGCCCATGGTCGACGAGGACGACTTCGCCAACGACATCACCGTCGCCCCGCTCCTGGCGCGCCAGCGGGAGATGTCCCGTCGTCTCGCCGACCGGCTGTGCCCCACCGATCTGCGCATCCAGACCTTCCTCGACGACTATTTCGCCGGCGCCTCCTCTCAGCCGCGTCTCCCCCGGCGCACGCTCGTGCTCGACCAGCCCGGCCTCGCCCGGCAGTTGTCGCTGCCCCGGGACGCCGACGAGTTCTCCTCGCACCTGCTGTCCAGCTACCGGCTCGCCAACGGCGTCCTGCACAACCCGGCCAACGATCGTCGCACGACGGCCGGCGTCTTCCACGTCGTGGAAGGCGGGCTGCCGATCCCCGCCGACAAGATCGCCGTCGACCGCGACGTGGCCGCGCGCATCTTCGCCGCCGCGTTCGCCCCGCCCGCCGACACGATGCGCCTGCCCTGGTCCAGCAATGCCCCCACCCCGGCCGAGTGCTGGGTGTCGCTGCTGCTGCGTCCGGCCGTGCAGCCCAAGGTTCCCGGGTTCACCACCGCCCGCAGCCTCGAGGTGCACTTCATCGTCCCCGGCGGCCTTGTCGCCAACCTCGACTTCGTGGAGGGCATCTTCGGAAACGGCGGCGACCCGTACCTGCCCGAGAACGACGCCTCGCTCGATCCGCGCCACTGGACCGGTCACAGCGGCCTCGTCGTCCTGGCGCCGCACCTGACCGCCTTGACCAAGTCCGAACTCGGCCTGCCGCACGTCGATGAGGCCACCGACAGACAGAAGCGCGACGGTCAGTGCTGGAACTCCGAGGACGAGCTGTACAACGGCGGTCAGGCGTTCAAGCTGTGCGTCCGCGACGAGCGCGGTGTGATCGCCACCGTGATCGCCGACAACTACTTCGGGTATTGCAAGAAAGAGGTCAAGACCCAGATCTCCTACTCCGCGAACCTGCTCGGCAGCGCCGAGGAGGAGCACGCCGGCGGCGCGATCTGCTTCCCGGCCTACAACCTCGGCGTCGAGTGGACCGACGACCGCACGCCCGACGGCTACACCGTCGCGGACGCCGTCGCGCGCGATCCTGAGCGCTTCGAGCTGCAGCCAGACGGGCACGCGATCGACAAGGTCTGGACGCACCTCACGCTGATCCCGCGGCACGCGACGTTCTCGATGCGCACCCAGACCATCGCCTGGGACACCGACGAGGGGCGCGGCAGCATCCCCCTCCTCGCCGACCAGCACTACCTGCTGCCGAACGGCTACCGCGTCCACGCCAAGCACCGCGAGACCGACAAGACGGCCTGGCACCTGGTCGGCACGGTTCCCACGCCCACCCACGCGCACAAGCCCGCCACGGTGTCCGGCGGCGGCAAGAGCGAGATCAGCAAGTCGATCCTGGACGCGTTCGTGTTCGGCAGCAGCTACGTGGCGAACCTGGAGGCCGACCTGGACGTCGTCGCCGGACTCATCGACCGCGACTGGTCCGGACGGTTCGCCGATCCGGCGCGCAACGGCATCGACAAGCGCGGCATTCTCAGCGAGGAGCGCAGCCTGGGCTCGGTCATCAAGCTCCTGACCGGATCCACTGACTACTCCGAGGAGCACAACGCACTGCTGGGACGCATCGCCCCGCACGTCAAGGAACTCGTCTTCACCGTCAAGCGGTTCTACGAGCCGACGTGGGGCACCCAGTGGCGCAAGCATTTCGGCGTCCGGACGCTCAACGGCCGCGCGGGCAACGCCCTGCGGCTCGACGGCAGCGAGATCGTCGCCAACTACCTGCGCGTCGGCTTCGAGCCGGACGGCTCGTGGCGGCTGTTCAGCCTGCGTCCCGACTTCTCGGCGGCGTTCAAAGTGCAGACCGAGGACGACATCACGGCGTCCATCGTCGTGCCCGCCGGCGCGATCCCCTGCGCCGACCAGACGGTCGGCGACCGCTCGCGCAAGGTCGTCCAGAACTGCGAGAACCTGCTGTTCCAGCGTCCCGACGACGCCATCCACCGCGGCTACGACAAGCAGACCGAGAAGGACATGGCCCAGCCGGGCACCTTCACCTCGAATTTCGAGCCGTTGTCCGGAGCGGACGCCCGCGCGATGGTCAACGACGTCGTCGCGTACAGCCAGTTCACCGAGCCCATGGCCGACCTGATCGCCGAGGCGTCCGAACGTCCGGACGGCGTCAGCCCGCGCTACTTCGTCTGCTCGGCCAACCCGCGTCTGGTGAACGGCAAGCGCAGCAAGAACCCGCGCTACCTGCAGGTTCGTCCCGACCTGTCGAATCCGGAGGCCACGGCGTCCGCCGACGTGGCCGTGCACCTGCTGCACAAGCTGCCGTCGGCCGAGGAGTGCCCGGTGCCCGTCGACGTGGTCGCCGCCGGACGCCGCAACAACCCGGCCGAACCCGGCGTGCCGCCGCTGTGCACCTACAACCCGCTGCACTACATGGAACTGCCCGAACTGTTCATGGAGTTCATCAGCTCGATGACCGGGAAGTCGCCGTCCACCACGGGCGCGGGCTCCGAGGGTGCGATGACCAAGGCGCCGTTCAACGCGCTGCCTGCCGTCTTCGACCTCAACGCGGCCCTGCTGTCGTTCGTGCTCACCGGCTACGACGGCTGGCTCAGCTCAGCCGGCTACATCGGCCCGAAGATGCGCATCGATCACGACTTCTCGATGCTCGTCCCCGAGTTGTTCAGCCGGATGACACCCGAGGAGCGCAGCGCGTCGTCGCTGATCGCCGAGGGCTACCTCGACAAGTTGGAGGACTTCGAGCACAAGGGCACGCGGGTGGAGGCCAGCCGGCTGGGCTACCGGATGAACGAGGCGTTCGCGACGCATTTCTTCGCCCGGATCTTCCAGCACCCGAACGCGGTGTTCCCCGCCGAGATGCTCGCCCCCGAACTGCAGGATCTCGACACCTTCGCCGAGTCGATGGACGTCATCGTGACCACGCATCAGCGGGTGGCGCAGGCGTACTTCGACGACGACACGATCCAGTTCGCGATCCCGCCGCTGCGCGCGCTGATGGAGATCATGGCCTTCGGTGCGACCGCCGACGGGCTCACGCTCGCGGACGACGCGTTCCGGGCTCAGTTCACCCGCGCGTCGGTGCTGTCCTCCGAGTGGTACGCCGAGCGTCTCGCCGCCAAGCAGGCCGCCGACCTCAAGCTCGCCCAGCTCGGCCTGGCCGACCTGCGCGACTTCGAGGCCCACGCGGGCGACTCGGAGGCGGCGCAGCGCATCGGGCTCACCGACCGGCTGGCCGAGGCGGAAGC
The DNA here is from genome assembly GCA_032229785.1 of Propionibacteriaceae bacterium. Classification (GTDB taxonomy): domain Bacteria; phylum Actinomycetota; class Actinomycetes; order Propionibacteriales; family Propionibacteriaceae; genus Propioniciclava. Next base: position 37,592 of record JAVTWJ010000019.1, read on the forward strand.
GTATGTGGCGCGGGTGGCCTCGCCGGAGCGCCTGGAGTCGCTGGTCGGCACGCTCGGACGCCAGCCGCTCGGCTGAGTCAGGGCTGCTCCAACTCGTGCCCCATGCCCCTACCGTTACCCTGGTCGCCATGCCCCCCTATCGCGACCACCCCTACGTCCGTCGCTACGGCCACCTCTCGGGTCCGGCCGTCTTCGCGCCGGTCTTCATCGTCGGCATCGTCGGATTTCTGATCGGCGCCCTCGTCATGATTCCCACGGCGGCACTGAATTCCCGGACGCTCGTGGCACAGGGAGTGCCCGGACAACCGATCTCCCTGGAAGAGCCGGGCAAGGCCCGAGGGGCACTCGTCGTCCTGTCCAGCACCCCGGTCGCGAAGGACGCCGCCACCTGCCAGGTCCATCGGGTCGACGGGTCGCTCTACCGCTGGGGAACCAAGCGGACCGCCTCGCGGCCCGTGACGCTCGACGGCACCACCTGGTACCCGGTCACCGCACTCACGAATACGAGATCCGGCGACTCGTTCACGTGCGCAGGCACGGCACTCGGCGACCTGCGCGCCGTCCGCGACCGGACCATCGAATTCTGGGTGATCGCCGGGCTCTTCGTGCTCGGCACGCTCGCCTCCGTCGGCATGACCGCCCTGGGATTCGCGATGCGCCGCGCAGTCGACCGCGCGCCGCGCTGAACCTCAGGGCTGCGCGCGGAAGGTCTGGATCGCCGCCGCGATCCCGGACTCGTCGAACTCGCTGGTGGGCGCCATGCCGACGACGCTCACCAGGAGCGACGGGTTCACCTCGATCATGAGTTGGCGGTAGCGGAACTCGGGACCCTGGGGCCCGCCCACCCTCAAGCGCCACTCCATCATGACGGCGCGTTCCGCGCCGGGCCAGGAGACTTCGCTGCGCACGGCATCAGTCGCCCCTTTGGAGCGGTTGCCCGCCTCGGCGACCTTCGACTGGGCGATCGCCCCGCTTTGGGGGTCCTTATCCACGGTGACCCCGATCAGCGTCCGCTCGTCGTCGGGCGACCGGTAGATGGCCTGGAGCGGGCTGTTGCCTCGCGGCGCCTCCGTCCAGCCCGGCGGGATGCTCATCGTGTAGCCGTCGCCGGCGACGTCGGAGAATCCGTTCGGCCCGGCCGCCGGGGATGCCTGGGCCGGCGGGGATTGGCTGGGGCGGATGGCCTCCAACTCGGGGGACAACGGGGACGGTCCGGCCGGGGTGGTCGAGCACGCGGTCACAGCGAAACCGAGGAACGCGACGAGTCCGAGGGTGACAACACGTCGCATCTGCATGCGGCCATCATGCCCGATCCGCCTACCCTGGCAGCCATGCCCCCTACCGAGATCACCCCTACGTGCGTCGCTACGGCCACCTCGCCGGCCCGGCCGTCTTCGCGCCGGTCTTCATCTCATCCCCGGAGTCGGGCGAGTCGTTCACCTGCACCGAGGACGGATTGGGCGGGTTGCGCGCCGTCCGCGACCGGACCGTCGAGCTCTGGGCAACCGTGGGGATCCTGGCCTTCGGCGTGGTCGTCTCGTCCGGCATGACCGCCGTGGGATTCGCGATGCGCCGCGCGGCCGACGTCGAGCGGCGCTGACGGCGCGTTCAGGACGGCGACGAGAGCAGACGTCGGCGGCCCCAGGCGACGCCGACGAAGAGGCCCACCCACACGACGCCGTCCAGCACGAACGCCACAACGGGTCCGTCGATGAGTTGGCCGAACAGCGCCTTGCCCGACCACGACAACGGGTTCACCAGGTAGGAGGCCACCGCGACGCCGGCGGTGGGAAGAATCCCGGCCGGTGACGAGGAGTGCCAGAACGCCGCCAGGGCCACGACCGAAACGCCGGCGACGCCGCGGAGCAGGATGCCGAGGACGATCGAACCCTGCACGGATCCCGCCGTTGCTGCCACGAAGGACGCGCCGAAGGCGACGGTCGCCGTGAGAAAGGCCATCACGACCAGGCGCCCGAGGCTGAGGGGCTGGTCGTCTGTCAGTGTGGGCACGGCGGGTCTCCTCGAAGCTGCGGCACCCCACGCTAGGGCACTTCCCGCCGGCCGCGGACGTGTCCTCGGACCCAACCGCCGTTGGGCCCGAGGGCTCATGACGCCGCCGACGCCGGCTGGAAGGATTGGCCATGCTTCACCTACCCATGGCCAGGAGGTCACCGTGACCCGACGCGACCGCGGCGCGACCTCGCTCGAGTACGTCGGCGTGACAGTCCTCATCGGGATCATCATCGCTGCCATCGTGACCGCCACCTCACCGACCAGGGTCGGTGAGGCCATGCGCCAGGCGCTCTGCAACATCTTCGTCGCCGCCGGCGTCTCCTGTGACGCCGGCACGGTCGATCCCCACGTCCCGACGGAACCCTGCGTGATCTCGCAAGACGGCTGGGGCGGGACGCTCGGCATCTCGGCCGGCGTCAGCGGCGGCACGGACATCTCAGTGGTCACCGAACGATTGAGCAACGGCAACTATCGGGTGACCGTGGACCGTGGCGGCAAGATCGGCGTCGAAACCGGCGTCGGGTGGGATCTGAGGGTCGAGGCCAACGGATCGAGCTACGGCCACGACGCCAATGCCGGCGCCGAAGCACATCTCGGCCTGGGCTCCGCAGAGGTCTACGTCGTCCAGTCGGAGGACGAGGCGGCAACCATCGAGTCGTGGGCCGTCTACCAGCAGGCCCGTGACGCGACCGTCGGCAACAGTCCTCTTTTCGGCCCGATTTATTCGAGTGTCAGCGACCAAATGGCGGAGTGGCTCGGCCTGCAGCGGCCGCCGGTTCCGGCGGCCACCGTTCACTACGGCGGTCTGAGCGCGGACGCCAGCGCCCACCTCACCACCTACGCACTCATGGGGTTGGACGCGCAAGGCGGGTTCGGCACGATGCGTGGGTACACGCAGTTCGCCGACGGTTCGACCGAGGTGGTCACCCAGATCAACGGAACTCTCCAGGCGTCCGCCAGCGCCGCGACGGCGTATGGACAGGTCGGCGGCACCGGGACGATGTACACCGAGGAGACGTACGACGCCAAGGGAAACCGCACCGGCATCACCCTGAACTACACGAGCGAGGGCGCTGACGAGCACAGCATCACGTCCTACCATCTCCCCCTGACCACCCAGGAACGCCAAGACGCCGCCACCCGGCTGATGTGGGATCCGACCTATTTCGGCGGATTCATGGAACTAGCCGAAGAGCAGGGCCAGATGAACCGTGTCACCTACGACAAGAACGGTTGGGACGGAGCACTGAACCTGTCTGGGAAGCTCATGGGCAAGGTCGGTGTCGAAGTGACGGCCGAAGGCGTTCAGAACGAAGTTCGCAGCGCCGAGTACTGGGACGGAAACCGGTGGGTGCCGTGGTCGGCCTGCTCGTGAGGATCCGCCGACGGCGCGGCCGGTTTGGTACCCTGCCCGGCATGGCCACACCCCTGGTCGAACTCGCCCCCGCCGTCCGTTACGCGGCACTGGCGGGGCTCCTGCTGCTGTCCGGCTGCGCCACCCCGACGACACCCGGGACACTGCCGACCCCGGCCCCGTCCGAGGCGCGGCTCACTCCGTCCGACGGCACCAGCCTGCGCGACCGGACGATCCAACACCCGTTGTTCACGATGCAGGTCCCGGCGCCGTACGAGGAGGAGCGCGGCGACCTCGACCGTGTCACCGTGGCGCGCTGGTCGCGGCCGAACCCCGACGGCCCCCTCGAGGTGGCCGTCGCCGTGGTCGTCGAGAGCTCGCCGACCCAGCCGCTCGCCGACCAGGCGGCGGCGCTCGAACTGCGCCTGCGGGAAGAGCACCACGAAGTCGAGCGCATCGGCCTCGCCTGGCCGGACGCCGCGCAGGCCCAGCTGATCAGCTGGCGCGAGGGCGTCCGCGGGACCGGAACCTTCCGCGAGGTCTGGCAGCTGATGGCCCAGCGCGCCGACGGGACCATCTACTCGGTCGTCGCCTTCGGCCCGTTCGACACCTTCGACAGCAGCGGGCTGCCCGAGGTGCTGGCGACGTTCAGGATCCGGCCATGACTCCGCGTCGAGAGGCGGGCCTGGGGAGCCTCGAGTACATCGGGTTGGCGCTGGTGGCCAGCACCGTCATCGGCGGCATCGCGATCGCCGTCGCCCCCGACCCCATCGCCGCCACCGTTCGCTACGCCGTCTGCACCATCACCGGCGGCGACTGCGTGGCACCACTGGGCGTTCCGAAGGCCAACGCGGACGAGCCGCCGGCCTGCTCGCCGGGCATGTCAGGGCCGTTGGGCGCCACCCGCTCGGCGTTCCAGGTCTCGATCGGCAGCGGGCGGACGGCGCTCGTGGAGCAGACCGGCGGCGGCGCCTTCCGCATCGTCGCCCCGCTGGACGGCGCCCCCCTCGCGTCCTGGCCCGCGGCGTCCGCGGCCACGAGCCGCATCGACGCGCTCGCCGGGGCGCGCCGATCGGCCCTCTACACCGCCGGATCCGTGCAGGAGGCATCCGACGTGCTGGGCGGGCTCGGACGCCAGGGCGTCCACGACCGCTACTTCGGCACCGGAGGCAGCCCGGTGGCCGACGTGTGGTCGGACGCCGGCGACGGCCTGCTCGACGGCCTCGGCATGTCGCAGCGCACCCCCTCGCAGCCGAGCACGTTCACCGCCGCCGACCTCGCCGACCAGCCGTCCTCGTACGCGTACGACCTGGCCTTGTCGCTCGGCGACGCCGGGCCGGGCATCCTGCCGCTGGGGTCGGCGCACCGCGAGGACGGCAGCTGGACGCAGTACCTGACGGCGTCCGTGCCTCTCGGCGACGGTCGCGCCGCCGAGCAGTTCGTGGTCGAACTCGAGCGCGACCACAAGGGGTACCTCACGGGCGTGCGGACCACCAGCGCCGTCGAACGCCTCACCGTCGCGCCTGACGGCCGGGTGGACGCCGTCGGCCAGGGCGCCACGCACGTGGTCGGCCTGCGCGTCTCGACGGCCGCCGACGCGCAGGTGGCCAGCGACCTGCTCGCCTCGCTCGGCGTGCAGCAACCCATCGCCTACGCGGCACCGGTCGCCCCGAGGGTCACCACGCCGGCGTCGGCCGCGACCGTCGGCCCGGCGCTGGACGCCTTCAGGACCGCCGCCGTCACGGCGGGCACGGTCACGCGTCAGCCGTACTCCCCGGGCCACGCAAGCCCGGCCGCGCTGACGGGCCCCGTCCTCGAACCGGACGCCCTGGCCGCGGCGGTGACGGACGCGTCCAAGAGCACCGCGTCCGGCGAACTCTGGAACGGCACCGCGTGGCAGCCCTGGTCGGGGTGCGCGTGATGCCCCCGTGGACCTGGCCGCTGCTGGCCGGCGCGCTGATCGGCGCGACCGGCGGCCTGGTGGTGCGTCGCCTGCTTCGGGACGGCGGCTATCGGCTCCTCGACGAGGACGACCTCCCGCTCCGACGGACGGGCTGGCTCGTCGCCGCGCTCGCGGTGGCGTGCGGGCTGCTGGCCGTGTCCTGGTGGTCCCGGCCGCTGTTCGCCGGTCTGGTGCTGGCCTCCGCGCTCGCGCTGGGCGCCCTGTCGGCCATCGATCTCGACGTCCGGCGCCTGCCCGACCTCGTCACGCTCCCGCTCGCGGGGGCGACCGGCGCCTTCCTCGTCGTGCTGGCCGTCCTCGGCGATGCCTCGTTCGACGATGTCGTCCGGGCGTGGGCCGGCGGCATCGCCTTGGCGCTCGCCTACGCGCTGCTCGCCCTGATCGGCGGCGGATCCGGCATGGGGCTGGGCGACGCCAAGCTGGCGCTGAGCCTGGGCATGCTGCTCGGCTACCTGAGCTGGGTCCACCTGTTCGTCGGCGTGTTCGCGAGCTTCGTGACCGCGGCGGTCCAGGCCGTGTGGCTCGTCGCCGCCCGCGGCGCCGGCCGGAAGTCGACGCTCGCGTTCGGCCCGCACATGGCGCTGGGCGCGATCCTCGTCCTGGCGGCCCCGGCCGTCGGCGTGATCGCGGGGTCGCGATGAGCGGCGCCGTCATCGTCGGGCCCGGCCCGCTCCGCCTCCTCGTCGACGGACGCGACGTCGCCCCGCTCGTCCTCGCCGACACACCCCGCAGCCGCCGCAAGGGCCTGCTGGGAAGCTCCGGGCTCGAGGGTGCGCTGTGGATCACGCGCTGCCCCTCGGTGCACATGGTCGGCATGGCCTACCCTCTGGACATCGCCATCGTCGACCGCCGCGGTCGCGTCGTGAAGACCGCCACCCTTCGTCCGGGAACGGGAGCCACCTGGCCGCTCCCGGGGCGGGCGGCCACCATCGAGATGCCCGTGGGGTCGCTGGCGTCGTGGGGAATCGGCGTCGGCAGCGAGATGAGCCACACATGACGCCCGTCGCCTGGTCAGAAGGGGACGCCAGAGCCCCGCACCGCGGGATGGACGAGGACCGCGATCCCGGCAAGACCCAGACCGCCGATCACCACGCTGAGGGGCGTCGAGGACGGCGCGGCCCGCGTCGGCAGAACGTGCACCGCCCGGGTGTCGACCACGAGTCCGCGGCACAGCAGACGGTCGCCGGCGCCGGTGCGGCCCACCTCCACGATCGGGCTGACCGCGAGGCCGTCCGCCACCCGCGAGCCGATGCGGTCGGCGTCCGCGGCCGTGCCCAGGGCCCGCTCGCCGTGCTCGTCGATGAGGACGCAGTCCAGGTCGGCCGGCGAGACGGAGTCGTCGGCGACGGAGGGCGCGAAGACGGTCGTCCCCTCGTCGAACAGCGGGGAGGCGCCGATGACCAGTGCCGTTCCGCGCTCGAGGACGGCGGGTTCTGGACGCGGCGACATCCATGCCCACAGCCCGACGCCGAGGCACGCGAGAGCCGCGACGCCGAGAATCCCGGAGAGCGCCCCGAGCACCGACCGGCGCACCGCGCCATCGGATCGGTGCAGGCGTGGGGTTCGCTTGGGCATGGTGGGCCGATTCTGACATCGCCCAGCAAGCTGTGTAAACTTCAGGTTCGAGTACAGGTCACCCGCCACCAATGCCTCGCTCCATGCCGTGACGGACGACCCTTCCCATCGAGCTATCAAGGCAATCGTGGAGAGGGGACGCGTCATGGTGCACGCCATCGCCTGGGTTGATGCGTCCTCGCTGGAGGTCGAGCCGCGCCCCTGGGTGCCCGCCGGGCTCGCGGTGTCGGCGTCCGTGCCCGCGATGATCCTGTCGCCGCGGTCGGCCGCGTTGGCCGCCGCGCAGATGCGCGACAGCGGTGTCGACGTGCTCCATGTCTTCTCGCTCGCGAAGCACCATCGAGTCGCGCGCTACGTGACCAACATCATCACCGGCGCCGTTCCCGGCCTGGCGGCGACCGTGCGATCCGCCTCCACCACGGGCGTGGCCGTCATGGCGGTGGCCGGCTTCGCGCTGGCCCAAGACCACGGGTCGACCCGGGGCCTGGCCGCCATCGAGGCGCAAACGTCCCGCACGGCGACCGGTGTCTGGCTCAAGCGCGTCTCGCGGCTGTCGCACCCCAATCCGTCGTTCGGGCAGCATGTCCGCTCGCTCTTCCCTTCCCGGACGGGCTTCGCCGCCACTCTCGGGCCGCAGGCGCGCGTCTATCACCGGCCGGAGCGGCTCATGGACGGCGGCGCTCACCACGGCGTGCTCCTGGTCGCCGGCGATCCCACACCGGCGCAGACCTGGCTGGACGCGGCCTACCCCGGCGTCCGCCAGATCCTGGTGCCCCCGGTGGTCGACACGCGAGCGGCCTACGGGTCCGCCGGCGTCGAGTTCGCCCACTTGATTCCCGGTCCCGACATCGCGGACTTCCTCACGCCTGGCGCCCGGTGCCCGGTCTGCGGCGGCGAGCTCTTCACCGACTCGTGCCCGTTGTGCCACGTCCTCCCCCGTCAGAAAGCCACCGCATGAACCCCCGCCAGCGCAAGGGACTCCTGTTCCTGCTCGTCGCTCTCCTCGTCGGAACCGGTACGTTCCTCGCCGTGACCGCGTTCGTGGCGAACGTGAACAGCCAGGTCGGCGCGCGCGTCACCGTGTACCAGGCCAAGGGGCCCATCGACGCCTACACGCCGCTGTCGACCGACAACATCGAACCGGTCGAGGTGCCCCGACGCTGGGTGTCCGATTCGTCGATCCTGTCCCTCAGCGAGTTGACCGGACGCCGGGTGTCCTTCCCGCTCAACACGGGGACGACGGTCAGCTCCGACATGCTGGTGCCGAGTTCGTCGCTGTCCTCGACCGAGCGCGAGATCGCCATCAACGTGGACGCCGTCACGGGCGTCGCCGGCCGCCTGCGCACCGGCGACCGGGTCGACATCTACGCGGTGTTCGCCGACGTCGCCGGGCTGCCGAAGTCGGTGCGGGTGATGGTGACCAACGTGCGCGTCGTGTCGATCGCCGGCCAGCAGACGGTCACCCAGCAGAGCTCCCAGGGCATGGCACAGCGCGAGATGATCCCGGTCACCCTGGCCCTCGAGCCGTCCGACGCGCTGGCCGTCACCTACGCCAATGCGTTCGCCCAAGAGGTGCGCCTGGTCGCGCTGCCGACCGACGTCGGCGTCAACCGGACCGACGAACAGACCCGCTACGACGCCGGAAACCTCGGCGGTCAGGCCATCCCGGAAGGCACACGATGAGCAAAGTCGTGATCGGCATGGCCGATGAGAACCTCGTCTCCGACCTGCGTTCGCTGCTGCAGGAGGTGCCGGGCACCCAGGTCGTCGGCGTCGCCCCCGACACCGGCACGCTGATGGACTACGCGCTCCGCTTCGAGCCCGACCTGGTCTTCCTGCACGACGTGCTCGGCCCCGAGCCCGCCGTCCAGGTGATCCGCGACCTGATGTCGCGGCGTCCGGCCACCGCCGTCGTCCAGGTCTCGCCCGAGCGCTCGACCACGACGGTCATCCGCGCGCTGGAGGCGGGTGCGCGAGGCGTCGTGGCCTACCCCTTCGCGTTCGAGGACTTCTCCGTCAAGATCGAGACCGCCCTCGAGTGGGCCGGTCAGATGCATCGGGTGCTGACCGGCGCGGCGGCGGCCATGCAGACCGGACGCGGCAAGGTCATCGCGGTCGTCGGCGCCAAGGGCGGTGTGGGCACCTCGACGGTCGCCACCCATCTCGCGCTCGATCATCACCTGCGCCATCCGGACCAGGGCGTGTGCGTCGTCGATCTCGACGTCGAGAAGGGCGACATCAGCGCCCTGCTCGACGTCCGGCAGTCGGTGTCGGTGGCCGATCTCACGAAGGTGTACCAGGACCTGTCCGCCACCACGGTCTCGGACGCCGTCGTCATGCACGAGACGGGCATCGGCCTGCTGCTGGCACCGACGGACGTGCGCGAGTCCGAGTTCGTCACCGCGGAGGCGCTGCGCCCGGTCCTGGCGCTGCTGCGCCGCGACTTCGACCTCGTGCTGGTGGACGCCGGCGGCTCGGTGTCCCCCGCGCAGGCGGCGGTGATCGAGCTGGCCGACGAGACGCTGGTCGTGACCACCTCGGACGTGCTGAGCGTGCGCGCACTGCGCAAGCGGATCGTGGCCTGGGAAGCGCTGGGGGTGCGCCGCGAAGGCGAACTCCGCGTTCTGATCAACAAGGTGGACAAGGCGTCGATCTTCCCGCCCGCCGCAGTCGAGCAGCTGACCACCGCGTCCGTCCTGAAGAGCACGCTGCCGCTGGCCCAGCAGCTGCTCGAGCCCGCCATCAACGAACGCGATCCTCGGGCGATCACCGAGGCGGCCTGGTGGCGGACGCTGTCGGCGATCCGTGCGGAACTCGGGCTCGAGGCCCGGCCGCGTCGCAGCGCTGAGCCGGTGCCCGCCGCCGCGCCGCGCCCGGAACGCAAACGGCTGTTCGCGGCGCGCCGCGCCCGCGAGGCCGGGTCGGTCGCCCTCGAGAACGTGGCCATCATCCCGCTGGCGATCCTGATGGCGTTCCTGGCGTTCCAGATCGCGGTGTACGGCCTGGCCGCGATCTGGCTGGGGCAGTCGACCTCGGTGGCCGCCCGCGAGTACGGGGTGCACGGCAGCGTCGCGGTCGCCGCCGGCAAGGCACGCGACACCGTTCCCGAGCCGTTCAGCAGCGGCCTGGGCGTGGAGGGTCACGGGTCGTCGGTGACGGTGCGCATGGACGTCCCCATGGCTGTCGGAGGGCTCGTCGGCCTGCCCGCTTCCCTGTCCCAGAGCGTCGGCGTCGTGAAGGAGCCCACATGAACCGTCCCCTGAGTCGCGAACGTGGCGTCGCGTCGCTCGAGCTGATCGGCGTCCTCCCGACCCTGCTGCTCTGCGCGATCATGGCCTTCCAGGTCGGGCTGGCGGGCTGGGGCATGGCGTCCACCGTGCAGGCGGCCCGCGCCGCCGCGCGGGCCGCCAGCCTCGGCCAGAACCCGGTCAGCGCCGCCCACGCCGCGCTCCCCGGCGCGCTGGTGGCCGAGTCGGTGACCGGATCCTGCTCCGCCGGATCGTGCGCCTACACGGTCACGGTGCGCGTTCCATCGGCGTTCGGACAGTTCGACCTCGGCACCGTCACCCGCACCGTGGAAATGCCGAAGATCACGTGAGCCGCTCCTACGCCTCCTTCGTGGGGAGTTCGCCCGCCTCCCGCGCCGTCGACACCGAGGACGAGGGGCTCGTCACCACGTTCCGCGCCCTACTGCTCGAGGAGGTCGACCTCCACGAGCTGAGCAGGCTCGACGCCAACCAGCGCCGTGCCCGCCTGGAGCGCGTCATCGCCCACCTCGTGTCGCGCGAGGGCGTCATCCTGTCGACGAGCGAGCGCAACCAGTTGATCCGCCGGGTCGTCGACGAGGCCGTGGGTCTGGGCGTCCTGGAGCCGATCCTGGCCGACCCGACCGTGAGCGAGATCATGATCAACGGGTTCGACACCATCTACGTGGAGCGGGGCGGCGTCCTGGAGCGCTGGCCCGGCCAGTTCACCAACGAAGAGCAACTGATGCAGACGATCGACCGGATCGTGTCGACGGTGAACCGGCGGGTGGACGAATCCAGCCCGATGGCGGACGCCCGCCTGCCGGCCGACCCGCGGATGCCGCGCGGGGCGCGCGTCAACGTGATCCTGCCGCCGCTGTCCCTCACCGGGCCCACGGTGACGATCCGGCTGTTCCCGCAGGCCATCTCGTTGAGCAAGCTCATCGAGTGGGGCTCGATCACCGAACCGGTGTCCGAGTTGCTCGAGGCCTGCGTCCAGGCGCGGCTGAACATCTTGGTCTCGGGCGGCACCGGTTCGGGCAAGACGACCCTGCTGAACGCGCTGTCGTCCTTCATCTCGGCCAAGGAGCGCATCGTCACCGTCGAGGACGCCGCCGAACTCAGCCTGAACCAGCCGCACACCGTGCGCCTGGAGACCCGTCCCCCGAACGCCGAAGGACGCGGCGAGGTCACCATCCGCGACCTGGTGCGCAATTCGCTGCGCATGCGCCCCGACCGCATCATCGTCGGCGAGTGCCGCGGCGGCGAGGCGCTCGACATGCTGCAGGCGATGAACACCGGCCACGAGGGTTCGCTCACCACGGTGCACGCCAACAGCTCCGACGACGCGCTCGCCCGCCTCGAGACTCTCGCGACCATGGCCGACGTGAGCATGCCGTTCCAGGCCATCCACGACCAGGTGAACTCGGCGATCGACATCGTGGTGCAGTTGTCGCGCTTCAGCGACGGTTCGCGGCGCGTGTCCCAGGTGGCCTATCTGGGTTCGCGGCGCACCGAGGCGTTCCACCTCCAGCCCGTGATGGAGTGGCGCGCCAACCTGAGCGGGCCTGGTTCTTTCGTCCACCACCGGCTGCCCGCCGAGTTGGTCACGCGGCTCGGCCGGGTGGCACCGGAGTTCACCGCTCGCTGGCGGGTGTCCTGATGGCCGCCGCGATCGGCGCGGGCGCGGTGGCGACCGTGATCCTGATCTTGCTGGGTATTCGCCAGTTGGGGCTCGCGGCACGCGACCGGCGTCGCGCGGTGGCCGCCGCAGACGTCCTGGCGGGCCCCTCGCCGCGCGCCACCTGGTGGGCCGCCGCAGAATCGCGCTTCGCCCGCACGCGGCCCGGCCGTTGGCTCACCCGCGAGCTCGACACCGCCGGCATCAGCCAGCCCCCCCTCGTCGTCACGCTCATCGGGGCAGGCGTCGGGCTGGCGGCCATGGCGATCACCTGGGCGTTGCTCGCCCCGCTGCTGGGGGTGGCGGGCCTGGGCGTTGGCTATCTCGCCGTCCGCGGCTACGTGCGTCGCGCCCAGGACCGACGCCGAGACAAGATCGTCAACCAGCTTCCCGAGCTGGCACGGGTGTTGGCGAATGCCTCGCAGGCGGGCCTGTCGCTCCCCACCGCCGTCGCGGTGGCCGCCCGCGAACTGCCCGAGCCGTCCCGCAGCGAACTGGCGCGGGTGGCCGACCGGCTCCGGTTCGGAGCCCCGATCGAGCGCGCGCTCGAGGAGTTCCGCGACCGGGTCAAGTCCCGCGAGGTGGGCGTCCTCATCTCGACGCTCGTGGTCTCGTCTCGCGCCGGCGGCTCGCTGGTGACCGCGCTGCGCGGCATCGCCACCAGCCTCGACCAGCGCAAGGAGACCCGCCGCGAGATCATGACCACGCTGAGTCAGCCGAAGGCCACCGCCTACATGATCATCTTCATGGCGTTCGGCATCCTGCTGCTGCTCAACGCGGCACAGCCCGGGTCGGTCGAGGCGATGACGCGCGACCCGATCGGCATCGCGGGCCTCGTGATCGCCTTCGGCATGCTGGCCGCCGGATTCCTGATCGTCAACCGGATGACGCGGGTCGAACTGTGACGAACGTCCTCATCGGCCTGATCCCGGGCCTCGTCGCGGCCTTCGCCGTGTGGCTGGCGTTTCGCGGCATCCGCCACTACCGCTCCAACGCCCTCGAGGACGTGCCCTGGCAAGAGTTGGTCGGCGCACCGCCGCCTCCCGCCGCGCGGGCCGGTGACGGGCCACTGATGCGGCTGGGACGCAAGTTCAGCCCTTTGCTGCGGGAGGCGCTGCCAGGCCCGGTCGTGCCCTGGCTGCAGCGCCAGGTGGATCTGGCCGGACGTCCCGACGGCCTCGACGTCGACACGGTGCTCGCGCGGGTGCTGATGTGGGTGCTGATCGTTTCGCCGCTGGTCATCCTCCAGTTCGTGCAGGGCCAGCCCGCCATCGCCGCCCTGGCCGTCGTCGCGGCGTTCCTCGTGCCTCTCGGCAGCCTGGTCGGGAAGGCGCGTAGCCGCCGCGACCGGATCGACCAGGACCTGCCCGACTTCATGGATGTCGTCGCCGTCACCGTGAGCGCCGGGATCGGGTTCCGGCAGGCGCTCGGAATCGTGGCGCAGCGGTTCGGCGGGCCGCTGTCGCAAGAGATGCAGACCACGCTCTACCAGATCGACAACGGCGCGTCGGTGCGCAGCGCCTTTACCAGCCTGCGCACCCGGGTCGATTCCGAGTCGGTGACCGAGTTCGTCAGCGCCTATCTGCAGGCCGAGGAACTGGGCGCCCCGCTGGTGCAGACGCTGAACCAGATCGCCGACGACCTGCGCCGCGCGGGCGCGCAGCGTCGGCGGCAGCAAGCGGCGAAGGTTGCGCCCCGGGTGACCCTCGTGACCACGATCGTGATGGTGCCGGCCGCCATCATCCTGATCCTGGTCGGGTTGCTCGTGGGTGGCGGGATGCTCGACGAGTTGGGCACTCTCGTCACCATGGGGGGCTGACGTGACACGCCGCACGCGAATGCACCATCCCCATAATCTGGTCGACACCGTCACCCAGGTGGCCGTTCTCGCGCGGCTCATCGCTCTGTTCCCCGTCGTCATCGGCCTCGGCGGACAGCCTGACCGCGCGCACACCCTCGCGGTGGCCGTCGGCTGCGTCGTGGTGGCGGTGATCGGCTTCACCGGCTTCATGTCGCGTGGGATCCGGGACGTGATCCGCCAGCATCCGTCGCTGGTGCTGGCGGACGCGCTCCTTCTGGCACTGGTCGCCTGGACGGCCGGGAGCACCGCCCCGTTCATCCTGACGTTCATGAGTTCCGCGCTCGCCGTGGGTTTGCTGGCCGCGCCCTGGGCGGGCGCATTGATCATGGTGTCCCTGCTCGGGCTCTACGTCCTCGTGCTCCACAACCCGTACACAGGCTCGCCGCAGGCGCTTTTCCTGATCCCGTTCACGCTGGTCACGCTGTGGGGCCTGGGCATCGCGGTGCGGCGGGCCTCGGACGCCGAGGTCCGCTCACGGCGCGCCCTGCACTCGGCGATCACGGTGGCCGCCGCCACGGAGGAACGCCATCGGATCGCGCGCGACATGCACGACACTCTGGCCAAGTCGCTCCAGTCGATGAGCTTCACCGCATCCGTGCTGCCGCGGTTGATCGCCACGAATCCCGAGCGGGCGAGCCAGCACGCCCGCGACCTGCACGAGACCAGCGTGTCCGCCATCGACGAGGTGCGCGCACTGATGACGACCCTGCGCCGCGATGTCGCCGACGGCCCGCTGTACGAGACTGTCGAGCAGGTGGCCACCGATTGGTCGGAACGCACCGGCGTGTCCCACGAACTGACGATCGTCGGCGGCGGCGACGTGACCGACGGGCTCGTGCGCTACGAACTGCTCATGGTCTTGGCCGAGGCACTCGAAAACGTGAGCCGCCATGCGCACGCCAGCAAGGTCTGGATCGCCTTGGAGACGACCGACGACCTCGTTACCCTCAGGGTCCGGGATGACGGGGTGGGCGCCGACGACAACCGGCTCCGCGAGGCGGTCAACGAGCGGCGTTTCGGCGTCCGGGGCATGACCGAACGACTCCACAAGGTGGGCGGCTCGCTTGTCTGGGAGAGCGCGCCGAGCATAGGCACCACCGTGACGGCCCAGGCTCATCCTGCCGGGCTCATCGAAGAATCGACCAAGGAAGGTGCGTGACCCATGGCCACTCCCGTGCGGGTAGCGATCGTGGACGACAGCGCGGTGATGCGACGCGGCATCTCTGCGCTGCTCGAGGTCGACGACGGCATCGTCGTCGTGGGCGAGGCCGGCAACGGCGACGAGGCGCTCACGCTGGTGGCCCACGAGGCACCTGACATCGCGCTGCTCGACGTGCGGATGCCCGGTCGCGACGGGCTCTCCGTGGTCAAGGAGTTGGCGGGCAGATGCCGGGTGCTCATGCTCACCTTCTCCGACGAGACGGCGGTCATCAGGCGCGCCCTCGACGACGGCGCCGTCGGCTACCTCGTCCACGGCACCTTCGACGCCGACAGCCTGACCGCCATGGTCAAGACGGCGGCTGCCGGCACCGTGGCGCTCAGCGGCCCCGCACTGACCGCCGTGCTGACTCCCCAGGCGCCCACCGCCCGCAGCGGCGACGAGTGGGGGCTCAGCGCCCGCCAGGTCGAGGTGATGGAACTCGTGGCGCAGGGGCAGAACAACCGCACGATCGCCCAGGGGCTCTTCCTCACCGAAAAGACGGTGAAGAACCACATCAATCAGATCTTCGCCAAGCTGGGCGCCACGTCGCGCGGCGCGGCGATCGCCACCTGGCTGGGCACGGCGACCGGCTGAGACGAGGCCCCAGCTGGGCCCATGGTTGGGCCCGACGGCCCTGGGTCGGTGCCCGCCCGCCTCGTAGTGTTCTGGTTGTCGGGATCCCCCACCTCCGGGAGATCCACCCCCGGGAGATTCACCCCCGTCAACACGAAGGAGAACACCATGTCGGACCTCATGCTCGCCACCTACGTCAAGACCCAGATCGCCCTGCGCGACCGGATGAAGGCCATCGCCGAGCGGGGCCAGAACTCGCTGGAGTACATCGGCATCGCCGTGATCGCCGGCATCGTGATCGTCGCGATCTACGGCGCGATCAACGGCCAGCTCAGCGGCGCAATCGCCGACGGCATCACGAAGGTCATCAACGGCGGCAAGTGACCTGCACCTCCAGCACGCGCGCGTGGCGTCCCTCTTCGCTGGGGGCGCCACGTTCGGGTTTGCTAGGTTGAGCCTGTCTTTTACCACACCCCAGGGAGATCACCATGGCTCGTGGCCCTCGTCGGTTGGCTGCGCTCGGCGTCATCGCCGCTCTGACGCTCGCCGGCTGCACCCCCGCTCGCACGCCCGATCCATCGCCAGCCGACTCGGTCGCTCCTTCTGGGTCCGCGGAGGATGCCGCAGCCAGCATCGTCCGCAAGGGCGCCCCCGATCTGCCGCAGGTCATCGCCGTAGCCACCTTCGCCACCGGCAACGACTCCGACGGGTGCGAGTTGGCCATCTTCTCCGTCACCGCCACGGACGCCTCGACCGTCGTCAACTGGGGTCCCCGATGCGGCGACCGTCACCCCGGCACGATCTTCACTCGAGAATCCCCTCAGCAGGAGCCCCCCGCGCTTCGTGTGGGCGACGACACCTACAAGGTGACGCAATACCAAGACGTCACATCCGCGGTGGCCTCGTCCCTACGGCGAAATCTGGCTCCCTGGGGCAGCTTTGAAACCCAGGCGCGGCCCTCCTCGGCGACCTATGCACCGTTGCCCAAGGGCACCACCAGCGTCGAGATCGCCAGCCCCGCCTTCGTCGCGCCCGTCACCGTTCCGGTCACCCGACCGAACCTCCACGCCGGAGGCACCCCAGACCTCCCGATCCTCGCGCGGGTGACGGTCCAGGGCAGGAGCCCTGAGCACGGCGCCACTCCGATCCTCGCCTCCGTACACGGTATCCGGCGTGTTCCTGGCGCAACCGCCGTCTACTACTCGATCACCACCCCCGACGGCGGCGACCAGAGCGATTTCGCCGTGCTGGGCAACTACGGCCACAACACCATCTATTCACCGAACTGGATGGAACTCGGCGCCCTGATGAACTTCGGCAATGCGTCCGCCGCGTTCGACTACGACCGGGAGCTCGCCGTCGGTCAGCTGGGACGCAACGGCTGGCGCGACTACGGGGCATTGGCCCCCGGTAGCCGAGCCGAAACGAAGCTCAAGAACGCCACCCAGCCACTGGTTCTCGTCGCCTACCTGCCCGAACTCCCCACCGCCACCAGCAAGATCGACCTCCTGCTCGGTGGGCGCCTCATCCTGCAAGACCTCCCCGTCACCGACGGCGCCATGACACCCACCAGCACCGACGAATTCCCCGCCCTCGGCACCGGATGGCCCACCCTGCAAACCGAACTCCTCGCCTCCATGCCCGCCGAGGAATCCACCAACGTCACCTCACCCCTCATCCCCGTCGTCACCGACGGCAAGATCACCCACGCCGGCCAAACCTTGGAGCTCAACACCGAAGTCCTGTTCAACTACGACGAAGCCACACTCACCCCCGCCGCCGACGCCATCATCGCCCAAGCCGCCACCGACATCACCGCAGCAGGCACCAGCGGCGCCATCACCATCACCGGTCACACCGACAACACCGGCACCGACAGCTACAACCTCGATCTGTCCAGGCGCCGCGCCCAAACCGTCGCCGACGCGCTCCGCCCCCTGCTGCCCGCCACCCTCACCATGACCATCGACGGCAAAGGCGAAACCCAACCCATCGCCGACAACAACACCGAAGCCGGCAAAGCCGCCAACCGACGCGTTGCCATCACCCTCCCCCGATGAACACGCCACGCCCCCAGCCCGCAGGTTCGCCCGGCGCGAGCGCCACGATGAGGTCTGACGCCGGCCAGGCGACCACCGCGATCCTCGTCACGGTCGCCGTACTCCTCCTCGGCCTCGGCGTCATGCTCTTCACCCGACTGGCGCGCGCCGAAGACCAAGTCGGTCAGCTCAAGGCCGCCAGCGACGCCGCGGCCCTCGCCGGCGCACAAGCCATCGTCGCCGACCTGCCCACCACGATCGCCGCGTCTATCAAGACCTCCTCGCCCCTACCCGGAGGCCTCGGCCAGGCACGCGCGTCCGAGTTCGCGAACCGCAACGACGCCACGCTGATCGCCTACACCTACAGCCCACTCGCCGACGAGGTGCGCGTCACCGTCCGCAGCAACAAGGTCCTCGAGTCCGGCAAGCAAGAGACCAGCACCTCCACCGCCCAACTCGGGCTGCGCCTCGGCACCTGCAAACCAGCCCCGCTGCCGACCACGACGACCCCCTCCACCTCCACACCGCCACCGAAGCCGCCTGACGTCAAGACGCACTACCAGTGCGGGCAACTCAAGGTGCCCGTGACCAAGCCAGGCGATGGTGGCCCCGTGGACATCACCATGTCCGACAACGAACTGCGCGCCTTCTTCACCCCGGCGATCTCAGGCTAACCACACCCCCCACCCCCCATCGACATGCTGATGAGCGAAGCGTCCTTGGGGACGTTGTCGAACGGAGCCTCCTCGTCCTGGCCGGGCGGCTCCTGGCGCATCTGCGGACCCTCATGGGGGCTCCTGTCGTCAGCAAAGACGCGAGCGACGCGGCACATCGCCCCCAGAGTCCCAGGCCCCGACGGCGGGCCCCCCCTACTGACCAGACGACCCACCACGGGGCCCAGCGCTCGCGCTGCCAGGCCCCAGCGCGCGCCGACAGGGCAGGCCCACCTTGGGTCTCTCGACCCGCGCGCCGAGCAGAGCAGCCCCCGTAGCGTGCTGCGAACGCACACATCATCCCCCGAAGGCGGACATGCGACACACCACGATCGAACGCGGCCAGATCGGCCTCGAGTACGCCGGCGTCGCGGTGCTCATCGCCGGCGTCGTCGCCGCCATCGCACTGACGATGAGCACCACCGACATCCAAGCCCGGGTATGCCGGGCGGTCAGCGACATCCTCAGCACCGACCTCGGCTGCTCCGCCGGACCGGCAGACGAGCAGGAGCCACCGCCCGAACAGACCTTCGAGCCCGAGAAATGCAAGATTCACCAGACCGGCGACAAGTACAGCGCGGCGGTGAAGATCGGGTTCATCAAGATCGGCGAGAACGCCGGCTTCGTCGTCACCGAGTACAGCGACGGCTCGGTCACGATGATGGCGACCAACGGCGGCGAGATCGGAGCCACCGGCGGGTTCGGGGCCGACGTGGCGTGGGGCCAGATGGAAGCCGCCGCCAAGGTCGACTTCGGCGGCGGCCTGAAGTTCGACTACGGCAGCACCTGGCACTTCGAGGACATGCCGCAGGCCGAACAGTTCCGGGGCCAACTCGACGACTACCTCTTCGACCAATGGTCGCTGACCCACCCGGTCTGCTCGCCTATGGGGGCGTGTTTCCCGAGACCCATCAACGGTGCCGAACCGCCACCCGTCCCCTCGACGACCTTCGGCGGCGTCCAGACGACCGGCGAGGTCAGCGGCAAGCTGGGCATCGACGCCACGACCGGCACCGCGCCGCTCACGCAGGCCCAGATGACCGACCAGGGATTCGTGGCCAAGCTGTCCGGGGCGTCGAAGTGGACCGTCACCAACGACAACGGGGGTACCGCCGACGACCCCGCCGACGACACTCGCACCTACGTCACCGACCTGAGCCTCAACAGCGAACTGACCGGGCAGATCATGCTCGCGACCGGCGGGACAGGGTCGCTCCTCGGCGTCTCCTATTCGGTGAAGCAGGACGCCCAGGGCAACATCGTCCAGGTGAAGATCGCCTCCACCGCCGAGGTGACCTCGAGCACCGGCGGGACCGGCACCGGCAAGGTCACCCAGGGAAGCGGCGACGACAAGTCGAGCGGGGGCGGCAGCGTGTCGGCCAGCACCACCACGGGCGACGTGGTGGTGACCGAGACGACCCTGTCTCTTGACCCCACCGACCAGGCCAGCCAGCAGATCGTCACCGACTGGATGGGCGGCAGCGGAGGACACGCCTGGCCGGGCCTCATCAAGGTGAACACGATCGACCCCTCGACCGCCGACCCGAACGACCCGTTCTCGCAACTCATGCACGACAAGGCGCTCAGCAGCACCATCGCCTACGATCACGTGACCGACAAGGCGGGGTTCGCGCTCAACGTGAAGTTCGGCCTCGCCTTCGGCGTCGACTTCTCCATGCAGAACGACGAGACGACCGCCGTCGCCGCCACCTACCTGGGGCCTCCCGGCGCGGACGGCGTCCGGCCCGACCTCGACTACACCGCTTGCGTGAAATGATGACCCCCGCGCCCAACCCCGAAGAAGGCCTCGTGACGAAGACGGCATTCCTCCTGATCGCTCCCCTGCTCTGCCTCGGGCTGATCCTCACCGGCTGCGCGTCCGGACCGTCGGCCGGCTGGACGCAGGTCGTGGCCGGGCAGCTCAGCCTCGAGCGCCCCACCGGCTGGCAAGAAGAGCAGGCGCCGAGCGAGCTCTGGACGCACCGCTACGTCGGCGACGGCATGGAACTGCAGATCGCTCCCCTGCTCAGCGAGGATCCGACGGCGTCCGCCGCGTTCAGCCAACTCGACCTGCCGGCGATGCTGCACCTGTCCGGCTACCAGGGCGGCAGCGTCAAGAAGGCCGAGGTGCCCGGCGCCGACACCGCGGTACGCAGCGACTTCAGCTACACCGAGGACGGCGTCACCAAGCGCGGCATCTGGGTGATCGCCGGGCAGTACCCCTACCCGCGGACGGCGGCCATCGCGATCTCGGGCGCACGCCTCGACGACGGCACCGCCCAGCACATCATCGACAGCCTCCGCTTCACGAAGGCGCGGTCATGAGGCCCCGCGCTCTGCTCGCCGCGATCCTGCTGGCGGCGCTGATCGCCGCGGCGGTCCAGCAGATGTTCCTCGTGATCCCCCTCATCTCCGTGCCGGTGGCGGCTGCGGTCGGCGGATCCTTCGTCGGCTACGCGGGGCCCGTGCGGCACTGGCCCGCCGGCATCCTGCCCGCAGCCGTCCTGGGATTCACCACCGTAGGCGGGTGCATCGTCGCGATGCTCGCCACGGGCGCGAAACCGCTCGAAGCACGCTACCTGTCCGGTTGGCTGATCGCCGCCGCCGTGGGGGCCGCCGTGTCGTTCGGGTTCGCCTGGCTGGGCGGCGTCCTGCGCGCCGACGACGAGGGCTGACCGATCGCCCTTTCTGGGTCGTCCGTGGGCCTAGGGGGGTCTAGGGACCCTGGAGACCTGCCGGCCGGGCCCCTAGCGTCAGAGACGCCGAAGGAGTTTGCCGTGAAGAATCCCACCCCGCCCCCGACCGCTCGGCGTTGCCGTCCACGCCGCTGCGACTCCGGCGCGACGGCCCTCGAATGGGTCGGCGTCGCACTCGTCGCGGCCGCCGTCATCGCTGCGATCGTCGCCGTGGTCAGCCCCGACTCCGTGCGCACCACGATGGCCACGGCACTCTGCCGCATCCTCAGCCAGGAGGGGTGCCCGACCGGCAGCACGCCGCCCGGCAGCGAACCCGAGAAAACCCCGTACGAGAAGGCGACCTGGGGGTCGGTGTGGTTCGGCGGCGACTCCTTCGCGTCCGGCGAAGGAACCAACAATTACGACCCCGAAACCAACATCACCGACTCCGACGACGAAGCGAAGAACAACAAGTGTCACCGATCGCCCCACTCCTACCAGGCCCAGGTGTTCAAGCTGGCGCAGTCGAAGGGCGCGTTCGCGGGGCAGAAGTACAGCACGGAGGCATGCTCCGGAGCGATCGTGTCGGACCTGTACTCCGATAATCACAGCAACAACGCGGACGAGGGACCGCAGATGTACGACGAGACGAAAGACCCCGCGACCGACGATCCCTTCGACAACGTCCCCGAGGACGCCTCGCTGATCAGCTTCTCTCTCGGCGGAAACGACATCGGCTTCGCGGATGTGCTCGAGAATTGCGTCACCGAGTTCACAGCGTCCGGATGCGAGGACTCCGACTCGCTCACCACCAAGATGAACGAGGTCTACGGCACGTCCAACAGTCCAGGAAGCTTGGAGCAGCAGGTCGCCAAACTCAAGCGCGAGCATCCCGACGCCCGCATCGTCCTGATGGGCTACCCGTCGCTGTTCGCGGCCGAGAAGGACCTCAAGAAGGGCCCGCTCACCACGATGAGCGTCGCCGAGCAGAAGTGGGCCAACGAGATGGCCGTCGCGATCAACGAGGCCGGGCGCGAGATGGCCGACCGCCAAGGCATCGAGTGGATCGACCCGACCTCGGCGTTCGTCGGGCCCGGCTACGACCATCGCGTCGGTTCCGAGGATCCCTACATCAACGACCTGGCCTTGAAAGGGCTGAGCGCCAATCCGGAGTCCTTCCACCCGAACCAGAAGGGCCACGACGCCATGTCAGGGCTGCTGTGGCAGCAGATCACCGAAGGACCACGGTGAACGGGACGCCGCCACTCCCTGCGGGGCTGTTCTGGGCGCCTGGGCGCACTAGGGTCGAGAAACACCTTCAGGCAGAGACGAGGACTGACCGCATGAAGCACCGTCGACACCGGCCCACGAGTCCCGGATGGCGCCTGGTCGCCGTCTCCGGCCTCCTCGCCGTCCTGATGGTCGGCTGCATGCCGGCCTCGGCCGATCCGAGCCCTTCGGCATCGGCGCCGTCACCGACGGGAAGCAGGGACGCCGCCCGCGAAGAGCAGCGGGCGCTCGCCCATCGGCAGATGCTCCTGCCCTCCGAGATGCCGGCACCGTGGACGGCGGCAGGCCCGGCGGACGCCGACGACTTCCGCGAGACCCTGTGCGGTGTCGACACCGAGCCTGTCGCACCGCTCGTGACGAGTTCGTCCGCGTGGACCCGTCCCGACGGCGCCGAATTGCTGCAGACCGCCCGGCCGATCGGGGACGAGCGGGCGGCGTCCATCGTGGCCGCGCTCGGCCGCGCCGTGCCCGAGTGCGGCCGCGACGAGCGCACGACACCCGACGGCACGATCACCTACGAGATCACCCCGCTCCCGCTGCGGCACGGCGACGCGGTCGCATTCCGGCAGGTGCCGTCGAAAGGCTTCCCCACCGCACGCGTATACGTCGCCCGCGGGGGCGTCCTGATCGTGTTCAGAGTGGTCGGCGAGTACCCCGACCAGGAGGCCGCGCTGTTCGACCAACTCGTGCAGGCGGTCCTCGACAAAGCATGACGACGACCGGCACCCATCGGGGCGTGGCACGCCTCCTCACCAGCGGTGCGCTGGTGCTCGCCGTCGCCCTCGCCGGGTGCGGACGCGAGCCTCACCAGTGGGCGCAGGACGCCGACGTGTCATCCGCCCGCCAAGCCGCGATCCCCAGGTTGGACGCCGCCGTCGAACCCTTCGCCTCGCTCGGCGAGGTGGTGGGCCGCACCGCGGGCGACTGGTGCGACCCCGGTGAGGACACGATCTGGACATCGGCGTGGCGGTTCAAGTGCGGCATGGAACGCCGCCTGATCATCGCGCCCCACGAGACGGACGCCGCCGGCGCCGCCCGCGCCATGCGCGAGGCGCTCACCCGGGCGGGGTGCGAGTGGTCCACGGCGAGCGACGAAGACGTGTCCGATTACCTCGACGAGGGCCTCCGGGCGCAGAACTCGTTCGGAGCCGGACGCTGCACCGATGGAACCACGATCGTCGTCTTGATGTTCCGCGATCCCGCCCAGATCGCGTGGATCGAAACCCGCGGCGACTTCATGTCCGACGGGTTCTGGGTCACGAACGACCAACTCCCCGCCTCGGCGGCCGACCGCGTCCGTGCCGCCGAGCCCTTCGTCTGGTGGGTGGCGGCCACGGAGGAGTACTTCTACGAGCCACGGTGATCCTCGGCCCCGTTTCCTGGTCGCCACAGCAAGGTCCCACGGCCACGCGCACGAAAAGCACCGTTGCCTACGAAATTTCATAGGCAACGGTGCTTTTCGTAGGCAAAGACTCCGGCGGCCGACAACGTATGCTCGAGGACGACCTGCCGCCGCGTTTCGCCGGCCGGCTGCTGCCCCTCGATCTCGCTGGGGCGCGCTCCGCGGTACGCCTCCATGTCCCCGACCCAAGACACGAACGCGACGCGCTGCTCGCGGCAACCGCGCTGGCCCACGGGTTGACGCTGGTCACGCGCAACGTCCGCGACTTCGCGCACACGGGCGTCCCAGTCGTGAATCCCTGGTCGCCGGTCTAGCACACGCGATCGGCGCTGTTCACGCGTCCGTAACAGGCCCGCGTCGTCCGGCACGGCTCGCCTTGCTATGGTGGATGACAGATCGAGTCGACCCCCACCGACCCTTGCCAGCGCCCGGCGCGCCGGCCGACGGGCCCAATTGCACAGCGCCCACGCCCCGACCGCACCGCGGTCACCCCTGAAGGGATCACCGTGTCTGCATCCATCCGCACCACCGACCTTGCCCCCGTCGACGACCTCGTTCCGGAGTCGCGCCGGGCGCGGGGTCGCACGCCGTACACCCCCGTCATGGTCACCGTGGCCCTGGCGGCGACGCTCGGCATCCTCGCCTACGCCTGGTTCCTGCTGAACCCCCGCAACCGGGGAGACCTGCTGCCATGGGCGATGGTGATCTTCGCCGAGGTCGTCCTGATCTTCCACGCGCTGATGGCCATGTGGGCGCTGTTCGCGGGACGCAAGGATCCGCGCACGTTCGCGTTCCACGACGCCCAGCGGGCCCTCTACGACCCCGTCGTCAACGAGGAACTCGGCGTGACCGACGACCCCAGCCGCTGGCCGCTGCACCTCGAAGGTGAGGTCGTGGACGTCGACGTGCTGATCACCACCTACGGCGAACCGCTCAACGTCATCCGACGGACGGCCGAGGCTGCCAAGGCGATACGCGGGGCGCACCAGACCTGGATCCTCGACGACGGCAAGTCCGACGAGGTGCGCGACATGGCGGCGGGCTTGAAGATCGGCTACGTGCGGCGGCTCACCAGCCACGGCGCGAAGGCGGGCAACATCAACAACGCGCTCACCATCGCGAAGAGCGACTACTTCGTGGTTCTGGACGCCGACTTCGTGCCGCGTCCGGAATTCCTCGAGGAGACCGTGCCGTTCATGACGGAGGCCACCGTGGCCTTCGTCCAGACGCCGCAGACCTACGGCAACATGAGCGGCATCATCTCCCGCGGCGCGGGGTACATGCAGACCATGTTCTACCGGTTCATCCAGCCGGGTCGCAACGAGTTCAACGCGGCCTTCTGTGTCGGCACCAACGTGCTGTTCCGCCGTTCTGCCATCCTCGACGTCGGCGGGCTGTACACGCAGTCGAAGTCCGAGGACGTCTGGACCTCCCTGCTGCTCCACGAGCGCGGCTGGAAGTCGATGTACATCGCCAAGACCCTGGCGATCGGCGACGCGCCCGACACGATCGAGGCCTACACCAGGCAGCAGCTGCGCTGGGCGACCGGCGGATTCGAGATCCTGTTCACCCACAATCCACTCAGTCCGCGACGACGGCTGAGCCTGGACCAGCGCTTCATGTACTTCGTGACCGCCACCTTCTACCTCACCGGGATCGTTCCGGGCATCCTCCTGTTCGTGCCCGCGCTCGAAGTGTTCCTCGACCTGCACCCCGTGAATCTCCAGGTCACGACGGCCACCTGGTTCCTGTACTACTCAGGTTTCTACCTGCTGCAGATCCTGCTGGCGGCCCTCACCGTCGGCACCTTCCGTTGGGAGGTGCTGCTCCTGGCGGCCAGTTCGTTCCCGATCTATGTGAAAGCGCTGCGCAACGCCTTCATCGGCGTCGACACCGCCTGGCATGTCACCGGCGCGACCGCCAAGAAGCAGAAGCCGTCGCCGTTCAACTTCATGATCCCGGTCGTGCTCACCTTCGTCTTCCTTCTCGGCACCTCGATCGTGGCGATCTGGCGGGACGCCGGGCTCGGGCAGCTCAACGTGGCCACGTTCTGGTGCGTCGTGAACACCATCGTCCTCGGCGCGTTCATCGTCGTGGGGCTCCGGGAGCGACCCGCCAGGCGGGGGATCGCCGATCTCACCGACGTCGACCGGGCGGACGCCGTGCTGACGGCGGCGCCGTCCGAGGCGCTCACGCTCGACACCATCCTGGAGGCTCGCCACCAGGTCGACCAACTGGCCAAAGGAGATCAATCGTGACATGGGGCAATCGGCTGAGGCTGTGGGGTGGCGTTCTCGCCGTCACCGTGGTGGTGATCGCACTCACGCTGCTGTTCAACCTGCGGCAGAACCAGGTGTCCAGCATCACCGCGTCCGTCGATGCGCCGACCGTGATCGTCGGCTCCTCGTACGGCGGGGTCGTCACCCAGCGCAGCGTCCGCCAAGGGGACGTCGTGGCCACCGGGGACGTCCTGTTCACGCTGAGCAGCATCCAGTTGCAGCAAGACGTCAGTAACGGCCTGCGCCCCGCCTCCACTGCGGCGTACACCCTCGACCTGGCGTCCGGGACCATCACCTACAAGGCCGCGTCGAACGGGTACGTCGCGTCCATCAGCGCCGAGCCCGGGACGTTTCTGAGCAGCGGCACGCCGATGGCCGTCCTGGTGGGCGAAGGCGAGCGCACCGTCGTCGCCCAGTTCGAACTGGAGCCCACCGAATACGGACGGGTGGAGCAGGACGCGTCGGCCCGGATCGTGCTGCCCAACAACCAGACGGTGGTCGGCCGGGTGGCCGGCGTCGAGGTCAACACCAACGGCGACGGCGTGGCGATCGCGCGGGTCACCATCGCCAGCGACGCCCTGACCGACCCGGAACTCTCGTCCCTCACCCGGCTGGGCACGCCCGTGATGGTGATCATGGACCTGCGCGACGACGGCTGGCTGGCGGGCCCCACCGATGCGCTCCTCGTCTTCTTCACCAAGATCGGACTGCGGTAGAAATGGCACCCTTCAAGATGACCACGGCACACCTCGTCACGGCGCTGGTGGTCGCGGCACTGGTCGCGACCCTCGCAGGCTGCGCGAGCAGTCCCCGCGAGCCGGACGCCCCCAGCGATCCCCCGGCGGTTCCGGTGTTCGCTGACGGCAGGATCGACGCGGCACTGGAGGGGGTCGTGCAGCGCGAAGGCAAGGATCTCGCCCCCGAGAGGCTGGCCGACGGCCTGCTGCCACCCACCAACACCTGGTTCTCCGGACTGGTCTTCGGCGCCACCGCCCAACCCGTGTTCCCGTTGCCGCTGAGCTTCGGCGTGGACAGTGACGGATTCGCCCTCGGGCTGCCCACGATCACCACGACGACGAAGACGATCATGGGCGGCTACGCCCCGATCATCCGCGTCGGCACCGCGTCCGGCACGACGTGGCGGGTGACCGGCTACGACGAACTCTCGGTCATTCTGGAGGGCCGCGTCGACGGCACCGCGATCGGCACCGTCCTGATCGCGGAGGGCTCCCCGTTCGTCGTCTTCACCGCCGCGACCGCCACCGGCCTCACCACCAACCTGCCGTTCGCCGCCAACGGCGACGCGTGGTCGGTTCGCGGCGGAGCGACGGAGTACGGACTGGTCACCTCCGGCGAGGTGTCCGGCACGAGCGTCCGGTTGGCGGCGGGCGAGAGCGCCACCTGGTTCGCGGTTCCGGACGGCGCCACCGTGCAGGAGCTCGCACCCCTGGCGACCGACCCGGTCGTGTCCACCGCGGCGTCCTACGACGTGACCGACTCGGCCGCGACCACCCTGCACTACCGGACCCGCGGTCAAGGCCCGACCGCGATCGCCGCGCTGCCCCACCAGACCGACAGCCTGATCGCGGCGCCCGATCCGCTCGGCACGTATCCGAGCATCTTCGGCACCCTCACCGTCTATGCGGGCAACGAGCTGGGCTGGTCCGAGCCGATCCAGGAGGCACGGGCGGGCCTGGACCTGTCGCGGTTGACCGACGGGGAACGCGCCGAACTGGCAGACGCCGTGCGGGCCGACGAGGCGTCCGCCAAGGCCTACCCGGCCGACACCTATTTCGGCGGCAAGGCGCTGTACCGCGACGCGCAGCTGATCCAGATCGCGCGCCAGGTCGGCGCGACGGATGTCGCCGAACGGGTCACGGCGAAGGCGACGGCCCAGCTGGAGCAGTGGATGGAGCCGGCGGGCTGCACGTCCCGGGAGGCGTTCTGCTTCTTCTACGACACCCGCAACAAGGGAATCGTGGGCAACACCCCGTCCTTCGGCTCGGACGAGTTCAACGATCACCACTTCCACTACGGGTATTTCCTGTACGCGGCGGGCGTCCTGGCGGCGGGCGATCCAGGTCTCGCAGACCGGCTGGCCCCGGTGATGGATCTGCTGGCAGCCGACATCGCGACGTCCCCGGCCGACCAACACTTCGTGGCGCGACGCAACTTCGACAGCTACCAGTCGCACTCGTGGGCGTCCGGAACCGCCCCCTTCGCCGACGCGAACAACCAGGAGTCGGCATCCGAGGCCGTGACCGCCTATGCAGGCCTGACGCTATGGGCGCGTGCCAGCGGCAACGAGGGGTTGGAGACCGAGGCCCGCTGGATGCACGCGCTGGAGTCGGCGTCGGCGCGCGCCTACTGGACCGACTTCGACCGGGACGACCCCGTCTACGCCGGATTCGACCACACGATCACCCCGCTGGTCTTCGGCGGTAAACGCGACTACGCCACCTGGTTCTCGGCCGAACCGGCCGCGGCCCTCGCCATCTTGCTCATTCCCGTGAGTCCGTCGTCGGATCAGCTGGCCGGCGATCCGGCGCGGATCAGGGCCAATGTCGCCGAGGGGGTCGGCGAGAAGGGATTCGTGCAGCAGTACGGCGACTACCTGCTCATGTACTCCGCGCTCGCCGGCGAACCAGAACGGCTGAAGGCCCTCGAGATCGCCCGCGGCATGGATCGCACCCTGATCGACGACGGCAACACCTACAGCTACCTGCTGGCGTGGCTGCTCAGCCGGAAGTAGACCGGCGACGCGTTCGCGGATCCCTGGCCGACGGCCTGGCGAGCACGCGAAACGAGGTGGCGGCCCCTCGCGCGGAGGGGACGCCACCTCGTCCGATGACCGGAAGATCAGAGGTCTGATCCGAGGTTGCTCAGTCGAGCAGGTCGGCGTACAGGACGCTCGACAGGTAGCGCTCGCCGAAGCTCGGGATGATCACCACGATGGTCTTGCCCGCGTACTCGTCGCGCGCGGCCAGCTCGCCGGCGGCCGCGAGCGCCGCGCCCGAGCTGATGCCGACCAGCAGGCCCTCTTCGCGAGCCGCGCGGCGCGCCCACTCCAGGGCGGTCTCGGAGCTCTGCGGCAGCACCTCGTCGATCACCGAGCGGTCGAGGATCTCGGGGATGAAGTTGGCGCCGATGCCCTGGATCTTGTGCGGGCCGGGCTTTCCGCCGGACAGCAGCGGCGACTCGGACGGCTCGACGGCGACGATCGCCACCTCGGGCTTGCGCTCCTTGAGCACCTGCCCGACACCGGTGATGGTGCCGCCCGTGCCGACACCGGCGACCACGGCGTCCACTTCGCCGTCGGTGTCCGCCCAGATCTCCTCGGCGGTCGTCGTCCGGTGGATCTCGGGGTTGGCCGGGTTGGCGAACTGACGTGCCAGCACGGCGCCCTCGATGGACGCGGCGAGTTCCTCGGCCTTCGTGACCGCGCCGCGCATGCCCTCGGCGCCCGGGGTCAGCACCAGCTCCGCACCGTACGCGCGCAGGAGGGCGCGGCGTTCTCGGGACATGGTCTCGGGCATCGCCAGCACCACCCGGTAGCCGCGGGCCGCGCCCACGAACGCGAGCGCGATGCCGGTGTTGCCCGACGTGCCCTCCACGATGGTGCCGCCCGGCTTGAGCTCACCGGACGCCTCCGCGGCGTCCACGATCGCCACGCCGATGCGGTCCTTCACCGAGTTGGCCGGATTGTAGAACTCGAGCTTCGCCAGCACGGTGGCTGTCGAGTCGCCGTACAGGCGGTTGATGCGCACCAGCGGCGTCCGGCCGATCAGGGCGGCAGCATCGGCGAAATATGCGGTCATGGGTTGTCTCCTTTTATTCAGCAGCGTAGGCGGGGATCTCACGAGTGAGGGATGAGCAGCAGGGTCGAGGGTGCGCGAAACGGGCCCCGGGTGAGGGGGAGCGCCGCGCGGGTCGCTCGTCCGAGGATCGCCGCCGGCCCGAGACGGTCCGGCGCCGATGCGTTCGGCGAAGGGGTGAGCGAGAGGCGTCAGGCCGGACAACAACACGGACAGGCAGCGGCACCCATGCCACGCGCGTCGCGTGCGATGTGGAGCTGGTGAGCGTCCATGATGATGATCATGCGGAAGGAATTCCTTTTGCTGACGAGTAATGCCTCAATCGTGTGGCTCGCAACCTAGTGCACGCGGCGCCGTTTCCCCAACATGCCCACTCAGCGGACGCCCGCAGCACGGCAGTAGTCTGGACGCGGCCACACCCGCGGGAGCAAGGAGACACGATGGTGCAGCGACGGCGCATCGCAGCGGCGCTGGCGACGGTGGCACTACTCGCTCTGGCGGCCTGCTCGACCGAGACCGTGCAGACCGGCGAGCGACCCCACGCTCCCACCGGCGAGGTCACCTCGCGGACGCCGGACGCCAGCCCGCCCGCGATCAGGCTCACCGACCTGCCCGGCTACACGAAGCCGCGCACGGTCGCGCCGAACCTGTTCGAGCGCAACCTCACCGAGGCCGAGGGCGCGTTCTCGTGGTCGGTCGTCGACGAGTCCGGCGCCCCGGTCGCCTACCGGCCGGGCCAGCCGGTCGTGTTCGGCGACCCCGAGACCTACCCGCAGATCCCCGGCGTCCTGACCTTCCGCGGCAACAACCACCGCACCGGCGGCACCTGGGGCACCGCGCAGGTGGTCGAGAAGAAGCTCACCGTGGAGTGGACCAAGAAGATCGGCGAGATCCGCGGCGAGGGCTCCTACTGGCCGGGCGCCGGCTGGACCGGCCAGCCGCTCCTGGTGCAATGGCCGCGCGAGACGAAGATCGCGATGGGCCTGGCCGACGAGTTCGTCGACGACGATTCGTTCGTCGAGGTCATCTACCCCGTGTTCGAGGGCAAGATCTACCGGCTCGACCTGGCGACGGGGCGTCCGACCCGCGACCCGATCGAAGTGGGCTGGGGGTTCAAGGGCACCGCGTCCGTCGACCCGCGCGGCTACCCGCTGCTGTACGCGGGCCAGGGGCTGAACGACACCAACGGCACCATCGGGCCGTGGCGGTACCGGGTGTTCGACCTGATCCAGAACAAGGAGGTCTGGCATATCTCGGGTCTGGACGCCGCCGCCCCCCGCCACGACTGGGGCGCGTTCGACTCCTCGGCGCTGGTCAACGCACGCACCGACACGCTGATCCAGCCCGCCGAGAACGGGCTGATCTACAAGGTGAAGCTCAACTCGTCCTACGACCCGGAGGCGAAGACGGTGTCGGTCGACCCGCAGGTCACCCGGCTGCGCTACACGGCGCCCGGCAACGAGAAGTACGGCATCGAGAACTCGGCGGTGGCCTACCGCAACCTGATGTTCGCCGCCGACAACGACGGCAAGCTGTTCGCGTGGGACGCCACCACGCTCGAGATGGTGTGGATGCGCGACACCCACGACGACGTGGACGCCTCCCTCGTCCTCGAGGAGACGGGCGACGGCGTGTTCCTGTACACGGGCAACGAGGTCGACAACCGCGGTACGACCGGCGGCGAGCGGATCACCAACATCCGTAAGATCGACGCGTTGACCGGTAAGCAGGTGTGGCAGTTCGACATCCCGAGCTACTACACGGGGATCAATGGCGGCGTCCTGTCGACGCCCGCGCTCGGCAAGGGGCCCGTGGCCGACCTGGTGATCTTCAACGTCTCCCGGACGACCGCCCCCCGCGAGGGCGACCTGATCGCGCTCGACAAGATCACCGGATCGGTGGTGTGGCGGCGCCACCTGTCGAACTACTCGTGGAGTTCGCCCACGCTGATCACGGCGTCCGACGGCGCCGTCTACGGCGTGCTCGCCGACTCCGACGGCGTCATGCACCTGTTCGACCCGGCGACCGGCGAGGACATCTCGACCGTCAACCTCGGCAAGAACGTCGAGGCCAGCCCGGCCGTCTTCGGCGACCTGCTCGTCGGGGCGTCCTACGACCGCAACATCTACGGCATCAAGATCCGCTGACGCGCCCGGCGAACACGCGCGGAGAGAAGGGTCGGAACCTCGAGGGCGCGCTCCCCGACGAAATCGGCACGGGCGTCATTCGTGAGTACGAGGAAGGCAAGCTCGACCTGCCCTTTCCTCCGCTCGCCCGACGACGTCCAGCCGGCCTCAGCGGCGGCGCCCGGTCCCGAAGATCGACCGGGTGATCTCGCGGCTCGCCTCGCGCGCCATCTGCCGCACCATGGTGTTCTGGGTGAGCTGCTCGAAGAAGCCCTTCTCCTTGCGCGTGGACGCCTTGGGCCGTTCCGCCCGCGCCTCGCGCTCCTCGCGCTCCCGCTCGGCGCGCAGCGCCTTCTCTGCGCGCTCGGCCTCCCGGGCGGCCGTCGCCTCCGACTTCGCCCGGGCCGCCGCGTCCTTTTCGCGCTGGGCGGCCTCCGCCTGCGCGGCCGCCGCGGCCGCGCCCGCCTGCAACCGGGCGTTGAGCACCTCGTAGGCGGACTCGCGGTCGATCGCCGCGCCGTACTTGGCGTACATCTGCGAGGACGCCACCCCGCGCCCCATGGCGCCGGCGTCCAGCGGATCCATGGACGCCTGGGGCGCGCGCATCCGCGTCCAGGCCACCGGCGTCGGTGCGCCGCTGGGGTTGAGCACCGTGACGATCGCCTCGCCGATACCCAGCTGCTGCAGGCGTTCGGCCAAGTCGTAGTCGGTGCGCGGGTAGGTCGCCACGGTCGCCCGCAGCGCCTTGGCGTCGTTGGGCGTGTGCGCCCGCAGCTGATGCTGGACGCGCGAGCCGAGCTGGGCCAGGACGTTCTCGGGCACGTCCTTGGGCGTCTGCGTCACGAAGAACACGCCGACGCCCTTCGAGCGGATCAGCCGGACCGTCTGCTCGATCGCCTCCACGAACGCCTTGGACGCCCCGTTGAACAACAGGTGCGCCTCATCGAAGAAGAACACGAGCTTCGGCTTGTCGAGGTCGCCGGCCTCGGGCAGGTCGGAGTACAGGTCGGCCAGCAGCCACATCAGGAACGTCGAGAACAGCGCCGGGCGATCCTGCAGCTTGGGCAGCTCGAGCAGCGAGATGACGCCGAGGCCGTCCGGGGTGAGTTTGAGCAGGTCGGCGGTGTCGAACTCGGGCTCCCCGAAGAAGGCGTCCCCGCCCTGGGCGGCGAGAGCGGTGATCTGGCGTTGGATGACGCCGACGGTCGCCTTCGACAGGCCGCCGATGTCCTCGAGTTCGGTCTTGCCCTCGTCGCTGGTGAGGAACTTCAGCAGCGCCGCTAGGTCCTTCAGGTCGAGCAGCAGCAGGTTGTTGAGGTCGGCGTAGTGAAACACCAGCGCCAACGAGCTCTCCTGCGTGGCGTTGAGGCCGAGCACCTTCGACAGCAGCAGCGGGCCGAACGAGGTCACGGTCGCCCGCAGCGGCGTCCCCGCGCCCTCGCCGCCGAGCGCGTAGAACTCGACCGGGCAGGCGCCCGGGGTGAACTCCTGGCCGATCGCGCGCGTGCGCGCGAGCAGCTTCTCGTTCGCCACGCCGGGGATCGCCAGGCCGGACAGGTCACCTTTGATGTCGGCGGCGAACACGGGGACGCCCGCGCGGCTGATCTGCTCGGCCATCAGCTGCAGCGTCTTGGTCTTACCGGTGCCGGTGGCACCCGCGACGAGGCCGTGGCGGTTCAGCATCGACAGCGCCAACCGGATGGTCACCTCGGGCGCCGGTGTGCCGTCGTGGACGAGCGCGCCGAGGTCGATCGCGGGCGTGGTGAACGTGTAGCCGACCTTGATGGCGTCCAGGGCATCACTCATGTCTGCGCAGACTAGCGAACCGCGCGCCACTCGGCACCCCGGCGGCGGTCCTCCGGCGCGGGCGGCGTCCGATTCGGCGGGCCCGTCGCGCGGGACCACCGGCCATCGTGTTCAATGTTCGCCATGCCTAAGGTCAGAACCGCCATCGTCGGCGCGGGCAACTGCGCCGCCTCGCTCGTCCAGGGCGTCCACTATTACGCGGACACCCCCGCGTCGGACACCGTGCCGGGTCTCATGCACGTCCAGCTCGGTGACTATCACGTGCGCGACATCGATTTCGTCGCCGCCTTCGACGTCGACGCGAAGAAGGTCGGGCTCGATCTCGCGGACACCATCGGTGCCAGCGAGAACAACACGATCAAGATCTGCGATGTCCCCACCCTCGGCGTCGAGGTGCAGCGCGGCCCGACCCTGGACGGCCTCGGCCGCTACTACTCCGAGACCATCACCGAGTCGGACGCCGCCCCGGTCGACGTGGTCGCCGTCCTGAAGGCCGCCGCGGTGGACGTCGTGATCTGCTACCTGCCGGTCGGTTCCGAGCAGGCTGCGAAATTCTACGCCCAGTGCGCCCTGGACGCCGGTTGCGCGTTCGTCAACGCGCTGCCCGTGTTCATCGCCTCCGATCCCGAATGGGCGGCCAAGTTCGTCGAGGCCGGCCTGCCGATCGTCGGCGACGACATCAAGTCGCAGGTGGGCGCCACGATCACGCACCGCGTCCTTGCCAAGCTGTTCGAGGACCGCGGCGTCACCGTCGACCGCACCTACCAGCTCAACGTCGGCGGCAACATGGACTTCAAGAACATGCTGGAACGCGACCGGCTGGAGTCGAAGAAGATCTCGAAGACCCGGGCGGTCACGTCGAACGTGCAGGCCGAGCTGAAGGCGCGGGACGTCCATATCGGTCCGAGCGACTACGTGGAATGGCTGGACGACCGCAAGTGGGCGTTCGTCCGCCTCGAGGGGCGCGCGTTCGGCGACGTCCCCCTCAGCCTGGAGTACAAGCTGGAGGTGTGGGACTCGCCGAACTCCGCCGGCGTGATCATCGACGCCCTGCGTTGCGCGAAGATCGCCAAGGACCGCGGCATCGCCGGCCCGGTCCTTTCGCCCTCGGCGTACTTCATGAAGTCTCCGCCCGAGCAGCGCGACGACGACACCGGACGCCGCCAGGTCGAGGCGTTCATCGCGGGCCAGGTGGACCGCTGAGGGGTAGGATGAAGCGGTGATCTTCAAACGCGTCACCGAGGAGCGTCCCTACCCCGAGCACGGGTACACGCACCGCCAGTGGGCTCAGATCGCACCCCAGCAGGTGCGACTGAGCCAGTTGGTGACGACGAAACGCTGGCTCGATCTCGAGGTGCTGCTCGAAGAGGACTCGACCTTCTACGGCGACCTGTTCGCGCACGTCGTGTCCTGGCGGGGCGAGTTGTACCTCGAGGACGGGTTGCATCGCACCCTGCGCACGGCGCTCCAGCAGCGCCAGTCCGTCCACGCCCGGGTGCTGGAGCTGACGTAGGCTGGTCCCGGGTTGGCCGGGCGAGGAAGGATCCGATGGACACGAAGCGGTTCGTCCGGGCGTTGAAGACTCCCGTGACCCTGATCGTGCTCGCCGCCGCGGTCTTCTTCGCAGCCCAGTGGGCGTGGGACGCCGTCCGCGCCCCGGTCCCGAAGCGCCCGGCGGAGCCGTGCATCGTGAAGGAGATCGGTCCCGAACTGCTGCCCGAGCATGTGTACGTGCAGGTGTTCAACGGTTCCCCGGCCAACGGCGTCGCCAAACGGCTGGGGTCCTTGTTGTCCGCCGACGGCTTCAAGGTGATCAGGCGCATCAACGCCGACCGCAACGACTACGCCGACTCGGTCGTGGTCGGGAATTCCGAAGACAGCCCCGAGGTCATTCTGGTGCGCCAGGCGTTCCACGACATCGCCTTCCAGGCGGACGAGCGTCCCGACCGCACGGTGGACGTCATCATCGGCGAGAACCAGCCGGTGCCTGTCGAGAACGCCGACTTCGGCGTCCCGCTGCCCGACGGCACGGCCTGCCTGCCCGACCTGGTCGTCACGGCGTCCTTCGACTGATCGAGCCGGACACCGCCGCCAGGGATCGAAGGGACACCGTCGGCGCAGCAAGGACCCTACCGTTTGTGCCAGCGCGCGAGCCGACCGTGGCGACCGATGGCCCGGAAGCGCTCTTCCACCTCGCCACGGCGCGCGGACGGGACGACCACCATCAGTTCGTCGCCCTCGTTGAGCCGGTCGTCCGAGTGCGGGACGAGCGGTTCGCCCTTGCGCAGGATCACCGCGATGACCGTGAACTTCGGTAGCCGCAGCTCGCGGATGGTCACGCCATGCAGACGCGATCCTTCGGGAACCTTGACCTGCATGAAGTCGGCCTGGATCCGCTCCAGCGGGGCGACCTCGACCTCGATGTCGAGCGGGTCGATCTCGCCGCTGACGCCCAGCTTGCGGGCGACCCACGGCAGCGTGGGCGCCTGCAGCATCGTGAACACGACCACGAAGAACAGCACCTCCTCGGAGATGCGTTCGGCGGCGGGCACGCCGGCCGCCATCGGGACCGTGGCCATGATGATCGGGACCGCGCCCCGCAGCCCCGCCCACGAGATGAACGCCTGCTCACGCCAGGGAACCCTGAACCACACCGCGCACACCGCGACCGAGACCGGCCGGGCGACGAACGTGAGGAAGCCGCCGATCACGAGCGCCTCGACGACCATCTGCGGCGTGAGCCGTTCCGGGCTGGCGAGCATGCCGAGCATCACGAACAGGCCGATCTGGGCGACCCAGCCGATCCCTTCGGCGAACGACCTGGTGGCGTTGCGGTGCGGCAGCTTGCTGTTGCCGAGGATCACCGCGGCGACGTAGACGGCCGCAAAGCCGGACAGGTGCAGCCACATGCCCACCCCGTAGGCGATGACCGCGGTGGACAGCGCGGCGAGCGGGTAGAGACCGGACGCCGGCAGCGCGACCCCGCGCAGCAGCCGGGCGCCCACGAAGCCGACCGCCGCGCCGAGCAGGATGCCACCCGCCAGTTCGGCGAGGATGAGGATGCCCAGTTCGGCGGCGCCGCCCTCGGGAAGCTCCCCCAGCGTCCAGGCCGTGGCGGCAGCCACGAGCAGCACGATCGGCGCGTCGTTGAGGCCCGACTCGCCCTCGAGCACCGAGCGGACCCGCCCGGGCAGCGGCATGCCGCGCAGCACCGAGAAGATGGCGGCCGAGTCGGTCGGCGCCGTGATGGCGCCGATCAGCACCGCCTGCGGCAACGGCATGCCCAGGACGAAGAAGCACAGCGCCGCGACGAGACCGATCGAGACGAGGACGCCGACGGTCGCCAGCAGCCCCGCGATGGTGAGCGAGCCCCGGATGTCGACCCACTTGGTGGCGAAGCCGCCCTCGGCCAGGATGAACACGAGCGCCGCGAAGCCGAGATGGTGGGCGAGTTCGGCGTCCGTCATGTTGACCCCGAACAGTTCGAGCGACAGCCCGAGTCCGAGGAACAACAGCAGCGCTGGAAGGCCGACGCGGGAGCTCAGGCTGGCGGCCCAGGACGCCACGATCAGCATGATGGCGCCGACAAGCAGCAACATGTCCAGGCTCATGCGACCTCCCCGTGAGGTTCAGCCTATCGGTCGGTGCGGGCTGGGCCGACGAGGACCGAAACCGCCGACCGAGGTCAGCTGGTTTCGGCGAACCTCACCGGAGTGCGGCACGATAGAGACCATCCCCACGGGTCAACGAAGCCCATCCTCGGCGCTGGGCTCAATGCAAAGGAGCATCATGACGGTAGTCGCCACCCACGCACCCACGAATGCACCCGCAGATCTCGTCGCCTGGGTGGAGGAGGTCGCAGCCCTCACCAAGCCCGACGCCATCTCCTGGTGCGACGGATCTGAGGCCGAGCGCGATCGCCTCTACCAGCAGATGGTGGACGCCGGCGTCTTCGTCAAGCTCAACGAGGACAAGCGCCCCCACTCGTACCTGGCCCGCTCCGCCGCCTCCGACGTCGCCCGGGTGGAATCCCGCACCTACATCTGCTCCGAGAACGAGTCCGACGCCGGGCCCACCAACAACTGGGCCGAGCCGACCGCGATGCGCGAGACCCTGACCGGTCTGTTCGACGGTGCGATGCGCGGCCGCACGATGTACGTGATCCCCTTCTCGATGGGCCCGCTGGGCGGCAACATCTCGCAGCTGGGCGTCGAGCTCACCGACTCCGAGTACGTCGTGGTCAACATGCGGATCATGACCCGCATCGGCTCCGAGGCGCTCGATCTGATCGCATCCGGCAAGCCGTGGGTCAAGGCTTTGCACTCGGTCGGCTTCCCGCTGGTGGACGCCGACGGCAACCGGCGCGACGACATCGCCTGGCCGTGCAGCGACGAGAAGTACATCACTCACTTCCCCGAGACCAACGAGATCATCTCCTACGGCTCCGGCTACGGCGGCAACGCTCTGCTGGGCAAGAAGTGCTTCGCACTGCGCATCGCCTCCACGATGGCCCGCCGCGACGGCTGGATGGCCGAGCACATGCTCATCCTGAAGATCACCCGCGAGGCGGACGCCAGGGAGTTCTACCTGGCGGCGGCGTTCCCGAGCGCCTGCGGCAAGACCAACCTGGCCATGCTGCAGCCGACCATCCCCGGGTTCAAGGTCGAGACCGTCGGCGACGACATCGCCTGGATGCGTCCCGGCGAGGACGGCCGTTTGTACGCGATCAACCCCGAGGCCGGCTTCTTCGGCGTCGCCCCGGGCACGTCGGTGAAGACCAACCCGGTCGCGCTGGCGTCCCTGAGCCACGACACGATCTTCACCAACGTCGCGCTGACCGACGACGGCGACGTGTGGTGGGAGGGCCTGACCGACGAGAAGCCCGCGCACCTGATCGACTGGAAGGGCAACGACTGGACTCCGGAGTCGGCCGAGCCGGCCGCGCATCCGAACAGCCGCTTCACCGTCCGCGCCGACCAGGCCGCCACGATCGCCCCGAACTGGGAGGATCCGGCGGGCGTCCCGCTCGACATCATCCTGTTCGGCGGGCGCCGCGCGTCCAACATCCCGCTGGTCGCCGAGTCCTACGACTGGGAGCACGGCGTGTTCATCGGTGCGACGGTGTCGTCCGAGCAGACCGCCGCCGCCGAGGGTTCGGTCGGCTCGTTGCGCCGCGACCCGTTCGCCATGCTGCC
>JAVTWJ010000020.1:0-12780 GCA_032229785.1 Propionibacteriaceae bacterium
GGCCCGTGATGTCGAGACCGCGTTGCGCGGCGTGGATCGCCGAGGTCCCGATGTTGAGGCCACCGAATGCCGACATGACTACTTCCCTCGTCCGTGAGCTTGGAGATAACGGCCCAGCCGCAGGTGCTGAACACTTGTCTGTCCTATCGGACGGACACGAGCGCTTGTAAGGCGTATGGTGACGCCGACTGCACCAGATGAGGAGACGTTGGGCGCGCTCGACTCACCGTGCAGGGCAACGGGATTGGCTGATCCTCAGACCGAGGCATCCAAGAAGAGCGCGACCGCGCGGTTCGCGGTGCCCTTCGTCTCGGTGTGGTGCGACAGGTGCTTCAGATCGCTCTCGGCCGCCACCAGCTGGAACTGCACGAACGTCGACAGCAGACCGATGCGGCGCACGAGATTCATCACCCGATCGGCGAGCTGCGGCGGCAACGGGCCCAGGTCGGCCGGCGGCTCCCATGCCGGCACGAGCGTCGCGCGCCCGGTGCGGACATCCGCCTCGTGCGTGTCCAGCTCGTCCTCCATGGCGGTGAGAGCCTGCTCCCACGTGGCGATGCTCATGTCTTCCCTCCTAGGCCCGGGCAATCTCGACATCTCTGCCCCTACTTGATCCCCGTCGCGCCGGCAGCGGCGGCCTGCGCCCACGCGTCACGCAGGGGCTCGACGACCTCGCGCGCATTGTGGACGAACTGCACGTCCTTGGCCATGTTCGCCTCGATGAGCTGCTCGACGACCCAGTCGTAGAGGCGCTTCAGCGCCTCGCCCTCCGGCCAGATCGAGGTGTCGAGGGTCGCGTTCAATTCGTGCACGATGTCTTGCGCGTGGATGAGCGCCGTGTGCGTCGCCTGGATGTCGCGAGCACCCAGACCGCGCTCCGCAGCGTCCAGATCCTTGACGAGCCGGTCGTACAGCATCGTCAGGAGCTGGGCCGGCGTGGCCGTCGAAACGGCCTCGCGGGCGTAGCGGTTGCGGAGCTGGGCCTGGGTGCTCATGCGTCATCCTTAGTCATTAGCGAGCTGATCAACCGGTCGGCAGAGTCGCCAACTGTCCTGATAGCCAGTTTCCCTGCGACTGCATCTTCGAGAGGAGAGACTCCATCGCACCGAACTGCGCTTTGAGGGTCTCTTCACGAAGGATCATCCGATCCTCGAACTTCTTGATCTGAGCCGTGTAGTCCTTGACGCTGGCCTGCTCGCTCTGCAGGCGCATCGTGAGTACTCCATCGGCCGCGCTCGTCGCCTTCTTACTGACGTCCGCGGCGCGCTCAGCCACGTCGGAGATGGTCTTGGTCACGGCCTCGGGATCACTCGCGTAGGCAGCCTTGAACTTGGTCTTGTCGAAGGACAGCGTGCCGTCACGGTTGATCTGGATGCCGGCCTGCGAGGGCAGGCTCGCCGATGATCCGACGAACACCTCTTGGATCTGCTGGCTCAGCTGACGGGTCGTCGAGTCACCGAGGAACGCTCCGCCGGCCTTCTTGTCGGGGTCCCACTTGCTGTTGGAACTGACCGTGCCGAGCGCGTCGTTGGCGGCCTTGACGAAGGCTTCGACCTTGCTCGCCATGGCGTCGACGTCCGATGAGAGCGTCACGGTGACCGGAGTGCCCGGGTCGGCCTTGACGGGCGAGATCGTGACTCCGGGCAGGATGTCTCGCACGTCACGGGTCGGCGAGGTCACGGTGTAGGCGTTGAGGCCGGTGCCGATCTTCAGCTGGGTGTCCTGGCCCGCGGTGAGCTCTTTGAAATCGCCCAGGACGCTCGTGGCGTTCGGCACCGACGTGCCATCGGTGACGTTGATACCGGTGTGGTCCCCGGTGGTGGCCGACGTCAGCTGCAGCTTGAAGGTGTCCGGCGCCACCTGCACGGTCGTGGCCCGGACGCCCGCGTTGCTCTGATTGATGAGCGCCGCGACATCGGACAGTTTGGCGTTGGCCGGCACGTCGATCTGAGCCGGTGTGCCGCTCTCCGTGCCGACCGAGAAGCTGAACGCACTGGTGCTGATCGGAGCGGTGCCGTTGATCTCATTGCCGAAGACACCCGAGCCGGCTTGTGCAAGCCTCTCGACCGAGAAGGTCAGGGAGCCGGCCGTGGCCTTGTCGGTCGCGGTGGCCGTGGCGATGGCGTCGTTCGAGGACTTCGCCGCCACCGCTGCGAAAGCCGACGCGCCCCCGGTGAGGACGTCCGGCAGCAGCGCCTTGGCGGCATCGCCGAGGCCCTTCATCTGGCCGTTGAGCGTGGTCAAGGCCGTGACCAGGGACTGCGATGTGGACCTGCCGGTCGTCAGCCCGTTGCCCTGGAGTCGCTCGGCCGACATCAACTGCTTGACGAGCGAGGCCGTGTCGATCCCGCTGCCGAGACCGCTGACAGAGATTGCCATGTTCTTTCTCCTTCCGTGGAGTGTTGTGTCCGCCTAAGCCCCGAGGGGGCGTGGGCGCAGGCCCACGCCCCCTCGGGGTCAAGCGACTATCCAGTTGTCAGGATCAGCCCAGGAGACGCAGGACGCCCTGCGTCGACTGGTTGGCCTGGGCGAGCATCGCGGTGCCGGCCTGCTGCAGGATCTGCGAACGGGTGAAGTTCGTCATCTCCTTCGCCATGTCGGTGTCGCGCACCCGGCTCTCGGACGCGGCGAGGTTCTCCGCCGAGACCGAGAGGTTCTTGATGGTGTGCTCGAGGCGGTTCTGCGTCGCACCGAGGCCGGCGCGCTGGGTGGACAGCTCGTCGATGGCGGACGTGAGGGCCGTGATCGCGTCCGTGGCACCGGCCTCCAGGTCGACGCCGTCCGTGAGGGAGGTCACCGACGTCAGGTTGCCCAGGGTCACGCTCATCGTGTCAGCGGCGTTCGCGCCGACCTGCAGCGTGACGGTCTCGTTCGTGCCGTCGATGAGCTGCTTGCCGTTGAAGTTGGTGCGCGACCCGATCGACTGGATCTCGGACTTGAGCTGCTTGACCTCGGCGTTGAGCTGCTTGAGGTTCTCCGAGCTGTTCGTGCCGTTGGCAGCCTGGACAGCCAGGGTGCGCATGCGCTGCAGCATGGAGTGGACCTCGTT
Source organism: Propionibacteriaceae bacterium (assembly GCA_032229785.1). Lineage (GTDB taxonomy): Bacteria > Actinomycetota > Actinomycetes > Propionibacteriales > Propionibacteriaceae > Propioniciclava. The sequence goes on from JAVTWJ010000020.1 coordinate 3,050, forward strand.
CATCGCGCCCTCGGCGGTCTGAACCATGCTGATGCCGTCCTGCGCGTTGCTCACGGCCTGGTTGAGACCGTTGACCTGCGTGCGCAGCTTCTCCGAGATCGCCAGACCAGCAGCGTCGTCCGCAGCGCGGTTGATGCGGAGGCCGGACGAGAGACGCTCGAGGCTCGTCTGCATAGAGCCCTGCGTGCCGGTGAGGTTGCGGTACGCGTTGAGAGCGGCAACGTTGGTGTTGATCTGCAGACCCATGGTGATTCTCCTTCGTGGATTAGGGGTCCGGGCCACCTTCCGTGGCGGTCCCGGGGGCACTCACCTCGTGCGAGCACCCCGTCGAGGCTGTGGGCCCCGGCTGTGTGCCGGGGCGATCCCGACACTGGTCCATCGGCCAGGGACCGAGGTCATTGAGCTTTCTCCAGCGGGCTTTTTCAGCGACCCGGCAATGTCGCTGTCACGCGAGCCAATTCCGCTGCGACGCGGGCGCCCTCCCCCTCGTGACGACCGAACTCGGCGATGAGCGCCGGCACGTGCTCGACACCGGCGGCCACCAGGAGACCTGCCAGCTCCTCTGGTTCGTGTCCGCCGCGGCAGAGCAGGACGATGCGGCCGAAACCGTGGATGACCCCGTGTCGTGCGAGGAGCGGGATCGCGCTGCGGAGCGCTTCTTCTGTGTCGCCGACCTCAGCGGCGGCCAGCATCCGCGCCTGCAGCACAGGCGCGGCCGAGCCCACGAGCCCACGAGCGTTGATGGGCCGGTCGACGTGACGCAGGCAGTCCAGAGCCTCGGCCGGCCGCCCAGCCGCGGCGAAGGCGCGGCCCGCCAGCCACGCGATCTGCGACGCGTCGGAACCCTCAGCGCCAAGTTGCCCCAAGAGGTGTGACGCGGCGGAGACGTCGCCCTGGTCGATGTAGGCGGACGCCAAGAGTTCTCCGGCGAGCGCGCGGAAGGGCGAGTCCGTCGTCAGTGCCCGCGCTGCGAGCCAGTCCGGGATGCCCTCGGCCTCGGAGCCTCCGATCGCCTTGGAGCGACCACGGTTGACGAGAGCCTCGACGACCTGATCGGCGGCTGCACCCTGCGCGAGCAGGTCATCGACTTCAAGGTCGCCGATGCGGCTGTTGCGGTCGCGTCGGCGCTGCATCGCGGCCGCCGGCCCGTAGCCGTGGTGGGTGAGGTGCGCGACGTCCCGAGGCACGCGGGCACCGCGCAGCGGGCGACCATCGCGGTGGACGACGATCTCATGGATTCTGTTGCGAAATCGGGCCGCTTCGGGCCGGAACATCCGCACGATCGGAGTGGTGCTCACCGTGCGTCCGTCTCGCACGTCGTCCAGTTCGAGAACCAGCGATTCCAGTCCTCGCGCATCGGCGGTATCGATCAGGCGGCTGAGGCGAAGAGTGTCGGAATGGAGGACTTCGTCAGCATCGATCGACAACACCCACGGCGTCTGCGCGAGCGCGACGACGGTGTTCCGCGCCAGTGCAAAATCGTCTTGCCATGCGCCCTGGACGACGCGGCAGCCGAGCCGTCGGGCGACGTCCTGCGTGCCGTCCGTCGACCCGGTATCGAGCACGCACACCTCGCGCACGACGGGGCGCAGACCCATCAGAGATCTCACGCAGTCGGCGATGAAGGCCGTCTCATCCTTCACGATGAGACAGGCCGTCACGCCTCCGGCCGCGATGCCCCCGGTCACGCCGGAAAGGCCGCCAGCCGACGACGCAGCACCTCGCGGTCTCCGACGTTCAGGCCGCTCGGGCGGCCTCCGCCCAGCTCCACCTCCTGGAGGCGGCGCACGACGTCATGCATCCGCACGATCAGGCCCCCCACCTGGGCGATGAGGACATCGTCGTCGTTGCCCGGCACCACCGCGCTGTCATAGGGCTCCTCGACGGCTTGGGCGAACGACAGCACCTCGAGGCCGCGCAGGTCGCATCCGGCGCCCTCGGCGAGCACGGCGACACACTCGGCATCGGACGCGGAGGGCTCACCGGCCACCGCGAAGGCGAGTTGGACGTCTGCTGACGGGGGCACCATGGCCGAGTAGGCCTTGAGGATGGTGAGCGGCGCGGCGGCGCGCGCCCAATCGGTCGCCACGATGAAGCGGACCGGTGCCGGCGCCGCCGCGGGCTCGTCGAGTGCTCCGAGCCGCTGGAGCAGGTCGGTGAGGTCGGGCGAGAGGGGGGCGTCGGTCATCGGATGAGCCTCTTTCGTGCGGATCGCATGCTGGTCGGCGTCTTCCCCAATCGGCTGGCGCTCAGCCCCCCTGAGCACCCGTGCGGGCCAGGGCACTGGCCCGCCGCGACTCCTCGACATGGACGGCCGCGTCCGCGCCGACACCTCCGCAGGCCCTGAGCGCCTCCACGATCGCCATGCCGTGCGGGCCGTGACCAGGCTCGGCCAAGATGTCGGCCAGTGTCCGCGCATCGTTGCGCCACATGCGGACGACCAGGGGGATGCGCTCCGTCCCACCCCAGCTGACGAGCGTGAGCAGGGTCGCCAGCATCTCGGGCCACCGCTCGAGCGCTTCGAGCGCCTGCACCCGCGTGTCGAGCACCTCTCGCGCTGCGAGCGTCCCCAGCGCCTCCGGGATGGGCTCGCCGTGCGGCACGAGGTCCTCCGTGACGCGCAGCGCGGCCTCGAAGTGCCCGAGGACGACGAGGATCTCGGCCAAGAGGGCTCGGCAGAGGTCGGGATCCTCGCCGCTGGCCTCGAGCACGCGAAGCACGGCTGTCGCCTCGGCGGTGTCGCGAGCAGTCAGCGCGAGTCGGACGACGTCGCGCGCCGCACGGCGCCAGTTGACGGAACCCTCCTCCCACGATGCCCACGCAGCCTTGAGATCGGCCAGCGCTTCGCCGTGGCGACCCAGGAGCGTCCGTGACCGGCCACGGTGCTGGTACGCGTGCGCGATGCGCACCGTATCGCCGGCCTGCAACGCCACGTGCAGAGCGGCATCGGCGACGGACTCGTTGCGCACCGCTTTGGCCCGCCGCACAGCCGCCGACGAGTAGCCCAGATGGTCGAAGTGGAGCACGTCGGCCGACAGCGACGTGATCCCGATCGCTCGGCCCGAGATGCCGGTGACGATCTCGTGGATCGGGTGCGCGAATCGCACCGCGTCCGGGCGCACCGCCTTGATGTATCGCGAGCTGCCGATGCGCACCGCATTCTCGTCCAGGTGATAGAGCTCCGCGTCGATGACGTTGGCATTGTTTGACGCGCTGAGACGCCGCTCGAGAGTGCGAGTGTCGGCGACGACACGCTCGTCGGCGTCGATGAGCAGCGCCCATCGGGCTTTGGACATCGCCAGTGATGCGTTGCGGGCTCGGGCGAAGTCGTCGTCCCAGTAGCCCTCCTGCACGTGCGCGCCGGCCGCTCTGGCGAGCTGGATCGTGCCGTCGATCGAACCGGTGTCGTAGATGCAGATGCGGTTGAGCAGCGGGCGCAGCCGCTGGAGGGACGCCAAGCAATCGGGCAGGTTGACTTCCTCGTCACGGACGATGAGGCAGGCGTCGAGCAGGGGTCGCGACCGGCTCATGTGGGCAGCTCCTGGCCGGTGACGGTGTGGGTGGTCGCCCTCAGGTCGGATGCCGGCTCCGAGACGACGCGCACATTGTGACGCGCCAGGTGACTGCCGCGGCCCGGGACCGCACCGGGCAGGTCTGGGCGCTCCCCGATCTCGAGGCATCTGCGCCAGCAGTTCCGGGCGAGGTCCAGCAGCGCGGCGGAATCTCCAGGGCGCGCTTCGGTCATCGCGAGGAAGAGTCCTCCCGCCGCGAAGAAGAGATCGGGCGACTCGGGCCAGCGACGCGCTTCACGCTCGAAGAGCACCACCGCGTCATCGAATCGTGCGGCGCGGCTGAAGACAAAGAGAGCCCGGGTGACGAGGGCGTGTCGCCACGCCTCGCGACCGTCCGACATGCCCAGCGCCGTCGAGTAGTGGTCGGCCGACTCGGCATATCTCTCCTGGACCTCCAGATCTTTCGCCATCTGGTAGTGCAGATACGCGTCAGGAGCGATGGCCAAGGCGCGCGCGAGGAGACGCTCGTTGCGTCCACGCTTGCGCTCGTTCTGCGCGGGAAGGTAACCGTCGTGACCCGCAATGACCTCGGTCGGGATGGCCGGACCCGAGTAGACCGGCTGTTCGTGCACGGCTCCGCGGAATCGGACGACCGCAGGCACTACTCGCACCAATCGATCACTGGCGAAGGGCGCCTCGGTCGCACTGCTCGGACACTGCTCCAGCTGGCTACGGACGGTCACCCAACCCACCCCCTCAGTCGGCAGCTCCACGTGTCTGAGCCGGTCTCCGCCGCTCACGAGCCACTCGTCAGCGTCCAAGATGAGCCGCGTGGGCCAGGTGGCCAGCGCGAGGGCGGCATTCTTGGCCGCAGCGAAGTCGTCACCCCAGACGAAGTGCTCTACTCGCGCTCCGCACCTCCGGGCGATCGCAACGGTCCCGTCGTTCGAGCCCGTGTCGAGCACGATCATCTCGTCGACGTAGGGCGCGGCCGAGTCCAGTGCCCGGGCGATACACCGCTCCTCGTCCCGGGCGATCATCACGAGACTGACGCGGCCCATGGCCTACTCATCGACCGCGGAGGCTGCCGGCTGAAGCCAATCCGAGCACGGGCGCTCGATCGCTCGCGCCTCGGGCGAGCTTGTCGAGCACGAGCGAATAGCACCCGCTGGACGCAAGCAGCACTTTCCCTTGGAATGAGAGGCAGCCGACAAAGGGAATTAAGTCAGAGGATCGACTAGAAAAGGCTAGCATCGATTCCATCAGCAATCTGAGCGACATTCTTGCCATCTAAAGACTGAGCGGCAATGCGAGCGAGCGCTGAGCACACCTGCTCGAGAGTTTGATCAAAGTCACCCAACTCCAGGAGTAGCAAAGGAGGGGTCACCTTCAGATCGGCAATCCTCTCGACCTCGAATGATGCGATCCTCCGGCCGGGCGCACCCAGGGACGACAACAGCTCAATTGCACGCCTTTCGTCGACAGCGCCCGGCAGATGACGCACAGCAGCCGTCAAATGCAGATCCACTTCGGGCGGGAACGACGCGATGAGGACTTTCAGCGCGAAGAGCGCCATGTGCATGTGTCGCGACCAGTCCAACACCATGACCACGCATCGAATCATGATTCTACTCGCTGACTCTCATTCGATGATTCGATATCCATCTGGCCCCAGGTCCATTCGCCGGACAGCACCCGACTGGTAATACTCCCCTTGCGTGGATATCGATACTGAATGAGAGGGGTGTCGATCGCAGATATTGTCTTGGCCAGCGGGAAGGCCACCTCATTCCAGGCGACATCCTCCGCGGTAATCATGTTGCCGAACCGAAGCGAGGCATACACGTCTGCACGCCATACCTTCGACCACACGTTCGGCCAGAGCGTGTTGCCTGCGCGGACAGGGCGGGCCAAGCGTGGCCCGAGCATAAAGCCGAACGCAAGCACGTCCACCGGCGAAGACGTGAGTTCCAGCGCAAGTATGCGCAGAGCGTCCCGCGAGAGATAATAGTCATCCGAATCCAGGAAGAGGATGTACTGGCCGGTCACGACATCCATCCCGACGTTCCTTGCGCGCCCCAGCGAGCCTGCGGACACCTCGATGGGCTCGAAGCCTAGTCGCCTTGCGATAGCGGGAGTTGCATCCGTGCACCGGTCGCAAACGACGACAGTCTGCACATCTGAGAACGACTGAGAGGACACCGAGGACAAGCACTGCTCGATATATGCCTCTTCGTTGTGCGCAGGGATGATGAGCGAAAAGAAGGGTCGAGTCACGCATCTCTCCCTTCTCGAATAATATGCGCGCGGCCATCCTGCAGTCGGAGAGTGAAGGCAGACTGAGTGGAGAACCATTCATCGGTCGCCCGCCGCGCTCCACTCCAGGAGCTGTAATCGTCAACAATGAATCGGCCGCCGATTGACATGCTCGGAGCGCACGACGTGAGGCAATGCAAGACAGGGTCGTACCAATCACAGTCCACATGCACCAGAGACAAACTCTCATGCGAGGTCATCGTCTGTCGCAGGTCGCCGGCATGCAAGCTGACCAGGTTGGTCGCCGGATCCAGATCCGCCTCTCGCAGATTCCGAATAAGTGATTCCATCAGCCCGTCACGATAACCGTAATACTGATCACCATCGTGGCCCTCAGCGTTTCCATCGGCGATGACTTTGTAGCGCGCATGCACGTCCTCCCCATCCTTCTTACCAGGCGCAGGAATAACCCCGAACGTGTCAAAAAAGGAGATCGGACGATGCTGCGCCTTGGCCGCCGTCAGCACGAGCGAGGACCCACCCAGCGCGACACCTGCTTCGATGATCCTCCCCGAGACACCTCGCTCCTCGTTCGCGAGCGCAACCCGGGCCAGTGACACGAGCAGCCCTTCGGAAAGAAAGGAAAGGCGCCTGGCCTGTACGAACCGAATCACCTCCGCAACCTTGCGAATACGCGATGCCTGTACGTCAGTGTCTTGAAGAGTCATGCGCCCGCGCCCCACTCATGCAGCGTCACATTATTGAAGTACGGCTTCAAGGACGACTGGTAGATGGCGCGAATCTTGCCGTAGTCATTCGGCCATAGATGTACTTCGCGGCCCAGCATAGCGGCGCCGATGGCCACATGAAGGCGATCGGTCAGTACTTGACTGAAACCCGCCATGAACTCAAGGAAAAGCAGCGGGTCGTCCTCGTGTGTTCCAAAAAGAGACCAATCCAGATTCGTCGCAGGAAGATCGAAATTGCCTCTTGCTGATTCTCCATCGAGCCGGAAGGCATGCAGCGCGCGGGGCCTCGACTCACGCATCTCTGCAAAGATGGGCAGCAAGAAGGCAAGGTCGTGACAAAAAGTTGCCGAGGGCGCATTCGCGAGAGACAGCGTGTCATCACGGACAAATGCTGTCAGATTCTCTCGCGGGACGAATAACGGCGCAGTATCGATGGTGGTCGGCAACAAGACAACCTCGCGAAACATCTCGCAGGCCGCTTCAACGAACTCTGGAATATGGGACCAGTGACGACACCATCCGCCGTTGCCCGCAACAATGAGGGCGGCCTCGAAGGAGGATCCTCGCGACTCCAAGACCTGCCGCTGGGTAGCCTCTGCGTAGGGGTGGGAGAGCTGTGCGAGAAACGCGCGTGCTCCGTTGTTGATGAGGGAGTCACCCCAGTTTCCAGTATTCGGCACATAGATGAGGGGGAGCCTCTGCCCCATGCCTTCCAGCGACTCACGAAGGTGCGTGAAGGGCTCGCTCGCCCGGATGCGGTGGAGTCCAGCATGGACCGGCTCGGTAAGCAGCGCCACGACCGGCTCCCTTCTGTTGCGCGGGTGCAGCGACTCTTCAATCGGCCAGTTCTAGCCGGAGTGAAGGGTTTCCGCCGACGCTGGACGGGCGTCGCTGGTGCATCCGTCGATCCGTCAAGCAGGAGCGGTGGCAGACGCGTGCGCCCGCTGGGGCACCCCACCCTCAGGACGACATCCGGGAAGAGGCCCGTTCAGGCCCGTCCCTGCTGACCGCTCGGGTCACAGCCACCCGGAGGGCGCCGCCCCCCCTAGCCTCGTGATTTCGCGCTGGGCGTGATGAGGTGGCTTGGAACGTGAAGAAGAGTGCTCCTGACCTGCGAGAATGGTGATTGTCGAGATCACTTTCCTGCAGTTCGATGGAGCACTCTTCAGGTGAAGAAGCGTAGCGGGTTCTACCCGGTTCTCAGAGTCGGTAGCGCGGGTGTGAGCGCGGTCGGGAACGCCGGTGGCGTGCTGTTGACGTCCACGGTGCGGGCCTCGGGCCTGGACGGCGCGTTGAGCGCCGCGCTGGAGCTCTGGCGTAGGCCGTATTCGATGCATGATCCGGGCTCGATGCGCATCTAGAAGGGCGTCGAGGCCGCTCGGCTACGGGGAAGGAGACGACGACATGCCGTGAGGGCCGCGGGATGCACCCGCGGCCCTCACGATCGAATTCGGCGCGTCGTGGCTATATTCCAGCCCCTTCAGCGCCTCGCTTCTCAGTCTCCAGTAGACGCGTCGGCGGCCGCCGCCAACTTGAGCGTCGCGACACCCTTTGCGACGGTTGCCCCATCCAGCTTCACCGTGTATCCCGAGGCAGGCGTGACGACCAGGTCCCCAGCCTCCGCGAGCGTGGCCTTGATCGTGGTCCCCACCGGCACCACCAGTGTGCCCTTGCCCAGCTTCCACGACTTGACGAGCGAGTTGCCCTCGATCGTGACGGTCAGACCGTCCGCGGTCACGGCCGGCTTGAACTCCGTCAAAGGTGTGAACTCATCGAAGACCCGCGCGGTGGTGCTCGTCACAGAGAACCCCTTATCCGCCTTCGGGGTGAGCGAGATGCTGGTGGCGCCGCTCTTGAGCTTCACAACGGCCGACTTACCAGGCTTGATCTTGAGATCCTTGCCGTCGACGGTCCAGATCAGACCGTCAACGCCCGGAACTGTGACGAAGTCCTTGGTTCCCGGACCGTCCGTGGACTGGATGTCGACCTTTGTTGGGTCAATTTGGGTGTCAGTGGTCTTGGTGTTGATCTTCCACTCGGTGATCAACGGCGCACCAGCCGCTGCGGAGTAATCCTCGGCAAGAACGGCAGTGACAGTGTTGGATGCCGCAGTCACGGCCTTCAGCTCGGGCTTCCTGGCCACGGTGTACGTGACGGCGGTGTTGTTGAGCTTGTACGTGACACCCGGGACATAGGGGATGGTGATGCCCGTGACCAACTTCGAGGTCCTGTCGGTGACGACGGTCGGCGCCTTGACGGTCGTCGTGACCTTCTTGGTCGTGAAACTGAGCGTGTACGACGTCGGGGTGGCGGGAAGCTCGTAGGCCGCCGCATCCGTCACCACGGGGGTCACGGTCACCGACGTCTTGCCCTTCTCGTCAGGCGTGGGCGCAGACGCGAAAGCCTTGGCCGGGGTCGTTGCGTCACCGGCGACCGTGGTGGTGGCGTCGCCGATCTTCCACTTGACCCCGGTGACGACCGGCAGCTTGATCGCGTCATTGGTGTAGCCCGGCTGGTCCGAGATGGCGATCTTCGCGGGCAGTGCAACCTTGGTCTTCGTGCTGGCTTCACCTTCCGCCGAGGCGACCAGCGCAGGCAGAGTGGCGGAGGCGGCCAGAGCGGCGGCCGCGGTGACGCTGGCGATGCGCTTCATGGTGCGGGGGGAGAGAGTGATGCTCATGTGTCGATCCTTCTTTCATTCTTCATCGTCCGTGATGACCGCGACCCTGGGGGAGGCGCGGGGGCTTGCGTGAAGCAGGAGGCCTTCTCCGGCGAGCGCCGCGGCTTCCACGCCATCCTTTCGGCCCGTTCCCAACCGCCGCCCAGCTCGGTTTAGATCACGGATTGATAACGGACCGGGTTTCGGCCAGCACCAGAGTCATTCGCTCGGAAGATCTTTGGCGGACGTCCGGATGCGGCCGCTGCGTCAGCGTGATGCCCGCCACGCTCGCGGACCGCGACATGCCTGCATGGCAGGACATTTCTGCAGGTCAGGGCGGCATACGGGAAGGTCTGGCATGCCGCGGACACTCGCCCACCGCTTGAGCGGTGCGACCCTCCCCACGCCGGCGCTCCTGACCGTAGGGGACGCGGTATCGAACATCTCACGCCGCCTAAGGCACAACGTGTCGCGCGTCATACTCTCGGGCACTTTGCCGGCTCTTCACAGATGAGGGTGTAGAGGTCGTCCGCGCGTCGGTCCGGGGGTAGGGGT
>JAVTWJ010000021.1:0-12269 GCA_032229785.1 Propionibacteriaceae bacterium
CCACCACCCTCGTCGATGTCACCCGGCCCGGCTACGTCAGCGTCTACAACCTGCTATTCGGTGTCGCGGTGTTCGTGATGCTGATCTTCTTCTGCCTCCAACTCATCACCGGCCTCATCCGCCGCGACCCCACCGCCCTCACCCGCGCAGCCCTCGGCCTCGCGAAATCTGTTCTCGGGTCGTTCGTCGTCATCACGCTGACGGCTCTGCTGCTGGAAGTCGTCGACCAGCTCTGTATCGGGATCGTCCAAGCCGCAGGCGAGACCACCGAGTCGATGGGCGACAAGATCGCCCTCCTCGCCACAGGTCTGGTCGGGATCAACATCGCCGCCCCCGGAGTCGGGGCGATCATCACGATCTTCATGGCCGGCCTCGCGATCACCGCCGCCGCCATCGTCTGGCTCTCCCTCCTCGTACGCAAAGCCCTGCTGCTCGTCGCGATCGTGTTCGCCCCACTCGCCTTCTCCGGCGCGTCATGGGATGCGTCGCGGGGGTGGATCGGGAAGTGGGCGATGTTCGTCGTCGCGCTGATCTGCTCCAAACTCGTCCTCGTCGTGATGTTCCTGGTCGCGATCACCCAGGTCTCGGCACCCATCGACGCCGACCTCGCCTCGATCAGCGACCCCATCGCCGGGATCGTGCTCATGGCGATGGCCGCGTTCGCGCCGTACCTGACGTACAAGTTCATCGCGTTCGTCGGGTTCGACATGTACCACGCGATCGGCTCCGAACAAGACGCCAAACACGCCCTCAACCGGCCCGTCCCCGTCCCCGGACGTGGTGCAGGCGGCGGCGCGGAGCCGAAGAAGGTACTCGACAGTGCAGGCAGCTCCGGCGGTTCCGGCGGCGGCGCGGGCCGTGGCGGTGGAGGCGGCGCGCCGCCCGCGCCGAAACCCACGCCTGCATCCTCGGCAGGCAGCGGTGCTGGCGCATCAGGTGGCGCGGCTGCGTCCGGTAGCGGTGCCGCCGCGAGCAGTGGGGGTGCTGCGGCGGCCGGACCTGCCGCCGCCGTGGTCGTCGGCGCGCAGGTTGCCAAGGGAGCCGCCACCGCGGGGCCGAAAGCCGGAACCGCGCTCGGCACCCAGGGTGAGCGTGCTGCGGATGCCGCTGCCCAGACACCGCCACCGCCTGCCGCTCAGACCCCGGCTACGCCTGCTCAGGTCGCTCCGCCGTCATCGAGCCCGGTACCACCCGCGCCGACGAGCGACCCCGCACCGCCGCCCCCGGCCCCGGCCCACACCGCCTGCGCCGCGAGCGCCGAAGGAGTAGACCCGTGACCTCGAATCAGAATCCTCGCAGTACGGGTGATCTCGTGCCGGTGAAGTTCTCCCGTCTCACCCGCCGAGGCATCCTCCTCGGCCTCTCCCTGACCCAGCTCATCACCCTCGCGATCGGCGGAGCGACGCTGATCGGCGCGTTCTATGCCGGAGGCGGGATGCTGCTCGCCTACACCGCGCCCGTCTGGGTGCTCTCGGCAGCCCTGACCTGGATTCCCATCGCAGGTCGGCCGACAGTCGAATGGCTACCGGTCGCGTGCTGGTGGCTGTGGCGAACCACCGGCGGCCAACTTCTGTATCGGCGAAGGGTCGTCGCGCCGCGGCCGGTTGGGACGCTCGCGCTGCCCGGCGACATGGCGAGGCTGCGGGAGTTTGACGATCCCGACACCGGAGCCGGGATGATCCACGACCCCCACGCCGCGACCCTGACCGTGGTCTGCGAAGTCACCCATCCCGCGTTCGTGCTCCTGGACCCCGGCGAGCAAGAACGCCGCGTCATCTCCTGGGGCCGCGTGCTCGCCACCGTCTGCCGCTCGGGCCGCGTCGCCACGTTGCAGGTGTTGGAGCGGACTCTGCCGGACTCCGGTACCGGGCTTGCCGAGTGGTGGGCAGCGCACGGCACCCCGGACGGCTCCTGGGCCGCAGACACCTACGCCGAGTTGATCGAACGCGCCGGACCCGCAGGCGAACGCCACGCCTCCACACTCTCGCTGTCGTTGGATATGAAGACGGCGGCTCGGCAGATAAGGACTGCCGGTGGCGGCATCCGTGGTGCGGCGAATGTGCTGCGTCAAGAGATGAGCACTCTCGTCGCCGCGCTCCGCTCCGCCGACCTCGCACCCTCCGGCTGGCTCGCACCAGGACAGATCGCGGTCATGCTGCGCTCCGCCTACGACCCCGCGATCGCCGCCACCCTCGAACGCCACGGCCAACTCGGCCAATGCCTCGCCACCGCCGGACCAGTCGCGGTCACCGAAACCTGGGGAAGGTTGCGCACCGACTCCGCGCACCACGCGGTGTTGTGGATCAGCGAATGGCCGCGTTCGCTGGTGTATCCGGGGTTCTTGTCTCCGGTGCTGCTGTCCACCGGTATCCAGCGATCATTCTCGCTGATCTGCACTCCGATGCGCTCTGACCAAGCCGCCCGGGACATCCGCAAGAAGAAGGTGGAGCACATCTCCGACCAAGCACAGCGAGCGAAGATCGGGCAGATCGAGGACGCCTCCCAGACCGCTGAGTACCACGACGTGCTACAACAAGAAGCCGACCTCACCGCGGGCCACGGCGTCCTCCGCTACACGGGCCTCATCGCCGTCTCCGCCCCCACCGTTGAAGAGCTCGATGCTGCGGTGGCTGCGATGGAGCAGGCTGCGATTCAAGCCTCGTGCGAGACTCGGCTTCTCGTTGGTCAGCAGGCCGCCGCGTTCACCGCAGCGGCACTGCCTCTCTGCCGCCGGGTGTGATCGCACGGAGAGCGATCAGCGCATTGCTACGAGCCGTTCTCAATCAGGTTTAGCTGCGTTCCGTCGGGATCGACGAGGAACCCAACGCGCAGCCCCCACGGCTGTAGCCGGACCGGATGCAAGCGCGGACGCCCGAGTGACTTTTCCTCGACACCGGCCTCGCTGATCTGGAGGTACAGGTCGTCGAGTTCGTCGACGCGAATGCTGCACATGAACGAGCTCTCTTCGGGCACGAGCTCTGGGTACGGAAAGAACTCTAGGCTGAGCCCACCGCGCTGGAGAATCAGCCAGCCGTCGTCTTGGTAGGTCACCTCGAAGCCGAATGCACCATAGAACGAGACGGTGGTACCGAAGTCACGCGACGGCAGGTTCGGTACAGCGTGATCGGTCATGCCGGAAGCCTATCGACCCTCTTCGTGGTAGCGAGCGGTTCGGAGGTTGCGAAGCGTCTGGCGATCATGAGGTTGATGGCGAACCAAATCTCGAACACGAAGATGGGGATTGCGCAGAGGGCAGCGACAGGGCCGTTCAGGGGAATCACTCCCAGGAGCTGGCCGATGTCGCTGGCGAGCACGAGACCACCGCCAGCGAATCCCAGATACGCGAGGGCACGGGGAACCAAGCCCGATGCGTCAAGCAGCGACGCCAGGATGAGGGTGTTGACGGCGATGATGAGTCCCTGACCGACCAGGAACGACGCTGAGTGAAGCCCGACCAGCGTTGCGTCTGGGTCGCCACCTTCCCACGTCCACGCGACTACCAACATCGGGAGAGCTCCAGCAAGGATGACAGCCGCCTCGACTACGCGGAGGTAGGCGAAGCCATGAGCGCGAACCTCGCCGTACTTCCGCAAGAGCGGGAGAAGCAGGAGTCCGGTACCGACGCAGCCGAGCGCGAGGACGAATTCCAGTAGCACACCCACCCGGATGCCAAACGACGATAGAGAGAGTCCATATACCGCGACGGCACCCACGGAGGTCACGTGGGTGACGAGATAGAGGATTCCGGCGAGGCGCGCATAGCGCAGGTTCGTTGTGTCCATGTGAGCTCCGATCAGAGTATGGGTATACAACGTATACCTCAGATTTGAGCCTAGGTGTACGCTGTATACATGTCAAGAGCGAGCAAGCGGCAACCCCTCGGACGAGAGGTCATCGTGCAAGCTGCCTTCGTCCTAGCCGACGACTCTGGCCTCTCGGGTCTGAGCATGCGCCGTCTTGCAGACTCGCTCGGGGTCACCGCGATGGCGCTCTACAAGCACGTGGCCGGACGCGACCAACTCCTCGACCTGATGGTGGACCACCTCGTCGAGCAGATCGGTGGCATCACCCCCGACGGGAGCGACTGGACAGATCGGCTGAGGGCACGAATCCTTGCTGCGAGGCAGGCGATGAGCACACACGCCTGGGCTCAAGAGGCCGTCGAGACCCGCACCTTGGCAAGTCCCCAGGTTCTTGCCTACATGGATGGCCTGATGTCGATCATGTTCGACGGTGGGCTCAGCGCCGACCTCGTCCATCATGCGATGCACACCCTCAGTACACGAATGTGGGGCTTCACCCGCGACGTCCTGCCAACCCCGGTAGCGCCAGACGATCCAGATGAGCGCGCAAAGGCCGTCGCTGCGTTCACCAGCTCCTACCCATCCATCATGATGATGGCCTCCACCGCCCCGCACGCTGGCAGCAACTGCGACGACGATGCAGAGTTCGCCTTCGCGCTCGACCTCATGCTCGACGGATTCGAGCGACTCCACCTGAGCGGGTGGTCCTCGGTCTAGGTTCGAACGACTCGCCCGAGCGATGACGCGCGCCGAAGAGTCCGGCGGGCGGTCGCGTACCTCTCTGACACCACGATTGTCAGGAGCGCATCATGCCCACGTTCTTCGATTCGACCGTTGACGCTGCGGAGGCGTCCGAGGCTCTGCGGGGGCTCGCGCACGCGAGCCGCACGTTCGATCAGCCCGCGCAGATGTACGGGGTGATCGGTGACCTGTCTTCGGGGATGCGGTCGCTGCATCAGGTGCTGGAACAGCTCGCTGACGTGCACGCGTGGAAGGCCGCGCACGCGTTCAACGACGACGGCGACCACGCCGCCGGTGTCCGGGATGCTCTCGCCACGGCGGAGGAGCTGCGCCGGTCTGCTCGTCTGGTGGATCAGGCCTACGACCGGCTCGCTGAGGGGTTCATCGCGGCGGGGCGGATTGCGTGGCATCCCGAACCCGCCGTCGAAAAGGCTGCGCCGTCGCGGTGGATCAGCGTGGTGTTCCTCCAGGGCGACGAGGCCGACCGTCCGCTACGCATCCTCGGCGAGCTGGGCCATGTCGATGCGGTGGACTACCTCGCCCAGTGGGACTACGGCGAGGAGACCACTCAAGCGGCGTTGGAGAACGGGTACGTCTACGACGAACCCGGCCAGGGCACGAACGATCGGGTGATGATCTCCGGTGACTACGCGCTGGTCGTCAACCCGCACGTCGGGTATGTGTCACTGCTGCGCCGTCAGGGCGAGCCAGACGTGGATGCCGAGGCGGTCGATGAGCCGTCGCCATCGCGTGGTGGGCCGGAACTGCTGGTCTCGTACTCGTCGCCGGGCGCTCCGAAGCGCCGCGATGTCCCGCCGTCGAAGCCGGGGCGATCGTGGTTTGAACCGGCGAAGATCACGGCGGTCCGGGAGTCGCGAGGTCTGGGGCTGTGACCGAGGAGAGGGAGCGCTTGCACACTGCCGTGCTGGTGGCTCCAGCGAAGGAACGCCGCAGGCTTCGCAAGCAGCGCCGCCGCGCGGAAGCGCGACTCCATGCCGAGCAGCGCAAGGCCGAACTGGCGATCGCAAAGGCGAAGTCCGAAGCTGAGCGTGCGGAACGGCGCGCCACGATCTACCTCCCGAAAGCCGGCGAGCAGGACGCGGCGCAGCTGCGGACCCCAGGCCGGTTCCACCTGCCTCGTCATCAGGACACCTCCGCGACATTGGCGGGGGCGTATCCGTTCGTCGCCGAAGGCGGCCTTGGCGCCGACGGGGTGTTCGTCGGCCAAGACCTCTACTCGGGCGGCTCCTTCGTGTACGACCCGTGGGTGCTGTATGCACGCGGGGTCATCACCGCCCCGAACGTGGTTCTGGCCGGGATCGTCGGCTCCGGTAAGTCCTCGCTGGCGAAGTCTCTCTATACGCGGTCGTTGCCGTTCGGGCGCAGGGTGTACGTTCCCGGTGATCCGAAGGGTGAGCACACCGCCGTCGCCAACGCTGTCGGCGGACGGGCCATCGTGCTCGGCCACGGGCTGAACACTCGCCTGAACCCACTCGACGAGGGCTACCGCCCGTCGGGGCTCTCGGAGGAGGAGTGGGCATCGACCGTCGCGGCGCGGCCGCGCGACTTGATCGGCGCCCTGGCAGAGACGGTACTGGCGCGGGGGTTGTCTCCGTTGGAACACACCGCGATCGACTTGGCATTGACGCAGACGGTACGGGAGAACGATGTGCCGATACTGCCAATGGTCGTTGACCGCATCCTCAGCCCCAGCAGCGACACCGACACCGACGGCCGCCTGGCCGAAGATGGCCGCCTTGTCGGCCACGCACTCCGCCGCCTCGTTGCCGGCGATCTGGCGGGTTTGTTCGACGGACCCTCGACCGTGCGGTTCGACCCGTCGTTGCCGATGATCTCCCTTGACCTGTCGCGCGTGACGGAGAACTCGACCCTGATCAGCGTGTTGATGACGTGCTCGTCGGCGTGGATGGAGTCGGCGCTGCTTGATCCGAACGGTGGGCAGCGGTGGGTGATCTACGACGAGGCCTGGCGGCTCATGTCCCACCCTGCGCTGCTACGACGTATGGATGCGCACTGGCGGCTTGCACGCCATTACGGGATCGCGAACATGCTGATCTTCCACAAACTCACCGACCTCGACAACGTCGGCGACCAAGGCTCCGCCATGCGCTCACTGGCAAACAGCCTGCTGGCGAATGCGGAAACCCGGATCGTGTACCGGCAGGAATCCGACCAGCTCGGACCCACCGCGACAGCTCTCGGGCTGACTGGGACCGAGCAGCTGCTCCTGCCGAACCTCGGCGTCGGGCAAGGGCTGTGGCGGATCAAGGCGAGGAGCTTCGTTGCTCAGCATCAACTACATCCGGCTGAGTTGGCATTGTTCGACACGAGTTTTCGGGCCTCTGGGGGTCACCGGTGAATCTCTCACACTCGCGCCACCCACGCTCCGTCGCCCGTGACTCCGAGGTGCCGATTGACTTGCCAAACGTCGTCATCACCGTTGACGCCGACGGGACACTCACCGCTACCGTTGATGGTCTGCCGGTTCTGAAGTCACCTGCCGAGGTGTGGACTCGGGCCACCTTTGGGCCGCTCATGGATGCGATCACGAAGGATCGCACAATAGCCGTGCGGGTCGAGGTGCGCGAGTGCGATGGCACCGTTTTCACCGACATCATCCGTGCCCGCAAATCCAATCCTCCCGAACCGGAAACCATGCCCGAAGCGGTGTCGGAGACGCGACGTGGTCGTCGGTCGCTCACACCACGAGCACACAGGCTCGTTGAAGTGGAAGCCGACGGTTTCGTGCCCGGTGAGGATGTCGGCGTCGCGG
Organism: Propionibacteriaceae bacterium; assembly: GCA_032229785.1. Taxonomy (GTDB): domain Bacteria; phylum Actinomycetota; class Actinomycetes; order Propionibacteriales; family Propionibacteriaceae; genus Propioniciclava. The sequence continues at coordinate 7,339 of JAVTWJ010000021.1, forward strand.
TCATCGTGAGCCACACCGACGCCACCGGCACCGGGCACGTCCGGGCACTTGTCGATCTCGACGAACTCCCACCCCGTGCGACCGGTGAAACGATCCTGTTCGGGCGCATCTCGGGCACTACCGTCGTTCGGCGGCTGCAATGAACCCCGCGCAGCGCAGCGGCGGCATGGGCGACGAACTGACCAACGCCGCCCTCATCGCCCTGATCGGAGCATTCGGGCTCGCACTCATCCTCCGAGGAGCCGGATCAATCGCCGCGTTCTTCTCTGGCACACCCCAGCCGCTCGCAGGTCCGGCGTCGGGGCTCGGAGTCCTGTTCAACCCCGCCGACCCCGCCGCTGCGCTCGACGCGGAACGGCTGAACCCAGTCGTCTACTGGACCGTCACCATCCTGCTGCTCGCCGCGCTCGTCGTCGGTGTTTCATGGGTCTGGACGTGGCTCCGCAGGCACAACCGCAAAGCCGAGACCGATCCGCACCGCCTCGCGGGCATCGCGACCAACCAGGAGGTCAAGACCGTCGCATCTTCGAAAGCGCTTCTGCGACGGGCCGAAACCCTGCGCCCATCACTGGATTCTCCGACTCCGGCGGATGTGGGCTACCTGCTCGGCGCGAGTCGCGGCACCGGAGTGTGGGCGTCGGTGGAGGACTCGATCTTGCTGATCGGCCCGCCCCGGTCAGGTAAAGGTCTGCATGTGGTCATCAACACAATCCTCGACGCACCCGGCGCCGTCGTCACCACGAGTACTCGACCCGACAACCTCACCGCCACCCTCCGCGCCAGACGTCGCAAAGGTGGCCCGGTCGCAGTGTTCGACCCCCAACGCCTGGCCGAAGGTATCCCTGCCGGTCTGCGCTGGTCGCCAGTGCGCGGGTGCGAGGACCCCCTGACGGCGATGATCCGCGCAAACGGTCTCGCCGCCGCCACCGGCCTCTCATCCGGGGGTGTGGAGTCCGGCGGATTCTGGGAAGGGAAAACCCGCACCGCGCTCCAAGCCCTCCTGCACGCAGCGGCCCTCGACGGTAGGCCACCAGCCGAGCTGTTCCGGTGGACCCTCGACCCAAGCGCCGCAGCCGAAGCCGTGGCGATCCTGAACTCGAACCCGGATGCGGCGATGGGGTGGGGTGACTCGCTCGGGGCGATGATCAACGCCGACCCCAGGACCCGTGACAGCATCTGGCAAGGCGTCTCCCTCGCACTCGCCGCCCTCGCCGACCCCCGCGTGCTCGACGCTGTCACCCCCGGCCCGAATGAACACTTCGACCCCGAAACGTTCCTCACCAAGCACGGCACCCTGTATCTACTGGCCACCGGAGCCGGCGCAGGTGCATCCGCCGCGCTCGTTGCGGCGTTCGTGGAAGACCTCATCGAAACCGCACGCCGACTCGCCGCCCGGTCGCCCAGAGCCCGCCTCGACCCGCCCCTACTGCTGGCACTCGACGAGATCGGCAACCTCGCACCTCTGCCATCCCTGCCGACGCTCATGGCCGAAGGCGGCGGCACCGGGATCACAACCATGCCCGTGTTGCAGTCCCTCGCCCAAGCCCGCGACCGGTGGAGCGAGCACCAGGCCAGCGCGATCTGGGACGCCAGCATCGTGAAGATCATCCTCGGCGGAGCATCCAACAGCCGCGACCTTCAAGACCTCTCCACACTGATCGGCGAGAGAGACGAGTACACGGATTCAGTAACCCTCGGCGATCACGGTAGCCGCTCAAACCAGCGCTCAATACGTCGCGTCCCCATCCTTCCACCCGACCGCATCCGAACCATTCCCTTCGGCACTGGCATGACGCTGCTCCGCTCCGCACCGCCTATCGTCACCGACCTCCGCGCCTGGCCGAACCGTCCTGACGCCACGCAGCTCCGTACTGACCGCGACGAGCTCGAAGCCCTCCTGCGCCGACCCGCGCCCTGACGACAACCGGGGGCGCGGGGGCGCACCTGCCTGATACAGCGGCCACGACAGAACTGGCCGCCTGATTTCAGGAGGAGACCATCATGGCCATTCACACGCAGGCGTCGCTGTCGGGGTTCATCGCTTCCGACCCGTTGCTCACCGAAACCGCCAAGGGCGACGCAAGGTTCTTCGCACGCATCGGCAAGGAACACTTCCGCCGGGAGGAGGACGGCTCGTTCACGCAGACCGAGACGACCTACCACCACCTGGTGATGTTCGGTCGTTCCGCTGAGCACGCTCACGCGAACTTCGTTCCGGGCGACAGCTTCGTCGCCGAGGGATACACGCGCGAAGTCAACTACGAGCGCAACGGCCAGTCGGTCGAGGCTGAGGAGTTCGTCGCCAAGAAGATCGGCCACGACGCGGCTCGGACCCGCTACGAAGTAGACCGCACACCGCGCAACTCAGTGGCGCGCGAGGCCGCGGCATACGAAGCGCCGCAGCGCTCAACGCCGACGGCGCAAGCCTCTGCCGTGAGCATGTGAGCGGAGCACGACGATGAGCGAACAGCATCCGAGTCCACCGGTCTCCAACCAGCCAGAAGGCGACGAGCCTGACGTATTCGACGGACCGCCCATGGTGACCAGCGCTGACGTCTCCGAACCACCACACCCGGTGAACTGGAACCTGCTGACGGCGCACGAGCTGGAGCAGGAATGGTTGGCACTGAATAGGTGGGTGGATTGGCTGCGCCGCACCTATGGTCTGAACGTCGCGGTGATCCCGCCGTTCTGGCACCACCACCCGGAGCTCGTGTGGGAACTGTCGGCGCTGCATCTGCACTGGCTGGCCGCATACGACCCCCAGCAGGACGCATCCGCGCCCCTGGGATGGCACCGTGACTTCGCCGAAGCCCGCAACCGACTTCAGTACTGGGTGACGACCTGCGGCACACGAGGGGATCGAGACCGTCCCACTCGCCAGGCAGCTTGGCCAGGTGAGGGACCAGCTCAGTCGATCCAAGACGTGACCTTCGATGACCGTGACACTGAGTTCGTCGAGTTCGTGATCGCCCAGGTTCGCAAGCGGCAGGATGCCGAGGATGAGTTCTATGCGAACCTCGACCCCGATGACGAAACGCCGTAGACCGATGAGTCGCTACGCGAAAAAGACCGACCGCCGTCCGTACGAGGAGCGGTCGTTCTCCATCCGCGCCATGCATCGCGACCGAGCTGACCTGCACAAGCTCGCCGAAGTCCTCATCCGCCTGACGTTGCAGGAAACCGGCGAGAGCCGGGCAGCCCGCTCGGCGGCCCGAGTGCCCGACACGTACCGCGCGGACTCGGTTGCCCTGGCCGCGTCGGAGGCGGCCAGGTAGAATCAACGTACAAGCCTCGCGATGCGGGGTGTTGTGGCTCTAAACCTCGTCATCTGGCGGGCAACACGCACCGAGACTCGATCCGGGTCTCGCCCTACAGCCTTCATCGGCTGCTCTCACGATCAACACCCCTCCCCCCGGCAACGGGGAGCGCGAGGGTCGAACCGCGTGAGAGTGAGCCCCCGATGACCACCGTCGCCGACGATCCAACTGCCAGCCTGATCGACCCGCCCCGAGGTGGTGCTGTCGCGGTGTCCTACCTGCGGGTGTCCACCCGTGAACAGGCGGAGAAGGGCGGCACGGACGAGGGGTTCTCGATCCCCGCGCAACGCGAAGCCACCCGCCGCAAGGCAGAGCAGCTCGGGGCCGGGATCGTCGAGGAGTTCATCGACGCCGGAGCCTCCGCCAAGTCCGCCGACCGGCCCGAACTGATGCGGATGATCCAGTACGTCAAGGCCAACAAGGTCTCCTACTGCATCGTCCACAAGGTCGACCGGCTCGCCCGCAACCGCGCCGACGACGTGAGCATCCACCTCGCACTCCAACAGTGCGGGGTCATGCTCGTATCCGCGTCGGAGAACATCGACGAGACGCCCTCCGGGATGCTGCTGCACGGCATCATGTCCACGATCGCCGAGTTCTACTCCCGCAACCTCGCCACCGAGGTCGCCAAAGGCATGAACCAGAAAGCCATCGGCGGCGGCACCAACGGGAGAGCACCCATCGGCTACCTCAACGTCCGCACGCGCGATGAGCTCGGCCGCGAACTGCGCACGATCGAACTCGACCCCGAGCGGGCGCCGATGATCGAGTGGGCCTTCAAGGCATACGCCTCCGGGAACTGGAGCGTCAGCCAACTCCACGACGAACTCACCTCGCGGGGGCTGCGGAGCCTGCCGACGCCGAAGCGCCCAGCCAAGCCGCTGGCAGTGTCGACGGTTCACCGGCTCCTGACGAACCCGTACTACAAGGGCGACGTGGTCTATCGAGGCACGCGCTACAAGGGCAACCACCCGCCGCTGGTCCCTGCCGAAGTCTGGTACCAGGTCCAGTCGGTGCTGACCGCGCACCAGTGCGCCGTCGAAGCGACCCAGGTGCACGGCCACTACCTCAAGGGCACGATCCATTGCGGACAATGTGGCTCCCGGCTCATCGTCTCCAACGCGAAGAACCGCCACGGCAACGTCTACTGCTACTTCGTGTGCTCCGGCAGGCACTCCAAACGCACCGACTGTACCCGCCAAGCCATGCTCATCGAGGACGTCGAGAAACTCGTCGAGGACTACTACAAGCGCGTCCAGATCACCCCAGCCCAGCAGGACGCGCTCGCCGGGATGCTGCACCACGAGTTCGACCAGCTCATGGCCGCCGAAACCGACGAACTCACCCGCCTCACCGCGAACCGGGACCGCCTCGAAGGCGAACAAGACCGGCTCATGCAAGCCCACTACGCCGACGCCATCCCGCTGACCGTCCTCAAACGCGAGCAAGACCGCATCACTGCGGAGCTCGACAAGGTGACCCGGCGCATCGACGCCCACTACGGTGACTACGCCGACGCCCGCGCCCACCTCGACGACGCGCTCGGGCTCCTCGCTAACTGCGCCGACATCTACACCCGCTGCGACGACACGAACCGGCGGCTATGCAACC
>JAVTWJ010000022.1:0-70133 GCA_032229785.1 Propionibacteriaceae bacterium
CCGTCATTCCGTCTCTCTCCTCACCGACTCACAACCAGCTTGGCAAAGAGGGCTGAGGTAGGAAATGCACGCCTGCAACGCACACCCCGTTTCAGCTCGCCGAGCAGGGGGGCAAGGGTCGCTCGGAGGAAACACGACCCTCCCCGCTCGCGGCCCCCGCACGCAGTGACGGCACCGTCGCATCGCACCGGTATCATCACCCGCATGGGCGCAGGACACGATCACGGCGTTCGCGCCGAAGAAGCGGGCCAGCCTGGCGACTTCCGGGCCAAGCTGTGGATCGCGTTCTCGATCACCGCGACGATCGTCGTCGCGCAGGCAGTCGGCGCCGCCCTCACCGGAAGCCTCGCGCTGCTGACCGACACCGCACACGCGATCGCGGACGCCTCCGGCCTGCTCGTCGCCCTCATCGCCGCGACGCTCATGCTGAAACCCGCGAACTCCCGGCGCACCTGGGGCTTTCGTCGCATCGAGGTCATCGCCGCGCTCGGACAGTCCGCCCTTCTTCTCGCCGTCGGCGTCTACACGGCGATCGAAGGCGTCCGGCGCCTGTTCGAGCCACCCGAAGTCCCGGCGACCGAACTGCTGGTCTTCGGCATCATCGGGTTCGTCGCCAACGTCGTCGCGATCGGCATCCTCTCCTCGAGCCGCGGCGCCAACTTCAACATGCGCGCCGCGTTCCTCGAAGTCCTCAACGATGCCCTCGGTTCCCTCGGCGTGATCGCCGCCGCGATCGTCATCGCCACCACCGGATTCCAGCAGGCGGACGCCCTCGCGGGCCTCTTCATCGCCGCCCTGATCGTGCCCCGCGCCTTCTCGTTGATGCGCGAGACCGTGGGCGTGCTGATGGAGTTCACGCCCAAGGGGCTCGACCTCGACGAGGTGCGCCGCCACCTCCTCTCCCTCGATCACGTCAGGGACGTGCACGATCTGCACGCCTCCACCGTGGCGACAGGGCTCCCGACACTCACCGCGCACGTCGTGGTCGACGACCGCTGCTTCACCGACGGGCACGCCGCCGAGATGCTTCACGAGGTCAAGGACTGCGTCGCCGAGCACTTCGACGTGTCGATTCATCACTCGACCTTCCAGATCGAGACCGCCCACATCGCCGAGCACGAACCGGACTCGGCCAAACACGACTGAGGGCGCTGGTGCGCTGCACCCCGGCGTCCACCGGGGACGCTCGCCCCTGGCTGATGCCGATCGCCCCGGACGTCGCCCGCGTGCACCGCACAACCCTCAGCTGAGGGGGAGCTCGATCAGCGCCATCGGCTTGGTGAAGGGATCGACGCGGGCGGAGATCTGCACCTGCCATCGCCCCGCGGCCGGCAGCGTCAGCCCGGCGCGATACTCCCCCGTCTCCGGATCGAGGACCGGGGTCGCCTGGAGGGGGCCGAGGTCCTGCGCCGGAAGTCGGGCCGACACCGTGACCTGATCGGTGGACAGGCGTTCGCCCCCGTGGCGGAGCGTAAAGACCATCTCGTTGCTGCCGGCCACGCCGGGCGTGAGGGTTCCGGTCACCGTCAAGCCCTGGGATTCGGCGGCGAAAGGGACCGCGGTGGCGCCGGGCGGCCGGCGTCCGACCTCGGGGCTGAGGTTGGTGAGGACGCCCGTGACGGCGACCACCGCGATCAGCAGCGCGGCCTCGGCTCGCAGCGTTCGGGTGAGCAGCCTCCACGATCGGCGCCCGGCGGGTTCGCGCGTGGCCTGCGGCAGCAGCGCGAAGCGATTCCAGGCGGCGATGGCCACGACCGCGCAGACGATGCCGAGCTTGAGCAGCAAGGTGCGTCCGTAGTGGGTGCCCAGGAGCGCCTCGGGGCCCCCGACGATGAGGACGCCCATCGCCAAGCCGCTGGCGGTCAGCAGCATGACGCTGGCCAGCGCGAACCCTGAGAAGCGGGCCAGGGTTCGCGCCAGCGTGGGCAGCACGGTCGAGTCGGGCGGCTGGGGCCTCCCCCGGGCACGCCGCACCTCCAGCACGAGCGCGCACACCCCGCCCAGCCAGAAGGACGCCGCGAGCAGATGGCCGAGATCGGCCGTCAGCATCAGCCAGGCCGGCGGCGTGGTCTGGGTGTGCCCGACCAGAGCCGGCCCGGCGAGCGCGGCCAACGCGAGCGGCAGCGCGAGGCGGCTGACGGCGTCCGGGCGCCGGGACGCCCACCGCGCGGCAAGGCCTGCGACGCCGACGAGGCCGGCGGCGGCGAAGGGTGGCCACCCGACGGCGCCCAGCCACTCCGGAACCCGGACGACGTCCGAGGGCGTCCCGCCGGCGACCCGCACCGCGCTGGCGGGAACCAGCAGCACGGAGCCGGTCACCGCGAGGCTCAGGCTCCACCTCAGCGGCCGATCGGGTGCGACCCGGGGCGGCCGCGGCACGAGCCGGTGGAACAGAATCAGGCCGGTGAACAGCAGCAGCCCGAGGTAGTGCAGGCCGGTGAGCAGCGCCACCACGGCGTCGGTCGCGGTCGCGGCCGGGGTCGCCGGGCCCCCCTCCGAGGTCACGGGCGCGTCCCCCGTCCCGATTCGGAACGCGACCGCCCCGGAGATCGGGTGACCGTCGGCGGAGACCACCCGGTAGCTCACCGCATACACGTCCTCGGCCAGCGCCGAAGGCAGCATCACCGTCATCGCCCGGTCCTGCACGCTCGCCGCGAGGACGACGGGCCCCGAACCGGACCCGAAGAGCCGCGACGAGCCATCCACCGACACCACCGGCTCGCTGAACTCCAGGTCCATCGCGGCGGGAGCGGTGGCGAGCACGGAGCCGTCGGCGGGGGTGGCGCGCAGCAGGTGCGCGTGGGCGAACGCGGACGAAGCCGTCGACGCGAGCAGCGCCAACCCGACCAGGACGGCCGCTACCAGCCGCATGATCGGGCGCCGGACGCCGCCGGCGGGCTTCGATGAGCGGGCGTTCACGCCTTCGGGCGCCCCTGGCCTTGGACCAGCGCCGTCCCGCCGACGATCAGGCCGAGCGCTCCGACGACCAGCGACACGATGACGAGCGGGTCCTGCTCCGAGGCGCCGGCCGCGTCCTCGCCGCTGCCGGGCCCGGCCGCGCCGCCGGGCGGGCCGCCGCGTCCCGGGTCGACGGCCGCGGTGACGGCGAGCATCGGCGCGGGGTGGTCGACGTCGTGGGGATCCTGGCCCTCGGCGGGCACCTCGACCCAGGCGTTCTCGCCGTCCACGCACGACTGCACGGTCGGGAACGCCACCGCGTGCCCCGCGGCGTCCTCCGGCAAGGTCACCGCCAGGACGAACGCGTCCCTCAGGCCATCGCCGACCGGCCTGTTCGCGGTGTACACGACCTGTGCCACCCGCTCGGTCGCCTTCTGGCCGTGCCCGTCGATCACCGGCGCGTCCAGGCCTTCCATGATCTTCTCGATCGTCCAGCCGGGATTCACCGTCGGCGCCACCGCATCGATCCCCTCGGGCATCTGGATCGCGATCCTGGTCGTCGCGGATCCCTCACAGCCGTGCGAAAAGGCGAAGGTCAGCAGGGTCGACGCGCCGGCCGCCGTGCTCGTACCGGCCAGCCCCATGTGGGCCCAGGCGACGCCCGGCACCGCGAGCGCCCACACCGCCGCGCCCACCACGGACGCCATCGCCAAGGACACCCTCTTGCCTGTCGTTGCAGCCATTCGATCCTTCTCTCGCTGGAGGTCACCACCGGGCATCTCAATAAGTCGCACCGACGCCACGATTGGTTCCCGATCCCGCACGACGACCTCGCCGATCCCCTGCCGCCGGACGGAACTCGCGGACCGTGTAGCTACGGAACACCGGACGCGCCCCAGACGGCGCAGTCGCGGTCGCGGTCGCCTACGAGAAGCCGCGCCTACGAAAGGAACCGTTGCGCACGAAATTTCGTGCGCAACCGTTCTTTTCGTAGGCGCGAGTGGGAGGGAGCCGACTGATGGGTCACCTCGGCGCGACGCGGAGCCAGACGAAACCGTGCGCAGGCAGAGTGAGGCCGGCGTCCAGGCGCACCGGGCCACCGGCGACCAGGTCGGCCGCGTCCGCGGCGAAGCCGGACAGCGTCGTCGCATCGATGTGCACCGCATGGTCACCGACGTTGGCGAGCACGAGCACGACGGCGTCACGGCCGGGTCGCTGGTACCCGACGACCGCCGCGTAGGGCGTGTGGAAAGGCACGAGCGCGTTGCCGGCGAACTCGGGCGTGCCCTGCCGCACCCCGATCAGCCGGGTGAGGCGGGCGTGCACGCGGCCAGCCACCGTCCCCGCATCGTGGCGGGTCGCGTAGGCCACGGCCGGACGCCCCGGGCGGTGCACCCACCGGCTGTCGCCGGCGTGTGCCGGATCGTCGCGGTAGCCGTAGTCGTTGAGCTGCGCGACCTCGTCGCCCAGGTACAGCAGCGGGACGCCGCCGGTCGACAGGGCGAGGGCGTGGGCGAGCACCACCCGGTCCTCGCCGCCGGCGTCGCCGGCCTCGATCCCGGCGAGCGAACCGGTCGTCCCCGCGACGCGGGCGTCCCCGGTCTTCGGGTTCTCCTGGAAGGCCAGGCCGCGGGAGAACGAGCCCTCCACGCGACCCCGGTAGAAGTCGTTGAGGAAGCGGCGGTGCCCGTAGCCGTCGATGCCCAGCTCCGCGGCGTCCTCGTCGGCGAACGTCCAGCCGATGTCGTCGTGGCTGCGCACGTAGTTCACCCACGCGGTACCGGCGGGCAGGGAGTGGCGGCGATCCAGCGCCTGCTGCAGCAGGCGTCCGTCGCGGGTCGCGAGCGCCTCCCAGGTGAGGGCCATCTGCAGCGGGTTGTAGGAGAGCTGGCACTCCCCCGGGGCGATGTAGGTGACCACCTCGTCCGGATGCACGATGGCCTCCGACTTGAACAGCACGGACGGCGCCCCCATGCGCAAGACGGCGTTGAACGCGCGCAACAGCAGATGCGCCTGGGGCAGCGACTCGCACGCCGTGCCGAGCCGCTTCCAGATGAAGGCGACGGCGTCCATTCTGAGGAAGTCGACGCCCTGGTTGGCCAGGAACAGCATCTCGCCGGCCATGGCCCGGAAGACGGCGGGATTGGCGTAGTTGAGGTCCCACTGGAAGTGATAGAAGGTCGCCCAGATCCATCGGCCGTCCGGCAGTTGCACGAACGAGCCGGGATGATCGTCGGGAAAGACCTCGCGCAGCGTCTCCTCGTAGCGGTCGGGCATGGTGCGGTCGGGGAAGATGAGGTAGAAATCCTCGAACCCGGGCTCGCCGGCGACCGCCTTGCGCGCCCACGCGTGCTCGTTGCTGGTGTGATTGAAGATGAAGTCGACCACCAGCGAGATGCCGGCCTCGCGCAGGTCGGACGCCAAGGCCGCCAGGTCGTCCATCGTGCCCAGCCGCGCGTCCACCTGCCGGTAGCTCGACACGGCGTAGCCGCCGTCGTTGTTGCCCTCGGGGGACGCGAACAGCGGCATGAGATGGAGGTAGGTGAGGCCCAGCTCCCGGAAGTAGGGGATCTGGGCGCGGACGCCCGCGAGGGTGCCCGCGAACCGGTCCACGTAGCAGACGCCGCCCAGCATCCGCTGCGACTGGAACCAGTCGGGGTCGGCCTCCCGCGCGGCGTCGTGCGCCCGCAGTTCGGCCGACCGCGCCCGCCACGAGGACGCCGCCAGCGCCACCACCGCGGCGAGCGCCTCGCGCCCATCGGCACGGTCGCCGTACAACTCGCAGAACAGGCCGTGCAGGACGGGGAAGAACTCCTCGAAGCCTCGCCGGAAGGCGTCGTCGTCACCCCCGAGTGCGGCGTGGGCGGCGGCATCCGCGGCGACGTAGTCCTCGGTCGACTCCTGGTTCAGGCGTGGCATGGCGCTCCAATCGTCCCGTGCGTCGGGTGACGGGGGCGTGTCCACCCCCCGTTCTGCTGCGGTGCCCACTCTATTGAAATCCGCCCCACGCTCGCCGACGAACGCGGCCTGGATCCGCGGAAAGGTCAGGGACGCCCGATGTCCTCGACGAGGATCCGGTGCAGTTCGTCGGCCTGCTCGAACGCCACCGAATGTCCCGCGTCCGCGAGGGTGTACCAGCGCTTGTCCGGGGCCTCCAGCGCATCGAACCACTCCTGCGCGGGCCTCGTCCGGGCCGCCAACTCGTGCTGTCCGGCCAGGATGTACACCGGCACCTCGAGCCGGGCCGCGTCCGCACGCAGGTCCACCTCCTGCAGCTGCGGGTACATCACCGAGAACATGTCGAGGAGGCCGCGCACCACGTTGACCCGCTCGAGTGGGCCGTACTCGGCGCCCAGGATGCCGTACGGACCGACCCCGCTGGCCTCTCCGCGCTGCCGGTAGGCCGCGGGCGGGGTGTATCCGCCTTCGAGGAGCGGGTAGTGCGCCATGATCGTCGCGTAGTCGAACACGCTCGGGTAGGGCGGAGGTCCCATCGTCGCCAGCCGGGCCACGAGATCGCCGTTGCCGGCGCCCATGGCGGCGATGACCAGGTCGCGGTAGATACCCTCGTCCGTCTCCAGCGGATCGACCATCTGCCCGCTGCCGACGTACGCATGGAACAGCTCGGGCGCCTCCTTGACCGCCATCACGCCGAGCAGGCTTCCCCACGACTCGCCGAGGAGATACACCTTCTCCTGCCCGTACCGCTCGGTCAGCCATCGCGCCAACTCGATGGTGTCAGCCACGGCCCGCTGCGGGGTGAGCGTGGCGGCGTCCAGGTCCGGATAGGACTTGCCCGCGCCGCGCTGATCCCAGCCGACCACCAGGAAATCGCGTGTCAGCGGTTCGAGCAGCACTCGTGAGTAGGCCAGATCGCTCTGACCGGGCCCGCCGCTGAGGTACAACAGCACGGGCAGGTCGACGCGCGCACCCCGCACCTCGATCCATTGCTCGTGCCCGCCGAGGTCCACGCTCACCAACTCGGTCACGCCGCCCGGGACCCGTGTCCCGTCGGCGTCGCGCAGCGGCGGCGAGGAGGGCGGGAGCAGCAAGGACGCCGCCACCAGCGCGGACACGACTGTCGCCGCGATCAGGCCGGCGCCCGGACGCCTGCCCGCCCGGGGCCGCCGGCCCCAGCCGATCCCCACCCCCAGCGACAACAGCGCCATCGGCCACGGCACAATCCGGCCCAGCGCGTACGCCAGCGGGCCGAACGCGGAATCGAGCCGGAGGACGTCGGTCGTCGGCAGGCCGGCACCCGCGCGGACCAGTTCGAAGACGAGCAGGTAGCCGGCCGACGCGGCGGCGAGACTGCCGCGGGAACGCGAGACCACGCCGGCGACCAGCCCGGCCGCCAGCCCACCGGCGATCAGCACGCCGGCCTCCGCAGGCGTGACCGGCCCGCGCGGCTGCAGCAGGCCGGACGCGGTGCCCAGCGCGGCGCCGCACAGCATGGCGACGCCGAGGCCCGGCCATCGCGACAAGGGGACATCGGTACGGGGATCCGGAGGGTTCGTCATGACACCACCGTGCCCCGGCCCACGGCCGTCCGCATCGGGCTGCAGCACCGTTGCCGGGCTGCACCTGCGGACGGTGGCCGGCCGGCGGATCAATCTCCAGCCGTACGCGGGGCTCCGTCGCGCGGCCGTTGTGGCGGCCCCAGGCGCTCGGTAGTTTGCCGTCATGAGGCCGTGGCGCGACCTGCAGACCCTCGACGTCGAACGTCCGTGGGTGCTGGACGCTGTCCTCGCGCTCGCTCTCTTGGCCGTGGCGCTCGTCGCGGCCGGCCGGACCTCCCCCACGGTGCCGCCGCCTCAGATCGGCCTCGCGGTCCTGTTGACGCTCGCCTACTCCTTCCGCCGCACCGCGCCGCTCACCGTCCTGGTGATCGCCGGTGCGCTCGTGGTCACGATGATCATCGCCGGGTTCAGCACGGCCGCGATCGGCTCGGGTCTCTTCCTCGTGGCGTACACGGTCGCGGCGCAGCGACCGCGACGAGTCACGGTGGTCGCCGCCTCCTATTGCGCGGGGGTCCTGGCGGCGGTCGCGATCGTGTCCCCCGCCCGCATGACGCTCGAGGACGCCGCCACCAATCTGGCGCTGTTCGCCGGCGCGTTCGCGTTCGGCCGGACCGCCCGCGCCACCCGGATCGCCGCACGGCTCCAGGCCGAGAGTGCGGCGCTGGCCAAGCAGGTGCAGCAGGACAAGGCCAGCCGAGCGCTCAGCCAGCAGCGCCTGGCCATCGCCCGGGAGGTGCACGACGTGGTCGGGCATTCGCTGGCCGTGATCGCCCTGCAGGCCGGCGTCGGGGCGCGCCTCGCCGAGGCCCAGCCCGCCGAGGCCCAGCGGGCCCTCCTGGCCATCGCCGAACGGAGCCGGTCCGCGCTGAGCGAGGTGCGCACCTTCCTCGACTCGATGCGGACGGACGCCGCCTCCGCCACCGCGTCCAGTCCAGGCTTGGACGCCCTCCCCCAGCTCGTCGCCGACATGAGCGCGGCCGGCATCACCGTCGCGACCACCAGCAGCGGCGAGACCTGGCGACTGCCACCGGAGCTCGACACGACCGCTTACCGCGTGCTGCAGGAATCGCTCACGAACGTCGTCCGGCATGCCGCCACCGACCGGGCGTGGGTGAGCGTCCGCTACGACGAGGACGCCGTCGAGGTCGGCGTCCGCGACCGGGGCGTGGGTCCAGCACCCGGCATTCCCCCGGGCACCGCCCACGCGGGCATGCGGGAACGGGTGGCAGCGAGCGGGGGAACGCTGACGGCGGGCCCGGCCGCCGAGGGGGGCTACGAGGTGGTCGCCCGGCTGCCACGTCCGGAGGAGGATCCCTGATGCCCGACGACAGCCAAGCGATCCGGGTGGTGATCGCCGACGACGAGGCGCTGGTCCGTGGCGGGTTGGCGCTGCTTCTGCGTCACGAACCCGATTTCGAGGTCGTGGGGCAGGCGGCGGACGGGCTGAGCGCCGTGAGCATCGCGCAACGCGAACGCCCCGACGTGATCCTGATGGACATCCGCATGCCCGGCATCACCGGGATCGAGGCCACCCAGCGGCTGACCGTGCCGGGGAACGACGTCTGCAAGGTGCTGATCCTGACCACGTTCGACCATGACGAGAACGTGTTCGCCGCACTTCGGGCCGGGGCGAGCGGCTTCCTGCCCAAGGACAGCGAGCCCGAGCGGCTGCTGGAGGGCATCCGGGTGGTCGCCCAGGGGGAGGCGCTGCTCGCGCCGCGCGCCACGCTGCGGCTGATCGAGGAATTCCGCCGGCGCACGCCGGAGGTGGCGCCCCGGGGCGACGTGCAGGAGCTGACCGAGCGCGAGCGGGAGGTGCTGAAGCACGTGGCGTCCGGCCTCACCAACAGGGAGATCGCCGAGTCCCTGACGATCAGCTATGCCACCGCGAAGACCCACGTCAGCCACCTGCTGACCAAGGTGGGCGCCCGGGACCGTGCCCAACTGGTCATCGCCGCGTACGAGCACGGGATCGTGCGTCCGGGCGGGCGGCCGGAGTCCGCGGCCAGGTAGCGGTCGAGGTGTCCGTTCAGCGAAGGGTCACGTCCCACCCTCCGCGACCCGCCCGGCCCAGCGCGCACACCTCACCTCAGCGGCGTGAGCGCCTCGTCCAGACGCAGCAGTTCGTCCAACTGGAGCGTGAGCACGCTCGCCTGCTGCTCGTTCGGGACGAACACCCCCTCCTGGAGTTGCTTCTGCGGGAAGTTGATCTCGATGTTGCCCTTGGTCAGCACCAGGCCCAGCGCGCCCACCACCGTGCGCAGCGCGGTCTGGGCGCGGGTCCCGCCGGAGTTGCCGCCCCAGTTCACGAAGCCGACCGGCTTGCGGTTCCACTCGCTGTGCAGGTAATCGAGCGCGTTCTTGATGGCGGGACCGTAGCTGTAGTTGTACTCGGGGAACGCGAACAGGAACGCGTCCGCGGCGTCCACCCGCTCGCTCCACTCGACCGTGTGCCGCTTGGTGTAGCGGCGCAGCCGTGGGTGGTTCGGCTCGTCCATGAACGGGAGCGCGATCTCGGCGAGGTCGGCGAAGTCGACCTCGAAACGCCCGTCGGCCTCCGCCGCGCGCCTCACCCATTCGGCGATGGGCAGCCCGATCCTGCCTTCGCGGACGCTCCCCAGCACAATCATCAGCTTCGGCACGGACGCCTCCCTTTCCTCGCCCGGCGGACCGCCCGCCCGGCGCCACGGGTCGCCGGTGCGGCCCGCCTCACCACGATACGCGGACGCGATCGCGCGAGGTGAGCGGTCCGGCATCGTCGCCGCGTTCGATCCCGCCCCGCTCCTCAAGCCGCATAGCGGTGGCTCGGCTCAGGCGCCTCATGCCTCGGGCCCGGCCGGCGTCCCTCGGTTGCGCGCGAGCCTGGCGATGCACACCTGCGGACCGTTGGCGAGCCTGCTCGAGCGGAGGCCGCCGGCGCTCACCTCCAGGTAGCCGTCGAGCAGGCCCTGATGGATCGCACACACCAGTGGCATCCGTTCGGGCGCGACCGCGCCACGGAACGGGCAGCGGGTGAACCTCAGGTCGTCGCCGTCGCGTTCGACGCCGAAGCCGCGTTCGGCGAGGTGGCCGACCAGTTCGCCGACGACCTGCCCGGCGGGCGTCCCCGGTTCGGCCAACCCGGCCCCCCACCGGCGGCCGGCCTGTTCGCCGACGGCCTCCGCGTCCGGCGTGCGGGCCAGGACGCCCGCGAGCAACACGTCGATCAGTTCGAGCAGGTGCACGTTGTCCATGGTGGGTGCGGCACTCGTAGCCGAGTACACCAACGGCGGGCGCCCCTGGGCGCGCGACTCGGTGACGGCGCGCTCGGCGTGCCCGGCCTCGACGAGCGCGTCCAGATGGAACCGCGCCGAGTTCCTGTGCACGTCCAGCATCTGGGCCGCCTCGCCCACCGAAACCGGCTCGACCGCGCGCTGCAACAGTGTCAACACCCGTGCGCGCGTGGGACCGAGCCCGTGCTGTTGCGGGATATTCACCCACCTATTCTCTCACCCGGCGGCGCGCCCGCGCCGGTTCACAGGAGCACCGCTACAGTTTCCCCATGTTGCTTGGGCAATTGGCCGATCGGCACGGGCGGGTCGCGCGCGACCTGCGCGTTTCGCTGACCGATCGGTGCAATCTGCGGTGCAGCTACTGCATGCCGGCCGAAGGCCTCGCCTGGCTGCCGACCGAGGACACGCTGACCGACGACGAGGTGCTGCGCCTGATCGGCGTCGCCGTGGAGCGATTCGGCATCACCTGCATCCGGTTCACCGGCGGCGAGCCGCTTCTGCGCCGTGGCCTCGAGAGCATCGTGGCGGGCGCGGCCGGCCTACGAGGCCCGGCGGGGCGTCCGGAGTTGGCCCTGACCACCAACGGGCTCGGCCTGGACCGCCGCATCGAGCGCCTGCGCGACGCCGGCCTCGACCGGGTGAACATCTCCCTCGATTCGCTCGACCGCACCCGCTACGCGCGACTGTCGCGCCGCGACCGGCTCGACGACGTCCTGGCCGGCATCGCCGCCACCGATCGGGCCGGCCTTCGCCCGCTCAAGATCAACGCGGTCGTGATGCGCGGCATCAACGAGGCCGACATCGTCCCGTTGGCGCGCTTCAGCCTCGAGCGGGGCTACGAGTTGCGCTTCATCGAGCAGATGCCGCTGGGTCCTGCCGGTGAGTGGCAGCGCGAGGGCCTGGTGAGCGCCGAGGAGATCCTGGCCGCGCTGGGGACGGCGTTCGCGCTGACCCCGGCGATCGAGCGACGCGGCGCGGCCCCCGCCGCCCTGTGGCACGTGGCCCCCGACGATTCCCAGCCTGGCGGCCGGGTGGGGGTCATCGCGTCGGTGACCCACCCGTTCTGCGGCGCCTGCGACCGCACGCGCCTCACCTCCGACGGCCAGGTTCGCTCATGCCTGTTCTCCCGCGAAGAGACCGACCTGCGCGGAATCCTCCGCGCAGGTGGCACCGACGACGACCTCGCCCAGGCGTGGAGCCGCGCCCAGTGGGGCAAGCCGAAGGCACACGGCATCGACGCGCCGGGCTTCCAGCCGCCCCAACGCACGATGAGCGCCATCGGCGGATGACCCACCCAGTAGGGAAGGAACAGGTGACGATGCAGATCAGATTCTTCGCCGGCGCCGCCGAGGCGGCCGGAACCGACGCGATCGAGGTGGACGCCACGGGACTGACGGCGTCCGCGCTGCGCGAGCGGCTCGGGGACGGTAACGAGCGCCTCGCCGAGGTGCTCCGCGTCAGCTCGCTGCTCGCCGACGGTGCGCGCTTGGACGACCCCGACGCGGACCTCGCCGACGTGCGGGGCGTGGACGTCCTGCCGCCGTTCGCCGGCGGGTAGTGCCGTGCGCCGGGCTGCCGTCGTGCTCGGCGGCGGGCGCTCCTCCCGGATGGGGATGGACAAGCTGACCCTCCGCATCGACGGACGCCCCCTGCTCGCGCGTTGCGTGGACGCGGCCCTCGCCTGGGCGACGCACGTCGTCGTCGCGGGCGACCCGCCTGAGGACTGGGCGGGCGACGCCCGGGTGCGGTTCCGCCGCGAGGATCCCCCGTTCGGCGGGCCGGTCGCGGGCATCGCCGCGGCGCTCGCCCTGGTGGACGACGCCGACGAGGTGTTGATCCTGGCGGGTGACCTCGCCGATCCGTGCGCGGCCGTCCGTCTGCTGGCCGCGGCCCAGCCCGGCCGGGACGGTGTCGTCCTGGAGGACGCCGACGGCTGGCCGCAGTACCTGGCGGGCCGCTATCGGGGGGCGCCGCTGCGGCGCGCCGTGGCGCGCCTGGACGAAATCCGCGACGTCTCGGTGCGGCGGCTGATGCGCCCGATGGAGGTCGCCCTGCTCCGGGCACCCGAAGACACCACCCGCGATTTAGACACGCCAGAAGTTGCGAAAATAGTAGGCGGGGAGCACCCGCGTTTGCGGTGATCAGCCCCGCACGCCTCCGCAATTGCGCATCGTGGCAGCCCGCTCCGACCGGGCGTCGTAGAGGGGCGCAAATGAGTTCTTTGCATGAACAGTTTGTGTAAAAATGTCCGCCATGGAACAGACCGCGAGACTCGACGGGCCTGCGTCGGAGGCTCTGCTGAAGCTGGGCAAGTACTTCACCCGTTGGGACGCGACCGATGACCAGCGCGCCGTCTTCCGGAAGGGAGGCCGGGCGGGCGACGTCTTCTATCGCGACCGTTGGAGCCATGACAAAGTCGTCCGGTCCACGCACGGCGTGAACTGCACCGGCTCCTGCTCGTGGAAGGTGTACGTCAAGGACGGCATCATCACCTGGGAGTCGCAGCAGACCGACTACCCGACGACCGGGCCCGACCGCCCCGAGTATGAGCCCCGCGGCTGCCCGCGCGGCGCGGCCTTCTCCTGGTACACCTATTCCCCCACCCGCGTCCGCTACCCGTACGGACGCGGCGTCCTGCTGGAGATGTACCGCGAGGCCAAGAGCCGCCTGGGCGATCCGGTGGAGGCGTTCCGCGAGATCAGCACCGACCCGGCGAAGCGGCGCCGCTACCAGCGCGCCCGCGGCAAGGGCGGCCTCGTGCGCATCTCGTGGGACGAGGCGCTGGAGATCGCCGCCGCGAGCTACGTCCACACCATCAAGACCTACGGGCCCGATCGCTGCGTCTCGTTCTCGCCGATCCCGGCGATGAGCATGGTGAGCCACGCGATCGGCACCCGCTTCACGCACCTCATCGGCGGCGCCATGACCAGCTTCTACGACTGGTACGCCGACCTGCCCGTCGCCAGCCCGCAGGTGTTCGGCGACCAGACCGACGTGCCCGAGTCGGGCGACTGGTGGGACGCGACCTACCTGATGATGTGGGGTTCCAACGTCCCGCTGACCCGCACGCCCGACGCCCACTGGATGGCCGAGGTGCGCTACCGCGGCACCAAGGTGATCACCGTCAGCCCCGACTACGCCGACAACGTGAAGTTCGCCGACGAATGGCTGCCCGCGCAGGCGGGCACGGACGCCGCCCTGGCGATGGCCATGGGGCACGTGATCCTCAAGGAGAACTTCGTCGACAAGAAGGTGGAGTACTTCGACTCCTACGTGAAGCAGTACACCGATCTCGGCATGCTGATCACGCTGGTCGAGCACCCGGACGGCCATGGCCTGACGGCGGGCAAGTTCGTCACGGCGGCTGACCTTCCGGAGCACTCCGGGCTCAGCGACGCCGCCTTCAAGACGGTGATGTGGGACAAGGCGAGCGGCACGACGGCCGTTCCCAACGGGTCGATGGGCTTCCGCTACTCCGAGGACGGCGCAGGTCAGTGGAACCTCGAGTTGGGCGCGATCGAACCGGCCCTGACCTTCATCGACGACACGGACGCCGAGGGCGTCGAGGTCGCGCTGCCCTGCTTCGAGGATCCACGCGGCGAGGGCTCCATCGTGCGCCGCGGCGTCCCGGCCCGCCGGATCGGCGACACGCTGGTCACCACCGTGTTCGACCTGATGCTCGCCCAGTACGGCGTCGGGCGCGAGGGGCTGCCCGGCACCTGGGCCAAGGACTACGACGACGTCGACTCGCCCTACACGCCCGCCTGGCAGGCCGAGATCACCTCGGTGCCCGCCGAGGCCTGCATCCGTACCGCGCGCCAGTTCGCCCAGAACTCCGAGGAGTCGAAGGGCCGCACGATGATCATCATCGGGGCCGGCATCTGCCACTGGTTCCACGCCGACGTCACCTACCGGGCGATCATCGCGCTGCTGATGCTGACCGGCTGGATCGGACGCAACGGCGGCGGCTGGGCGCACTACGTCGGCCAGGAGAAGTGCCGGCCGATGACCGGCTGGTTCAACCTGGCCAACGCGCTGGACTGGAGCCGTCCGCCGCGCACCATGATCGGCACCGGCTACTGGTACATGCACACCGACCAGTGGCGCACGGACGGCTTCTCGTCCGACCGGGTCAAGTCCCCGCTGTCGACGGGCGTGCTCGACGGCATGCACACCGCGGACGCGCTCGCCCAGTCGAACAGGCTCGGCTGGATGCCGTTCTATCCGCAATTCGACGCGAACCCGCTGGACCTGGCCGACGAGGCCCAGGCGGCCGTCGCGCGCGGCGAGGCCGAGACGGTGCCGGCCTATGTCGCGGCGAAGGTGAAGAGCGGCGAGCTGAAGAGTTCGATGGAGGACATCGACGCCCCGCAGAACTGGCCGCGCACCATGATCCTGTGGCGCTCGAACCTGTTCGGCTCCTCGGCCAAGGGCAACGAGTACTTCCTGAAGCACCTCCTGGGCACGCACAACAACCTGATGCCGAACAACCACGGGGCCGACGCCCGCCCGGTGGACGTCCGGTGGCATGACGAGGCCCCCGAGGGAAAGCTCGACCTGCTGATGACGGCCGACTTCCGGATGACCAGCTCGACGCTGCTCTCCGACATCGTGTTCCCGGCCGCCACCTGGTACGAGAAGCACGACCTGTCGAGCACGGACATGCACCCCTACGTGCACTCGTTCTCCCCGGCCATCGACCCGCCGTGGGAGGCCAAGACCGACTACGAGCTGTTCACGGAGTTGGCGCTCCGGCTGTCCCAGATGGCCAAGGGACGCCTCGACACCCGCTCCGACCTGGTCGCCGTCGCGCTGCAGCACGACACGCCCGGCCAGATCAAGCAGCCGGGCGGCGTGGTGCGCGACTGGAAGGGCACCGACATCCCGGCCGTCCCCGGCCAGAACATGCCGGTCCTGGCGGTGGTCGAGCGCGACTACACGGCGATCGCCGACAAGCTCGCGACCGTCGGCCCGCTGGCCGAGAAGCTCGGCTTCACGGTCAAGAACATCACCTACGACGTCGCCCATGCGGTGCAGAAGCTGGCCAAGATGCACGGCGTGTTCCCGAGCGGCGCCGCCGCGGGGCGTGCGGCGATCAACACCGACCAGCGGCTGGCCGAGGCGATCCTGATCTTCTCGGGCACGACCAACGGCGAACTCGCCACCCAGGGCTTCCACGACCTGGAGAAGAAGACCGGCCGCAAGCTGGCCGACCTCGCCGAGGGCTCGGAGGAGAAGCAGATCACCTTCGTCCAGACCCAGCAGGCACCCCAGCCCGTGATCACCTCCCCGGAATGGTCGGGCTCCGAGACGGGCGGGCGGCGCTACGCGGCGTTCACCATCAACACCGAGCGGCTGAAGCCCTGGCACACGCTGTCGGGGAGGATGCACTTCTTCCTCGACCACGACTGGATGATCGACGCCGGCGAGCAGTTGCCGACGTTCCGGCCGCCGCTCGACATGACGAAGGCCTACGGCGAGCCCGAACTCGGCCCGGCCGGCGAGAAGGCGATCACGCTGCGCTACCTGACGGTGCACAACAAGTGGTCGATCCATTCGGAGTACCAGGACAACCTGTTCATGCTGTCGCTCGGCCGCGGCGGCCCGCAGGCCTGGCTGAGCGTGGCGGACGCCGCGTCCATCGGCGTCAAGGACAACGACTGGATCGAGCTGACGAACGCCAACGGCGTATTCGTCGCCCGCGCGGTCGTCACGTCCAAGTTGCCCGACGGCATCTGCTACGTGCAGCACGCCCAGGAGCGCACCATCGACGTGCCGAAGTCCGAGGCCACCGGCAAGCGAGGCGGCATCCACAACTCGGTGACGCGGATCCTGCTCAAACCCACCCATCTGATCGGCGGATACGCCCACCAGGCGTACGCCTTCAACTACATCGGCCCCACCGGCGTCCAGCGAGACATCGTCTCGACCGTGCGCCGCCGCTCGCAGGAGGTGCAGTACTGATGGCGAAGCAGCGCCGAGTCATGGCCCAGGTGGCCATGGTGATGAACCTGGACAAGTGCATCGGCTGTCACACCTGTTCGGTGACCTGCAAGCAGGCGTGGACGAACCGGGCCGGCATCGAGTACGTCTGGTTCAACAACGTCGAGACCCGCCCCGGCCAGGGCTATCCCCGTACCTACGAAGATCAGGACAAGTGGCAGGGCGGCTGGGTCCGCACCAAGAGCGGCCGGCTGAAGCTGCGCTCGGGCGGCCGGTTCAAGAAGCTGCTCAGCATCTTCGCCTCCCCGGTGCAACCGGGCATGGACGACTACTACGAGCCGTGGACCTACGACTACGAGAACCTGATCACCGCCCCGCTCGGGGACGACTTCCCGGTCGCCCGCCCGAAGTCGCTGGTGACCGGCGAGAACATGGCGATCGGCGCGTCGGCGAACTGGGACGACTCGCTGGGAGGCGTCGCCGCGACCGAAGCGGGGGACCCGATCCTGAAGAAGCTGCGCGACGAAGCCAACCACCAGATCAAGCTGGAGTACGAGAAGAGCTTCATGTTCTTCGTGCCGCGCATCTGCGAGCACTGCCTCAACCCGTCGTGCATGGCGTCCTGCCCCTCGGGCGCGATCTACAAGCGCGCCGAGGACGGCATCGTGCTGGTCGACCAGGACCGCTGCCGCGGCTGGCGGCAGTGCATCACCGGCTGCCCGTACAAGAAGATCTACTTCAACCACCGCACGGGCAAGGCCGAGAAGTGCCACTTCTGCTACCCGCGCATCGAGGCCGGCATCCCGACCGTCTGCTCCGAGACGTGCGTCGGACGCCTGCGCTACCTCGGCATCATCCTGTACGACCCCGACAAGGTCACCGCGGCCGCTCTCGCCGACGACAAGGACCTCTACCAGGCCCAGCTCGACCTCATGCTGGATCCGAGCGACCCGCAGGTCATCGCGGACGCCCGCCGCAACGGCATCCCGTCCGACTGGCTGGACGCCGCCGCCAAGTCGCCGGTCTACGCGCTGATCAAGCACTTCAAGGTCGCGCTGCCGCTCCACCCGGAGTACCGGACGATGCCGATGGTCTGGTACATCCCTCCGCTGTCGCCCGTCGTCGATCTGCTGAAGGAGCAGGGTCACGACGCCGAGGCGGGCGGGAACCTGTTCGGCGCGATCGACGCGCTGCGCATCCCGCTGGATTACCTCGCCGAACTGCTCACCGCCGGCGACGTCGAGGTGGTGCGCGACGTACTGCAGAAGCTGGCCGCCATGCGCTCCTACATGCGGGATGTGACCTTGGGGCGTCCGCGCCAGGAAGACCTGCCCGCAGCCGTCGGAATGACCGGCGAGGCGATGGAGCAGATGTACCGACTGCTCGCGATCGCGAAGTACTCCGAGCGCTACGTGATCCCGACCGCCCACCGCGAGCAGGCCCACAACCTCGAGGAGATGGGTTGCTCGGTCGACTTCGACGACGATCCCAGCAACCGGGGCGTGTTCGGGGAGTCGTCGGGGCGCGCGGTTCCGGTCGCGGTGGAGTCGTTCGCGGCGGCCAAGGCGAGGCGCGAGGAGGCCGCACGAGGATGAGGCTCCCCGCTCCCCCGCCGAAGCGCCACCGCGTGATCTACGCGGCGGCGTCCGTCATGCTGTCCTATCCCGACGCGAGCGTCTTCGAGCGCCTGCCGCTCGTCGAGCAGGCCCTCCACGAGGCGGACGCCCTCGCCGGGTTCGCCGCGACCCTCGCGCACCTGCGCGCGATGCCGCCGATGGAGGCGCAGAGCTGGTACGTGCAGGAGTTCGACCTGTCCCGGCGGCACGCCCTGCACCTGACCTACTGGACCGACGGCGACACCCGGCGGCGCGGCGAGGTGCTCGCGGCGGTCAAGCAGACCTACCGCGACTCGGGCCTGCTGGTCGATCTCAACGGCGAACTGCCGGACTTCCTGCCGATGGTGCTCGAGTTCGCCGCCCACGGCGCACCCGCCATCGGGGTGGCCCTGCTCAACACCTATCGGCCCTCGCTCGAACTGCTTCGGATCGGCCTCACCGAGGACCGCCTGCCGCAGGCGGGCATCATCGCCGCCATCTGCGACAGCCTCGGCGGGCCCTCGCCGCAGACCAGGGCCGAGGTGCAGCAACTCCACGACAACCCGCCGAGCGAGCTCGTCGGCCTGGACGGGTTCCTGACCGCGACGCCGTCCCCGGCGCGCCGTCCGTCGATGACGGACACCACCAGGCAAGGAGACTGACATGGGTTTCTTCCTGTGGGGCGTCCTGCCCTACATCGTGGCGCTGATCCTGGTCGGGGGGCTGATCTGGCGCCACCGCTACGACCAGTTCGGCTGGACGACCCGTTCCTCGCAACTGTACGAGTCGCGGCTCTTGAAGATCGCCTCACCGATGTTCCACTTCGCGCTGCTCGCGGTGTTCATGGGGCACGTGGTGGGCCTGCTGATCCCGAAGGCGTTCACCGACTGGATCGGCCTGGACCAGCACATGTACCACTTCGGGGCTTTCTGGGGCGGCGGCCTGGCGGGGATCGCCCTCGTCGTCGGGCTGACGCTGCTCATCTACCGGCGTCGCACCCAGACGTCCGTCTTCCGGGCGACGACCGTCAACGACAAGGTCATGTACCTGGCGCTGGCGCTGGCCGTCGGCCTCGGCATGGTCGCGACGCTCACGGGCGACAAGACCGCGAACGGCGAGGAGCACAACTACCGGGAGACGGTCTCGATCTGGTTCCGCTCCCTGTTCACGCTCCAGCCGAACGTCGAGGCGATGGGACATGCCACGTGGCAATTCCAGGCCCACATCGTCATCGCGCTGCTGCTGATCGCGATGATCCCGTTCACGCGCCTCGTGCACGCCTTCTCGGCGCCGCTGCACTACCTGTTCCGGCCCTACATCGTGTACCGGTCCCGCGAGCCCGACCTGCGTCCCTCCGCCACCCGACGGGGTCGCGGCTGGGATCCGATCGGCACCCGCGACAACCAGAACACCCGGCGCTGAACCGCGCCGCCCCCTCTGTCTCAAGAAAGCGAAGCATGTCCACCAGATTGATTGAAGTCGGGCCCGACCACGAAACCGCCCAGGGCGCCGGCCGCGTGATGGTGATGTCCACCCTCGCGTTCACCCTGATGTTCGCGGTGTGGTTGATGTTCGGAATCCTCGGCGTCCCGATCCAGAAGGAGTTCGGGCTCACCGACGTGGAGCTGAGCTGGGTGTCGGCCGTCGCGGTCCTGAACGGATCCATGTGGCGGCTGCCGGCCGGCATCATCGCGGACAGGATCGGCGGCCGGAGGGTCACCTTGTTCCTGCTGTTCGCCACGGCGATCCCCGCCTACTTCGTGAGCTTCGCGCAAAGCTACGAGTGGCTGCTGGTGCTCGCGTTCCTGGTGGGCTTCGCCGGCAACCTGTTCAGCGTCGGCGTCGCCTGGGATTCCGCCTGGTTCGGCAAGGACCGCAAGGGCCTCGCGCTGGGCGTGTTCGGCGCGGGCAACGTCGGGGCGTCCGTCACGAAGCTGATCGGCCCCGGAATCATCGCCGCCACCGCCGGCAGCACCTTCGCCTTCGGCATCCAGGGCGGCTGGCGCCTGATCCCCGTCATCTATTCGGTCCTGCTGGTCGTCGTCGGCATCCTGACCTGGGTCATCGTGCCCCGCGTCGACCGCGCACCCGGCGCGTCCAAGCCGATCAAGGAGACGCTGGTACCGCTGAAGCAGGTGCGGGTCTGGCGCTTCAGCCTCTACTACGTCGCCGTCTTCGGCGCCTACGTCGCGCTGTCGGCATGGCTGCCGAAGTACTACGTCGACAGCTTCCAGATCGACCTGGCGCTGGCCGGTCTGCTCACGGCGACGTTCATCTTCCCCGCCTCGCTGCTGCGCCCGCTCGGGGGTTGGATGAGCGACCGCTGGGGAGCGCGCACGGTGATGTATGCGACCTTCGGCCTGATGCTGGCCACCAGCGGGATCCTGATGATGCCCAACGGGCATCTCGTCATCGCGCACGCCGACGGCAGCGTCACCGAGCACCTCGCCTATCAGATACAGCTCCCCTGGTTCGTCGGGCTGGTGTTCCTGCTCGGGTGCGCCATGGGGATCGGCAAGGCCGCCGTCTACAAGCACATCCCCGAGTACTTCCCCGACAACGTCGGATCCGTCGGCGGCCTCGTCGGCATGTTCGGCGGCCTCGGCGGCTTCTTCCTTCCGCCGCTGTTCGCCTACACCAAGGTCGCCTCCGGGTTCCCCAGTTCCACCTTCTTCGTGATCTTCATCCTGGTCGCCATCTGCGCCACCTGGATGCACGTCACCATCCACCGCATGATGACCCGGGCCACCCCCGATACGGCTGGCCTCATCGAACCAGAATTGGAGCCCGCGCTATGAGCAGCACACGAGAGACCCGGGGCGACTGGCTCGTCTCGTGGGACCCCGAGGACGAAGCCAGCTGGGACAAGAATCTCGCGTGGCACACGCTCGCCGTCACCACCTTCACGCTGACCCTGTGCTTCGTGGCCTGGTTCCTGCCGAGCGCCATCGTGCCCAAGCTGAACGCCCTGGGCTTCTCGTTCACCAAGGCGCAGCTCTACTGGATGGCGGCGATGCCCGGTCTGTCCGGCGGCCTGCTCCGGCTCGTCTGGATGGTGCTGCCGCCCAAGATCGGCACCCGCAAGATGGTGACGCTCACCACCCTGCTGCTGATCCTGCCCGTTCTCGGCTGGGGCTTCGAGGTCACCAACCCCGACGTGCCCTACTGGCGCCTGATGGGACTGGCCTTCCTGGCCGGCATCGGCGGCGGCGCCTTCTCGGGGTTCATGCCCTCGACCTCCTACTTCTTCCCGCGCCGGATGCAGGGCACCGTGCTCGGAATCCAGGCCGGCATCGGCAACTTCGGCGTCTCGCTCGTCCAGTTGCTGACCCCGTGGCTGATCAGCTTCGGCATGTTCTCCTTCCTCGGCTCGCAGCAGATGTCGATCGCGGGCCGCGATCCCGTCACCGTGTGGTACCAGAACTCGGCGCTGGTCTACCTCCCCTTCATCCTCGTTGGAGCGATCTGGGCCTACCTCGCGCTCAAGTCGGTGCCGGTGAAGGCCAACATCAAGCAACAGTTCGACATCTTCGGAAACCAGGACACCTGGTGGATGACCGTGCTCTACATCATGACGTTCGGCACGTTCTCCGGGTTGTCGGCGCAGTTCGGCCTGCTGATGGCCAACCTCTACGGCAGCGGCAACACCGCCATCGTCCAGGGGGCCGGAGCGACGGCCACCCTGCTGATCGACGGCTACGCGGTGCCCGACCCCGTGACCTACGTCTTCCTCGGCCCACTCGTGGGGGCCGGCGCCCGCCTCGTGTTCTCGCCGCTGACCGACCGCATGGGCGGCGCGGTCTGGACCCTGGTTTCGGGCATCGGCCTGTTGGGCTCGATCGTCTACACGATCCCCGCGCTCGTCCCGGACACCTCGAGCGCGGCCGCGCTGCAGGGCGGGTTCAACCAGTTCCTGTGGGGCATGCTGGCGATCTTCCTGTTCGCCGGCATCGGCAACGCGTCCACCTTCAAGCAGATGCCGATGATCTTCGAGCGGCGCCAGGCGGGCGGCGTCATCGGCTGGACGGGCGCGATCGCGGCTTTCGGCCCGTTCCTGTTCGGCGTCGGCCTCACGCTCATGTCGGCCACGACGTTCTACATCATCGGCGCCGCGTGGGCCGTGATGTGCATCGGCATCACCTGGTGGCGCTACGCCCGCCCGGGCGCGCCCAAGAAGAGCTGAGCGCTACCCTTGGATCGCATGCACCGACTGAGCGGCGTCACCGACGCCGACATCGACACCGACGCCCTGCGCGACGCCGTCTCCGACGATCGCGCGGGCGCGGTGGTGACGTTCGCGGGCGTGGTGCGCAACCACGACCACGGGGTTGCCGTCACCGGCATCGAGTACGTCGGCCACCCGATGGCCGACGGCCTGCTGCGAACGATCGTCGCCGACATCGACGGACGCGAGGGCGTCCACGCCGTGGCGGCGCAGCACCGGGTCGGCTACCTGGGCATCGGCGGCGTGGCGCTCTACGTGGCCGTCGCGGCGTCCCACCGCAAGCAGGCGTTCGACGCGGCGTCCGAGGTGATCGAACGGGTGAAGGAGCAGCTTCCGATCTGGAAGAAGCAGTTCCTGGCCGACGGCGGCCACGAGTGGTCGCAATGCCCCTGAGGCCGGTCCAACAGGAGCGCTACCAGCGCAACGTCGACGTGGTCGGCTTGGGCGTCGAGGGCCAGAAGCGGCTCTTGGCCTGCTCGGTGCTGGTGATCGGCGCCGGCGGGCTCGGCTCGGCCGCGCTGCCCTACCTGGCGGCGGCAGGCATCGGGCGCATCGGCATCGTCGACGGTGACGTCGTCGAACTCACGAACATGCAGCGCCAGGTGCTGCACACCGACCTGGGCCGCAACAAGGCGGAGTCGGCCGCCGAGCGGCTGCGGCTGCTGAACCCGGACGTGCAGGTCGAGCCGTTCGCCGAGTACCTGACCCGCGACCGCGCCGCGGAACTGTTCACCGGCTACGACCTGGTGCTCGACTGCACCGACACGTTCGGCGCCAAGTTCATGCTCTCGGACGCCGCGGCCGCGGTCGGCGCGCGGCTGGTGTGGGCGTCCGCGGTGGGCATGCAGGGCCAGTGCTCGGTCTTCGGCGTGCCGGACGCCGACGGGGTCCGGTTGTACCTGCGCGACCTCATCTCGCACGAGCCCGCCCGCGGGGAGTATCCGCTGGCGCTCGACATCGGCGTGCTCGGGGCGATGGTCGGCCAGATCGGCGCGCTCCAGGCCACCGAGGCCATCAAGCTGCTGGCCGGTTTCGGCGAGCCGCTCGTCGGCCGGGTGATGGTCCTGGACGCCGCCCGCGGGCGCTGGTCGGTCCTTCCCCTCCGCGCGCCGCGCACCCGGACCACGTCGACAGGAGCAGGCGATGCTGACCGTTGAGGACTACCTGGCGCGGGTGCTGCGCCTGGCCACGGCGCTGCCCGCCGAGGACTGCCCGATCGGGTCGGGCTTCGGGCGGGTGCTGGACGAGGACCTGGCGGCGCGCGTCGCGGTGCCGCCATTCGACAATTCGGCCATGGACGGTTTCGCCGTCCGCGCCGCCGACACCACGGGCGGGGCCCGGCTCCGCGTCGTCGGGGACATCCCCGCGGGCGCCGGCTGCGCGCCGCCGGTCGGTTCCGGCGAGGCCGCCCGGATCATGACGGGAGCGCCGATGCCGGTCGGCGCAGACGCCGTCGTCCCCGTCGAGGACACCGACCACGGGCAGGGCGACGTACCCCTGCCGGCGTCGGTGACCGTGCCCACGACCCGCGCCGGCCAGCACATCCGCCACGCGGGCGAGGACGTGGCCGTCGGGGCGGTGGCACTGCATCGCGGGCAGCGTTGGACTCCGGCGGCGGCGGGGGCTGCGGCGTCCGTCGGCTATTCCACGGTGCGGCTGCGTCGCCGGCCCGCGGTCGCGGTGCTCGCCACCGGCACCGAACTCGTCCCGGCCGGGACGCCGCTCGGTTTCGGGCAGATCCCCGACTCCAACTCGGTGCTGCTGGCCGGGCTGGTGGAGCGCTTCGGCGGCGAGGTCGTCTGCGCGCGGTCGGTGTCGGACGACGCCGCCGACTTCCGGGCGGCACTGGCGGAGGCCGCGGACGCCGACGTGATCGTCACGACCGGCGGCGTCTCGGTCGGGGCTTTCGAGGTCGTGCGTCAGGTCGTCGAGGGCCCCATCGAATTCGTCCGGGTCGCCATGCAACCCGGCAAGCCGCAGGCGTGCGGCCGGGTGCGCACCGCCGACGGTCTCGACCAGGCGCTGCTGGCGTTGCCGGGCAATCCGGTCAGCGTGTTCGTCTCGGCCTGGGCCTTCCTGCGGCCGCTGCTCGACGCCTGCCAGGGGGCGACGGCCGACCTGCGCACCGTCAGGATCCGGGTCGCCCAGGGCTGGCGGACCCCGCCGGGTCGCAGCCAGTTCATGCCCGTCGTCTTGACCGACGACGGCGTCAGGCCCGCGCACCACCTGGGTTCGGGCTCGCATCTGATCGCCTCGCTCCACCTGGCCGAGGCGCTCGCCGTCGTCCCGACTCAGATCGAACGCGTCGAGCCCGGCGACATCCTCGACGTCTTCCTGGTGAGATAGGTCCCATGGAATTCACGCACCTGGACGCGCGGGGACACGCCCGCATGGTCGACGTCACCGCGAAGCAGCCGACGGTGCGCGAGGCGCGCGCCGAGGCCACCGTGGCGTGTTCGGCCGAGGTCGTCGCGGCCCTGCGGGAGGGCACGGTGCCCAAGGGAGACGTGCTGGCCGTGGCCCGCGTGGCGGGCATCGCCGCGGCGAAGAAGGTACCTGACCTGCTGCCGCTGGCCCACGTCATCGGCGTCCATGGCGTGGTGCTCGACGTCGAGATCGCCGACGACGGCGTGCGCGTGCGTGCCGAGGTCAGGACCGCCGACCGCACCGGCGTCGAGATGGAGGCGCTCACCGCCGTGACGGTGGCAGCCCTCGCCGTCGTCGACATGGTCAAAGGGGTCGACCGCTCCGCCGAGATCGTCTCGGCGCGCATCACCGCCAAGTCGGGCGGGCGTTCCGGCGACTGGAGCCGCTGACGGAATCAGTCCGAGGCCGGCCTGTTCAGGTCGTGGTCGGCACCGTCCATCTGCTCGACGACGTGCACCAGAAGCGGCCCGAGCACGGAGAGGGAGTCCCGCGCCCCGCCCCGGGATCCCGGCGCGTTGAAGACGAAGGCGCGCGCGCCGCCGCGCACGACCACGCCGGCCAGCCCTCGCGACAAGAACGCCAGCGGCGTCTTCGCCGCGCCGGTCGCGCGCACGGCCTCGGCGATCCCGGGCACCTCGTAGGCGAGAAGCGGTCGCGTCGCCTCGACCGTGACGTCTCGGGGGCTCAAGCCTGTCCCGCCGGTGGTGAGCACCACCCGCGCTCCCGCGTCCACCGCGTCGGCGATGGTCGCGGCGATGAGGGCGGCGTCGTCCGGCAGGATGACCGCGGCGTCCACCTCGAAGCCCAACGCCGCGAGTCCCTCGCGCAACACGGGGCCGGAGCGGTCCTCGTACACGTCGGCGGCGGCACGGTCGGAACAGGTGATGACGGCGGCGCGGTACGGCATGGCGCCACCCTAGTCCGGCCTATCCGTGTCGCGCCGCGCGGGACCGCATTTCGTCCTGATAATGTGGATTTATGACGCAGATACGCATCTCGGCCGCAGCGAATCTCCTCGGCGTCAGCGACGACACCGTCCGCCGCTGGGTCGACGCCGGCCGGCTCACCCAGGTGAGCGACAGTGCCGGCCGTCACGCCGTGGACGGCGCCGAACTCGCCACGCTCGCCCAAGAACTCGCCGACGACGCCCTCAACCAGCTCGACTCGGGGGCCGGCGTCCGCTCCGCCCGCAACCACCTCACCGGCCTGGTCACACGCGTCGTCTCCGACACCGTGATGAGCCAGGTCGAGATGCAGTGCGGCCGCTACCGCATCGTGTCTCTCATCTCCACCGAGGCGGTGCGGGAGCTGGGCCTCGAACCCGGAGCCGTCGCCACCGCCGTCATCAAAGCGACCAACGTCACCATCGAAAGGAACCGTGCATGA
Organism: Propionibacteriaceae bacterium; assembly: GCA_032229785.1. GTDB lineage: Bacteria > Actinomycetota > Actinomycetes > Propionibacteriales > Propionibacteriaceae > Propioniciclava. Next base: position 26,267 of record JAVTWJ010000022.1, read on the forward strand.
AGCGCTTCGCGCTGCTCGCCGCCGTACTCCCCCTCGCCCTGCTCACCGCGTGCGGGTCGGGGGTGCCCGCGCAGAGCCCGGCCACCACCGCACCCGCGACCCAGGCCGCCGGCGCGGCCACGTCGGACGCCCTCGTGTTCGCCGCCGCCTCCCTGAACAAGGTGTTCCCCGAGATCGCCGACGCGAAGTACTCCTTCGACGGCTCCTCCGGACTGGTCGACCAACTGAAGGGCGGCGCGCCGGCCGACGTCTTCGCGTCCGCCGACAAGAAGAACATGGACAACGCCGTGGCGGCCGGACTCATGGACGGCGAACCCGTCATGTTCGCCACCAACTACCTCGTGCTCGTCACTCCTGCCGACAACCCCGCCGGCATCACCGGCTTCGACGCCTCCCTCGCCGGCACCAAGCTCGTCGTCTGCGCCCCCGACGTGCCGTGCGGCGCCGCGACCGTCAAGGTGGCGGCGGCGAACAACCTGACGCTCACCCCGGTCTCCGAGGAGGCCAAGGTGACCGACGTCCTCGGCAAGGTCACCGCTGGCGAGGCGGACGCGGGCCTCGTCTACGCCACCGACGCAGCCGGCGCCGGCGACAAGGTGCGGGTCTTCGACGTGCCGGGCGCCAACGACGACCCGAACACCTACTGGATCGGCAAGGTCAAGAACGCCCCGACCCCCGCGCAGGCCGACGCCTTCATCGCGGCGATCACCGGCACGCAAGGGCAGGCGAAGCTCGCGACGTTCGGCTTCGGCCCGCCTCGGTGACCACTGGTCTGACCTACCCCAAGTGGGCGCTGGCGCCGTTGGCGCTGGCGCTCACTTTGCTTGGCCTGCCCCTGATCGGACTGCTGGGGCGCGCCGACTGGGCCCGTCTGCCGGAGTTGCTCATGTCCGCGCGGTCGCTAGACGCGCTGCGGCTGAGCCTGGCGACCTGCTTGATCTCCACGCTCATCGTGCTGATCCTCGGTGTGCCGACGGCGCTGGTGCTGGCGCGTACGAGCGGGCGGTGGGCGTCGGCGGCGCGCACCCTCGTCACCATCCCGATGGTGCTGCCGCCCGTCGTCGCGGGCCTGGCGCTCCTGACCACGCTCGGACGCCGCGGGCTCCTCGGCCAGCACCTGTCGGCCTGGGGCATCGAGATCGGCTTCACCACGACCGCCGTCGTCATCGCGCAGTCGTTCGTCGCGCTGCCCTTCCTCGTGGTCTCGCTCGAGGGCGCGCTGCGCTCCAGCGGCCAGGACTACGAGCGCGCCGCGACCTACCTCGGCGCCAGCCCGACACGGACGCTGATGACCGTCACCCTGCCGATGGCCGCCCCCGCGCTGGCGTCCGGCACCGCGCTGTCCTTCGCGCGCGCCCTGGGCGAGTTCGGCGCCACCTTGACCTTCGCGGGGTCGCTGCAGGGCACCACCCGCACCCTGCCGCTCGAGATCTACCTGCTGCGCGAATCCGACTCCGACCTCGCACTGGCGCTGGCGGTCGTCCTGCTGGCGGTCGCCGGCGTGGTGGTCTGGCTGGCGACGCATTTCCGCGCCTGGGGAAGCCATGGCTGAGGCCCTCCGCATCGATGCCGGCGTCACCGCACGCGGCGTGCGGGTCGTGCTCAGCGTCGCGCCCGGCGAGTTCCTGGCCCTCATCGGCCCGAACGGTGCGGGCAAGTCGACGGCCATCCAGCTCGTCGCCGGAGCGTTGCGGCCGGACGACGGCAAGGTCGCCATCGGTGCGACCACCGTCGCGGACGGGCGGGGCTTCGTCCCGGCCAACCGCCGCCGCGTCGGGTATCTCGAGCAGCGTCCGTGGCTGTTTCCGCACCTGACGGTGCTGGACAACGTCGCCTACGGCCCGCGGTCGCGGGGTGGCGCGAAGGCCGAGGCGCGGGCACGCGCTGCGACGGAGCTGGCCGCGGTGGGCCTGTCCGAGTTCGAGGGGCGCCGTCCGCGCGAGTTGTCCGGCGGCCAGGCTCAGCGCGTGGCGCTGGCCCGGGCGCTCGCCTTCGACCCCGACATCGTCCTGCTGGACGAGCCGTTCGCCGCGCTCGACGCCAGCGCGACCCCCGAGTTGCGCCGCGTCCTGCGCGACCGGCTCCGCGGCATCACCACCCTCCTGGTCACCCACGATCCGCTCGACGTCCTGGTACTCGCCGACCGGGTCGCCTACCTGGAGGCGGGCCGCGTGGCCGAGACCAGCGCCGTCGAGGCGGTGTTCCAGCGTCCAGGGACGCCGTTCCTGGCCGACTTCGTCGGCCTCAACCTTCTTCATGGCTTCGCCGAGGACGCCGGCTCGGTCCGGCTCGAGGGCGGCGCGGTCATCGCGGGGCTCGCCGAGTCGCCGCTGCCCGCCGGCCCGGCGCGCGCGGTGTTCCGACCGGACGCCGTCAGCATCTTCCGCGCCGCGCCCCACGGCAGCCCGCGCAACGAACTGCCCGCAGTGGTGGCGGGCATCGAGGATCGCGGTCTCGTGCAGCGGGTCAGCCTGACGGCCGGCCGTCAACGGATCCACGCCGACGTGACCCCGTCCGCCCTCCACGAGCTGGCGCTCACCGCGGGCGACGCGGTGGTCGCGGTGGTCAAGGCGACCCAGGTCACGCTGTATCCGGCCACGGACGAGGACCGCGGGCCCGCATCGCGGACCGTCCGGTGACCGGACCGTTCCAAACCGAATGATCCTTCTACTAGTCTGGGCGGACCGCGCCGCGGGAACACCTGCGGGCATGACTCGGAGGTAAGGGTGAGCCAGACTCCCGCTCGCGCACACGAGGCGCCGGCCCTGCCCGTCGGCTACGTCGACGGGCGGTTGTACTCGGTCGCGGGTGAGACCATCACGCTGCTCACGTCCTTCGACGTGGACGCCTACACGCGCGCCGCACGCGGCCGGATCCGCGTGGAGGCGTCCGGCGTCGACCTCGGCGGCCGCGGAGTGCGCGAGGATCTGGCGTTCCTGTGGCGTCTCGACAGCGCAGCGCTGTCGGAGGCGCGCGCGTTCCTGGCCACGTGGACGGGCAACGAGGCGCGCATCACCGCGTTCGTCGCGACGTGGGCCTTCGAGCGCCTCTGGCTGGGCCACGCGGTGCGCGACCTGCTCACGGCGGACAGGTCGCCCCGGCCCGATCCGCTGCCCCGCGCGTCCCTCGGCGCCCGGGCGCGCGGCTTCTACGTCGAACGCGGGCTGCCCTTCGTCGCGCCGGTGTGGACGTCGATCGTCGGCGAATCCGTGACCGTCGGGCACATGGCGCGCCTGGCCATCCAGGAGACGGCCCTCCAGGCCGCCTATTCCGCGCTGCTCCCGCGGCTCGACGGCGAGGCCGCACGGGTCGTCACCGAGATCATCGGACGCCGCGACGAGATGATCCGCTTCTTCACCCTCGAGGCCACCGCGCGCATCTCCCGCTCCCCGCAGGAGGCGCGGATGGCGAAGCTGTTCCTGCTCGGGTCGTGGAAGCCGCTGCGGATCGTCGGCGTCCCCGACCGCGACGAGGCCCGCGCGTTGGCGTCCCTCTTCCGGACCCCCGCCGACCGCGCGCGCCTGGAGGCCTGCGACCGCCCGATTCGCGACCTGCTGGCCGTGCGCCCGACCGGCTGGCATCACGGCGCGTCGGCCCCGACCCCCGGACTCATCAGGAGGCAGCACCGTGGCGTTCGATCTTGAGAAGTTCGCGGAGACCTCCGAGCGGGTGAAGTGGGAGGACCTCGACTTCGAGTCCTTCCGCGATCAGCCGCTGGACGCCGACGTGCTGCGCGCGCTGCGCTACATGTGCGACGTCGAGTACCACACGTCCTGCTACCTGCGCGATCTGCTCGTCACCCGCTCGCACCGCAAGGACGAGGCGCGGGGGTTCATGACGACGTGGAACCGTGAGGAGTTCTGGCACGGCGAGGCGCTGTCGGCGGTGCTCGCCGAGCACGGCATGCACGTCGATTACGACGAGCTGAAAGCCAAACGGATCAAGCTGGGCTGGCAGTTCGCGCTGGGCACGGTCACGCAGGCGGCCGGGTCAAGCATGGTCGGCAACGACTTCATCGCCGTCCACATGACGTGGGGTGCGGCCAACGAACTGTCGGCGGTCGCGGCGTACCGGCGGTTGTCGAGCATGGTCGAACACCCGGCGCTGTCGCCGCTGCTGGAGCGCATCGCCCAGCAGGAGACCCGCCACGTCGCGTTCTACACGACCCAGGCGCGGGCCAAGCTCGAGGACAACGAGCGCGCCCAGATGTTCGTCCACCTCGCGATGACGAAGCTGTGGAAGCCCGTCGGGTCGGGGATCATGGACGACGCCGAGGTGCAGCACGCCATGCACCATCTCTTCGCGGGCCAGGCCGGCATGGTCGACAAGCTCGACCAGCGCGTCCAGAAGTTCCCGGGCCTTGAGGACGCCACCATCTTCCGCACGGCCTTCGAGAAGATGGGCGTCCCCCTGTAGGACAGGCGTCGAGGCGTTGTCCATCGGCGAGCCCGAGGGATTCGGGCCTGTCCCCGCTTCCCGCCTCCACCGCTTGAGGAATCATGAGCCCGGCCGTCCGTTGCCAGCTGCGCGCGTCAAGCGCCGTGTGATCGGAGCCAAGCAGATCGCCGTCCGCAGTAGGTCGCTCAGGTGGACGCCTCGACCAGCGCGCGCCCCCATGCCTGCGCGGCCTCGACCTCGCCGTCCTGCAGCGGCCCCTTGAGCCCACCGACCACGAAGGTGCGGGCCTCGACCTGGAGGTCGGGGTTGCTGCGCGCGATCAGGCGCGCCGCGCGCCGGGCCGCCGACCCGCTGAGCACGGTGCGTCCGCTCGCGGTCGTGAAGGCGGCCACGCGCAATCCCGCCGGCAGCACCCTGTCATTCAGCCATTCGCGGACGCCCACCCCGCTGGGACCGGCGCCGAGCGACTCCGCCTGCTCACGCGTGGCGGCCGTGGGCAGCGTGCGGTTGTGGGTGGGAGCGCCCAGGACGAGCAGGTCGATGTCGTCGCCGACGGTGGCCGGCGCGTCCTCGGAGACCAGGATCCTCACCTCGGCGCCACGTTCCCTCAACCCGGAGGCGACGGCGTCCGCGATCGCCCGCGAATTCCCGAACCGCGACTCGACCAGCAGCAGCGCCTTCATGTCCCACTCATTCCTCGCTCAGCGATGAGCGTGCTCGTCGATCAGGGTGGCGACGGCCGCGGGAGCGGCGAACATCGTAGCATGCGGTCCGGGAACGCTGGCGAACCAGCCGTGCCGGAAGCGGGCTGCGAGCTGCCGGCCCCAATCCAGCGGCACGATCGGGTCATCCTCACCGCAGATCACCAGCGTCTTGGCGTCGATCCGGTCGGCGATCGCCTCCAGATCGGTGCCGAGCAGATGCGGGGTCTGCTGAACCATGTACGGGATTCCGGCGCGCGCCACATAGTCGTAGATGGCCATCGCCGATACGGCCAGGGGCTCCTTCAGGCTGTTGGCGAGCAGCAGCCCGGCCACCTTCGGCAGCGCCCGCGCGCTGGGCACGACCACCGGGGCGATCAGCACGAGGTGATCCACCTGGTCGGGGAATCCTGCCGCGAGTTCGGCCACGACCTGGGTGCCCATCGAGTGGCCGACGACGACCGGATGGTCGAGCCGCTTGTCCTCCAGGTAGCGGCCGACCAGCGCGGCGTGATCCTCGATGGTGAGATCGCGATCCGGACGCGGCGAGCGCCCGTAGCCGGCCAGGTCGATCAGGTGGACGTCGCCATGGTGGGCCAGTTCGACCGCTGTCGGCCCGTAGGAGCGCGCCGACACCCCGATGCCGTGCACCAGAACGAAGTCGGGTCCGGTTTTCTCCGGCACCTGGCAGCCGAACCGGTACGCGACGAGCGACGCCTCGCCGTATCCGCTGCGGCTGGTGCCGTACTCGACGGTGCCGACGTAGCGCTTCCTGTAGCGCACCTCGTCACGCGAGGAGTGACGAGTCGACATGCGCTCAGCCTAGCCAACCCGACGAGCACGTCCAACGTCTCCGACGGCAGGCGCCGCCTCGGACGCGGGCACGCACGTCCGCTCCTTGAGCAGCATCAGCAGGCGGGCGAGCTGGGTGGAGGCGACCTCGGGGTGTTCCGGGTGCCACTGGACGCCGATGATCGGCGCGGTGGTGTGCACGACGGCCTCGACCACGCCGTCGGCGGCACGGGCAGCGACCGCGAGACCCGATCCGAGGCGGTCGACGGCCTGGTGGTGCGAGCAGCGGACCGGATCATCGGCCAGGTCGGCGGGCAGCCCGGCGTCCGGCTCGAGGCTCGGGCGTGTGCTGACGAACGCCGTGGCGATGCCGGAGCAGGGGCCGCGATGGTGGTCGGCGGTGGGCAGATGCTGGACGAGCGACCCGCCGAGCGCCACGTTGATCACCTGGATGCCCCGGCACAGGCCCAGCAGTGGCTGCCCGCGGTCGAGCGCCGCGCGCACGACGGCGATCTGGGCGGCGTCGGCGTCCGGCTCGTGGTGGCCGCCGCCCGGGTAGTCGTCCGGGCCGCCGTAGAAGCGAGGGGTCACGTCCTCGCCGCCCAGGATCACCACCGCATCCGCCTCGGCGGTCGCCTCCAGAGCCGCCTGCACGGGGAGTTCGCCGCAGGCGAGGAGCCTCGGCTCCCAGCCGAGCTCGCGCACGGTCGCCACCGTCGCGTCGTTCAGCGCGTCGAGTTCGGCCTGGTAGTCGGGATGGTGAGCACGCTCGTCCCGGATGTACAGGAGCGCTACTCGCATGGGTTCCTCCTGAAATGCGCGCGCGGGTGGGCACCCAGCGTGCCGCATGCGGATTACGCGCGTGTTTCCGGAACTGCTCGCCCGACCGCGATCACCGAGCGGGGGGCCGGCACCCCTCACTCGGCGAGCAGGACGGCGATCAGGGTCTCGTTGAGCGACGGGTCGCCGCCGGGCTCGGGCTCGGTGAGGTACTGCTCGAAGGCGACGTCGTCGGGCGTGAGGCCCTGCGCCTTCACCCAGCCGTAGAGATGCTCGTAGGCGGCCGACAACTGCGCGTAGTCGCCACGGACCAGCAGCGTCGCGACCCGTCCGGCCGGCAGCGTCTCGGCCGTGACCTCGCCCCCTCCGGCGAACGGCTCGGCCACCGGGACGGCGACCGACAGATCGAGACCGTTGCTCATGTCGCCGTGGACGACGCCCATGGGCGGCGCCGCCGGGGCGACGCCGGCGGCGGCGAGTGCGCCGAAGATCAGCGGGTACGCGCGGTCGTACAACGCGGCGATCGCGTCGAACGCGACGCGATCGCGCACGACGACGAGGTGCTGCGCGGCACGGGTCTCGATCGTCGGGGTGGCGAACGGGGATTCGGTCATCATGGGCCTCCTGGTTCAGTGGACGCCCAGAGTCTCACGCCTGGCCGACGATCCTCGACGGTTCCTCGGCCTGCCGGGCGTCCACGGAGGCACCATGGAGGCATGACCAGGCTCGACGACGCGTTCGCCTCCGTTCCCCGCGCCGGCTTCCTGCCGCCGGACATGCGCCGGTACGCAGCCGACGACCGGGCCCTGCCGATCGGGTACGGCGCCACCAACTCCCAACCCTGGACGGTCCGCTTCATGCTCGGCCTCCTCGACGCCCGGCCCGGCGATCGCGTGCTCGACGTGGGCAGCGGCTCCGGGTGGACGACCGCCCTGCTCGCCGAGCTGGTCGGCCCCCACGGTGAGGTCGTGGGAGTCGAGATCGTGCCCGAGCTGGTGGAGCGGGGGCGCCGCAACCTCGGCGACCGCTGGCCGTGGGCGCGGATCGAGCAGGCAGCGCCCGGCGTGTTCGGCCTGCCCGACGCCGGCAGCTTCGACCGGATCCTGGTCTCCGCCGACGGTGGCCGCGTCCCCGGTGAGCTGGAGGATCAGCTCGCCCCGGGCGGGCGCATGGTCCTCCCGTCCGGCGGCGCGATGACACTCGTGGAGCGCGCGGCGGACGGCGGCCTCACCCGGCGTCCGACCGGCCACATGTTCGTCTTCGTTCCGCTGCGCTGACCGCAGGTGGCATTTCGTCACACTCGATTTCGGTGGTCGCTCCGGAACACCAGTGCGACTGACATTCCGGCGCCCCGGGGCCATTCGAGTGTGACGAAATGCCCCGTCGCTCCGCGTGAACCGCCGAACCTGGTCAGCGGAAGTCCCGCGAGGTGTGCGGCACGCGCACCTGCAGCGGCTCCAGCTTGTCGGCGACCAGGTTCACCACCCCCTCCGGCGAACGCTCCAGCTTGCCGCGCACGATCAACGCGCTCGACTCGCGGGCGATCCTGCGGTAGCGCACCCACACGCCCCGCGAGCACACCACGTTGATCAGGCCGTGTTCATCCTCCAGATTCACGAACGTGATGCCGGACGCCGTGGACGGCCGCTGCCGGTGAGTCACCACGCCGGCGACCTCGACACGCGAATCGGACTCGGCGCCGCGCAGCCCCACCGAGGTGAGCACGCCGCGCTCGGCCAGCGCGGGACGCACATGCGACAAGGGGTGATCATCCGTCGAGATGCCGGTGGCCCACAGGTCGTCGATGAGGGTCTCCAGGGACGTCGGGTCGTCGAACAGCGGCGGCTGGACCGCGACTGCCGTGCCCGGCAGGAACTGCTCCTGATCGCGGGCCGCCGCCCCGGCCCGCCACAGCGCCTCACGCCGGGTCAGTCCGAGGCTTTCCAGCGCCCCCGATGCCGCCAGCGCCTCCAGCTGTGTGGCGGCGAGGGCGCCCCGCCGGGCCAGGTCCTCCATCGACGCGAACGGCGCTTGGGCTCGGGCCTCCACGATCCTCTCGGCGACCGTGCGGCCGACGCCGCGGACGCCCGCCAGGCCCAGTCGCACCGCGACGTTCCCATCCCTGCGGTGCCGCGTCGAGTCATCCCGACCCGTCGGATCAAAGTCCCCCACCGGGGGCTGGGTACGCGACGAGCACCGATCCATGCCGGTCGGCGCCACGGATCCTGGCACACTCCCGCGCTTGCTCGCCCCCGTCCCCCGGCCAGGAGTCCCGGCCGCACCGCCTTCGCTATCCAGCACCTCGAGGCTCGCCTCCACCTCCGAACGGAACAGGCAGGGACGCGCCACGGTGACGCCGTGACGGCGGGCGTCCGCGACGAGTGTGGCCGACGAATAGAACCCCATCGGCTGGGCGCGCAGCAGGCCGGCGAGGAACGCGGCCGGGTAGTGCAGCTTGAGCCACGAACTCGCGTACACGAGCAGCGCGAACGACAGCGAGTGCGACTCGGCGAAGCCGAAATTCGCGAACGCCTGGATCTGCTGATAAATCCCGTCGGCGGCCCGCCCGGTGAGCCCGTTGCGGGCCATGCCCGCGTACAGCTTCTCCTTCAGCGACTCGATGCGTTCGACCCCGCGCTTGGAGCCCATCGCCCGGCGCAGAAGATCGGCGTCCTCGCCCGTGCACTCGCCGATCGCCATCGCCATCTGCATCAATTGCTCCTGGAACACCGGGATGCCGAGGGTTCGCTCCAAAGCGGGCTCCAGTTTGGGGTGCGCGTAGGTGACCGGCTCGCGACCGAGTTTGCGGCGCACGAACGGGTGCACCGCGCCACCCTGGATGGGACCAGGGCGGATGAGCGCGATCTGCACGACGAGGTCGTAGAAGCGGCGGGGCTGAAGCCGCGGCAGCAGCCCCATCTGCGCGCGTGACTCCACCTGGAACACCCCGATCGAATCGGCGCGGCAGAGCATGTCGTAGACGGCCGCCTCCTCTTTGGGGAGGCTGGCCAACTCCCAGACCTCGCCCGTGGCGTCCGCGATCATGGTGAACATGTGCTGCAGCGCGGCGAGCATGCCCAACCCGAGCAGGTCGAACTTGACCAGGCCCATCCAGGCGGCGTCGTCCTTGTCCCACTGGATGACGGTGCGCTTCTCCATCCGGGCATGCTCGATGGGCGCCACCTCGCCGACCGGGCGCTCGGTGAGCACCATGCCGCCGGAATGAATCCCCAGGTGGCGAGGTGCTTTGAGCAACTGCATGGCCAAGTCGGCGACCTCGGCGGGCACGCCGTCCTCGGCGCTCACCCCGCCCCAGCGTTCGACGCGCCGCGAGAAGGCGTCCTGCTGGCCGGGGCCGTAGCCGAGCGCGCGGGCGACGTCGCGCACCGCGTTCTTGGGCCGGTACTGGATCACGTTGCACACCTGCGCGGCCCGATCGCGACCGTAGCGCTCGTACACGTACTGGATGATCTCCTCGCGCCGGTCGGAGTCGAAGTCGACATCGATGTCGGGCTCCTCGTCGCGCAACGACGACAAGAACCGTTCGAACGGCAGGTCGTAGGCGATCGAGTCGACCGCGGTGATGCCCAGCAGGTAGCAGACGGCGCTGTTGGCGGCCGAGCCGCGCCCCTGGCACAGGATGCCGCGGCGCCGGGCCTCGGCGACGATGTCGTGCACGATCAGGAAGTAGCCCGGAAAGTCCTTGACCTCGATGAGGGCCAGCTCGCGCTCGATACGGGCGGCGTCCGCCTCGCTCAGGTCGGGGTAGCGCTCAGGCACCACACTCCACACCAGGTGCCGCAGCCAGCTCATCGGGGTGTGCCCGGGCGGCACCTCCTGCGTGGGCAGCGCGGGCTTGGCCCGGCGCAGGGAGAACGCCAGGTCATCGGCCAGCTCGACGCTGCGCTCGAGCGCGCCCGGAAAGCGGGCGAACCGCCGCCGCATCTCGGCTCCCGAACGCAGGAACGCCTCCCCCGCGGCGGGCAGCCAGCCGTCGAGGTCGTCCATGCTTCGTTGAGCGCGCACCGCGGCCACCGCCTGGGCGAGCACGTGTTGGCGCGGGGTCGCGTAGTGCACGTTGCCGGTGGCGACGACCGGCAGCCTCCGGGACGCCGCGAGCGCGGCCAGGGCGTCGTTGAGGCTCGAGTCGAGCGCCCCCCCGTGATCGGTCAGCTCGACGGTGACGGCGTCGGGGCCGAAGAAATCGGCCAGTTCGTCGAGGGCGCGGCCCGCGGCGTCCGGCCCATGATCGATGAGCGCCTGCCGGACGGCTCCCTTGCGGCAGCCGGTCAGAATCGCCCAATGCCCGTCCGCGCGCGCGGCGAGGTCGGACGGGTCGTAGACCGGACGCCCCTTCTCGCCCCCGCCGAGCTGCGCGTGGGTGATCGCGGCGGCCAGCCGGTGGTAGCCCTCCTGCCCGCGCGCGAGCACGAGCAGGTGGCTGCCGACCGGATCGGGCTCACCGGTCTGAGGGGACGGCAGTTCCAGCGACAGCTCGGCGCCGAACACGGTCTTCACCGCGGTCGTCTCGGCGGCCTCCGCGAACCGGACCACTCCGTAGAACCCGTCGTGGTCGGTGAGCGCCAGGCCGTGCAGGCCGAGACGTTCGGCCTCCTCGACGAGCGCCTCGGGCGAGGACGCCCCGTCCAGGAACGAGAACGACGAATGCACGTGGAGTTCGGCGTACGGCACGGACGCCTCGGGCCGACGGATCGCCGGCGGCACGTAGGGGCCGCGTTTGCGCGACAGCGGCAGCTCGAGGACCGCGCCCTCGTCCAGACCCGGCTCGCTCAGCGTCCGCTCGAGCTGGCGCCAGGTGATCGGTGGATTCGCGAATCCCATCAGTCGTACCTCCCCTCGACCCACCAGACGCCGTCCTCCAGCACCACGAGCCAGGCGGTCTGGTCGGCGTCCAGCACCTGGAAGCGGTGCGCGCTGCGGGCGCGCACCGGATCCCAGGCGCGCTCGGCGATCGGCCACGGCCCGGCCCACGCCTCGATCGGGATCCGCCGGCGACCGTCCGCGAACATCGCCGGTGCCGCGGAGATCTCGCCGCGCTCGCCCACCCGAACCGGCCGCCCCGCGGCATCCAGGACGGCCACCTCGCGGCGGGTCGCGAACACGGTCGCCGGCGCGGGTGCCGGCGGCGCGCCCGGCCAGGGCCGCGCACGCGGGGTGAGGGACGCCGCCCGCTCGCCCCACGGAACCCAGACCTGACGCTCGGCCAGCCAGCGTCCGCCGGCGAGCACCGGCGTGACGACCCCCTCATGGCCCAGCACCGCCTGGAGTCGCGCCAATGTGTGATGCATCCGATCGTCGACACCGGCGTTGAACAGCCCGGGCTCGTGGTGCGCGGCGGCATCCACCGCGACCGGTTCGAGGCGGACCAGAGCGATCGCCCCGCGCAGCTGCTCGGCGGCGGCCAACTGCCAGCGCACCCGGTCGACCACCGAGGCCGCGTCGAAGGCCGCCGTGTGCAGCCACACCCGTTCGCTGATCTGCCCGAACTCGTCGGTGCAACTCACCCGCAACTCGGTGCACACCAGCTGGACCGCGCACAACCCCGACACCAACGCGTCCGCCATCGTCCGGATCGAGAACGCCACCTGGTCGACCAGCTCCAGCGGCGGCTCGAACGACGTCTCGCGGACCAGGTCGGGCGGCGGCGTCCGGGCCACGTGCATGCGCTCGTCACGCCCGGATGCCAGCGCGTGCAGCCGGACGCCGTGCTCCCCCAGCCGTGCCCGTACCCGGGCGACGTCGAGCGCCGCGAACGCGCCGAGGGTACGGACGCCGAGGCGATGCAGCAGCGTGGTCAGCGCCTCGTCCTCGAGGCAGGTCACGGGCAGCGGCGCCAGAAAGGCGGCCGCCTCCCCCCGCGGCACGATCCCGATGCCGCTGCCCGAGGATGGCGCGGGCGTCTGAGGCAGAGCGGTCGGGGCGGGGACGGTCGGGGCGTGGGCGGTCGGGGCGTGGGCGCGCCTGGCCGCCTGCTCGGCGGTGAAGAGGTCGTCGGCGATCCCGATCACGGCGGTGGGGATGCCGAGGGCCGCGACGCCCTCCAGCAGCACCTGGCCGGCCTGCCGCTCGCCGCCGTAGTAGCGGGCGATGCCGCGCGCAGGCACCGCGCCCAGCCCCGCCCGCACGCACTGGAAGCCGGGCGTGAGCTCTTCGAGGCGGTCCAGGACGGCGGCGAAGACCCGCGCGTCGCGATCGGGATCGGCGGGAACCGTGAACAGGTCGGGGCAGCACCCGTGCGCGTCGCGTTTCCGCTGCCCGATGCTCACCCCCTCGGCGCGCGCCGCCGCCGAGCAGGCCACCACCCGCCCGGCCTCGAGGATCGCGACCGGGCCGGACGCCGAGGGCTCGTCCTCCTCGGTGCGCGCCCAGGCGGTCACCGCCCAGTCGGGCACCCACACCACCAGGCGCCGGCTCGCCTGCCCGGGCATCAGGGCATCTCCATCCTGGCGCGGCGGGGCAACGGCGTCCGCTTCGACGTCACCGTCACGAGCACCTCGCGGCTACGTAGGTAGCCATGCCCCTCGCCCAGGCCGGACCATCGCGGTTGGGTCGCGGATATCACTGCCTCGGCCCGCGGCCAGGGCCCGATCGTCAGCAGCACCGTCTTGCTGTCGCGCAGTTTGGCGGCCAGGCGCGCGGCGTCGGCGTCCCCGACACGATTCGCCGGTCGGACGGCGACCAGCGCCATCACCTCGGCCAGGGCGGCCGTGGCGCTGAACCAGCGTCCGCCCGGGTCGGGTACCAGGGCCAGCCGGGTGAGGTCCACCCCCGACTGCACGGCCGCCTCGGCGCCGAGCTCGGGCACGCCCACCACTCCGCACCACAGCCCCGCACGCGTCGGGTCGGCGAGCAGCGCCAGCAGCAGCCACCCGCCGCTGGCCAGGGAGTACACCGATCCCGGCGCCAGCCCTCCCCCCGGCAGCAGCCGCGCCAGCGCCTCGGGCGTGGGGAGCGGCTTCTCCGTCCAGGGCGTCGACCAGCGCGGGTCGGACTGGACGCGGCGCAGCGCCTCCAGGCGCACGTTCGCGCCTTCGGGAGAGACCGCGGCGAGAGACACCCTTCGATGATCGAACACCAGTTCGAATCAGTCAAGTTCGTGTGCCTTCTCCGCCACCCGCCACCGCCTTGTGCCGGTCCATTGCGCACGGCATCGACCGCGGCGGTGGCAGGTCCGCACCGGGACCGGGGTGCCATGGCCCCGGTGCGGACGGATTCAGGGACCCCTCAGCCGGGGATCACGTCGCCCGACGGCCAGGTCGTGGTGATGAAGTCCTTCACCTGGGTGGAATGCAACAACGTCTCCAGCGTGGCCACACCGGGATTGGTGGTGTCGCTCCGCCAGACCAGCACGTTGGCGTAGGGGTTGCCCTCCACCTTCTCGACGGCCAGCGCGTTCTGCGTGCTCAGCCCCGCGGTGAGGATGAAGTTGCCGTTGACGAAGGCCAGATCGATCACCGGGTCGTCGAGCTGCTGCACGATGACCTCCGACTGGTTCTCGATGAACCTCAGCCCCTTCGGGTTCTGTTCGCCGGTGAGCGTGAGGACGTTCGTGTCGTCGGTGATGCCGGACAGCAACCCCTCGGCCTCCAGCACCCGCAGGCCGCGGATCTGGTTCGGGGCATCGTTGGTGATCGCGACGCTCGCCCCGTCGGGAATCTCGGAGATGCTGGTGTACTTCTTCGAGAACGCCGCGTAGGGCTCGATGTGGACGCCGGCGCCATGCTCGAACGCGTACCCCTTCTCGGCGATCTGCGCCTGCAGGTAGGGCAGGTGCTGGAAGTAGTTGGCGTCGAGTTCGCCCGAGGCGAGCGCCTCGTTCGGCTGCACGTAGTCGTCGAACTCGACGATCTTGAGTTCGATGCCGGCCTCGGCGGCCAGGTTGTCCTTGACGAACTCCAGGATCTTGGCGTGCGGTACGGGCGTCGCGCCCACCGTGACGGTGGTGAGCCCGCCGTTCGACGCGCCGGACGCCTCGTCGCCGGGCGTCCCGCTGGGGGCGGGAGTGCTGCACGCGGTCAGCGTCATGGCGGTGGCCATCGCGGCGGCGATGACGGACAGGTACGTGCGTGGTGATCCCATGTTGGCTCCTTTTTATGCCCGGCCCTGGGTCGGGGCCGCTGGTTGTTCTCGGCCGAGACGGCCGATCCGGCCTTGTGGACCGGAGGATCGGTGGGGGTCAGCGATGGTCGATCCGCCGCACGACGGCGTCGCCGGCGAGCTGCACGAACTGGACGAGCAGCAACAGGATGAGGAGGATGACGATCATCACCTCCGGCTGGAAGCGCTGATAGCCGTAGTTGTAGGCGAGGCGTCCGAGGCCGCCGCCGCCGATCAGGCCGGCCATCGCCGAGTAGCCGATCAGCGCGACCACGGTCGTGGTGACGTTGGACACCAGGGAAGGCGCCGCCTCGGGCAGCAGCACCTTCCGCACCGTCTGGAAGCGGGTGGATCCCATCGCGTGGGCGGCGTCCAGCTTTCCGGGGTGGACGTCGCGCAGCGAGGCCTCCACGAGCCGGGCGAAGAACGGGGCGCAGGCGATGGTCAGCGACACCGATGCCGCGATCGGGCCGATGGACGTCCCCACCACGAGCCGGGTGAACGGGATCAGCGAGAGCATCAGGATCGCGTACGGGATGGACCGGGTGATGTTCACCACCACCCCGCCCAGCAGGAAGTTGGCGACCCGATTTCCGGCCAGTCCGCCCGGCTGTGTGACGAACAACACGACGCCGAGCGGCAGCCCGATCGCCGCCGTCGCGAGCCCTGAGATGCCGACCATGAGCAAGGTCTCGGCGAGGGCGGGCCACAGCGCGGTGGTGATGGCCGGGTTCGCCAGCAGGGACGACAGCCACTCGCTCATCGCGCCTCCCCGGTGACGGTGGTGGCGGTGAGGCCGGCACGGACGCCGCGGGAGCGCAGGTGCGCGACGACGGCATCGGCGTCCAACGGGGGTGGCACGAGCAATCGCCAGCGCCCGAAGGTCGTGCCGCCGAGTTGTTCGACGGTGGCCGCCACGACGCCGAGCTCCACCCCGAAATGCCGGGACGCCTCGGCCTGCGCCGTCGACCGCCCACCTGAGGTCACCTCGAGCACCTCGATGGTCGAGCCGGCCGACGCGTCCGGGGGGCTGGTGGGCGCGAGCCCGATCAGCGCCTCGCTCAGGCGACTGCCGAAGACGCCCACCACATCCCTCAGAGGTCCCGACTCGACGATCCGTCCGCTCTCCAGCAGGGAGACCGAGTCGCAGATCCGCTTCACCACGTGCATCTCGTGGGTGATCACCAGCACCGCCAGTCCCAGCCGCGCCTTCAACGCGCCGATCAGGTCGAGGACCTCCCCCGTCGTGGCAGGGTCGAGGGCGCTGGTGGGCTCGTCGCACAGCAGCACGTCGGGATCGGTGGCCAGCGCCCGCGCGATCCCGACCCGCTGCCGCTGGCCGCCCGACAGCTGCGCAGGATAGGCGCCCGCGGCGTCCGCCAGTCCGACCAGCTCGAGCAGTTCGCGGGCCTTGCCGATCCGCTCGGTCCGGGCCACGCCCGCGAGTTCGAGCGGGTAGGCCACGTTGCGTTCGATGGTCCGGGCGTCGAACAGGTTGGCGTGCTGGAACACCATCCCGAGCCGGCGCCGGGCGCGTCTCAGCTCGTCGGGGCGCACCGAGGTGAGCCGGACGCCGTTGATCTCGACCGAGCCCTCGGTGGGTCGGTCGAGCAGCGCGAGGCAGCGTACGAGGGTCGACTTGCCCGCCCCCGACTGCCCGATCACCCCGTGCACGGTGTTCCCGGGCACGGTGAGGGTGACCCCGTCCAGGGCCCGGACCTCACGTTGCGCCTGGCGGTAGACCTTCTTGAGGTCGGTGACTGCGATCACGGTTCGTCTCTCTGTCGGGCGGTGGGAAGGGAGGCGCACGGCGAACCGCGCACACGGTGAAGGTGCGTAACGGAGTGCGGGACCCGGCAGGGCGACACGCTGATGCCGAGCCGGCATCGCAGAAGATCAGGTCAGGTCAGGCAGGACCGACCGAGAGCGTCGTCGGGTCGAAGACTCACCGACAACACATTCGCGCACGCATCATCGCCGGCGTCGACAGACGCAGGGCGGCACAGCGAGGCGCGATGGTGAACACCCGGTCAAGTTAGCCCGTCGTTCACGGGCGATGCAAGTCGGCTGGCACAATGAGCCCGTGCCGAACGACCTGAGGATGCGCGCCACCGCGGCGCCCCTGCCCTTCGCCACCCGTCTGCGCCTGCGCGCAGGCACGCTCGCCGGGGACGCGGCCGCGCTGGCGTCCCGGCTGGCAGGCAAGGGGTCGGGCGCGTCGATCCGCGGGCAGATCCTCACCCGCGTGTGCCCGGACGCCTTCGCTTCGCTCGTGAAGGGACGCCGGATCGCGTCCGTGACCGGCACCAACGGCAAGACGACGACCACGCACCTGCTGGCGGCGGCCGTCCGCGAGGCCCTCGGTGCGGAGGCCGGGCGCCTGGTCACCAACGCCGATGGGGCGAACCTGCACTACGGCATCGCGTCGGCGCTGGCGAAGGCGCCCAAGGCCGACATCGCCGTGCTGGAGACCGACGAGCGCGTGGTGGCGTCGATGCTGGAGCACGGACGCCCCGAGGTGCTGGTCATGCTCAACTTCAGCCGCGACCAGCTCGACCGCAACCACGAGATCAAGTTCCTGGGCCGGGCGTGGCGCCAGGCGCTCGAGCGCGCGGGCGCGAAGGGCCCGGTGGTGATCGCGAACTCCGACGACCCGCTGATCACCTGGGCGGTGCAGACGGCGCGCAAGGTGATCTGGGTCGACACGGCGTCCACCTGGACCGCCGACGCGGCGCTCTGCCCGGCCTGCGGCGACCTGCTGCGGCGGGACGACCCGGCCGGAGGGTCGACCGGTAGCTGGGACTGCCCCGGCTGCGATCTCACCGAGGCGGCCGCCGACTACGTGGTTCAGCCGGGCGGCGTTCGCCTACCCGACGGCAGCGTCGTGCCGCTGGATCTGAACGTCCCCGGCGCGTTCAACGTCGCGAACGCGGCGATGGCGCTCGCCGCCGCCATCGAGATGGGCGCGCCCGTGCCGGACGCCCTGCGCGGCTTCTCGACCGTGCGCGCCCCCGCCGGCCGCTTCTCGATCGCCGAGTTCGGCGCCGCCTCGGCCCGGCTGGTCCTGAGCAAGAACCCGGCCGGATGGGCCGAATCGTTGCCGCTGCTCTGCACACCGACGGTCGTGCTGGCCATCGACTCGGTCGCCGCCGACGGCAAGGACGTCTCCTGGTTGTGGGACGTCGACTTCGAGCAACTCGCCGGGAAGCACGTCGTGTGCACGGGGCCGCGCGCCTACGACCTGGCCGTGCGTCTGGCCTACGCCGAGGTCGACCACGAGGTCGTCGTCGACCTCGACGACGCCTTGCGTGCGGTCACGGACGCCCCGCAGCCGGTCGATCTGATCGCCACCTACACACCGTTCCAGAAGTTGCTGAAGAAGGCGGGGCTGCGATGAGCGTGAAGATCGTGCTGGTCTACCAATCGCTGCTCGGCATCTACGGCGACCAGGGCAACTCGCGGGTGCTCGCCAAGCGCCTCGCGTGGCGCGGTACGGACGCCGAGGTCGTCGTCGTCGAGCCCGGCGCCCCCCTGCCCGCCGACGGCGCGATCTACCTGATGGGGGGCGGCGAGGACAACGCGCAGACCACGGCCGTCCGCGAACTGCGCTCCGACGGCGCCCTGTTCTCGGCCTTGGCCGACGGTGCCGTGCTGTTCGCGGTGTGCGCCGGCTACCAGATCTGCGGGCACACGTTCACGATCGGCGAGAATGACGACGTGCGCGAGGGCCTCGGCCTGCTCGATGTCGAGACCCGTCGCGGCACGAAGCGCGCGGTCGGCGAGATCCTCACCCGTTGGACGAAGCCCGACGGCACCACGTCCCTGATCACCGGATTCGAGAACCACGGCGGGTACACGACGCTCGGCCCGGACGCCGCACCGCTCGCCGCCGTCGAGATCGGGATCGGCAACGACGGCCAGGGGGGCGAGGGTGCCGTCCAGGGCCACGTGATCGGCACCTACCCGCACGGCCCCGTGCTCGCCCGCAACCCCGAACTGGCCGACCACCTGCTCGAACTCGCGCTCGGACGTCGCCTCGACCCGCTGGACCGGGCCGCCGAGCAGCACGCCGGTCTGCGCCGGGAACGCATCGCCTTCGTCCGCCGCTGACCTCGATTTCGCGTTTGACCGGCGATGGTCTAAAGTTTCTTCCCGCGCACCGCTAGCTCAACTGGCAGAGCAGCTGACTCTTAATCAGCGGGTTCAGGGTTCGAGTCCCTGGCGGTGTACTGATCGGAGGCTCTCGACGGACACGTCGAGAGCCTCTTCGCATCCCGCATCGACGCCCCGCGGTGGCGGCCCCGAGGTAGCGGCATGCCTGGCCGGGCGTTCAGACCGGCTGGGGCGCCGACCGCCGAGGAAGCGGGGCGGCCCCGGCCTGCGGGACCGCGACCGTTCCGCGGGCCAGGTGCCATCGCACCACCAGCATGCAGCCGAGCAGCACCAGGACGCCGAAGAAGAGCAGCGAGAGCAGGAAGTTGGCCGGGGTGTGCGCCAGGCCCACCTGCCAGTACCAGGAGAACCCGGTCATCAGATAGGACAGTGCCAGGAAGCCGAGCACGGGAGTGCCCACGCGTCGCGGTAGCCGCGTGGCGAGGATCAGCGTCACGGCGTAGACGGGCAGGATCAGGCCGTAGTGGTGCTCCCACGCGATCGGCGAGGAGACCGTGAAGCAGACCAGGCCGATCGAGAAGTCCAGCGCCGCAGAGTCCCGCACGGCCGTGAGTGGCCGTGCCACCACCACGAGCGCGAGGCCGACGAAGACGACGGTGGACACCAATCGTGCCCGTGTACACGATGGGGTTGAAGGCCGGGAAGCCCCAGAAGTCCAGGGGGTCCTGGGTGTTGAGCAGGTGATGGAGCAGGCCGTTGACCGAGTGGTTGATGTAGAACGACTCGCCGCGGCGGCTGAGGAAGCTGAGCACGTCGAAGTAGGCGAAGAAGTTGTGCCAGCCGTAGCGGACGACGGCTGCGATGACGCCCACGGCGCCCGTGGCGGCGATCCCGGCGACGAAGCGCCATTCGCGCCGGACCAGCCCCCAGAGCACGAACAGAGCCAGCTGCGGCTTGAGCAGGCACGCCAGGGCCAGGAAGAAGCCCGACAGTGCCGTGCGACGTCGCAGGAAGAGGAAGAGCGACAGGGTGCAGAAGAAGTTGATGAACGTCTGCGCCTGCCCCAGCTCCCACGCCTGCACGAGAGGGTAGAAGGTGAGCGACGCCGTCATCGACACCCCCAGCAGCAGCGAGTTCTGCACGACGCCCAGCCCACCGAACGGACGCGCGTCGCCGAGCATGTGCTGGGCGATCCGGAACACGTAGTAGCCGGTTCCGGCGACGGCGAGCCACCCGAGCGCGTTCAGCGGCCACGCGATGTTGTCCGGCCACAGGGCCCAGAACGGCTCGATGAAGAGCAGGCTCGTGGTGGCGTACTGGAACTTGACCCCTTGCCCGAAGAAGAGCGTCTCGTAGAGGTTCGCTCCGCCGGCGTCCATGTGCCGCATGGCCAGCATGACCGGGAACCACGAGTCCCAGCCGTGGGCGGGCACGCCCTTGAGGAAGTGGCCGATGTAGCCGAAGTCCAAGGCCGCACCGATCGCCGAGGTGGGAGAACTGCCGGCGGCCGTCAGCGCGCCCAGGCGTTCGTTGACCGCGTCCAGGACGGTCGGCAGCAGGCCGACCGACGGCCACCACTGCTCGCCCAGCTGGGCCTCCCCCATCCAGTGCGGCATGCCCCAGAGCGCGGTGTAGGCCACCGACCCCACGGGGTTCCAGAACCGCGCGTGCCCGCCCGCGGGATCGTCGGCGGTGACGCAGAAGGTCAGGGCCAGAACCAGCACATGCGTCCAGCGGCCGTAGTCGGTGACGATGAAGTACAGCGGCGCGATGGCCACCACCGCGAGCAGGGCCCACCGCCAGTGGCGGCGGAACCAGGCGGACGCCACCACCGGCAAGAGGGCCAGGACGATGAGGGGGAGGAACCCGATGTAGGGCGGGATGGCGATGGCGAGGTCCTGCGCGGTCTTGTAGCTCGTCCAGCCGATCGCCTCGATCGCCCCACCGTTCATGAGGGCTCCGCCGGAACAGACCTGAGGCCCGCTGAAGCCGTGGGCGCGCACCGAGTCGCAGATCGCGTCCGCGACGGCCACGTCGCCGTGGAACAACATGCTCAGCAAGGCGCCGAACCCCGACACCACGGTGACCACCGCCGCCACGGACCGACGGAGGACCACCAGGCGGGCGGCGGGCGTCCCGCGATGGTCGAGCAGGAGGTACCACGCGACCGGGAGGAGCAGCGCCGTCGCCTCCCAGGAGAAGACGCCCAGCAAGAACATCAGGCTGCCGGCGAGCGTGAGCACGACCGCGGACGCCGTGGTGCGCGCGGGCCTGGCCAGCGCCAGGAGCGCGAGCGCGGCCAGGCCGATGAGTTCCTTGCGGAAGGCGGCGTCCACGCTGGGCACCCAGCCGATGAACGCCAGGCCCGCCGGACCGCAGATGAGCGCGATGCTCGACCACGAGAAGCGCGTGCGGTACAGGACCCGGACGCCGTAGCCGAAGATGAGCAGATAGCACGACATCTGCAGGGCGAACAGGATCCATAGTCCGGGTTGTCCGGCAGGGGCGAACGTCAGGAAGAGCTGCCCGAACAACCCGCGTCGCACGAAACCGCCGCCGTAGTTGATCAGCCAGTCGCCGACCATCCACGTGTCGCCGCCCATGGGCATGGACGTCTGCACGTAGCGGTAGCCGGCGCGGCCGACGGCGAACCCGAGCACGGACAGGGCGAACAACGCGCGTAGGATCACGGGCTGCAACACCGGGGTGCGCGCCGCCTGCTCGCGGGGGATGACGACCTGCATGCGTCGGCCTCTCAGGGTTTCGGGCTTTGCCGGGCCAGGCCGGGCGCCAAGGGGTAGTGCAGGACGTCGCTCGCATCACGGATCAGGTTGGTCATGATCGTGTGCAACAGGCCCCTCCACTCGGGCGCCTCCCAGGGTCCGATGTGGTGCGGCATGGCCCACAACGACACGTAGAGCAGCGCCACCGGCGCATTCCAGAACGAGGAGTGGGCGCCCGAAGGATGCTCGGCGGTGACGCAGAACATCAAGGCGATCACGACGATGTGGGTCCAGCGACCGTAATCCGTGACCAGAAGGTACATGGGCACGACGCCGACCGCGACCGCCACACCCCAGCGCCAGTGGGTGCGGAACCAGTCCGAGGCGACGGCGGGCGTGAGTGCCAAGGCGATCAGGGGGATGTAGCCCAGGTGCGCGGGGAAGGCCGCCGCCACGTCGCCCAGAGCGCGCTTGCTCGTCCAGCCGATGGCGTCGATCCCGCCGCCGCCCGCGGCGTCCGCTCCGCACAGGGCGACGCCGTGGTAACCGTGGGCACGGACGTCGGTGCAGATCGCCAGGGCCGTGCCGACGTCGCCGTGGGCGAGCATGCCGGCGAGCCCTCCGAGGAACCCCACCACCGCGAACAGCGCGGCGAGGCTCCGGCGGAAGACGAGCAGCGGCCGTTCGCCGGTCAGGAGGAGATAGCCGACGGCCGGCAGCAGGAGGGCTGCCGGCTCCCAGGAGAACACCGCCACGACGTAGAGCGCGAGAGCGGCGGTCACGAGGACGCCAATGGCGAGGGGGCGCCGACCGGGACGCCGCGACCAGGCCAGGAGGGCGAGGACGACGAAGACCAGGATCTCCTTGCGGAAGCCGCCGTCGGTGTCCCAGCCGATGAAGGCGAGGCCTGCCGGGCTGCAGACCAGCGCGATGCTCGACCAGGAATACCGCGTGCGGTGCATCACCTCGACGGCGTAGACGAGCACCACCAGGTAGCAGCAGATCTGGAGCCAGAACAACACCCACAACCCGGCCTCGCCGCCGGGCACCCAGGCGAGGAACAACTCACCGAACAGGCCGCGCCGCACGAAGCCGCCCGCGTAGTTGATCAGCCATTCACCGGCCAGCCACGGGTCGCCGCCGGCCGGTACCGTCGCGGCGTATCCGGGTATCGCGCGGACGAGCGCCATCGCCAGGACCGAGAAGGCGATCACCGCCCGGAGCGGCGCCAACGCCCCGTCACCAGGGCGTACGGACGCGCTTCGCTCCGGAGCAGGGATGACCTCGACCACGCCGAGACTCTAACATCGGGGCCAGATCACCCCCGGCGCGCTCACCCGATGAACGCGCGGCAAGGCAGAACGCCGGTGGGCTACGGTGGGCCGACCGCCATAGACCACGTGACCGAGGGGCCGCACACATGACGACGGATGACCGAAGCACGGAATCATCGGCCACGGGGGCTGCCGACGGCTTGTCCGCGATCGAGACCGGCGTGTCAGCGGCGCCCCACGCCGGCGCCCCGAAGAGGGCGCGGTTCGCTGCTCCGCACCGCTCCCTGGCGATCCCTCTGATCGTGGGGCTCGTCGCACTGGCCGCCGGCGGCTACCTCACCTACCGGCTGCTCAACTCGACCGACGTCCAGGTGACGACCCCACCGATTCCGGCCTCCACCCGTCCGGCGATGAGCCAGGTGGTGGCGACCATCCCCGTCGGCGCGTCCCCCCAGGACATCGCCTTCGACGACGTGGCCGGCATTGCCTACGTCACCCGCCTCGGCGATCCGTCCGGTCTGCTGCGCGACGACGCCCAGGCACGCCGGGGCACCGTGTCGATCATCGACGCGGCGAGCCGCACCGTGGCGAAGACGGTCAAGGTGGCGATCGACCCGGTGGGCGTCGCGGTCGACTCGGCCGCTGGCACCGCCTGGGTGGCGAATTCCGGTTCGCGCGAGGTCTCGATGCTCACCGCCGCCAGCCGGGACGTCGTCGCGGCCGTCGCCGTCGGCGAGGGCCCCCGCCAACTCGAGGTGGATCCGGTCACCGGCCTGGTCTACGTCGTGAACACCGAGGATGACTCCATGTCGGTGATCGACGGCCGGTCGCGTTTCGTCCTCGACATGATGGGAGTCGCGGCACGACCCCACGGCGTCGCCTTCGAGAAGGCGGGCGGACGCGTGTTCGTCACGAACTCAGAGGCCGGCACCACCGAGGTCATCGACCCGACGTCTCCCCAGGGCACCTTCACGGTCGGCGAGCGTCCCATGGGCGTCGCCATCGACGACGGGCTGGGCATGGTCTACGTGACGAACTGGGGCACGAACACCGTCACGGTCGTCGAGGCCCGCAGCCGCCGCTGGTGGAACACCGTCATCGTCGGCTCGCGCCCCTTCGGCGTCGCCATCGACAACGCCGCCCGCGCAGCGTACGTGACCAACTGGGCCGACGGCACCGTCTCCGTCATCGACGCCAACACCCGCAAGGTGGTCAGCACGATCCCGGTCGGGGCCCGTCCGCAAGGCATCGCCATCGATCAGCGCGACGGCACCGTCTACGTGGTCAATTCCGGCGACGGAACCGTGTCCGTTCTCGGCCCGGCGACGCCGAGTTGACGTCGGCGTCCGCCAGCGTCCCCGGCCGGGACCGCTTTCTCGACCTGCTGCGCGCGGTCGCCCTCGTGCGGGTGGTGACCTTTCATACCTTCGACGCCGACTGGCTCTCCGTGGCCTTCCCCGCGATGGGGGTGATGTTCGCCATGGCGGGGTCGCTGATGGCCCGCTCACTGGCGAGGCCGGCCGCGGGCGTGCTGCGGCGCCGGGCACGACGACTGCTGCTGCCGCTCTGGGTCTACGCGGCGATCATGCTCAGCCTGCTGACCGCGGCGGGCTGGCGTCCGCTCGAGGAGGGCGTGTCCTGGCCGGAGGTGCTGATGTGGTTCGTCCCGCTCGGCGACGCGCCCTACCCCGACTACCTCGCGGTGCCGGAGGCGATGGGCGAGGAGTGGGGCGTCCGGACCGGGGTCATCCTGTGGTACGTCCGCACCTACTTCTGGCTGATGCTGGCCTCGCCGCTGCTGCTGTGGGCGTTCCGCCGTCGGCCGTGGGTGACCCTGCTCGCGCCCCTCGGTCTTCTGGTGATTCTCACCTCGGGGGTGGTGGAGCCTGCGACGTGGTTGGACGGACCTCTCACCGACTTCGCCACCTTCGGGGCCTGCTGGATCCTCGGCTTCGCGCACCGCGACGGCCTGCTTCACACCTTGCGTCCCCCGACGCTCGTCATTCTCGCCGCCGCGTCCATGACCCTCGGGATGACCTGGGCGGTCACGCACGCGGAGGAGACGCTCGACCTCAACGACCTGCCGCTGGGGCAGGCCCTGTGGTCACTCGGCTTCGTCGCCGTGCTGCTGCGCGTGTCGCCGCAGTGGTCGTCGTTTCCGGCCAGGCTTCGGTTCCTGGATCGGCCGGTCACCCTGCTCAACAACCGGGCGCTGACCGTGTACCTGTGGCATTTCGTGTTGCTGGCGGCCACTTTTCCCCTGGTCGGCGTGTTGTGGCGAAGCAGGGTCTTACACCGCTCGGTTCCCGAACTGCTCCGCTCGGAGGTCCCCAGCTTCCTGCTGGTCTGGGTGCTCCTGGCGGTGGTCATCGTGGCGGTCGGCTGGGTTGAGGACGTCGCCGCTCGACGACGTCCTCAACTCTGGCCCGATGGGCGCGCCAGCCGCGATGCTGCTGGCGGGTGACGTCACCCCTTGACACCGCCCGCCAGCAGCCCGCGCACGAAGTAGCGCTGCAACGAGAGAAACACGACCACCGGGACGATCATCGACACGAAAGCGCCCGCCGACAGCACATGCCAGGCCTGACCGCGACTGCCCACCATCTCGGCGATCATCACCGTCACCGGTCGGTACTGCGGACCGGCGAACGTCAGGCCGACGAGCAGGTCGTTCCACACCCAGAGGAACTGGAAGATGCCGAACGACGCGATCGCCGGGACGAGCAGCGGCATCAGCACCTGGAAGAACACCCGGACGTGGCCGGCGCCGTCCACGCGCGCCGCTTCGATGAGCGAGCGAGGAATCTCGCGCATGAAGTTGTGCAGCAGGAAGATCGCCAGCGGCAACCCGAAGATGGTGTGAGAGAGCCACACCGTCCAGTAGGTGCCCACCAGGCCGAACCGCACGTACTGGCTGAGCAACGGGATGAGCGTCACCTGGATCGGCACGATCTGCAGCGCGAACACCGCGGCGAACAGCACATTGCGACCGCGGAAGTCGATCCACGCGAAGGCGTACGCCGCGAGCAGCGCGAGGATGATCGGGATGATCACGGACGGCAGCGTGATGATGATCGAGTTGATGAACGGATCGACGATGTTGCCCGATCCGCCCAGCACCGTGGAGTAGTTCACCAGACTGAACTCCGGATTGGTGAACACCGTCCACCATCCCGTCCGCCGGATCTCCTCGGGCGGACGGAACGAGGTGATGAGCAGTCCGGCGGTGGGCACCGTCCACAGGATGGCGATGACGAACGCCAGCGCCGACATGGCCGGCGACGCCAGCCGCGTCGTGCTGTCGGACGCCCGCCGCTCGGCGCGGGCGAGCTTGCGGGCCCGCAGACGCGCCTCGCGCCGTGGTTCGGTGCGCGAGCTGTTGCTGGTCATCGCTCCTCCTCCGAGATTCGCATCTGCCGCACGTTGTAGACGACGATCGGCATCACCAGGATGAACAGCAGCACGGCCAGGGCAGCACCGATCCCGCCCGCCTGACGGGTGAACGTCTGCGTGTAGAACTCCAGCGCCACGATCGAGGTATCGAACTGGCCACCGGTCATCGTCCGGACGATGTCGAACGCCTTCAACGTCGCCATCGCGATGGTGGTGATCACCACGATGATCGCCGGACGCACGCTGGGCACGGTGATCTGCCAGAACAGCCGCGCGCCGGTCGCGCCGTCCACCCGGGCGGCCTCGACCGTCTCATCGGGAATGGCCTTGATGGCGGCCGACAACACCGTCATCGCGAACCCGGTCTGAATCCAGACCATCACGATGATCAGATAGAACGTGTTGACCGGGGCATCGAGCAGGAACTGCTGCGGCTGGAAGCCCATCCACACGAACAACTGGTTGAGCAGGCCGATCTGCGGGACGCCTGCGGGCTTGTACTCGTAGACGAACTTCCAGATGATGCCCGCGCCCACCATCGAGATCGCCATGGGCAGGAAGATCATCGTCTTGGCGAACTTCTCGAACCGCGTCCGGTCGACGAGCACGGCGTAGATCAGGCCGAGCGCAGTGGACAGCAGCGGCACGAGCAACACCCAGAAGAAGGTGTTGCGCAGGACCACCAGGAACAGGTCCTGGGTGAACACGGTCACATAGTTGTCGAGCCCCACGAACGTCCGCTGATCATTGGAATACAGCGAGTTGCGGACGGTCATCGCCGCAGGGACAAGGAGGCCCACGACGATCAGCAGCAGCGCCGGGCCGAGATAGCCCAGCGCCGCCACCCATCGCGGCAGCCCGGAGCGGTCCACCACCAGAAGGACCAGGGCCATGATGAGGGCGAACAACCCGATCGCCACCAGCATCACGATGACCTTCTCGATGATCGAGTCGGGTTGCATCAACCAGTTCATGGGACTGCCTCGCCCGCGTTACTTCGGCCAGGATGCCTGGATGGCGTCCGCGACCGCCTTGGTCGGCTTGTCGAGGGCGATCCAGTCGGTCATCTCTTTCCAGAAGGAGCCGGAACCGACGGCGCTCGGCATCAGGTCGGAACCGTCGAAGCGGATGACGCTGGTCGGGTCGGTGAGCAGTTCGTAGCTCAGGCGGTCGACCGGCTTGACCAGGTTCGCCGGGTCAAGCCCCGTGTTGGCGGACAGCCAGCCACCGTTGGGCGTGGCCTTGGCCTTCGCGTTCGACCACTCGGGGCTGGTCAGGTACGCCTGCAGCGCCGCGACCTCGGGAGCGTCGCGGAACGCCATCGCGAACTCGCCGCCGACGAGCAGCGGCTTGGTCGCGGTGTCCTTGCCCGGCAGGTAGAAGGTCCAGATGTCGCCGTCGGGACCGACCTCGGTGCCCTCGGGCCAGTTCGCCTGGTAGAAGGACGCCTGGCGGTGCAGGGCGCAGGCACCGTCGAGGATCGGGAAGCCCGCGTCGGTGAACGCCGTCGACGCGATGGATTTCACATCGCCGAGACCGCCGTTGACGTAGGTGTTGTTGCGCAGGATGCTGCCCGCCATGTCGATGGCCTCGATGACGAGCGGATCATTGAACGGGATCTCGTTGGTGACCCACTGGTCGTACTGCTCGGGGGTTCCAGTACGCAGCATCATGTCCTCGACCCAGTCGGTCGCCGGCCAGCCGGTCGCCCCGCCGGACTCGATGCCGGCGCACCAGGGACGGGTCGCACCGTCGGGGTTGTCGGCGGCGATCTTCGCCGTCAGCGTCATCAGTTCGTCCCAGGTCGTGGGAACCTCGTAACCCTTGTCGGCGAAGGTCTTCGGCGAGTACCAGACGAACGACTTGACGTTCGATCCGATCGGGATGCCGTAGAAGACGCCGTCGACGGTGCCGAACGTCTTCCAGGACGGATCGTAGTACTGGTCGACGTTGGCCTCTGCGGCGGCGCCCACCTTGACCACCTTGTCGCCGTACTGCTTCACCAGGGAGCCGAGCAGACCCGGCTGCGGGAGGTAGGCGAGATCGGGAGCGTTGCCCGCGGCCACGCGGACGGGGAGCTGGTTCTCGAATTCGCGGCTGCCCTCGTACTTGACCTGAGCGCCGGTGCACTGCTCGAACGGCTTGAACGAGTCGATGTGCGGCTGCGCCTCGGCTTCGCTCGCGATCGAGGTGTAGACGGAGATCGTCTTGCCGCTCAGGTCGCCGTAGGAGGCGTACGCGGCGCAGTCGGCCGCACCACCGCCTCCCGTGACCGGCGCTGTGGTGCCGCTACAGGCCGTCATTGCGACCAAGGCGCCCGCCGACAGGACGGCTGCGAATAGGCGCGTGGTGGTCCTTGCCATCTCGACTCCTCACTTCATTGTGATTGCACTTCAGGGTGACAGCGCTCACAGTACACGAGCACACCCCGCTGTGATACGAGGAGCCTCTGTTCAGAGCCTCTCCGCCCGCACGCCCGACCGGGCGCCGACTAGGCGTCTTGCAGACGTCCTCGATTCTTGAGCAGCCTCGCTCCACGGCGCACGCCTGCGTCTGCCCACCACCGTTCAGCAGGTGCCGGGAGTGGCTCAGCAGGCGCCCGCGGCGTCAGCGGCGAGCGAACGAGCGCGCGACCAGGAGGAAGGCGACACTACCCGCGACGGCGACCGCCAGCGCGATGAGTGCCGTCGGGCGCGGGCGTCCGTCCGGCTCGACGAACTGAGCCTTCGCGGCGCCGATCTCGCCGGCCACGAAGGCCTTGGCGTCCTGGACACTGCGGGCCGCGACCGCCTTGGGGTGGACCTGAAGGATCAGGCCCTCGACGTTGCTGCCCAGGCGCGCCCGGGCGGCGGCGATCTCGGCTTGGATCTGTTCCTTGGAACGGGCACCGTCTGCCACGATCGGTCCTCTCACGTCGCCTGATGCAGTCTGCTCCCCACCCTATGCCATTGGCTAGGCTGGCGGGCATGGTCAGACTCACGGCGGGCGATGCCGCACCGAGCTTCTCTCTTCTCGACGCCGACGGCAGGACGGTGTCGTTGTCGGATTTCGCCGGCCGACGGGTGATCGTCTACTTCTACCCGGCCGCGATGACCCCCGGGTGCACGACCCAGGCGGTCGACTTCACCATCAACGCGGACGCCATCGGCGACGCCGGCTACGAGGTGATCGGCATCTCGCCCGACACACCCACCAAGCTGGCGGCCTTCCGCGCGAAGGAGTCGCTGACGCCGAGGCTGCTCTCGGACCCCAGCAAGGAGGTCATGACGTCGTACGCCGCCTACGGCACGAAGATGCTGTATGGCAAGCAGATCGAAGGGGTGATCCGCTCCACCTTCGTGATCGACGTGGACGCCGAGGGACGCGGCACGATCTCGGTCGCGCAGTACAACGTCAAGGCCACCGGGCACGTCACCAAGCTGCGCCGCGATCTGGGCATCTGAGTTTCCCTGTCCCGTGACCCCGATGACGACGATCAGCGCCGAGAAGTTGCTCCGGCTTCGGGTCCACGCGCAACGGCTCGGGGCGACCGCTCCCCACCATCAGGACCATCGCGGCGCGGCGGCGATCGCCGAGTCCGCGCGGCGGATGCTCGCCGTG
The DNA here is from genome assembly GCA_032229785.1 of Propionibacteriaceae bacterium. Classification (GTDB taxonomy): domain Bacteria; phylum Actinomycetota; class Actinomycetes; order Propionibacteriales; family Propionibacteriaceae; genus Propioniciclava. The sequence continues at coordinate 56,159 of JAVTWJ010000022.1, forward strand.
CAGGGTCAAGACTGGCGTGCGTCGCGCTGGGCGCTCGGCATCCGGACGCCGGGCAGCACCGTCGCCGACGTGCACGCGGCGTTCGACCAAGGGCTCCTCGTGCGCTCGTGGCCGATGCGCGGCACCCTCCACCTGGTCGCCGCCGAGGACATCGGCTGGATGCAGTCGGTCACCAACCGCGGGCCACTCCTGGGCGCCGCGAAGCGGCGGGCCTACCTGGGCATCACGGACGCCGCCCTCGACCGTCTGGTCGCGACGTCGCTCGAGGCGCTGGCCGCGCACGACAGCCTCGATCGCGACGAGATCGCCACCTTCTGGGACGCCGCGGGCCTGGAATGGAAGTCACAATGGCGCTACCACCTCATCTGGTGGCTGTGCCAGAACGGCCACGCGGCCTTCGGGCCGATCGGCGAGGACGGGGAGCCCCGGCTCGTGCTCGCCTCGCGCTGGATCCGCTCGCCCCGTTCGTTGACCGGCGACGAGGCGCTGGCCGAGTTGGCCACCCGGTACGCCGCCCCGCGCGGCGCCGTCCGTGCGACCGACCTCGCCTGGTGGGCGGGCATCTCGGTGGCCGACGCCCGCCGCGGCCTCGTCCTCGCCACCGAGCGCGGCAGCCTGGCCCGGCTCGCCCTCGCGGACGCCCGGGGCGCGGCGTCCCAGTTGTGGGCCGACCCCGCGATGCTCGACTCCACCGGCGAGACGCCGGATTGGCTGTTGCTTCCGGGATTCGACGAGCACCTGCTCGGCTACAAGGACCGCGACCCGCAGTTCGACTCCGCCGCGCACCTCGGCCTGGTCGTCCCCGGACGCAACGGGGTCTTCCGCGCGACCCTCGCCCAGGGGGGCCGTACGGTCGGCACCTGGAGGCGCGGCACCCGGAAGAACGACGGCGTCGTGGCCACCCCGTTCCCCGGCGAGCGCGTCGACACGGTCGCGCTCCAGCCCTCCGTCGACCGCTGGGCGGCCTTCCACGGCGAGGCGGGCGTCCCGATCACGACCCAGGACGCCTGAGCGGCCACCGCGACTTGCCCGCCACGCCGCCCGGGTGAGGCACAGTCGCCCGAGTGAGGAACGGTCGCCGCCGCAGTTCGGCAGGCCGTTTGGGAGGCCGTTTCGCAGGCTGCCCCACGCTCAGGCGGCGTCCGCGTCCGCCGGCTTGCGCAGGAAGAAGGACGCCACCACCGTCGCCGTCCAGACGGCGCCGGCCCCCAGGAAGGCCCAGTGCGACCCGGCGAGCAGGGCTGCCGCCTCACCAACCCCCGCGTCGCGGGCGGCCTGGGCCTGCATGGCGAACACGGTGACGAACAGGGCCGTGCCCGCGGCACCGGCCACCTGCTGGATCGTGCCGATCGTCGCCGAGCCGTGCGAGTAGAAGCGCTTGGGCAGCGACCCGAGCGCGACCGTGAACAGCGGCGTGAAGATGAAGGAGAACGACACGCTCATCGCCACGTGCCCGGCCATGACCGCCCACCACGGCGTCTGCAGCGTCAACGCCGAGAAGAACCCGAACACCGCGAGCACGACGAAACTGGCCGGGATCACCAGCGGACGCGGCCCCACCCGGTCGAACAGCCGGCCCACGATCGGTCCGAGGACGCCCATCGCCAGGCCGCCGGGCAGCATCATCAGGCCCAATTGCAGCGGCTCGAGCCCGAAGGAGCGCTGCATCAGCAGCGGCAGCATGATGATCGTGCCGAACATCGCCATCATCGACAGGGCCATCATCAGCAGCGCCACGGTGAACGTCGGGTAGGTGAACGTGCGCAGGTCGAGCAGGGCGACGTCCCTCTTCTGCAGGACCAACTGACGTGCGACGAACGCGACGAGCCCGCCCAGCCCGATGCCGACCGCGAGCGGCGCCTCCCAGAACGGCGCGGTGGCGTCGCCGAACATGCTCAGGCCGTAGATGAGCGGGCCGAATCCGATCACGGTCAACACCACCGACCAGGGGTCGAGCGGCGTGGCGGTGGTCTCCCCCGCGTTGCGCAGCTTCCACACCCCGAGCGCCAGCATGGACAGGGCGATCGGCAGGACGGTCGCGAAGATCAGCCGCCACGACCCGAGTTGCAACAGGACGCCGGACAGCGTCGGCCCGACGGCCGGCGCCACCGAGATCACCATCGAGATGGTGCCCATGATCGCGCCGCGGTGCGCGGGCTCGACCAGCCTCATGATGGTGGTCATCAGCAGCGGCATCATGATCGCCGTGCCGGACGCCTGCACGACGCGCCCGCCCAGCAGCAGCCCGAACGTGGGCGCCACGGCGCACAGCGCGGTGCCGAGGCTGAACAGGGTCATGGCGGCGGTGAACAACTGCCGGATCCTGAGCCGGTCCAGCAGCCAGCCGGTGATCGGGATCACGACGGCCATCGTGAGCATGAACCCCGTGGTGAGCCACTGGGCGAGCCGTTCGGTGACGTGGAAGTCGGCCATGATGCTCGACAGCGCGACGTTCATGGTCGTCTCGTTGAGGATGACGACGAACGCCGCCACGAGCAGGATCGCGATGATCGAGCGGTGCCGGTTCTGCGCCTTCTCGACGGACACGGACGCCGCGGCCTGCGCTTCGGCGGACACGGTTGGTTCGGTGGTGGCGGACATGAGGGTCCTTCCCAGAGGTCGACTCGGTGGTGCAGGTCGTCCTCGACCAGACGGTGAAGCATACGTCACGCCGCCCGGCCTGACGAAGGGCGACCCCGGCGGCGCCGAGATGCCGCGGGGTGCTGAGCGGAGGCTCAGCAGTCCTCGAGGAGGGTCCGCAGGACGCGGGTGCCGAACCGGACGGCGTCCACGGGGACGCGTTCGTCCACACCGTGGAAGAGCGCGGCGAAGTCCAACTCGGGCGGGAGCCGCAGGGGCGCGAAGCCGTAGCCGTCGATGTCGAGGCGGGCCAGCGCCTTGTTGTCCGTGCCCGCTGACAGGCAGTACGGCAGCAGCGCGGCGCCTGGATCCTCCACCTGGATCGCCGCGTGCATCTTGTCGATGAACGCCGACTGGCGCGGCGCGTCGAGCGAGACGCCCATCTGATCGATGACGATGTCCACGTGCTCGCCGGCCAGCTCACGGAGGGTGTCGAGCAGTTCGTCCCGGTGACCGGGAAGGAACCGGCAGTCGAGGTGCGCGGTCGCTTCGCCGGGGATCACGTTGTTCTTGTAGCCCGCATCGAGACGGGTGAAATTCGTCGAGTCGCGCAGCGTTCCCGCGACGAAGGCGCGCCCGCCGCCCATGAGATCGAGGAAGGCCTCCAGGTCCGCGTCCGGCGACACCCCGGTGATCTCCTGGACGCCGTCGAACAACGCCTGGACGCTGGCGACGTACTGCAGAGGCCACGCGTGCGCGTTGATCCGCCCGATCGCTTCGGCGAGCCGGACGATGGCGTTCTCGTCGTTGGGCAGCGAGCCGTGGCCGGCGCGTCCGGTCGCCCGCAGATGCACCCAGGCGAGGCCTTTCTCGGCGGTCTGCAGCAGGTAGGCGCGCCGGAGGGCGTCCGAGCCCTCGACGGGCAGGGTGATCGAGTAGCCGCCCACCTCGCTGATCGCCTCGGTGCAGCCGGCGAACAGGTCCGGATGATGGGTGATGAGCCACTGGGCACCCCACCTGCCGCCTTGTTCCTCGTCGGCGAAGAAGGCGAACACCAGGTCGCGCGGCGGCACGATGCCCTCGCGGGCGATCCTGCGGGCGTTGGCGAGGATCATGCCGTCCATCGACTTCATGTCGACCGCTCCGCGGCCCCAGATCATGCCGTCGCGCTCCTCCGCCGAGAACGGGTCGACGCTCCAGTCGTCGGCGTTCGCCGGGACCACGTCGAGGTGTCCGTGGACGACCAGACCGCGATCGGCGTCCCGGCCCGCGATCCGCACGACGACGCTCGCACGGCCGGGCGCGCTCTCGAGCAGCGCCGGCTCCAAGCCCACCTCGCGCAACTGGCCGACCACGTAGTCGGCCGCGGGACGCTCGGTGGGCCCCTCGCCGTTGCCGTAATTGGACGTGTCGATCCGGATCAGGTCCCGCGTGAGTCGCAGGGCATCGTCCTCGAGCGCTCGCCAGTGGGTCACCCGCTCCTCCTTCGTCGGTCTTTCCGGCTCAGCTTCTCACGCCGCCCGGACGTCGGGCGCGGGCGTCCGGCACGCCGCCGTCCCACGGTCCGAGACGCGCCGCTCGACAGTTGTTGATTAAACAAAGATCACCGTGTTCTTATTATCCAAGGTAAGCCTCACCTTGGTATTTGAGTCGTCCACGCGCCGCCACCGACTGATGGAGTCTCCGTGTCCCACCGCCGACCCGCACGCGGATCGTCGCCCACTCCCCGCCTGGCCGCCGCCCTCGCGGCGCTCGTCCTCGCGCTCGCGGGCTGCGCGGGCCTGCCCGGCCTGGCCGGGCTCGGGGCGTCCGGCGGCCCCCGCCTGGCCGACGTCACGGCCGCGGCAGACCCGCAGGCGCACCAAGGCCCCTCGACGGCCGTGATGGCCGACGCCTCCCTGCACCCGATCGCGACGAACCCCGTCCAACACCTGCCGGTGACCGTCACGGACACCCAAGGCACCGAGGTCACCATCACCGACGGCAGCCGGATCCTCGCCCTCGACATCTATGGCACCCTCTCGCGGACCGTCTACGAGCTCGGCCTGGGCGACAACGTCGTGGGCCGCGACACCTCCAGCGGCTTCGCCGAGATCAGGGGCAAGCAGCTCGTCACGCCGGTCGGTCACGACCTGTCCGCCGAGGCGATCCTCGCGCTGGCGCCGTCCGTGATCATCACCGACACCAGCCTCGGCCCCTGGGACGTCCTGCTGCAGATGCGCGAGAGCGGTATCCCCGTGGTGATCGTCGACTCCCATCGCAGCATCGACAACGTCGGCGGCCTGATCCAACAGGTGGCGGACGCCCTGGGCGTCCCCGCCGAGGGCGCGGAACTCGCCGCCCGCACCAATGCGGCGATCGAGGCGAAGACCGCCGAGATCGCCGCCATCGCCCCGGCCGAGCACGACCGGAAACTGCGCACGGTGTTCCTGTACGTGCGCGGCCAGGCCGGCGTGTACTACATGTTCGGCGCCGGTTCGGGCACCGACTCGCTCATCACCGCCCTCGGCGCCCGCGACGTGGCGACCGAGATCGACTGGCAGGGCATGCGCCCGCTCAACGACGAAGGCGTGATCAAGGCGGCCCCCGAGCTGCTCCTGATGATGACCGACGGCCTCGAGTCCGTGGGAGGCGTCGACGGACTGCTCGCCAACTTCCCCGCGCTCGCCAACACGCCCGCCGGCCAGAACCGGCGGATCGTGGACATGGCCGATTCCGAGGTGCTCGCGTTCGGTCCGGCGACCGCCGACGTGCTGGACGCCCTGGCCGTCGCCGTCTACGCACCGGACGCCGCCCGGTGATGCCGACGAAGACCCGCCGCACTGGACTGTTCGCCGGGCTCTCGCTGGCCCTCGCGGTGGCGTTCGTGATCGCTGCAGGGCGCGGCCAGCTCGAGGTGCCGCCCGCCGAGGTGGCCGGGTCCATCCTGCACCGGCTCGGGATCGACGCCGGACCGCTGCCGTCCCATCCGGGCGGCGAGGCGGCGCTGTGGACGATCCGCTTCCCGCGCGTGGCGATGGCGGCGCTCGTCGGGGCGTCCCTGTCGACAGCGGGCGCCGTGATGCAGGGCGTCTTCGGCAACCCGCTCGCCGAACCCGGCATCGCGGGGGTCTCCTCGGGCGCCGCGGTCGGCGCCTGCCTCGCGATCGTGTTCGGACTGAGCTTCCTCGGGTCGTGGACCGTCGCGCTGTTCGCCCTCGCCGGCGGCCTCCTGGCCGCGGCCATCGTGTACGTGCTGTCCCGCTCGGGCGGGCGCAGCGAGGTCGTCACGCTGATCCTCACCGGCGTCGCCATCAACGCGATCGCGGGCGCGATCATCGCGTTCCTGACGTTCCTGGGCACCACCCAGAGCCGCGAGCAGATCGTGTTCTGGCAGCTCGGCAGCCTCAACGGCACCCGATGGCCGTACGTGGCGGTCGTCGCCCCGATCGCGCTCATCGGGGTGGCCACGGCGTTGCGCGAAGCCCGCTCGCTCGATCTGCTGGCGCTCGGCGAGCGGTCGGCGCGCCACCTCGGCGTCGATGTCGAGCGGCTGCGGGTGCGCTGCATCGGCCTGGTCGCGCTGCTCACCGCGGGCGCGGTGGCGTTCTGCGGCATCATCGCGTTCGTCGGCCTGGTGGTGCCCCACCTGATCCGGATGCTCGTCGGCCCCGGCCACCGCGTGCTGCTGCCGGCCAGCGCGCTCGGCGGCGCGCTGCTGCTCGTCCTCGCCGACCTGATCGCACGGACGGCCATCCCGTACGCCGACCTGCCCCTGGGCATGCTGACCGCGCTGGTCGGCGGACCGTTCTTCCTGTGGCTGATCCACCGCACCCGGCGTTCGGCGGGGGGCTGGGCATGACCGACCTGCACACCGACGGAGGGGGGCCGGACGCCGGTGCCCCCCTGCTCACCCTGGCCGGGATCAGGGTGACGATCCCCAGCGGACGCCACCTGCTCGACGGCATCGACCTCGACGTGCGCGCGGGCGAAATGGTCTCGCTCGTCGGGCCGAACGGCGCGGGCAAGTCGACGCTACTGTCCGTCCTCGCCGGGGACCAGAAGCCGGACGCCGGCACGCTCGCCGGGCCCCACGGCACGCGGCTGAGCCCCGACCCGCAAGAACTGGCCCGGTTCCGGGCCGTCATGATGCAGGAGCACACCCTGTCGTTCCCGTTCGAGGTCGCCGACGTCGTCCGGATGGGGCGCGCCCCCTGGCGCGGGCGTCCCGAGGAGGCCGCCGACGATACCGCGGTCGCCTTCGGCATGGACGTCGCCCAGATCGGGCACCTCGGCGAGCGCCGCTTCCCCACCTTGTCCGGCGGCGAGAAGGCCCGCACCAGCTTCGCGCGCATCCTGGCCCAGGCCACCCCCGTCCTCCTGCTCGACGAGCCGACGGCGGCCCTCGACATCTGCCACGCCGAACGCGTCCTCGGCGCCGCCCGCGATCAGGCGGACGCCGGCGGCGCGGTCGTGGTCGTCCTGCACGACCTGGCGCTGGCCTCGGCGTACGCCGACCGCCTGGTGCTGCTGGCCGACGGCCGGATCGCCGCCCAGGGCCCGCCGGACGAGGTCCTCACCGCCGCGCGCGTCTCCCGCGTCTACGACCATCCCGTCACCGTCGTCCCCGACCCGACCGGTCCCGGACTGCTGGTGCTGCCCATCCGACCGGACACCCGCGCCCGCCGCCGGTCGTCCTTCCCCCAGCCCGTTCTCGCGAAAGGTGGTGCCCGATGACGCGTCGTCCGCTCACGGTGGCCCTGATCCTGGCGTTCACCCTCGGCTCACTGCTGCTCGCCGCTCCCGACGCGCACGCCGCCGCGGGCGTCAGCGTGACCAGCCCGGCCGGCAGCGCCCGCGCCCATGCGTCGGGCGCGACCGCGCTCACCCTCAAGGGCTCCGGATTCCAATCGATCCCCAAGGCGATGGGCGGCATCTACGTGCTGTTCGGGACCGTGGACGATCCCAGCGGCGGCTCGTGGCGTCCGAGCCGCGGCGGCCTCTCCGGCCAGACCTTCCGCTACATGCCCGACTCCGAGACCAAGAACAACCAGGGCCGGCAGCGCTTCGTGAGCTTCCCCGGCTCCCAGACCGAGGAGGCCGCCAACGGCGGCGAGCTGCACGCCGACGGCACCTGGTCGACGACGCTCGCCATCCCGGGCCCGGTGATCTCGGTCGTCGGACGGAGCGGCGGCAGCGAGCAGATCGACTGCCGCACCGTGACGTGCGGGGTGATCACGGTGGGGGCACACGGCATTAAGAACGCCAACAACGAGACGTTCACAGCGGTGTCGTTCGCCGCCGCCTCCACCGGCACCGGCGCGGGCAGCGGCAGTGCGGCGGGTTCCGCGGGAACCGGCTCCGCCGCGGCCGGGACCACCACGGCGACGGGCGCCGCAACGGGTGCGGGTGCCGCCGCCGGTGCGGGAGGTGCCGCCGCGGTCGCTCCCCCGCCCGGCGAGGTCGTCGTCGGCGTCGACCAGGCCACCGCCCTGACAGGACGCGTCATGAGCTTCACCGCCCGCGGCTTCACGCCGGGCGAGCAGGTGACCGTCGTCCTCGACGACGGACGGGCCGCGGTCGGACCGCTCGTGACGGGCGCGCAGGGCGAGATCGCGGGCGTCATCCAACTGCCACGCGATCTGCGCCTGGGCACGCACACCCTGCAGGTCACCGGCGCGGCCTCCGGTCTCCTCGCCCAGGCGGCGTTCACCGTCAGCACCCCGGCGGACGCGGCGCCCCTCGCCGCGCCGACGTCGGGGGCCGCCGCGGAGCTGCCGTGGCCGTGGATCGCCCTCGCCGTCGCGGCGTTGGCCGTCCTCGCGGTCGTCGTCCTCGGCCTGCTCGGACGCCGCACGCCGCACGCCGCGGCGGCACCACCCGCGAAGCCGGAGCCAGAGCCGGCGGCACCCCAGGAACTCACACCCGAACAGGTGGACGCGCTACTCGAGGAGGCCCGGCGGGCGGGCTTCGACGAGGTCACCTCAGCCGAGATCACCCAGCCGCTGCCCGTCGGCGACTGGGCGGGAGCGACGCACCGATGACCACCCTTCGCCTGGCACGCACCGCCGAGCCTGCACGCACCGCGCGCCGTACTCGCACCGCTCGTTCGACACGCATCCCGCAGCCCCCGTACGCAGCGCGTTCGACACGCATCGCCGCGCTTGCGGCGCTGGCCGTCCTCCCGCTCGCCCTCGTGCCCGCGGCGTCGGCGTCCGCGAACCCGATGGGCGGGAGCGAGGGCGTCAGCGTGAGCGTGACGGTGCCGTCGGTCACCCCGGCGCCCGGCACCGACGCACCGTTCACCGTCTCCAACGCCTCGTTCCGGTGGGGCATCAACGCCGAGTCCGGTTCGGGCGCCTTCTACGGCGGCTGCAACTTCCTGTCCGCCGGCGCGGTCGGCGACACCGGCTCGGGCAAGCTGTGGACGGCCACGGACGGCTACTTCCGCACCACCGACGGCGCCGTCACCATCGAGAAGCCGAACGCCCAGGGCGCCTACGGCACCGTCGCGTTCGAGCGCCGCTGCGAGGACGCGACCGGCCAGGCCGTGACCACCGGCAACAACCGGTCGACCGGCATCACCGCGCTGATCGGCGGCGGCACCGGCTCGGTCGATCCCGGCGCCGGCACCGCCCAGATCGCGTGGAAGGGCTCCTTCACCGTCGTCGCCTACGGCGGGCTCGCCTACTGGTGGATCACCGACCCCCAGGTGGTCGTCGATCAGGGCACCGCGACGGTGACGGCGACCGCGTCCGGCTTCGGCAGTTCCCGCGACGACACCACGATCTGGACCGCGCTGACCCCGCGCACGGTCACGCTCGCCACCCTGAAGGGCATCAGTCTCACCACGGCCAGCACGGACGCCGCGCAAGCGCTCGGCTTCACGGCGATCCCCGACTACCGGGGGGTGAATGTCACCATCCCCGCCGGTGGCACCGATCAGGTGCGCACCGGCTCCGACTGGGGATCGTTCCCACAGACCCTCGTCGACTTCCACCAGGACAGCGGCCAGGCGTCCTACTTCTACTCCTCCGGCGGGGCACGGGACGCGTTCAAGCCGGCCACCCGGCTGTGGGTGAGCTACGACGCGGACGCGCCCGTGACGTCCACCCCGGATCCGACGGTGCCGCCCACCGACGCGGGCACGGATCTCGGCGACGGCACGGGCACCGGCACGGACACAGGCACGGGAACGGGAACGACCGGCCAGACGAGCACCGGAGGGGCCGCGGGCGGGGCGTCCGGATCGGCCGCCGCGGGCGGTGGGGCCGTCGCCACACCGCTGGTCGCCAGCCTCTTGCCCGCCGCGGCCCTCGCCGCGACCACCGTGCTTCCCCTGGTCGACACCCTCATCCCGCAGCTGACCCGGGCCGCCGCCAGCCCGGCACTGCTGTGGTCCTCGGCGGGCGTCCTCAGCACCGGCGCCCTCGCCGCCCTCGCCTTCCAGCGGGGCTGGCTCACCTGGCCCACCTGGCTCGGCTGGCCCGCCTGGCTCCGCCGGAACCGCGGGAGCTGATCCGGCGCTCCCCTCAGCTCCCACCCCCTCATGAGACACCACCCGAGAAAGGATCACCCACCGATGACCCAACACCACCCGACGACGCCGAGGCGTCGTCGCCGCCCTCGGGCGCTGGTGGCCGCCGGCGCTGCCTTGGCAGTAATCGCTGCCGGCTTCATGGCCACCCCCGCCCATGCCGCTGACCGTCCGGTCGACACCGGATCCGTCTCGTGGGGGCTGCGTGACAGCTTCCGCAACTACGTCGGCCGGCAGACCGCGGCCCTTCCGCCGATCGGCGCCCTGCCCATCGGAGAACGCATCACGCTGACCGCACCGGCGCAGTTCGACACCGCGGGCACGCCCGCGTGGGCCGGGAGCACGTCGAGCCCCAACGAGACGCTGCCGTACCTGCTGCCGGCGAGCGGGGGCACCTTCACCGACGCGAGCCACTTCACCGTGCAGACGTCGGGCGCGTTCCACTACCACTTCCCGTCGCACTACTTCAACATCGACGTGTCCAACGTGGCCGTGGTGGTCGACGGCGCCTCGGCGTCCGTCAAGGCCGACGTGTCCGCGGTGATCACCGGCGACTTCGGCGACTTCAAGGAAGGCGTCTACGGCGGCACCGGCATCACGCTCGCCAACATCGGCAGCCCGGACGTGAGCGTGAACGGCAACCAGCTGAGCATCAACGCCACCAACCTGACGCTCACCGCGGCGGGCGCCGAGGCGCTGCCGCTCTACCCGGCCGGCGACCCGCTCGACAACCTGTCGCTGACCGTCACGCTCGGCGACGCGCCGACCACGCCGACATTCACCCCGCAGCTCTCGGTGAGCAAGGCCGGCGGCTTCAACCCCGACGGCTCCGAGACCGTCACGGTCACCGGCACCGGCTTCGACCCGAACGCCAACATCTCGACGCGTCAGCCCGTCACCGTGGGCCAGCCCTCGGGCGTCTACGTGGTCTTCGGGCGCTTCGCCGACAGCTGGAAGCCGTCCGCGGGGGTCGCCTCGTCCGCGCGCAAGGTGATCAGCCAGAAGTGGGCCATGCCGATCGCGTCGCTCAACCAGGTGAGCACCAGCTTCCCGAGCCAGGCAGCGTCGCTCGTCGAGCTCAAGGCGGACGGTTCGTTCACGGCGACCCTGCAGGTCTTGGTCGACGACAGCGTCACCGGCAACTACGGCGTCTACACCTACGCCGGTGGCGGCGCGGCCGCCAACGCGACGCAGGAGCTGTCCGTGCCGATCTCCTTCGCGGTGCCCGGCACCACGACCGGCGATCTCGACATCGACGTGACCGTCCCGACGACGCCGGTCGATCCGGAGGAACCGGGCGAGTTCGTCTGGCGGATCGACGGCGGGACGACCGCCGTCAACCTCGGCACGGCCACCATCGCCGGCGACCACTTCGCCGCGAGCGGCCAGCTCGCCCCCGTGGTGGTCACCGACACCCGCGCCGGGACGCCCGGTTGGTCGGTCAACGCCCAGGTGAGCGACTTCACCGGCACGGCGGGCTCGTTCGACGGCAAGTACCTCGGCTGGACGCCCGCCGTCACCTCCGCCGGCGGCGGTGCGAGCGCCGGCGCCACGGTCGCGTCGGGCTTCGTGTCGGGTTCGGGTCTGAAGGACTCGCGCACACTCGGCTCCGCGTCCACCGGTCATGAAGCCGGCTCGGCGACCCTCGGCGCCGGACTCGACCTGCAGCTGCCGCTTGACACGGCTGCGGGCGACTACAAGGGAACGTTGACGCTCACCGCCGTCTCCTGACCCTTGGGTGGGATCCGGCGAGCTACTACCCCGCCGGATCCCACCACACCATCCTCCCCGTTTTGACCCGAAGGACCACCATGACGCGCCTGATCCGCCGCCTCCTCGCCGGCGCACTCGCCGTCGCCCTGCTCGCCGCGGGCATCGCGGCGCCCACGGCGTCCGCCGAGGTCGCCGCATGGAGCGTCAGGCCCGCCGACAACGACCACGGCAACGGTCGCGCCAACTACGCCTATACCGCCGAGCCCGGTCAGGTGATCGAGGACGCCGCGGTCGTCACCAACTACGCCGCCACGCCGCTCACGCTCAGCGTGTACGCCGCCGACGGCTTCACCACGTCCGACGGCCTGCTCGACCTGGTCACCAGCGACAAGGCCTCCGCGGGCATCGGCGCGTGGACGACCGCGGGGCCCTCCAGCGTCACCGTCGCCCCGAACGCGTCGGTGACCGTCCCGTTCACCCTCACCGTCCCCACCGACGCCCGGCCCGGTGACCACGTCGGCGGCCTCGTCACGTCCCTGCGCTCGGCGTCCGAGACCGAATCCCTCAGCATCGACCGCCGGCTGGCCTCGAAGATCGCCGTGCGCGTGCCCGGCACCCTCACCGTGGACACGGCGATCACCGACGTGCGGCTCGACTACACGGGCTCGGACAACCCGTTCCAACCCGGCTCGGCCACCCTCAGCTACCGTCTGGCCAACACCGGCAACGCACTGATCTACGCCCGCGAGCAGGTGCGGCTGGAGGGGCTGTTCGGCATCGCGCCCGGCGCCTCGCTGACCGGCGAGACCCCCGAGGTCCTGCCGGGCAGCGCGGTCGTGCGCACCGTCGCGATCCCCGACGTGTGGCCGCTGTTCGGCACCCGCGCGGACGTGGACGTCACGCCGATCGGCATCGGCATTAGCGGCAGCGCGGATACGGCGCACGGGTCGGCCTTCGCCTGGACGGTCTCGCCCGTCTGGGCGGTGGTGGTGCTGCTCGTCCTCGCCGGTGCCGCCGTGCCGGCCTGGCGCGTCCTCGCCGCGCGGCGCCGCCTGGGCCGGGCCGCGTCCGCGTCGGCGCCCCCGCCCACCCCGGTGCTGTCGCCCGAGTTGGCCAGCCGGCTGGAGCAGGCCCGCGAGGCCGGGCGCGCCGACGCCCGGCGACGGGCAGCCGTACCCACCGCTACCTCGTCCCCTCCTCCCTCGGATTTCTCCAGCTCCTCCGAGCCCTCGCACGAAAGGTCGCCCTCATGACGACGTTGCCCCTCTCCACCGCGTTCCGCGAAGCCACGACCCAGGCGCACGAGGACGCGGAGCATGCGGTCTTCATCACCCGCCTCATGGACGGTGGCGCCTCGGCGTCCGACTTCGCGGCCTTCACGGCGCAACTGCACCCGGTCTATCTCGCCCTCGAGCAGGCCATGGACGCCCACGCTTCGCATCCGGCGGTGGCGGCGCTGCACGATCCGTTGCTGATCCGGACACCGCGGCTGGCCTCCGATCTCGGCGTCCTCTACGGCGCCGACTGGGCCGACCAGGCCGCGGACGGCCGCATCGCGATCATGCCGGCCACGCGCGCCTACGTGGAGCGGATCGGCTCGCTCGAGCGGCCCGAGGCGCTGGTCGCGCACCACTACGTGCGGCTGCTGGGCGACCTGTCCGGTGGCCAGGCGATCGCCAGGCTGGTGAGGCGGCACTACGGGATCCCGGACGCCGCCCTCACGTTCTATCGCTTCGACGGCATCGACAAGGCGAAGCCTTACAAGGACGCCTACCGCGCCACCCTCGACGCGCTCCCCCTCGACGCCGAGACCCACGCGATGGCGGTGCGCGAGGCGATCCGGACGTTCCGCCTCAACCAGGCGGTCTTCGCCGACCTCGAGCAGGCGAGATCCGGCGCGCTGCGCGCGGCGAGCTGACCCAGGCCATCCACGGCGCGGGACGGCCACGAGGTGGGGCGGTGCGGATCGGGCTAGGGTACGAGTCGTGTCCGCCCAGTCTGAGTCCACTGCTCCCACGAAGCCCTCCAAGACCCGAAGGTCGATCTTCATCGACGTCGACGGAACCCTCATCGATCACCGCGGGAGGATCCCCGACAGCGCCAAGGAGGCCGTGCTCGCAGCCAGTGCGAACGGGCACTGGGTGTTCCTCTGCACGGGACGCTCCC
>JAVTWJ010000023.1:0-27299 GCA_032229785.1 Propionibacteriaceae bacterium
TGTCGACCAGGGTCAGCTCGGCCGGCAGCAGATCGGTGACCGACCAACCCGCCAGAGCGTCCACCGGGCCCTCGTTCGACGGCGTCAGGGTGAAGGTCACGGTCGCGCCCTTCACGTACGGGCCACCGTCGACCAGGTTCTTCGTCAACACCAGGTTGTACTTCACCAGGCCCGCATCGATCGTCGGATCGTCGGCCTTGGTCGGCTCACCGGAGTTGCTGCCGGACGCCGGAGCGGTCACCACGACCGCGCCGTTAGCGTCGGCATCGGAGTCGGACGCGTCCGCGCCCTGGTTCTGCGTCGTGAACGTCGTACCCGCCGGCTTCACGAACTCGACCCGGTACACCTTGCCCGGCGTGAGGTGGGTGAACGCGTAGTACCCGCTGCCGTCCGTCGTGGTCGTCGCCACCTCGGCGGCACCGTCGAACAGCTTGACCGCCACGTTCGGCGCGCCGGGCTCCCCGGCGGTCTGCTGGCCGTCGCGGTCAGTGTCGAACCACACGTAGTCACCAATCGACACCTTCGGCGCTGGGGTCGGTGGAATATAGGTGGTGGGGTCTTCGTCTTTGACCTCGATACCGGAGATCACGCCCTTCGCGGTGACCTTCGCGGTGTCCTTATGTGTGACGCCCGTCCCCACGACGACCGTGCCCCGCACCGTCACCGACTCGCCGGTCTTCAGGACTAGACCCCGGAGGGCCGCCAGATCGTCGGCGTTCCACTGAACCTCGGCACCCGAAATGGTGGTGTCCTCGAACACCAGGCCGGTCAAGTCCTCGTTTCCGTTGTTCTTGATCGTCACCACGACGTCCTGCGAGCCGACCTCGACGTTGGTGATGTCGTCGCCCTCGGCGTTCTTGGAGAGATCGATCGTCGGCTTCACAGACACGAAACCGAAGTCGAGCGACGCGTCACGGGCTCCATCGGTGGGGAGAACGACCGCCGTCTCGGAACCGGTGGACGAGTCGTTCCCCCGATCAGAGCCTTGAGCGGCCTTCGCCGGTAGCATATTGGCGGGGGCGGTGACCCTCACCACGTACTTCACGCCCTCGGGCAGAATCGGCAGCTTGTCGAACGAGTAGGCACCGCTCGCGTCCGTGGTCGTCGTCGACAGCGGCTTGCCGTCGATGTCGGCCACCGGCTGGCCGTCGGTACGCGAGATGGTCAGCGTCACATTCGCGATACCGGAGTTGGGATCGTCCTGCAGGCCGTTGTCGTTGGCGTCGAGCCACACGAAATCGCCCACCGACACCGACGGGGTCGGCTGCGAGGCCGGCTCGTAGGCGTATCGGTAGCAGACTGTCGCCGCCGCGGTCGTGCGGATGGACGCACGGTAGTTGCCGCCGCCACCGACCCCCGACGTGGACGTGAGGGTCTGCATCGTCACCGTGTGCGAACCGGAGCCGCCCCAGGTTGCCGCGTCCGTCGAACTGGCCGACTTCTCGGATGTCACGGTGGACTCGGGAAGCGTGACGGTCACGCCCGGCGCTTCTGAGGTGCCGCCGCCCATCTGGTTCTCTTGCTCATAGAGGACGTAGTTCTCGGTGGCGTGGATCTCCTTCGCGGCGTCCCCCGCCGGCCCGTCGGTCGCCAGGTTCGGCGGCAGATTCATCCAGATGTCGTACCTGTTCGACAGCTTGAAATCCCCCGCCTGCGCATGCCAGAAGGCGATCTCACCGGAGTTCTTGAGCTCGACGCCTTGGCGGAGCTCAACGCGGTTGAACGTACCCGGCAAGCCGGTTTCACCGAATCGAGGCACGGCGAAGGTCGCCTCGGTGCCGTCGAAGGTCGAGAAATCGGTGACGCGGTGGGGCTGTGCCTGGCAGACCCAGTCCGTCAGCACCTCGTCAGCCGCCTGCGCGGGCGCGACAACGCCGCCCATCGTGAACACGGTCGCCAGCACAGTTGCGAACAGCACACGACCCAGCCGGATCAGGCCGCCACCTCCGTCATCGCGGCGCAGGCGTGGCGTCGGCCACTGCCCCCAGTTCTCTCGAGTCCATCCCCCGGACAGGTGTCCCATCGACATCCCCCTCAGTCGTTGTTTCCCTCAGGCGGCGCGCAACTTGCCCGCTACCCACGCACATGCAGGGGCCCCACCCCAGAGCGCGCAACCGTCGTCGACCGCGCGCACGTGCGCATCGCGGATCATTGGAGCGGAGGAGGCGGGCGGGGACCCAGCCGGCAATTGATCGAGATCAAACCCCGGTCGGGCGCGGCCGGGGCGTCACCACCGTCCGTGAGGCGAGCCATCCGCGACGCCGCGGAAGCGGGGATTCGTGGCGGACTTGATCCAGATCAAGACATCGCTGGAGTTTTTCGACGCCCGCCCCTCTAATGTTTGCGCAAACGTTCTAGGGGGAGCGTTGCAGGGAGACGCGCACGATGGTACGACCGGGGGCACTCCGCGACCAGGTCGCGCTTATCGCCGCGCTCAAGGCGCTCCAACAGGTCGCGCACCAGTTCACCTCGGCGCCCTTGCCCGAGTGGGAGGCGTTCGCGAAGAGCGCGCAGATCGTGAAGTACCCCCGGCGCACGGAAGTCCCCACCACCCCCTACGACTTCTTCCTGATCATCAGAGGCACCATCAAGACCTGCTACACCGAGCCGGCACTCAAGGGCCAGGTGTTCCAGTTCTTCGCCTCGGGCAGCGTCTTTGCGCCCACACTCAGGCCCTCCTGGATGGGCTCGCATCTGCCACCCTTTTCGATGGCGCGGTGGATCGGTCCGGGCCAGTCCATTCCCGAGTTCACCGCACACACGCTCGAGGACTGCGTCTTCGTGCGCCTCGACTACCGGGTGGTCCAGCGCCTCGCCACACGCCATCTGCCGTGGGCCCAGGCCGAGTGCGCCTTTCTCTGGTCCTACATCGAAATCGTGCACGCGACATCGCTCGACATGCGTCTGAAGGACCCCGCCACCCGCTACCGGAAACTGATCAAGCGGCGCGGATTCCGAGAGGTCGTCAGCCAACGCGACATGGCGGCCTATCTCGGCATCACCGAATCGGCGCTCAGCCGCATCGTCCACCGTCTCGACGCCGAAGCACCCGCCCCCCCCCCCGCGCACGACGATTGACCAGACGATAGGGACCTTCCCCGACGCTGCCTACGACACCGGCAACGACTGCGGGACGCCGTGCGTTCCAGCTACGCGGTGAGCAACGCCCACGACCGCGTGCGCGCCCACGCCCGGTACGCGGTGTCGGCCCTGCCCGCGGCGGTCATCTCCCAGCACGGCGCCGTGGACGGCCTGCTCAACGTGGCGGGCATCATCCAGAAGTTCCTGCCGTTCACCGAACTCGACGCGTCCGACATCGAGCGTGTCCTGTCAGTCAACTTCTGGGGCGTCGTCACGACGACACGCGCCTTCCTGCCGCATCTGCTTCAGCGGCCCCAGGCGGCCTTGGTGAACGTGGCGAGCATGGGCGCGTTCATCCCGGTGCCAGGACAGACGGTCTACGGGGCGTCCAAGGCCGCGGTCAAGCTGCTGACCGAAGGCCTGCACGCCGAACTGCTCGCCACGCCGGTGAGGGTCACCGTCGTCTTCCCCGGCGCGGTCGCCACGAGCATCACGGAGAACAGCGGCGTCCAGGCCCCGGCGGTGGCCGGCGCGAACGACAACGCATCGAACGCCAAGGTGCTGCCCCCCGACAAGGCGGCGGACCTCATCATCAAGGGCATGGAGAAGGGCGCCTACCGGGTGCTGGTCGGACGCGACGCGCGCATGATGGACCTGTTCACGCGCCTGGTTCCCGAGCGTGCCATGACGATGATCGCCACCAAGATGGCGGGACTGCTGCAGCGCTCAGTCGCTACAGGCGCCGGGTGAGGCCCGCCAGCAGCCGCTCGTGGTTGACCGCGGCGACGGCCGTCAGCGGGATGCCCGCAGGGCAGACCCGCGCGCATTCGCCGTAGTTGGAACAGGGACCGAAGAGCTCCTCCAGTTCGTCCACCACCGCCACCACGCGCCGGCGGCGCTCCATCGACGGCAGCGGCAGCAACGACAGGTGCGTCAGCTTCGACCCGGCGAACAGATGCGCCGCCCCGTTCGGGCAGGCCGCCACGCACGCGCCGCAGCCGATGCAGGCCGCGAAGTCGAGCGCCCGTTCGGCCCGCTCCGCGCCGACCGGGAGGGCGTCGGCATCCGGTGCGGTTCCCGCGTCCACGGCGACGTGGCCGCCCGCACGGATCAGGTCGTCCAGGCTGCTGCGGTCGACGATCAGGTCCCGCACCACCGGGAAGGCCGCGGCGCGCAGCGGCTCGATCCGGATCCTCGCCCCGTCAGCGTAGCCCGTCAGGCGCTGGTGGCAGCTCGGCACGTTGTCCTCGGGGCCGTGCGCCTCGCCGTCCACCGTGACGCCGCACGCGCCGCAGATGCCCTCGCGGCAATCCGACTCGAACGCGACCGGCTCGGCGCCGGCGTCGATCAGCTGCTCGTTCAGCGCGTCCAGCAGTTCGAGCACGGACAGGTGCCGCTCGACGCCGTCGACCACATGGGTCTCGAACCCCCCGGACGCCGCCGCGTCCGCCTGGCGCCAGACCGTCACGGTGAGTTTCATCGGTAGCTCCTCGTCGCCAGCGGCACGGCCGTGTAGCTCAGCGGCTCGGCGTGCCGGGTGAACGTCATCGCTCCGCCCGGGTCGTCCGCCCCGTCGACGCCCCACGCGGACGCGAACGCCCAGCGCTCATCGTCGCGGCGGGCCTCGCCGGCGTCCGCATGCTCGGTGCGGAAATGCGCGCCGCAGCTCTCCTGCCGGTCGAGCGCGTCGACCGCCATGAGCTCGGCCAGCTCCAGGAAGTCCGCCACCCGGCCGGCCCGCTCGAGCGCCTGGTTCACCTGAGCGCCCGATCCCGGGACCGCCACCTCGCGCCAGAACCGTCCCCGCAGGTCGCGGATCCGGTCGATCGCGCGGGACAGCCCCTCGGCCGTGCGGGCCACGCCGACGTCGGCGTACATGATCTCGCCCAGCTCGCGATGGAAGTGGGAGGGCGCCAACGCGCCGCCCACTCCGAGCAGCGCATCGGTCCGGGCCCTCACCCGCGCGTACGCCTCGCGCACGCAGGCGTCGCCGGCGTCCGGTAGGCGCGCGCCCAACTGCCCGGACAGGTAGTTCGGGATCGAGAACGGCAGCGTGAACCAGCCGTCGACGCAGGCCGACAGCAGCGAGTTCGCGCCGAGCCGGTTCGCGCCGTGATAGGCCCACCCCGCCTCGCCGCCGACGAACAGGCCGGGGATCGCGGTCATCTGGTCGTAGTCCGACCACAGGCCGCCCATGGTGAAGTGCGCGCCGGGCGCGATCCGCATCGGGACCGTGTACGGGTCCTCGCCGGTGGCGTGGGCGTACATCGAGAACAGGTTGCCATAGCGGGCTTCGAGCACCTCGCGCCCGAGGCGTCCGATCGCGTCGGAGAAGTCGAGGTAGACCGAGTTGCGCAGCGGGCCCACGCCGTGACCGGCGTCGATCTGCTCCTTGGCGGCCCGCGACGAGATGTCGCGCGGCGACAGGTTGCCGAACGACGGGTACTTGCGTTCGAGGTAGTAGTCGCGCTCATCCTCTCCGATGTCGGCGGGCGGCCGCGGATCGCCGGGCATCTTCGGCACCCAGATCCGGCCGTCGTTGCGCAGCGACTCCGACATCAGGATGGTCTTGGACTGCCAGTGCGACGAGATCGGCAGCGCGGTCGGGTGGAACTGCACGAACGAGGCGTGCGCCAACGGCGCACCGCGGCGCACCGCGCGCCAAGCCGCGGTCGCGTTCGAGTTCATGGCGAGCGTCGAGTGGAAGTAGACCGAGCCGTAGCCGCCCGTGGCGAGCACCACGGCGTGCGCCGGCTGCACCCACACCTGCCCGGTCGTCAGGTCGCGGACCACGACACCCCGGCAGACCCCGTCGTCCACGACCAGGTCGAGCATCTCGGTGCGGGTGTGCAGGGCGACCGTGCCGGCATGCACCTGCCGCTGCAGCGCCTGCGCGCCGGCGATCTGGAGTTGCTGGCCGGTCTGCCCGCGGGTGTAGTACGTCCGCGACACCTGGACGCCGCCGAACGAGCGCGTCGCCAGCGTGCCGCCGTACTCGCGCGCGAACGGGGCGCCGATGGCGTTCATGTGGTCGATGACCCGCACCGACTCCTGCGCCAGCCGGTAGGCCTCGGCCTCGCGGGCGCGGAAGTCACCGCCCTTGACGGTGTCGACGACGAACCTGCGCAACGAGTCGCCGTCCACCTTGCGGGCGCGTGGCGCGTTGATGCCGCCCTGCGCAGCGACCGAGTGCGCCCGGCGCGCGGAGTCGTGGTAAGTGAAGGCGTGCACCCGGTAGCCGAGTTCGCCCAGGGCCGCCGCGGCGCCCGCGCCGGCCAGGCCGGTGCCGACGACGACCACCGTGAACTTCTTGGTGTTCAGCGGGCTGACGAGCTTGTACGCGTCGCGGCGGCGGTCCCAGGCCGTGGCCGGGTCGCCGTCGGGCAGGCGTCCGTCGAGCACCCGGCCGATCCGGACGCCGGGGGCCGCGCTGGCCGGGGCCTCCCACGGCGGACGGTCCCCCGTTCGGGCGGAAGGCCGCCTTCCGGAGTCCGGGAGGGCGATCCGGGAAAAGAACCTCATGCGAGCCACCCCATCTGAACGGCGATCGGAATGGACGCGTTGCCCAGCAGCACCGCCACGGCGAGCATCCCGCCGACGGCCGACAAGGTGGCGCGCCATCGGCGTCCCATGGCGCCGAGGTCGGCGGCCATCGTGGCGAATCCCTTGGCGAGATGGAGGCTGAGCACAAGCATCACGGCGACGTAGAACCAGGCGCTCCACGGACGCCGGAAGCTCGCGAGCAGATTCTGGTAGGCGTGGGTCGCTCCGTGCTCGGGGTGCGCGAAACCCTCGGGAGCCACCGGGGCGACGCCGAGGGTCAAGTCGAGCACATGCACCACGACGAACATCAGCAGGACGACCCCGGTCAGCGGCATCAGCCGCGCGGCCCACGACCGCCAGCCCTTGAGTCTCACCCGGTGAGGGCCGCGCCCACGGCGTCCGCGGCTCCACACGATCGCGGCCGCGCCCACATGGACGACCAGCGCGATCGCCAGGACGATCCGCAGCCCCCACAGCACCGTCTGTTTGGGGAAGAACGGGTAGAACACCTCGCGGAGCCAGGCCGCGTAGCCGTTGAAGGCGTCCGGGCCCTGAAACACCTTCAGGTTGCCGAACAGGTGGATCGCGACGAACGCCGCCCAGATCGCCCCGGTGAGCGCCATCGCGGCCTTCAGCGACCAGGACGGCAGCGCGGGGCGGCGACGCCGGCGCGGCGGGCTGGCCGGCGCACCGACCTGAATCGGGCCCTGCGAGACTCGATGAGGGTTGGTGGTAGTCATGCGAACCTCCCTTGATCGAGGCTAACCGCCCGCGGACGCGACCGCTCCCGATTCGCGGAAATGCCTCGCTGCTAGGCCTTTCCAGCACGGGGATCCGTGGCTGAGCCCCAGGATCGTCACAGCGGCCGCACAGCGCGGCCGGGCTGAATGGTTCCCAGACCGCACCGCCGGACTAAGGAGAATCCGATGACCACGCTCGCCTTGATCGCCATCGACGTGATCGCCATCACCGCACTGACGTTCGCGCTGTACTACCGGCGGCACCGCCGCCGCGACCTGGTGGTCGCCTTCCTGGGCGTCAACATCGGGGTGCTGTCCGTGGCGCTCGTGCTCAGCACCTCGACCGCGAGCGCCGGCCTCGGGCTGGGACTGTTCGGCGTCCTGTCGATCATCCGGCTGCGCTCGACCGAGATCACCCAGCGCGAGGTCGCCTACTACTTCGCCGCGCTCGCCCTCGGCCTGATCGCTGGAATCGGCACCGACCTGGCGATCGCCGGCGGTCTGATGGCGCTCATCGTCGCCGGCCTGTGGATCGGCGACCACCCGGCCCTGCTGAGCGGCGCCGAGCAGCAGATCGTCACGCTCGACCGGGCGATCGCCGATGAGGCCGAACTGCGCAGCGAACTGGCTTCCCTGCTCGGTGGGTCGATCGAGGCGGCCACCGTGCAGCACCTCGACCTGGTCCGCGACCTCACGATCGTGGATGTCCGCTTCCGCCGGCCCGCCCGCCACCGGACCCCCGCCCCGGACGCCACGGCCCGCGCCACGGCCCCCATGGCCCGGCTCTCCAGCGGCGTGCTCGCGACGCCCCGCCCCCAGGAAGCGCACCTGCGATGACCACCCTGACCACCCACCGCTTCGCGCCGGTCGGCCTGGAGGAACTGATCGCCGAGGCCTCGCTCCTGACCCGCGTCGACCGCAAGTACCTGCTCGACGCCAGCGAGGCGTCCGCGCTGCTGGCCACGCTCGACCCGGGCACCCGGGCGCTGACCATCCAGGGGCGCACCAGCTTCGGCTACGCCTCCACCTACTTCGACACCGCGCACCTGATCAGCTACCACCAGGCCGCCTACGGACGCCGCCGACGTTTCAAGGTCCGCACCCGCGACTACCTCGACGCCGGCACCTCCTACCTCGAGGTGAAGGTGCGCGGCAACCGCGACCAGACGATCAAGAACCGGATCGAGCACGATCCCGCCGACGGAAACCACCTCACGTCGACCGAGCGCGAGTTCGTCCGCACTGCCCTCGACTCCTGCCGCCTGGACCCCTCGCTCACCGACGACCTCGCCCCGGCGCTGGCGACCCGCTACACGCGGATCACGCTGCTGCCGCCGCAGGCCGATACCCGCATCACCCTCGACACGGCGTTGACGTGGGACGACGGCATCTGGAACCTGAGCGTGCCCGGCCTGGTGATCGTCGAGACGAAGGCAGGACTCCACCCCTGCGACGCCGACCGCCTGCTGTGGCAGGCCGGCCACCGCCCGCAATCGGTCAGCAAGTACGCCACCGGCATGGCGCTCCTGCGCCGGGACATGCCCGCGAACAAGTGGGCGCGCGTCATCCGCCGCCACTTCTCGTCGATCTCCTTCCCGCACGCCGCCTGACGCCTTCAGATGCGGCGGGGGTCGACCAGCACCGCAGATCGTTGCCTACGAAAGGAACCGTTGCCTACGAAATTTCGTAGGCAACGGTTCCTTTCGTAGGCATCCGCTTGAGGATCGCCGTGAGCGACTGCCGTGAGCGACACCTCCTCCGCCAGAATTCCCGCCTGGGCTTTGCGGCGTTTATATTTCGTCGTCTCCCCGTCCGTCCGCCCACTCGACGAACGCGGCGTGCCCGACGATGTGGTCGCGCAGGTACGGGATCGCGAACCGGACCATGCCATGACGGTGCGGCTCCACCATGCCGGCGGCGATCAACCGCGCCCGATCGACGCCGGCACGGACGTCCGCGACCGCGATCGTTTCGCCCTCGGCGGCACGCCAGACCTGGTAGCCGACGAGCTGGATCATGAACGGATAGCCGCCGGTGGCGCGCGCGGCCAACGCGAGGGCGTCCGGCTCGATGCGGCGTCCACGCTCGGCGAAAGTGACCCGCAGGGCATCCTCGACCTCATCGAGCGGCACCTCGCGCAGATCGCGCCGGTCGGCCCGGCGCAGGAACGTGATCTGGCTGTCGGTGAGCAGGTCGTCGACGGTCGTCGGCAGGCCGGCCATCGCGAACGCGAACTCCCGGTCCTCGCGAATCAGGTGTTGCACGGCGGCCGCGAGCTGCCGCAGCTCGGCGCCGTTGTCGGGATGGATCTCGTCGAGGGTGATCAGGACGCCCGTGCCGTGCGTCTCGCAGCGGTCGAGCAACACCCCGATGGCTTCGCGGAAGTCGCGCGGCGCCTCGATCTCGGCGGGACTCAGCTCGATGCCGCCACCGCCGAGATAGCTGGGCAGCGTGACGCCCGTGATGCTGCGCCTGTCCCGGGGGCCGGCATCGGCAAGGCGAGTCACGGCACGGGCGAGGCGGTCGGGGAAGCCCGGCGTGGCCGTCTCGTGGATCACGAGCCACTGGAACTCGTCCTGGACGCGGTCGGCGATCGCGTTGAGCATGACCGTCTTGCCGAAACCGCGCGCCCCGGTGAAGATGCTCAGCCGCATCGGCGCCCCGGGACCGTCCGCGATCGACTCGGCGAACTCGTCGATCAGGTCGTCGCGCCCGATCAGGACTGGTGGGTTGGCGCCGGCGGCTTGAACGGGTTGGGCTCCATGCTGAGGTCCTCACGGCAGTTTTGCGGATTTTATATCGCAGAGCCGCCCCGCCCGAACACGCCGGCCTTCATCGCAGACTCGCCCCTGGCCGGCACGAGGGCGGCCGAGGTGCCCCGCGCGACCCGACCCGCATGCCCTAGTCCTCGGCGAGCGTCAACTCCAGGCCGCCGAGGATGTTCGCCGACAGGTTGTACAAGAACGCGAAGATCGTGCCGAGCGCGGTGAGGATCACCACGTTGATCACTGAGAACAGGGTCGTGGCGGCCATCAGCTTGTTGGTGTTGATGAAGTCTTCGACCCGAACCGTCGTCTGATCCTGGTCGCTGGCCAGCAGCATCGTCAGCACGCTGTTGATCGCCTCGACCGTGCCGGACGCGTTGACCAGGGCCCACAGCACGTAGACCGCGACCCACAGCATGATTCCGGCGGCGATCGAGAACAGGAACGACGTCTTCATCACCGACCACGGGTCGACCCGCGAGATCCGGAGACGGGCCCGCCGCGTCCGGGGGCTCGACCTCGTCGTCTGGGTGTCACTCACCGTCGACCTCCTCAACGTCGCCCTCGGTGACGACCGGTGGGTCCACCGTAGCCGCTGGGTCGGCCGCCTCGGCATCCTCCGCCATGCCGGACGCCTCCGCGTCCTCGACTTCGACGTCCTCGGCCTCGACGTCCTCGACCTCGATGCCCTCGACCTCGACGTCCGGTTCGGCCGGGTACGGCGCGATCACCGTGACGGTGTCGTCGCCGGTCAACCCGACGAACTTCACCCCCATCGTGTCGCGGCCCTTGGCCGGGACGCCCGCCACCGCCGACCTGATCACCTGGCCCGACTGCTTGGTGGCGATGACCTCATCGGTCTCGCTCACCACGAGCCCGCCGACCAGCGAGCCGCGGTCGGAGTTGAGCTTCATGGCCTTGATGCCCAGACCACCGCGTCCCTGCACCCGGTACTCGCTGACGGCCGTCCGCTTCGCGAAACCGCCGTCGGTGACGGTGAACACGAACCGGTCGTCCTCGGGCATGTCGGCGTCGATGACCGCCATGCTCAACAACTCGTCGCCCGCGCGGAACTTCATGCCTGTCACGCCGGACGTCGCCCGCCCCATCGGACGCAACTGCTCGTCGTCGGCCCGGAACCGGATCGCCTGTCCCTTGCGCGACACCAGCAGCACGTCGTCCGAGGCGGAACACGCCGACGCCCCGATCAGCTCGTCGTCGTCCTCGCGGAAGTTGATCGCGATCAGGCCCGCCTGCCGGGCCGAGTCGTACGCCGGCAGCTCGGTCTTCTTCACCAGGCCCTTCTTGGTCGCCAGCAGCAGGTACGGCTTCTCGTCGTAGGCGCGAATCGTGAGGACGCCGGCGATCTGCTCCTCGGGCAGGAAGCTCAGCAGTCCGGCGACATGGCCGCCCTTCGCGTCGCGGGATCCCTCGGGCAGCTGCCACACCTTCGCGCGGTAGACCCGCCCGAAGTTCGTGAAGAACAGCAGCCAATGGTGGCTGGAGGTCGTGAACAGGTGCCGGACCTCGTCGTCGGCGCGCAGGCTCGCGCCGCGCACCCCCTTGCCGCCGCGCTTCTGGACGCGGTACTGGTCGGAGCGCGTCCGCTTCACGTAGCCGCCGTGGGTGATGGTGACGACCATGTCCTCGTCGGGGATGAAGTCCTCGTCGGACAGGTCGCCGTCGGCGGCGATGATCCGCGTGCGACGCTCGTCGCCGTACTTGTCGGTGATCTCCTGCAGCTCGGTCGCGATGATCTGGCGCTGGCGCTCCGGCCTGGCCAGGATGTCCAACAGGTCGGCGATCTTGCGTTCGAACTCGGCCAGCCGATCGATGATCTTCTGGCGCTCGAGGGCCGCGAGCCTGCGCAACTGCATCTCCAGGATGGCGTTCGCCTGCACCTCGTCGATGTCCAGCAGCCCCATCAGCCCCTGACGCGCCTCGTCGGTCGTCGAGGACGCCCGGATCAGCGCGATCACCTCATCGAGGGCGTCCAGCGCCTTCACCAGGGCGCGGTGGATGTGGGCGTCCCGTTCGGCCTGCGCCAGCCGGTAGGCGGTGCGGCGCTGGATGACCTGCAACTGGTGGCGCACCCAGTTGCCCAGGAACTGGTCGATGCGCAGCGTGCGCGGCACGGAGTCCACCAGGGCGAGCATGTTGCAGCCGAAAGTGTCCTGCAGCGGCGTGTGCTTGTACAGGTTGTTCATCACCACGCGCGGCTGTGCGTCCCGCTTGAGGACGATCACCAGACGCTGACCGGTGCGCGCCGACGAGTCGTCGCGGATGTCGGAGATGCCCGTGAGACGAGCCGAGTTCACCAACTCGGCGATCTTCAACGCCAGATTATCGGGATTGCACATGTGCGGCAGCTGGGTGACGACCAGCGAGGTGCGCCCCTTGGCGTCCTCTTCGATGTCGATCACCGCGCGCATGGTGACCAGGCCGCGGCCGGTGCGGTAGGCGTCCTCGATGCCCTTGCGACCCACGATGAAGGCGCCGTTGGGGAAGTCGGGGCCCTTGATCCGCTCGACGCACGCTTCGAGCTTCTCTTCGCGCGTGGCGTCGGGACGCGCGAGCATCCACTGCACGGCGTCGTTGATCTCGCGCAGGTTGTGCGGCGGGATGTTCGTCGCCATGCCGACCGCGATGCCCGTCGAACCGTTGACCAGCAGGTTCGGGAACCGGGCGGGCAGGACGACCGGCTCGGTGTCCTTGTTGTCGTAGTTCGGCTGGAAGTCGACGGTGTTCTCGTCGATGTCGCGGACCATCTCCATGGCCAGCGGGTTCATCTTCGACTCCGTGTACCGCATGGCGGCCGCACCGTCGTTGCCGGGTGAGCCGAAGTTGCCCTGGCCGTCGACGAGCTTGTGCCGCATCACCCACGGCTGCGCGAGCCGTACGAGCGTGTCGTAGATCGCCGAGTCGCCGTGCGGGTGGTACTTGCCCATCACGTCGCCCACGATGCGCGAGCACTTGTTCCAGCCGCGGTCGGGGCGGTAGCCGCCGTCGTACATGGTGTACAGCACGCGACGGTGCACCGGCTTGAGGCCGTCGCGGACGTCGGGCAGCGCGCGGCCCACGATCACGCTCATCGCGTAGTCGAGATAGCTGTTCTGGATTTCCTCGTTCAGGTCGATCTCGGCGATCGTGCCCTTCGGGGCGTCCGGATCGGGGGTTGCCTCGTCGTGTCCGGGGCCGTTGATCTCGTCGCTCATGGCTTCTTTCTCAGATGTCGAGGAACCGGACGTCCTTGGCGTTGCGCTGGATGAAACTCCGGCGCTGCTCGACGTCTTCGCCCATCAGGATGCTGAACAGATCCGACGCCGCGGCGGCATCGTCGAGGGTCACCCGCGCGAGTGTGCGCTGGTCCGGATCCATCGTCGTGTTCCACAGGTCTTCGGCGTCCATCTCGCCCAGACCCTTGTAGCGCTGGATCGGGTTCACGTTCGGCAGCTTCCTGCCCTCGGCGAGGCCCGTGTCGCGCAGGCGGTCGCGCTCCTCGTCGGAGTAGGCGAGCTCGTGCGCCGCGTTCGTCCAGCGGAGCCGGAACAGCGGCGGCTGCGCCAGGTACACGTGGCCGGCCGAGATCAGCGGGCGCAGGAACCGGAACAGCAGCGTCAGCAGCAGCGTGCGGATGTGCGCGCCGTCGACGTCGGCGTCCGCCATCAGGACGATCTTGTGGTAGCGCAGCCGGTCGACGTCGAAGTCGTCGGAGAACCCCGTGCCGAACGCGTTGAAGATCGCCTCGACCTCTTTGTTGGCGAGGATCTTGTCGAGCCGCGCCTTCTCGACGTTCAGGATCTTGCCGCGGATCGGCAGGATCGCCTGCGTGCGCGGGTCGCGCCCGCCCTTGGCCGAGCCGCCGGCGGAGTCGCCCTCGACGATGAACACCTCGCACTCGACCGGGTTGCGGCTCGAACAGTCGGCGAGCTTGCCCGGCAGGCTGGTGGAGCCGAGCAGCCCCTTGCGACTGCGCGCCATGTCGCGCGCCTTGCGGGCGGCCATCCGTGCGGACGCCGCGGCCTGCGACTTGCGGATGATGTCCTTGCCCTCGGCCGGGTTCTTCTCGAACCAGTCGCCGAGCAGGTCGTTGACGACCTTCTGCACGAAGCTCTTCGCCTCGGTGTTGCCGAGCTTGGTCTTCGTCTGGCCCTCGAACTGCGGCTCGGTGAGCTTCACCGAGACGATCGCGGTCAGGCCCTCGCGAATGTCGTCGCCGGACGGGCGGTCCTCGGGCTTCTTGATCATGCCCCACTGGGTGCCCCACCGGTTGACGGTGTTGGTCAGCGCCGAGCGGAATCCCTCTTCGTGCGTGCCTCCCTCGTGCGTGTTGATCGCGTTCGCGAAGGTGTGCACGGACTCGGTGAACGAGTTGTTCCATTGCATGGCGACTTCGAGCGACAGCTGGTCGTCGGCCGATTCGGCGTCGATCGCGATCACCGAGGGGTGAATGGTCTCCTTCTTGCCGGTGAGGTACTTCACGAAGTCGATCAGGCCGTCGTCGTAGCGGTAGGTCACCTCCCGCTCGCGGGCGGTCGCGTCGCCGTTCTCGTCGAGGAAGTCGTCGGAGTCGGCGTCCGAGCCCTCACCGTCGCCGTTGACCGGACGCCGGTCGATCAGCGTGATGGTGAGGCCCTTGTTGAGGAAGCACATCTCACGGAACCGCGTCGACAGCGTGTTCCAGTTGTAGTGCGTGGTCTCGAAGATGTCGGGCGAGGCGAAGAAGGTGATCGTGGTGCCGATCTCGTCGCCCTCGACCAGCACACCGCGTTGCTGCAGGTCGGCGACGGGCACGCCGAGGGAGAACTCCTGGTGCCAGTGGTGGCCGTCCCGGCGCACGTCGACGATCAGCGTCTTCGACAGCGCGTTCACCACCGACGCACCCACACCGTGCAGACCGCCGGACACCTTGTAGCCCCCCGTGCCGAACTTGCCGCCGGCGTGAAGGACCGTCAGTGCGAGCGTGACCGCGGGGATCTTCTCCTTGGGGTGCAGATCGACGGGGAAGCCTCGGCCGTTGTCGGTGACCCGGACGCCGTCGCCGGGCAGCAGCTCGACGGTGATGGTGTCGCAGTACCCGGCGAGGGCCTCGTCGACGGAATTGTCGACGATCTCGTAGACCAGGTGGTGCAGGCCGCGCTCACCGGTGGAGCCGATGTACATCCCCGGACGCTTGCGGACCGCCTCGAGTCCCTCCAGGACCGTGATCGCACTGGCGTCGTACTTGCCCTCTTCGACCGCGGTCGCGGCGGCACCAGCCGTACGCGCGCCGTTGTGGCCATTGGTTGCCGTCACAGGCCCTCTTCTCCTTGCACACCGACGCCGCCCACGACGATCGTTGCGGGGGCGGCACCTTCGGAACTCCCCCATCTTACTAGGTAAGCCCCATCGAGACCCGTTCTGTGAGCGCGGCGGACGAGGTTCTTCGCGCCAGGCGCCCTCAGGCGGCGCTGTGGGCGCCTCGAACCCCGTTTCGATGCGGGGGTACATGCCCGGGTTCGGTGCCGAGTAGCGACCGCGTTCAGCCGGCGCTCACCCGGATGAGGTTGCCCCAAGGGTCGTCGAACCGAAGGTCGGCCCCGCTGTCGCGCAGGGGGACGCCCCGCCCGCGCACCCGGTCGGCGAACTGGGCGACGGCGTCCGCGGTGGGCAGGACGATGTCGACCTGACCGAGCCCGAGGGCGGGGGCCCGCAGTCCCACGCCGGCGGATTGCCAGGTGTTCATCCCGAGGTGGTGGTGGTAGCCGCCGGCCGACACGAACAAGGCCCCGGGCAGGTCGGCCGTGACGTCGAAGCCGAGGGTGTCGGCGTAGAAGTCCCTGGCCCGCGCGGTGTCACCGACCTTGAGGTGCACGTGGCCGACGACGGTGGCGTCTGCGAGGCGCGGACGCCGGTCGGGCGCCGTCTCGATGAGATCGCGGCCGGCGTCGGTCAGGTGCCCTTCGAGGAACTCCTGCGGGTCGAGGAAGAGGGTGGCCATGCGGACGTGGCCGCCGTCCCACGTCCATTGGTCCCGCGGCCGGTCGTAGTACAACTCGACGCCGTTGCCCTCAGGGTCGTCGAGGTAGAACGCCTGCGACACCAGGTGGTCCCCGGACCCGGTGTACAGCTCCGGACGCCGCAGCGCGAACGACGCCAGCGTGGTGGCCAGCGCCTCGGGCGTCTCGTGCAGGATCGCCGTGTGGAAGAGCCCGGCGCTGCGCCGGACACCGCGGGGCAGGTGCGAGCGGTGTCGCACCGTGATGAGCACATCATCGCCGCGGCCGAGGTCGACCTCGTCGCCGCGGTCGGCGATCTGGTCGAGCAGGAGCACGTCGCGATAGAAGGAGGTCATCGCGCCCAGGTCGGCGACGTCGAGCGCGACCGCGCCCATGGCGGTGGTATCGGGGAGGACCGAGCGTGTCATGCACCCAGTATATTTTCGATTTCAACAAATGCCTGTGTGCTCGACGCCTGCCTGCCGCCGAATGCTCGGAACGCTCATCGTCCGGCGGCGCAGAATACGTCCGACCGGGCCACGACGGACGCGCTCAGCCGTACGTGTCGCGCGGGCCCCGGCCTTTCACCGAGCGCGGCCCGTGGCGCCAACTCGGGGCCTCGGGGCCGAGGATCCGCACCTGCCTGACCGTGCCCTGACCCAGGCTGGCGTTCATGCGGGCGAGGATCTGGGGCGCCATCAGCCGCAGTTGGGACGCCCAGTTGGTCGACGTGGTGCGCACCACCAGCACCCGGTCGCGGTACGCCTCGGGGGTGGAATGCTCGGCGACGGCCGGCCCGACCAGGTCGGCCCAGCGTCCGAGCAGCAGATGCACGTTGACCTCCGTCGTCCAGCCGCGCTGCTGGATCACCCCTTCGAGGGCTTCGCCGAGCGCCACGGGATCGGCCTTGCCGCGGTCGGACGCCCGGGGCGTCCGCTTCTTGATCCTCTTCTTCGGCGCCGGTGCGGGAATCGACCGCCCTGCGGCGGCCGCGATCTGCCGGGCCAGATCGAGACCCGTCGGCTCGAACGGCACGACCTCCTCCGGAGGGGATTCCGGCGTGTCAGCCATCCTCGCCACCGTCCCCGGATCCCGTCCCGGCGCCCGTCCCGAGGTCCGGCATGACGGCGCCATCCGCGACGACGTAGCGGCGTCCGGCCAGGGAGGACGGCACGTCGGAGGCCACGGCCGCGGTGATCAGCACTTGCTCGGCGTCCGCGATCATCGCCGCGAGCCGGGATCGGCGCACCTCGTCCAGTTCGGCGAACACGTCATCGAGGATCAGCACCGGCTCGACTCCGTCGGCGCGGAGCAGGCCATAGGCACCCAGCCGCAGCGCCAGCGCGAACGACCAGGATTCGCCGTGGGAGGCGTACCCCTTCGCCGGCAGGTCCCCGAGCGACAGCACCAGGTCGTCGCGGTGCGGGCCCACGAGGGTGACGCCTCGGGCGATCTCCTCACGGCGCCGCTCGACCATGCGGGCGCGCAGACGCTCGGCCAACTCCCCCGCACTCGCGCCTACGAAAGGAACCGTTGCCGACGGAATTTCGTGCGCAACGGTTCCTTTCGTAGGCGCGGCGTCCGGGTTCAGACCCAGCGAGCTGGACCGATAGGCAACCGTCGCCGCGTTGTTCGTCGGGGCGATCGCCAGGTAGGCGTCCGCGACGAACGGCGCCATGGACTCAAGGGTCGCCAACCGCGCCTCGACCAGTTCGCCGCCCAGCCGGGCAAGCGACTCGTCCCAGACCTCGAGCGTGGCCTCGGACGCCTCGTCGAGCGTGCGTCGTCCGGCCAGCGACTTCAGCAGCATCGACCGCTGGCGAAGCACCCGGTCGTAGTCGGCGCGCACCCCGGCCAACCGCGGCCAGCGCTGCGTGAGGAGGTCGTCGATGAACCGGCGCCGGTCGGCCGGGTCGCCCTTCACCAGGCGCAGATCCTCGGGCGAGAACAGCACCACCCGCAGCGCGCCGAGCAGGTCGCGCGCCCGCTTGAGCGGACCGCGGTTGAGCGACGCCCGATTGGCCTGCCCGGACCGCAGCTCCACTTCGAGCGTCAGCGAGCGGGGGTCGTCCATCCCGGCCTGCACCCGAGCGCGCACGATCGCGCGCGGCGCTCCCTGCCGTATCAGCGGCGCCTCGGACGCCACGCGGTGCGATCCGAGCGTGCCCAGGTATTCGACGGCCTCGACGAGGTTGGTCTTGCCCTGGCCGTTGCGGCCGGTGATCGACGTGACGCCCGCGGTCAACTCGAGCTCGACAAAGGCCCACGACCGGAAGTCGGCCAGGCTCAGGTGTGTGACGAACACGGCACACCCCGCCTGCTCACTGCGGCAGGCGCATCAGCATGATGACGTGCTTGTAGTCGGGGGACGGCTCGCCGTCCAGCTCGAGCAGCGGCCTCAGCAGGCACGGCTTGCCGGGCGCGGTGAAACCGAAGTTCACATACGGGGAGTCGAGCGCGTTGAGGGCGTCGAGCAGGTAGTGCGGGTTGAAGCCAGCGGCCGTCATGGTCAGGCCGGCGCCAGTCTCGTCCACCACGGTCGCCTCGACCGCCTCGACGGCCTGCGCCTGGTCGCCGGTGGCGGCCTCGAGGGTGAGGTGGTCCTCGCCGATCACCATGCGCAGTGACGTGTTGCGCTCCGCGACCAACGCGACGCGCTTGACCGCCGCGACGATCTCGGCGGTGTTGGCGCGCACGGTCACGTTCGGCTGGATCCCCATCAGGTGACGCACCTTGGGGAACTCGCCGTCCAGGAGCCGCGTGGTGATCTCTCGGACGCCGTTGTTCCCCTCGCCCGAGAAGCCGATCAACCCCTCCCCGGTGGCCCCGGCGGACAGCGACAGAGAGATCCGCTCCCCGGCCGTCATCGACTTGGCCGACTCGGCGAGGACGCGCGCGGGCACGAGGGCCGCACCCTCGGCGTCCGTGTCCGACGGCGACCACGGCAGTTCTTTGAGCGCCATGCGGTAGCGGTCGGTGGCCAGCAGCGAGACGGTGTCACCCTCGATCTCGAGGCGGACGCCGGTGAAGACGGGCAGCAGCTCGTCGCGGCCGGCCGCGACGACGACCTGGGCGACCGCCTGCGCGAACAGCTCGGGATCCAGGGTTCCGGTGGCGGCCGGCATCGCGGGAAGGTCGGGATACTCCGCCACCGGCAGCAGCTGCAGCGTGAAGCGCGCCGAACCGCAGGTGATCTCCATGCGGGAGTCGTCGCTGGCCAACTCGACGGGCTTGGCCGGCAGGCTGCGCGCGATGTCGGCGAGCAGGCGCCCGGAGACGAGCGCCACGCCCTCTTCGCTGACCTGGGCGGCGATCACGACCTTGGCGGACGTCTCGTAGTCGAAGCTCGACAGCATGACCTGGTTGTCGGACGCCTCCAGGCGCAGGCCGGCGAGGATCGGCATGCTCGGCCGGCTCGGCAGACTGCGGGCCACCCATTGGACGGCGTCGGCTAGAACGTCACGCTCGACACGAATCTTCACTGATGCTCCCGGGTCAGGTGGTGCGGTGCTGTGCCCTCGCGTGCGGCGCGCGGGCGTCACCGGCGATCCTATCGTGCGGGCAGCACCGCG
This sequence comes from Propionibacteriaceae bacterium, assembly GCA_032229785.1. Taxonomy (GTDB): domain Bacteria; phylum Actinomycetota; class Actinomycetes; order Propionibacteriales; family Propionibacteriaceae; genus Propioniciclava. Next base: position 19,680 of record JAVTWJ010000023.1, read on the forward strand.
CTGGCAGCATCACGGTGGGGAGCGGCCTGCCTGGTTCCTCCACACCTGTGCGCCGACGTCACTTCGAACAAAGGAGATGTGTCTCGTTTCTTCATCTTCATCACGGCTGTGGAGACCGTGGACGAACGGCGTCCGGCCCTGTCGGGAAGGCGTGTCGGGCTCGGGCATCCTGTGCATAACATCGAATCACACGGGGAGGATTTGAGGAGAAAGTTCTGGGTCACCCGGATCGTCCCCAGGCATCCGCGGTTATCCACAGGGTGGTTGAGGAGAACGTCCTCAGGATCGAGAGGCTGGAACCGAGGGCGCGCGGTAGCCAGAGGACCGCCGAAGTCCGCCACGTCATCGGGTCTGCCGGGTCGCGGGTTTGCCGGGTCGCGGGGCCCGCGTTACGGGGCCCGCGTTACGGGGCCCGCGCGCAGGTGCGGGGGGTCAGCGAGTGGAGGCCGCCTGCTTGATACGGTTCGTCAACTCCGTCACTTGGTTGTAGATCGCGCGGCGTTCGGTCATGAGCTGGCGGATCTTCTTGTTCGCGTGCATCACGGTGGTGTGGTCCCGGCCACCGAACAGGCGTCCGATGGCGGGCAGCGAAGAGTCGGTGAGCTCGCGGCACAGGTACATCGCGATCTGCCGCGCGGTCACCAGCGGGTGTGTCCGCGCGGGGCCGCACAGGTCGTCGACGCTGATGTTGAAGTAGGTCGCGGTCTGGCCCATGATCAGCTGCGGCGTGATCTGCGCCTCGACGCCCTCGGGGATCAGGTCGCGCAGGACGTCCTCGGCCAGGCCGAGTTCGACCGGCTGCTGGTTGAGGCTCGCGAACGCGGTGACGCGGATCAGCGCCCCCTCGAGTTCGCGGATGTTGGTGGCGATCCGGTCGGCGATGAACTCCAGCACCTCGGGTGGCGCCGACAAGTGCTCGGCGGTCGCCTTCTTGCGCAGGATCGCGATGCGCGTCTCCAGGTCGGGCGGCTGGATGTCGGTCAGCAGTCCCCACTCGAAGCGGCTGCGCAGGCGCGGCTCGAGCGCCTCGAGCAGCCGCGGCGGCCGATCCGACGTCATCACGATCTGCTTCTGCGCGTTGTGCAGCGTATTGAAGGTGTGGAAGAACTCCTCCTGCGTCTGGATCTTGTTCTCGAGGAACTGGATGTCGTCGATCAGGAGCACGTCGACGTCGCGGTAGATCCGCCGGAACTCGGCAGTCCGGTTCTCGGAGATCGCGTTGATGAAGTCGTTGGTCAGCTCTTCGGTCGACACGTACTTCACGCGCACGTGCGGCAGGTACTGGCGCACGTAGTGGCCGATGCCGTGCAGCAGGTGGGTCTTGCCCAGCCCCGAGGGCCCGTAGATCATCAGCGGGTTGTACGACTTGCCGGGCGCCTCGGCCACGGCCACGGCGGCGGCGTGTGCGAACCGGTTGGACGAACCGATGACGAAGTTCTCGAAGGTGTACTTCGGGTTCAGGCGGACGCCGCCGGCCGACGGGGACGCGACGCTGGTGCCGAGTCCGTGGGAGGTGACCTCCATCGGGAGAAGCGGGGCGGACGCCTCTTGCTCGTCCTCGAGCGCCTTCTCGAGTGAGGGATCGACGCTCACGGCGAGATGAATCGGACGCCCGAAGTGCGCCGCGAGTGTGGTCTCGATCCAGGTGCGGTGCCGGACGGCGACGCGCTCGCGGGAGAAGTCGTTGGGCACGGCCACCACCAGGGTGGACTCGTGCAAGGCGAGGGGTTTGGCGGAGGTGAACCACGGTTTGGCCGAGGCGGGGGCCTGCTCACAGATGTGGCTCCAGCCGTTTTCGAGGGTGGCGTCGGCGTCAGCGCCCATCGTTATCCCCCCACATTGGTCAGAAATCCACACCTTCATCCACAGGGTGTGGATCATAGGACGAACGTCTGGGCGCCCACCTGGCCGGGGGCGGTGACCGAGGCTCGTGAGGAATCACGCTAGTGCGTCGGCCAACACCGGGCAAATGCGACGTTCTCGATGTGACCGTTCATCGGCGTGTCGGCTCGACCTGGACGCCCAAGAGGCTCGGCTTGCTCGCCGGCGCGGTGGTCGCGTATCGTTGGACGGTCGCCGCCGAGGCGATGCCTGTGTCCGCGTGGGCACAGTCGATCCGCGAATCAGTGGTCATCAGAGGGAGATTGGCGTGAGCAAGCGCACTTTCCAGCCGAGCAACCGGCGTCGCAGCCGCACCCACGGCTTCCGCCTCCGCATGCGCACCCGCGCCGGGCGTTCCATCCTGGCGGATCGCCGCCGCAAGGGCCGCGTCCGCCTCGCTGGCTGATCCGGCAGGGTCAGCGGTGCTGCCCGCTCCTCACCGATTGCGCACCTCGGACGAGTTCCGTTCGGCGGTGCGTGGCGGCGTCCGAGTTGGTCGGCGCACGCTGGTGGTTCACGCCCGCAGCAAGCCGGGCCCGCCGTCTCGGGCGGGCTTCGTCGTGTCCAAGGCGGTCGGCAACGCCGTGACCCGTAACCGCGTCAAGCGACGCCTGCGCCACCTGGCGGCGGGCGTCCTGACGACATCGCCGATTCCGCTCGACCTCGTGGTACGCGCGCTTCCGGAAGCCGCCACCGGCCCGTTGGCCGACGATTTCGCGGCCGCGTGGCGGATCGCGCTCGCTCGGCTGAAGGACGCCGCGTGACGTACGTCCTCCTCGGCCTTCTCAGGGTCTACCGCGCCGTGATCAGCCCCCTGTACGGCGACGTGTGCAAGTTCCACCCGACGTGCTCGGCCTACGCGATGGATGCGGTGCGCATCCATGGGTCGATCCGCGGCACGTACCTCACCGTGAGGCGCCTCGCGCGTTGTCACCCCTGGTCCTTGGGCGGTTACGACCCCGTCCCCACCAGCTTTCCCCGCCGGCCGAGCACAGAAGGTGCATAATGCTTGATTTCCTATCGACGCTGATGTGGCCCATCTATTGGGCGATGTCGGGCATCCTGGTCGGCGCGCACTGGCTGTGGAGCCATGTGCTGCCCGGCGACTCCGGCTGGACGTGGGTGCTGTCCATCGTCTCGCTGACGGTCGTCGTCCGCACCTTCATGATCCCGCTGTTCGTGAGGCAGATCAACAGCTCGCGTTCGATGCAGCTCATCCAGCCGAAGACCCGCGCGCTGCAGGAGAAGTACGGTCACGACCGCGAGCGTTACGGCCAGGAAGTCATGAAGCTGTACAAGGAGGAGGGCGTCAACCCGGCCGCCTCCTGCCTGCCGCTGCTCTTGCAGATGCCGATCTTCCTGGGCCTGTTCTACGTGCTCAACGGCGCTGCCCGCGGCAACCCGGTCGGCTACTGGTTCGTGAGCAATCCGGAGATCGTCGCCTCGCTGCAGCACTCGACGATCTTCGGGGCGGAGATCTCGGCGACGCTGGCTCAGAACGGCTTCGTGATCGGGCCGACCCTGTTCGTGGCGGTCTTCCTGATCATCACGATGACCGGGACGCTGTTCTTCACCCAGCTCCAGCTGATGCGCAAGAACATGCCGCCCGAAGCGATGGAGGGCCAGTTCGCGCAGCAGCAGAAGATGATGCTGTACCTGTTCCCGGCGATGTACCTGTTCACGGGCGTCAGCTTCCCGATCGGCGTCATGATCTACTGGCTGAGCTCGAACCTGTGGACGCTCGGACAGCAGTTCATTCTGATCCGCAACAACCCCAGCCCGAACACGCCGGCCTTCATCGACTGGCAAGAGCGCATGCGCGCCAAGGGCAAGGACCCCGACCAGATCATCCGCGACCGCGGCGCGAAGCTTCGCAAGAAGAAGACCGGCCCGGTCGCGGGCGGATCCGCCACGGTGGCACGCCAGGGCGCGGCCGGGCCGACCTCGGCCCCCGCGGCCCCGGCCGGGCCGACCGACGGCGGCGCGGATGCCGAGGCGTCCGACGGCAAGCAACGCGTGAAGCGGCAGCAGCCAACGAAGGCGTCCCGGGCCCAACGCAAGCAAGTACGCCCCAAGTCCGGTGGCGACGCGACGAAGGAGTGAGTCAGATGAGCGAGCAGAGCAAGGTCATCCTGGACGCCGCACCGGCGGCGGAACCGGTGGTGGAACCCGTCGCTGAACCGGTGGCCGAACCGGGGGCCGGCGTGGACACGCTGGCGGAGAGCGCGGACGAGGCGGTGCCCGAGGGGTCCGAAGAGTCCGAAGAGTCCGAGACGGGCGCTGCTCCCCGCATCAGCAAGCGGGAGGAGGCGCTCACCATCGAGGGTGAAGTGGCCGCCGACTACCTGGAGGAGTTGCTCGACATCGCCGATCTCGACGGCGACATCGACACGTTCAACGAGGGCGGGCGTGCCCACGCGTCGATCCTCACGGACTCCGACGTCCTGGTCGGCAAGGACGGAGAGGTCCTGGAGGCGCTGCAGGAACTGGCGCGCCTGGCGGTGATGACGGAGACCGGGCACCGGAGTCGGCTGATGCTCGACGTGGCGGGTTTCCGGGACAAGCAGCGGGCCATCTTGCAGGACCTGGCCGCTGATGCGCTCGCCGAGGTGCAGTCCACCGGCGAGCCGGTGCGCCTGTCCCCGATGAACCCCTACCAGCGCAAGGTCGTCCACGACGCGGTCGCCGCCGGCGGACACGTCAGTGAGTCCGAGGGCGAGGAGCCGCAGCGGCGCGTCGTCGTCCTGCCCAAGGCCTGAGCATGCAGACACCGGACGCCGCGGCGTCCGTGTTCGGCGACACCCTGCCGGACGCGGAACGCTACGCGGCGATCTTGTCCACCCGAGGCGTCGAGTGGGGCCTGATCGGGCCTCGCGAGGTGGACCGGCTGTGGGAGCGTCACCTCCTGAATTCGGTGGCCGTCGCGTCCGCGGTTCCTCCGGCGGCGCGCGTGGTGGATGTGGGCAGCGGGGCCGGACTGCCCGGCATCCCGCTGGCGTTGGCGCGTAGGGATCTGAGGATCACGCTGCTGGAGCCCCTGCTGCGCCGGGCGACCTTTCTCGAGGGCGTCGTGGCCGAGCTTGAGCTCGGCGATCGGGTGCAGGTGATCCGCGGCCGGGCGATGGGCGCGGACGCCCGGGATGCGCTGGCCCATCACGACACCTATGACGCGGTGACCTCGCGCGCGCTCGCCCCACTCCCCCGCCTGCTCGGCTGGTCGGTTCCGCTGCTGGCGAAGGCGGGGGTGATCGTGGCGCTCAAGGGCGCGAGCGCTGCGGCCGAGGTGGCCGACGCCGCCGCCGAGCTCACCAGGCACCGGCTGGTCGCGGAAGCCGAGACGGTGACCCTCTACCCGGGCGCCGAGCCGACCTGGCGCATCATCTGCCGCCGCTGATCGCCTTCCCGCTCGCGTGTGGTCGCGTGTGGTCGCGTGTGGTCGCGTGACGAGCCATGGAACGAGGCGAGAGTACCTCGCGGTCGATGTGTCTAACTCTATATATCGATATAGCGAGGCATGGATTAAGCGGTAGGCGATGTATCGACAAAGCGGTTTGGCGGGAGGTCTGCACGTGCTCGACCGGCGAGGAGACCGACGCAATCTGCGTGGAGACGGACGGACCGACGGTTCGGGTTGAGGTAGATTCGTCGCATTCCTTGATGCCTCGAAAGATGGACTGCTTGTGTCAACTTCCCCGACAGGGCCCCGCCGGATCGCGCACGAGGTCGACGAGTTCGCCACCGCTGCTGCGGAGGCGCCGGACGATCTCGCCATCGACGTTTCACGTGAAACGCCGTCCCTCCCCCGCCCGGACCACCCGCGCACCGTGGTGGTCGCCAACCAGAAGGGTGGTGTGGGTAAGACGACCACGGCGGTGAACGTGGCGGCCGCCTTGGCTCAGGGCGGCTTGAAGGTGATGGTGATCGACACCGACCCGCAGGGCAATGCGTCAACCGCGCTTGGTGTCGAGCACAGCGAAGGGACGGTCGGCACCTACGAGTGCCTGGTCGATGGCGTGCCGATCATCGATGCGCTGCAACGCTGCCCGGATGTGCCCGGGCTCTGGGTGCTGCCGGCGACCATCGACTTGGCGGGCGCCGAGGTGGGGCTGGTGGCGTCCGTTTCACGTGAAACCCGGATGAAGGACGCGCTCGACGTCTTCTTCGACCGCTATCTGGTGGACTACGTCTTCATCGACTGTCCCCCTTCGCTGGGACTGCTCACGCTCAACGCGCTGGTCGCCGCTCAGGAGATCCTGATCCCGATCCAGTGCGAGTACTACGCGCTCGAGGGCGTCACCCAGCTGCTGCGGACCATCAACCTGGTCAAGGGACGCCTGAACGACGACCTCGTTCTCTCGACGGTGCTGCTCACGATGTTCGACGCCCGCACCAACCTTGCCGCGCAGGTGGCGGAGGAGGTGCATCGCCATTTCGAACGCGAGACGCTCGAGGCGGTGATACCGCGTTCAGTGCGCGTGGCCGAGGCTCCGTCCTACGGGCAAAGCGTGCTCAGCTATCAGTACAACTCTGTCGGAGCGCAGGCGTACGTCGCTGCGGCCCGAGAGATCGCCGAACGCGGCGCCACCCACCACTGACAAGGAGGATCACCATGGCAGCACCCCGTCAGCGCACCGGCCTCGGCCGCGGGCTCGGCGACCTCATTCGCCCCACCACCCCCGAAGAGTCGGCGTTCGCGCCGGCCGCACCCGTCGAGCGTCCCGCTGAGACGGAAGCCGATCTGGTGCCCGCTCCCCAGGGCGCCGCTTTCGTCGAGCTTCCTGTGGAGGCGATCCAGGCCAACCCGCGGCAGCCGCGCCAGGTGTTCGACGAGGACGATCTCACCGAGCTCGTCGACTCGATTCGAGAGGTCGGCCTGCTGCAGCCCGTGGTGGTGCGCCGCGTGGGCGACAGCTACGAGCTGGTCATGGGCGAGCGGCGCCTCCGCGCGACGCGACGTGCGGGCCTCGCGACGATCCCCGCGATCGTCCGCGACACGGCCGACCACGATCTCTTGCGCGACGCGCTCCTGGAGAACCTGCACCGGGTCCAGCTCAACCCGTTGGAGGAGGCAGCCGCCTACCAGCAGATGCTCGACGACTTCGACTGCACCCAAGAGCAGCTCGCCGGGCGCATCAAGCGATCGCGCCCGCAGATCTCCAACACCATCCGTCTACTACGGCTTCCGGCGCCAGTGCAGCGACGCGTGGCGGCGAGCGTCCTCTCGGCGGGGCACGCCCGAGCCCTTCTGGCGCTCGATGACCCGGTCGACCAGGAGCGGTTGGCGCAGCGGATCGTGGCCGAGGGGCTGAGCGTGCGGACCGTGGAGGAGATCGTCGCGATGGGGCAGCGCGGGGAACGCGCGCGGCGCACCGTCGTGCCGCGGACGCCGTCACCCCGGGCGAGCCAGCTGGCGGAGGTGCTCACCGACCGCTTCGACACGCGGGTGAACGTCCAGATCGGTAAGACCAAGGGCCGGATCACCATCGAGTTCGCGGGCGAGGAGGATCTGGACCGGGTCCTGTCGGTGCTGCGCCAGGGAATCCCGACAAGTGCCTAAGAGGCTAAACCAACGTAAGTATATATCGATAAATACTCACATGGGCTTGTCGCCTAAGCTTGGACGCAGTGATGTCTCGGGCTGGCCGGCGCGCCGATCCCGACCGGTCGGTGATCGATTGCCGGGGGCGGGATCGATGACCGGGCGGGATCGATGACCGGGCGGGATCGATGACCGGGCGG
>JAVTWJ010000023.1:27399-44263 GCA_032229785.1 Propionibacteriaceae bacterium
GCGGGATCGATGACCGGGCGGGATCGATGACCGGGCGGGATCGATGACCGGGCGGGATCGATGACCGGGCGGCTCAGCGTTCGGGGTGCTGCTGGATCGTCGCGATGCGGGCGCGCACGTCCCTCGTGGCGTAGTGCTCGGCCACGAACGACAGGAACGGCACGGTGCCGGCCAGCGCGATCAGCAACAGCCTCAGCCAGGGCCACTTCACCCGACGGCCGAGGTCGTAGGCCGTGATCAGCAGCACCATGTACAGCCAGCCGTGGGGGACACCCACCGCGGTGACGACCAGGTCATTGTGGCCGACGTACTTCATCGGCATGCCGACCACCACCAGCACCATCAACAGGACGCCGACCAGCCACGCCATGACGCGATAGCGCAGCAGCGCACCGCGGATGCCGGGAAGCTCGCCGGTCTCGATCGGGCTGTCGTCGAGTGACATGCTCATGGCATGGATTCCTCTCCGTCGGTCTGCGCAGCGTCGGTCTGCGCAGGGTCGGTCTGCGCAGGGTCGATCTGCGCACGGTCAGTCTGCACACGGTCGATCTGGACCGAGCGGGTCTGGACGGCGTCCGTCCGCTCCGGCTCTGCCTGTGCCGCGAGGGTGGCGTCCTGGGCTCGGCGCTCGCGGACGCCCAGGCCGTGGGCGAGTTTGATGGCCATGCCGAGCCCGAAGGCCGCGAACACCCACCACTGCAGGGCGTAGCCGCTGTTCCGCGCGGCACCCTCGCCGGCGGGCAGCTCGACGGACGCCTGGGTGAGCCCGTGGGCCACGGCGTCCTCTTGGCCGAGCGTGACGAAGCCGGGGATCAGCTGCTGTGACCACCGCTGGGCCAGCAGCGGCATCCGCACCGAGCCGAGTTCGCCCGGACGGCCGGACGCGCCGGCCGAGCCCGGCTCAGGGTCGCCTTCACCCGGCAGGAACAGGCCGACCTCGGTGCGCTCGCCGGCCGGGGGAGCGGGGATCGCCTCCGGATCCGACGCCGCCCCGCGCACCACGGGCAGCACGCGCCCGTCGCGCATCTCGAATGCCGCGAGCACACGCCAGCGGTTGCCGGTGGGGACCAGCTCCTGTTGTCCGGGCACGTACGTCCCGACGATGGTGACCTGTTTGCCGTAGATATCGCCGATGGCGCCGTGGGCGTCCACCTCGCCGTCCAGGGGAACGGGCGGCTGCGACGCGCGCTCGGCGACGCCCCGGTTGCCCTGGTCGACGAATACCTGCATCTGCCACAGCCCCAGCAGCACCATGACGAACGCGCCCGCCACGCCGACGCCGACGAGCAGGATCTGTTGGAGGCGTGTACTCATGACAGGGCGGTGCGGCTCCGCTCGCTGGCCTGCGCGACCAGGCGCGCGCACACGTCGGCGAACGAGCGATGAGACGCCTCGATCGCCAGCGGCACCAGCGACGTCTCGGTCATGCCCGGAGCGACGTTCACCTCGAGGAAGACCGGGACGCCGTCGCGCACGATCAGGTCGGTGCGGGAGAGGTCGCGCAGACCGAGGACGCGGTGGGCCGCGAGCGCCAGGGACGCGCAGGCGGCGCTGACGTCGTCGTCAAGCTCGGCCGGGGCGACGAAGCGGGTCTCGCCGGCGGTGTACCGCGCGGTGTAGTCGTACACGCCTGAACGTGGCTGGATCTGCACGGCGGGCAGCGCTTGCGGGCCTTCGCCGAGGTCGATCACGGTGACCGCGACCTCGATCCCCTCGACGAATTCCTCCACGATCGCCACGTCGCCGTAGCTGAAGGCCGTCACGATCGCGGCCGGCAGTTCCGCGGCATCGCTCACCTTGGTGCAGCCCAGCGCGGAGCCGCCGCGGGACGGCTTGACCATCATCGGTAAGCCCAGGCCTTCGACGAGGGCGTCCACGAGGCGTCCGGCGCCCAGTTCGCGGAACACGGTCTGCGGTAGCGCGACCTGGCGGGGGGTCGCGAGCCCCGCGCGGGCGACCAGCGAGGTGCTGACGGCCTTGTCGAACGCGATCCGCGACGTGGGGCCGTCCGACCCGATGTAGGCGACGGCGAGCAGGTCGAGCACCTCGCGCAGCGCACCGTCCTCGCCGGCGCCGCCGTGCAGCACGGGGAACACCACGGCGGCCTTGCCGGCGGCGTCGAGGGTCTCGAGCAGGGACGCCGTGAGGTCGGCTTCGATGACCCGGTGGCCGGCGTCGCGGAGGGCCTGCGCCACCCGGCGTCCCGAGCGCAGGGACACGTCGCGTTCGTGCGAGAGCCCGCCGGCCAAGACGATCACGTTGTCGGACACGTTGCAGCTCCTCGATATAGGCAGGGTCAGGTGAGGTTCGGGGCGGGACCGGAGACCGGACGATGCCGGGCCACGTCCGTGCCGAGGCCGAAGGTGGCGTGCATGTCGAGCTCGTCGGTGATGGCCTTGCCCAGCCGGCGGCATCCTTCGAGGATCCGTTCGGGCGTGGGGAAGCAGTACGACAGCCGCATGTTCCGGCTGCCGAAACCGTCGGCGTAGAACGCGGTGCCCGGGACGAACGCGACGCGCTCGGTGACCGCGCGCGGCAGCAGCGCCTGCGAGTCCAGGCCCTCGGGCAGGGTCACCCACACGAAGAAGCCGCCGTTCGGAGTCGTCCAGGTGGTGCCGGGCGGCATGGACGCCTGCAAGCCCTGCAGCATCGCGTCCCGCCGTGCGGCGTACATCGACCGGAAGGCGTCGATCTGGCCGCGCCAGTCGAAGTTGGTGAGGTAGTCCGCGATCGCGAACTGGCTGAACACGGGCGGCGACAGCACGGCGGCCTCCTGGGCGATGACCAGCCGCTCGCGGACGGCGTGCGGGGCCAGCACCCAGCCGACCCGGAAGCCGGGCGCGAACGTCTTGGAAAACGAGCCGAGGTAGATCACGTCGTCGTCCATCGAGCGCAGCGCGTCGATCGGCTCGCCGTCGATGGTGAGCAGGCCGTAGGGGTTGTCTTCGACGATCAGCAGGCCGTGTTCGCGCGCGACCGCCAGGATCTCGCGGCGCCGTTCGAGGGGCTGGGTGATGCCGGTCGGGTTGTTGAAGTTCGGGATCGTGTAGAGGAACTTGACCCGCTGACCTGCGGCGCGCAGGGCACCGAGGGACTCGGCCAGCGCCTGCGGGATCAGGCCGTGGTCGTCCATCGCGACATGATGGATGCGTGCCTGGTAGGAGTTGAAGGTGCCCATGGCGCCGACGTAGGAGGGCGCCTCGCACAGGATCACGTCGCCGGGGTTGATGAAGATCCGCGTGACCAGATCGAGCGCTTGCTGCGAACCGCAGGTGATCACCACATCGTCGGGGTGGGCGACGATGGCCTCCTCGGCCATCACCTCGCAGACCTTCTCGCGGATGAACAGTTCGCCCTGACCGGAGCCGTACTGCATGGCCTGGATGCCCCGCGTCTGCACCAGCCGGTCGAAGGATTGCCCCAGCTCGGCCAGCGGCAGGTCGGCGATGTTGGGCATGCCGCCGGCGAGGGAGACGACCTCGGGCCGGTTGGCGACGGAAAACAGAGCGCGTACGGCAGAAACCGTCATGGAACCGGTCCGGTCTGCATACTGATCGATGTGGGAGTCCAGTCGTGTGTCACGGCGGAACGGTTCCAAAGAGCTCACCCGGCCATTGTCCCACCTTCGTACGGGTTGCCCAAGGGAAGGGGTGGAGATGCGCTCACTGATGTCGCTCGACAGCCAGGACCTCACCTCGCTCGGCTGCACCTGGTGTGGTCGGACGCCGCCGCCGGCGGTGTTCGGATTCAAGGCTGTCCGTGATGGCGAGGTGGTCGGGATGCTGGCGGCGGCGCCGGCGTCCGTGCTGGGCGGGCTCTATCCCGACGGCAGCACCGTGATCGTGCAGGCCTGGGTGCGGCGGGAGGATCTGGGCGAGCAGATCGGAACCCAGCTGATGCACCGGCTGGCTGCCGCGCAGACGCACCGCGGGGTGCGGATGCTGGTGGCGCCGGGCACCCACGGTGTGCCCGACTGCCAGCATCTGCCGGCCGCGTTCCTCGACGGGATCGGTTTCCTCGAGACCGTCCCGGGCGCTCAATGGCGCCTTGACCTGAGGACCACGGCGCGCGTCCCGGAGGTCATTCAGGCGGTGACGGACGCCGTGACGCGCGTCTTGCGGCCGCAGCGTGCGGCGCCTGCGAATCGCGGCCGGTGGGACCAGCCCTGACCCCGCCCGGGTGCCCGGCTCAGGCGGCCAGGGCCCGCCTGGCGGACTGCTTGATCATGTCGGGCCGGAAGCCCGCCCAGTGCTGGTCGCCGTCGACGACGACGGGCGCCTGCTGGTAACCCAGCGCCATCACCTCGGCGAGCGCCTTCTCGTCGGCGGACAGGTCGACCACCTCGTAGTCCAGGCCGTGCTTGCTGAGGGCCTTGTAGGTCGCGGTGCACTGCACGCAGGCCGGCTTCGAGAAGACCCTGATCGTCATGTCGCACTCCTGGAGGGACCCGGAATCACACCGGTGTAGTTCGGTTCATGTGGCGAGGAAGAAACTACACGTTGTGCTGTCTTGGCGCAAGGCACACTACATCTAGTGATCGCGGCGTGTGGCCGAGGCCTCGGCTCGATCGAGCAGCTCGTGGGTTGCCGGCCGCCACACGCTGACCGCCACACGTCGGCCGGCACGTCGGCCAGCACGCCGCAGCCGCTTCGGCCGCACCGCCCGTGCAGAACGCCCCCTTCCGGCCGAAGCCGGAAGGGGGCGCTCGTGGGTGAGGCTCAGCGCTCCGGGACGGGCACGTAGTCGCGCTTGGTCTGGCCGACGTAGATCTGGCGCGGGCGGCCGATCTTGTTGGTCGGGTCGCTGACCATCTCGCGCCACTGCGCGATCCAGCCCGGCAGGCGTCCGAGGGCGAACAGCACCGTGAACATGTCGACCGGGAAGCCCATCGCCTGGTAGATCAGGCCGGTGTAGAAGTCGACGTTCGGGTACAGCCGGCGCTCGGCGAAGTACGGATCGGACAGCGCCGCCTCTTCGAGCTCGAGGGCGATGTCGAGCAGCTGGTCGCTGCCGCCGCGGACCTTGAGGATGGCGTCCGCGTGCTTCTTGATGATCGCCGCGCGCGGATCGTAGTTCTTGTAGATGCGGTGACCGAAGCCCATCAGGCGGGTGGTGTCGGACTTGTCCTTCACCCTGTTGACGTATTCCTTGACGGTCACGCCGTTGTCGCGGATGTCGCGGAGCATCTCGAGCACGGCCTGGTTGGCGCCACCGTGCAGGGGGCCGGACAGCGCATGCACGCCGGAGGCGATCGAGGCGTACAGGTTGGCCTGCGACGAGCCGACGAGACGGACGGTCGACGTCGAACAGTTCTGCTCGTGGTCCACGTGCAGGATCAGCAGCACGTCGAGCGCGCGGGTGATCTCGTCGTCGAGCTCGTAGGGGTTGGTGACGGTACCGAACGACATGCGCAGGAAGTTCTCGATGTAGGACAGCGAGTAGTCGGGCCACAGCGTCGGCATGCCGGTCGAGTTCTTGAAGGAGTACGCCGCGAGCGTGGGTAGCTTCGCCAGCAGGCGGTGCGTGGCGGCGTCCACCTTCTCGGGCTCGAAGCCGATCGTGTCGGTGGAGAACGTCGACAGCGCGGTGATGGCGGCCGACAGCACGGGCATGGGGTGGGACTTGCGCGGGAAGATGCGGAACAGCTCGCGCAGTCGCTCGTCGATCACCATGTGGTGGGAGATCTTCTCGGTGAAGTCGGCGAGCTGCGCGGCCGTCGGCAGTTCTCCGTACAGGACGAGATACGACGTCTCCAGGAAGGTCGACTTCTCAGCCAACTGCTCGATCGGGTAGCCGCGGTACTGCAGGATGCCGGCGTCGCCGTCGATGTAGGTGATCGCCGACTTGCAGACCGCCGTGTTGGCGAAGCCGATGTCGAACGTGGTGTCGCCGGTGGAGGCGAGCAGCTTGCTGATGTCGTAACCGTTGTTGCCCTGGGTGGCCTGCACGAAGGGCAGGTCCAGGGATCTGCCGTCGTGGCCAATCGTCGCGGGGGTCGTCATAGCACTCCTCCTCGAGGCTTGTCATCGCTCGGGCGCCACACTACAGCCCACGGCGCCGACGCGAGCAAGGCACCGCGACCGTTTAGTTGAGGTTTCAAGTAGATCGGCTATCATCGACTCCGACAACCTCGACGACAGGACGATCCATGACTCAGCTCACCGACCTCAAGGGCACCTACGCCCTGGATCCCACCCACAGCACCATCGGCTTCTGGACCCGTCATGCGATGGTCACCAAGGTCCGGGGCTCATTCGACGAGTACACGGGCACCGCCACGATCGACGGCGAGAATCCCTCGGCGTCCACCTTGACCGTCGACATCGCGACCTCCTCGATCAACACCCGCAACGCCGACCGCGACGCCCACCTGCGCTCGGCCGACTTCTTCGAGGCGGACGCCCACCAGGCCATCACCTTCCGGGGCACCGACTTCGTCATCGACGGCGACGTCGTCGAGGTGACCGGCGACCTCACGATCAGTGGCATCACCCGCTCGGTCACCATCCCGTTCGAGTTCCAGGGCCAGGCCACCGACCCCTTCGGAAACAAGCGGATCGGATTCGAGGGCTCGGTCGCGATCAACCGCTCCGATTTCGGGCTGACCTGGAACGCTGCGCTCGAGACCGGCGGCTTCCTCGTCTCCGACAAGATCACCCTCGAGCTCGAGGTGTCGGCCGTCCAGCAGGCCTGAGCGAAGGAACGCGGCTTAACGCAGGAACCAGACGTCGGCTTCGGCCGGGGGCGTTACCGTGGGAGCAACCCACGGAAGAAGGACGATCATGCAGATCACCGACAACGGACCCCGGCCGAACTCGTTCGACATCGAGACCGCCACCTGCGGCAACACGACGTACCGGACGGTGGCGTGGACGGGCAAGTACCTGCAGGTCACCCTGATGTCGATCCCGGTCGGGGAATCGATCGGCCTCGAGGTGCACGACGAGACCGACCAGTTCCTGCGCGTCGACGCAGGCCGGGGCCGCTGCGTGATGGGCCCGGCCGAGGACGACCTCACCTTCTCCCAGGACGTCGAGGACGGGTGGTCGATCCAGGTCCCCGCCGGCACCTGGCACGACGTGATCAACACGGGCGACGAGCCGCTGCAGCTGTACGCGATCTACGCGCCCACGCACCACGCCCAGGGCAAGGTGCACCAGACCTTCGCCGAGGGCGAGGCCGACGAAGAAGCCGGCGGCGACGAGCCCCCGTCCTGGACCGTTCAGCCCTGATCTGCCGTTCGCATTAGGCTTGGCTCGACGAAAGGCGGTCATCGATGTCCCTCTTCTCCCGCGTCCAGCAGGCTCCGCCGGACGCCATCCTGGGCCTCACCGAGCAATTCAAGGCGGACGCCGACCCGCGCAAGGTGAACCTCGGCGTGGGCGTCTATCAGGACGCCTCGGGCAAGCTCCCCCTGCTGCGCTGCGTCGAGGCGGCCGAACACGCGCTCGCGGAGAATCCGTCGCCGAAGGGATACCAGACGATCGACGGCATGCCCGCCTACAACGACGACGTGAAGGAACTGGTCTTCGGGGCCGGGTCGCCGGTGCTGGCCGCCGGACGCGTCGTGACGATCCAGGCGCTGGGCGGCACCGGCGCGCTCAAGGTGGGCGCCGACTTCCTGCGCCAGGTGACCCCCGAGGCGACGGTGCTCATCTCCAACCCGAGCTGGGAGAACCATCAGGCGCTGTTCGCCCGCGCCGGGTTTAGGGTCGGCACGTACCGCTACTACGACCCCGAGTCGAAGGCGGTCGACGTCGATGGCATGATCGCCGACCTCGAGGCGGCGCCCGCGGGCACGATCGTCGTCCTGCACGCGTGCTGCCACAACCCGACCGGATACGACCTGTCGGCGTCCGACTGGGATCGCGTGATCGCGGCCGTGAAGGCGGGTGGCCTGACCGCTTTCCTCGACATGGCCTACCAGGGTTTCGGCGAGGGCATCGACGAGGACGGCCGAGTCGTCCGCACCTTCGCCGACCAGGTCGAGAGCTTCCTGGTGTCGACGTCGTTCTCGAAGTCCTTCTCACTGTACGGCGAGCGCGTGGGTGCGCTGTCGCTGGTGTGTGCGGACGCCGACGAGGCCAAGCGCGTGCTGTCGCAGGTGAAGATCGCGATCCGCACCAACTACTCGAACCCGCCGACGCACGGCGCCGCGCTGGTCGAGACCGTGCTCGGCGATCCCGCGCTGCGGGCGCAGTGGGTGGCCGAGCTGGGCGAGATGCGCGACCGGATCAAGGCGATGCGCGCGGCGCTCGTCGAAGGTCTGAAGACCGCCGGCGTCCAGGCCGACGTGAGCTACATCACCGACCAGGTCGGCATGTTCTCGTTCTCGGGCCTGAGCAAGGACCAGATGGTTCGGCTGCGCAATGAGTTCGGCGTCTACGGCACCGACACCGGACGCATCTGCGTCGCCGCGCTCAACGACAACAACGTGCGCTACGTGAGCGAGTCGATCGCGGCCGTCCTGACGAGTTGACCGCCTGCTGATCGGTGCCGTGAGCAGCGGCCCTTCCGCCCGGGGACGGCTGGTGGTCGACCCCGGGCGGCAGGACGTCCTGGTCCCCGGCACTCCGCCGGTTCCGGATTCGTCTCCGGGGCCTGCCCGCGCTGGCAGGTGGGCAGTTCGACCCGCGGTGAGGTGAGCGACGACGAGTCGGCGACGGCCGACTGGGAGCCGCGGCTGGGACTGCTTGTTCGGCTACGAGGCGACCCAGCGTGCTGGTGATCGCCAGCACGGTGTCGCGCTACCGCGTCGGTGGTGGCGCGGTCCTCGACGACAACCGCAGCTGCTTGGAACTGCAGTGCCCGACAGAGGAACTGGGCACGTCCGAGGCGGCAGCGGTCGTGCTCGCCGCCGGAGGAACTGCGTGAGTCATCCACAGATGCGCGAAAGGTACTGGCGGCCCGGGCATGCGACGGACCACAGTGGCTGAGTGCGCACACCCCGGCCCGTCTCCCTTCCGTCCCGACCCGTGACCCGGCAGGCCTTGCTCGCCGCGGGTGTCACCCCGGGGATGCTGCGCACGCAACTCGCCGCGGGACGCCTGATCGCCGTGCGTCGCGGCATCTATCTGTCGGCGGCGCACTGGCCCGAAGACGCCGAGCGTCAACATCTTCTCAACGCCCGCGCCGAGACGGTGGTTCACCCCGACGCCGTGATCAGCCATCAGTCGGCGGCCCTCATCTGGGGCTTGCCCACCCCTGGATTCGGCGCGTGGCACGATTTGCCGCCGGCGATCACGCTCCCGCTCGACGGGCACAGCTCGCGCGGCGGAACGGCCGCCCATCGGCGAGCCGGGTTCGCGCCGGGTCAGGTGCAGGCGGACGACGAGGGTTACCCCGTGACCAGCCCGGCGCGCACGGCCGTCGACCTCGCCCTCGATCAGGAGTTGCCCGGAGCCCTGGTCCTGCTCGATGCCGCCGCACGGATCCTCATCGGCACCATGGTCACGGCACCGCGCCGCCAGCACTACGGAGCCGAACCGCTCGTCAGCGCCGCGCGCGACCTCTTCACCCAGTCCGCCGAATCCCGGCGGCGCGGCCGGCAGTTGGCCGGGGCGATCGCCGCGGTCGACGCGCTCCGAGAGTCTCCGGGTGAATCGCTGTCCGCCGGCCGCATGATCCTGGCCGGGCTTCCTGCTCCCGCCTGCCAGGCAGAGATCCGGACCGCCGTGGGACGGTTCTATCCCGACTTCTACTGGGACCATGTGCGGCTGATCGGCGAATGCGACGGCGCGGTCAAGTACCGCGAAGCATCCGGGTATGTCGCCGAGAAGGATCGCGAGCAGGTGCTACGCGACCTGGGCTATCGGTTCGTGCGCTGGCAGGTCAAGGAGATCATGCTCGAACCACAGCGCGTGATCGAGCGGATCGCCCGGGCTCTCGGGCTCTGAAACCCCGTCTCACGGGCTGCGCACCCGACGAGGCGCGGGGTGGCGCGCGACGAGGAAGCGTGGCGCGCGGCACGAGTCGCGGGTGAAGGGTGGCGCACGACGCGGAGGCGTGGCGCGTGACGCGTGCGTGGCAGGAGTGGCGGGTGAAGGGTGGCGCGCGACGCGGAGGGGTGGCCTGCGACGCGTGGGTGATGGTCGGGCGCACGAATGGTCGTTTCCACGCCACTCGTCAGAGCCAGGACCACTCCCGGCCAACGAATGGTCGTTATGAGGCACCCCACACCCCTCCATAACGACCACTCGTTGGCCCGGAGCGCCTATTGCCTGATCGACCGTCCTGGTAACGACAATTCGTGCGCCCTAGTCCGATCATGAACCCCACCGTGGTGGAAGCCGCCGCCCGGCTGGACGACCCGCGCCACCAGTTCGTCGCCATCTGTGATCCGCGCGAGCCCAGCCGCGAGGGGACGATCCCGCGGGCGGCGAAGGCGTGACGTCGCGGGGCCTCAGGCGAGGCCCAGGTACTCCTCGAGCGTGAGCGACGAGTTCGGGCCGAAGGCCGCCGCGATCTCGGGACCGACCCAGCGCAGGTGCCACGACTCCCAGGCGTACCCCGTGATGTCGGTCTTGCCCTGCGGGTATCGGACGACGAAGCCGTACTCGTGCGCGTGCGCGGCCAGCCAGGAGGCCTGCTGGGTGCGCGCGAAGGCGGTGCCGCGGTTGCGGCCGTCCCAGGCGTCCAGCGCGAGGCCGGTCTGGTGTTCGGACGCCCCCGCCTCGGCGAAGTAGCGGCGCGCGGTCGCGTCGTCGTACTGCTTCTTCGCATTCGCGAAGCTCGTCCGCTGTGCGGCGTAGGAGCGGTAGCCGCTGCGGATGCTCACCGGGGCGCCGTCCGCCTTCGCCGCGGCCGCCAGCTTCTGGAAGGCGGCATAAGCGTCCGCGTGCAGACCATGCGGATTCGACGCCCACGCCGGCACATGGGATCCCGACAGCCGGTGTTCCTTGCTGACCACCACGACCCCGTCCACCGTGTAGGGCTCGTCCAGCGCCGTGCCCGTGCGGGTGTCGGGTGGGGGAGCGGGCTTCGCGGTGGCGGTGGACGGTGATCCCGCCTCGGCGGCCGACGGGCTGGGTAGCACGCTGGTCGCGGCGGCGGGCGAGGGCGCCGCGGAGGCCGCGGACGCCGCCGGCGCCGATGAGGACGTCGCGCCCACCACCGCCGCGGTCGCGCACCCGCTCAGCACGATCGTGCCGGCCAGGGGCAGGACGAGGGCGAGCAGGCGGCGAGTCACGGCGTCCAGCCTAGTGGAGCCCGTGCCCACCGGGAGGGGACGTTGGCGAGCGTCTTCGTCTGGGCGCGCCCTCGCGCGGGTCCGTTCGATGGCAGGAGGCGGTCGCCGTCCGGTGCCTACTACCGAATGTCGTAGTACGCTGATGGGCATGACTCCGCCCGTCAACGGTCATCCCGCGCCCCCCGTCGGCCGACAGGGTCCTCCCGACCATCCCGGACGAGGAGGGCATCCCTCCGGGCATCCGGGTGGTCACCCCGGTGGCCACGGCGCGTCGCGGCGCAACCTCGACTTCGATTCGGCGCCGTTCATCGCGATCTGGGAGACCACCCAGGCCTGCGATCTCGCCTGCAAGCACTGCCGGGCCATGGCCCAGCCGCTGCGCGACCGCGGCGAGCTGAGCACTGCCGAGGCCAAGGCGATGATGAAGAGGTTCCGCGAGTTCGGGCCGATCGTGTTCGTGTTCTCGGGCGGCGACTGCTTCAAGCGTCCCGACATCGTCGAACTCGTCGAGTACGGCGCCCAGCTCGGTCTGCGGATGGGCATCACGCCCGCCACCACCTCGCTGGCCACGAAGGAACTGCTGCAGCAGCTCAAGGACGTCGGCCTCACCCGCCTCGCCATCTCGCTCGACGGCTCGAACGCGCAGATCCACGACGAGTTCCGCCGCGTCGACGGCAGCTTCGACCACGGCCTGCGGATCCTGCGCGAGGCGCAGGAGGTCGGGCTGTCCACCCAGGTCAACACGGTGATCCGCAAGGCGAACATCGACGACATGGACGCCATGACCGCGCTGATGACCACCCTCGGCGTCGTGTTCTGGGAGGTCTTCTTCCTCGTGCCGATGGGCCGCGCGAAGGCTGATGACGTGGCCTCCGCCGAGGAGTTCGAGCAGGTGTTCCACCAGCTCTACGACCTGTCGAAGACCGCGCCGTTCGACGTCAAAGCGACCGCTGCGCCGCAGTACTCGCGCGTGGTGATGCAGCGCAAGCGCGCCGAGGTGCGCGCGGGCGGCGACGAGGACGTCCGCGAGGTGATGACCCGCGGCATGCACTACTCGCAGTCCGACGGCATCGGCCGCGCCCGCAACGTCAACGACGGCGACGGCTTCGTGTTCATCTCGCACGTCGGCGACGTCTATCCGTCGGGCTTCCTGCCGGTGAAGGCGGGCAACATCCGCGACGGGGACATCATCGAGATCTACCGGACTTCTCCGGTTTTCCGGCAGCTGCGCGACCGAACGCTGCTCAAGGGCAAGTGCGGCGTCTGCGGCTACCGGGACGCCTGCGGCGGCAGTCGCGCCCGGGCGTATGCGATGACCGGCGACTACCTCGCCGAGGAACCCTTCTGCGCCCACGAGCCCGCACGCGCACACTGACCGGGCGCCGGAGAACGCGAACCGGAGAACGCGAACCGGACGACCAGACGCGTTCGCGAGACTGGGCGAGGGAGGCATCCTGCTGGAGTGGGCGCCGGCACTGCCGAGCCTGCGCCGTCGGCGTCCACGATCCACCTATCCCGCTGGAGTGCGCGCGGGCACTACATTGTGCGAACGACCGCCCAACGACGGAAGGGTTCGCTCATGTTCTCGAAGGTTCTCATCGCCAATCGTGGAGAGATCGCCGTTCGTGCGTTCCGCGCCGCGACCGAGCTCGGCATCAAGACCGTCGCGGTCTTCCCTTACGAAGACCGGCTCGCCGAGTACCGCCTGAAGGCGGACGAGAGCTACGAGATCGGCGAACGAGGTCACCCGGTACGTGCGTATCTCGACGTCGAGGGCGTGATCAGCGCGGCGAAGGCCGCCCACGCGGACGCGATCTACCCCGGCTATGGGTTCCTCAGCGAGAACGCGGGGCTGGCGCGGCGCTGCGCCGAAGAGGGCATCACTTTTGTGGGGCCCAGCGCCGAGGTGCTGCGGCTCACCGGCAACAAGTCGGTGGCGATCGCAGCGGCGCGTGAGGCCGGTCTGCCGGTGCTGCGCGGCGCCGAGCCATCCGAGGACGTGGACGCCCTGGTCGCCGCCGCGCAGGAGATCGGCTACCCGGTGTTCGTGAAGGCGGTGTCCGGCGGCGGCGGGCGTGGCATGCGCCGCGTCGACGACCCCGCGAAGCTGCCGGCGGCGCTCGTGGAGGCCATGCGCGAGGCGGACGCCGCGTTCGGCGACGGACGCGTCTACCTGGAGCAGGCGGTCGTCGATCCACGCCACATCGAGGTGCAGGTGCTCGGCGACGCTTCGGGCGAGGTCATCCACCTGTTCGAGCGTGACTGTTCGGTGCAGCGGCGTCACCAGAAGGTCGTCGAGCTTGCGCCGGCGCCCAACCTTCCCGCCGGGGTTCGCGAGGCCATGTGCGCGGACGCCGTCCGCTTCGCCCGCCACATCGGCTACGTGAACGCGGGCACGGTGGAGTACCTGCTCGGCCAGGACGGCCGCTACGTCTTCATCGAGATGAACCCGCGCATCCAGGTCGAGCACACCGTCACCGAGGAGGTGACCGATGTGGACCTGGTCTCGTCTCAGCTGCGGATCGCCGCGGGGCAGACGCTGGCCGATCTCGGCCTGAGCCAGGATGTGATCCAGGTCCGCGGCGCCGCCCTGCAGTGCCGCGTCACCACCGAGGACCCGGCGAACGGGTTCCGCCCCGACACGGGCACCGTCAGCGTTTACCGGACACCCGGCGGCGCAGGCGTCCGCCTGGACGGGGGCACCGTGTTCGCCGGCGCCCAGATCGGCGCCCATTTCGACTCGATGATGGTGAAGCTGACGTGTCGCGGCCGCGATTTCCCCGCCGCCGCCCGGCGCGCCCAGCGCGCGCTGGCCGAGTTCCGCATCCGCGGGGTGAGCACCAACATCGCCTTTCTGCGCGGGGTGCTGCGCGATCCCGACTTCCTCGCCGGGCGCGTCACCACCTCGTTCATCGACGAGCGTCCGGAGTTGTTGCGGCCGCACGCGTCCGCCGACCGTGCGACGCGACTGCTGCGCTTCCTCGCGGAGCGCACCGTCAATCAGCCCTACGGCGAGCCGCGGACGCCGATCGTCGCCCGAACCAAACTGCCCGACCTCGACCTGCGATCCGCACCGCCCCACGGTTCAAGGCAGCGGCTCCTCGCCCTCGGGCCGGAAGGCTTCGCGCAGGCGCTGCGCGCGCAGAGGGAGGTCGCCGTCACCGACACGACCTTCCGCGACGCGCACCAGTCCCTGCTCGCCACCCGCGTGCGTACCCGTGACCTCGTCAACGTCGCACCCCACCTGGCCCGGATGCTGCCCCAGTTGTTCTCGGTCGAGGCGTGGGGCGGAGCCACCTACGATGTCGCCCTGCGCTTCCTCAAGGAGGACCCGTGGGAGCGGCTGGCCGGCCTGCACCAGGTGATGCCGAACCTGCCGCTGCAGATGCTGCTGCGCGGACGCAACACCGTCGGCTACACGCCTTACCCGCTCGCCGTCACCCAGGCGTTCGTCGCCGAGGCGGCGTCCACCGGCGTCGACATCTTCCGGATCTTCGACGCGCTCAACAACGTCGACCAGATTCGTCCGGCGATCGAGGCCGTCCGTGAGACCGACCACGCCGTCGCCGAGGCGGCGCTGTGCTACACGGGCAACATGATCTCGCCGGCCGAGAAGCTCTACACCCTCGACTACTACCTTCGGCTGGCCGAGGAACTCGTCGAGGCGGGCGCGCACATGCTCGCCATCAAGGACATGGCCGGCCTGCTGCGCGCCCCGGCGGCGGCCAAGCTCGTCCGGGCGCTTCGCGCGAACTTCGATCTGCCGGTGCATCTGCACACCCACGACACGGCGGGCGGTCAGCTCGCGACGCTGGTCGCCGCCATCGACGCGGGAGTGGACGCCGTCGACGTCGCCTCGGCACCCTGGGCAGGGACCACCTCGCAGGTGTCGATGTCGGCGCTGATCGCCGCGACCGACGACTCCCCGCGTCCGACCGGTCTGTCGCTGCAGGCGGCCGAAGACCTCGAGCCCTACTTCGAGGCCGTCCGGCTGCTGTACGGCGAGTTCGAGTCCGGCCTGCCCGGGCCGACCGGACGGGTCTACCACCACGAGATCCCCGGCGGCCAGCTCTCCAACCTGCGGCAGCAGGCCATCGCCCTCGGCCTGGCCGACCGGTTCGAGGCCATCGAGGACATGTACGCGGCCGCCAACCGGATCCTCGGAAACATCGTCAAGGTCACGCCTTCGTCGAAGGTCGTCGGCGACCTCGCCCTCGCCCTGGTGGCCCAGGGCATCGACCCGGGCGCCTTCGAGGCCGACCCGCAGCGCCATGACATCCCGGACTCGGTGATCGGCTTCCTCAACGGCGACCTCGGCGACCCGCCGGGAGGCTGGCCTGAGCCGTTCCGCACCAAGGCGCTGGCCGGACGCCGCACGCGTCCGATCGAGACCGAACTGTCCGAGGAGGACGCCGCGGCGCTGGCGTCCGATCCTCGCCACACGCTCAACCGGTTGCTGTTCCCCGGCCCCACCAGGGACTACGAGGAGGCGCGCGAGCGCTACTCGGACCTGTCGGTGCTGACCACGCGGCAATTCCTGCACGGGCTGGAGCCGGGGCTGGAGCACGAGGTCCCGCTCGAGCGCGGCAAGACGCTGCTGATGAGTCTGCAGGCGATCGGTCAGCCCGATGAGCGCGGCATGCGCCCGGTGATGGCCACCATCAACGGCCAGATGCGCCGGGTGAGCGTCCGCGACGAGGCGGTGACGACCAACGTGGTCGCCGCCGAACGGGCGAATCCGGCCCATCCGGGCGAAGTGCCGGCGCCGTTCTCAGGCGTGGTGACGCTCACGGTCGAGGCCGGCGACGAGGTCGCGGTGGGTGGCCAGGTCGCGACCATCGAGGCGATGAAGATGGAGGCGTCCATCACCTCGCCCGTGGCGGGCACGGTGCAGCGGGTCGCGCTTCAGCAGGCGCAGGCGGTCGAGGGCGGTGATCTGCTGCTGGTGGTCGGGTAGGCCAGCGCCGGTACGTCATGGATGCCGGCTGCGCAGCAGGCTACGGTGGAGACCGGACGCACTTCCCCGTCCCCCTACGACGAAGGGCGCGCCATGGGCTCGCAACAGACGACGGTCATCACCACGCTCGGCCTCGACGGCAGCAGCTTGCCGCATAAGGCCATCAGCCTCGTTCGCTGGGGTCTGGGGATCGCCGGCGCCTCGTCGCTGATCCTCGGTCTGCTGATCACGTTCTGGCCCCAGCGCACGGCGATGGTGCTGGCGATCTTCTTCGGGGTTCACTTCCTGATCGCCGGCCTCGGCTACGTCGTGGTCAGCTTCCTCGGCAAGACCGCCTCGGGCGGCGCGCGCGTGCTCAGCATCGTGCTCGGCGCGCTGTTCGTGGTCGCCGGCCTCGTGATCTTCGCGAATCCGGCGGAGTCGGCGCGGGTCCTCGGCATCTTCATCGGCGTCTACGTCGGCCTGCTGTGGCTGATCGAGGGCGTCGTCGCGCTGGTGCAGATCAAGGACGCGCCGTCGCGTGTCTGGTCGCTGGTCTTCGGGCTGCTGAGCGTGCTGGCGGGAGTCGCGCTGCTGACCTCCCCGATGTGGGGCGCGGCGCTGCTGTTCATGATCGCCGGCATCGTGATGATCCCGATGGGCCTCATCCAGCTGGTGCGGGCCTTCACGTTCGGCCGGGGTGTTCGCGCCTGAGGTCAGCGATCCGCGAGGGGCAGGCC
>JAVTWJ010000023.1:44363-50307 GCA_032229785.1 Propionibacteriaceae bacterium
TCACGTTCGGCCGGGGTGTTCGCGCCTGAGGTCAGCGATCCGCGAGGGGCAGGCCGCGGCGAGGGTCAGAGCAGTTCGATCGCGCCGGTCGCGCCGTCGATCCGGACGCGCTGACCGTCGCTCAGTCGTGTGGTCGCCTCGTGGACGCCGACGACCGCCGGGAGGCCGTACTCGCGGGCGACCACCGATCCGTGGGTCATCATGCCGCCCACTTCGGTGATCAGCCCGGACGCCGCGAGGAACAGGGGCGTCCACGCCGGGTCGGTGCCGCGGCAGACGAGGATCTCGCCCGGCTGCAGGTGGGTCGTGCGCGGGTCGTGCACCACGTGGACGACGCCTTCCGCCACCCCGGGCGAGACTCCGGCGCCGCGGAGGTCGCCGTAGGAGTGGAGGCCCTCGTAGAAGGTCCGGCCGTCCGACACCAGGACGCGCGGGATCCGGGCTCGCCGCTCCTCGAGCGTGCGCAGCGCCCGGCGTTCGGCGACCACCTCGTGCCAGTCGGCGGTGAAAGCCCGGCGGAGTTCGTCGGTGCGCAGGAACGCGATGTCGGAGACGGACGCCAGCCGTCCCTGCTCGACGAGTTCGGCGGCGGACGCGTCGATGCCGTCGCGGATCAGCCCGAAGCAGCGCACGAGGATGAACTTCGGCGTCTCGCGCGCGCCGCCCAGCGCCCGGATCGTCTGGGCCGCGCGCTTCACCTTCCGGGCGCGCGCCGGCGTCGAGGCGTCCATCAGCCGCCGGATCGATCGGCCGGCCTCATGCTGCCCAGCCTGGTGTACGGCCCGCGGCCGGGCATCGGCGGGCAGGGCCAGGTAGCTCTTGATCGTGTGCATCACCGGCGTGGGGTCGTCGCGCCAGCGCGGCGCGCCCAGGTCGATCTCGGCGATGCCGCGCATGCCGTAGGCGTCGAGGAACTCGCCGACGGCGCGCTGCGCCACCCGCGGCAGGCGTCCGGCCTTGAACTGGCGGGCCAGGTCGGACGCGGGCGTCTCGGCCACCCAGCCCCAGGCGGTCGCGTCGCCTCGGATCGCTGCGGCGACGTCGGCGAGCGCGAGATCCATCGACGTGGTGACGTTGCCCGGCAGGGCGCGCATGACGGCCAAGGCGAGGGCGTCGGCGTCCGGGAGCCTGGTGCGCGCGGCGAGTTCGCGCATGCGGCGCAGGTTGAGCAGTGTCGGGATCATCACCGGCGCGAAGGCGGGCAGCAACGTGGGCAGCGCGCGGCGTCCCATCGCTTCGAGCACGTCGACCCGGGCGGTGAGGCGCTCCCGCGGCGTGGCCTGGCGGGCCGCCCCCTCCATCTGTCGGCCGATGTGGCGCACGAGGTCATCGCAGGCGCGGTCGAGCGCGCGGCGCGTCGCCGCCGGGTTCGCGCCGGCGGCACGCACGCGCGCCGCGATGCCCGGAATGACCGCCGCGAGGGCGGCGCTGGTCGCGGCGGACGGTGTGGCCCGGGTGGGCCGCAGCTCGGCCTCGACGGCGAGTTCGGCCAGGATCGCCCCGGACGCCGGCTCGACGACGTCGACGAACTCGTCGAGCAGCTTGCGGGTGGCGCGGATGCGCAGCAGTCCGTCGAAGCGGAGCCACAACCGCTCGCCGGCGGGCTGGACGGACCGGTTGGTGCGCCAGTCGACTTTGCGGCCGATGATGCGGGGCGCGCCGGCGAGCACGATCTGGATCGCCTCACGGCCCAGCGGTGTGAGGGGTTCGAGGAGGCCTTGAAACGCGCCGAGGCTGAACCAGACCTCGGGGTTGTCGTACGGACCCGGGTTGGCGGCGGGCAGCGGGTAGAGCGCCGTGATCGGGCGGGCCTGCAGCACGAACAGTTCCTCGCCCGCGCGCGCCCATTCGATGTCCATCGGCTCGCCGTACAGCTCGACCACGCGGCGTCCGAGCGCGAGCAGCCTCTGGAGCTGGGCGTCGCCGAGGGAGGGCACCGGGCCCGCGACCTCGCGGCTGATCACCGCGCCCGAGACCGTGTCGCACACGAACGCGTCAGGAGTCACCTGCCCCGAGACGAGCGCCTCGCCCAGGCCGAGCACGGCGTCCACGACCGATTCGGAGCGCCGGCCGGTGCGCGGGTTGGCGGTGAAGAGGACGCCGGCGGCGTCGGCCTCCACCATGGCCTGCACCACGACGGCGATCGAGACGCCGGCGTGATCGACGCCGTGGTGGCCGCGGTAGGCGAGCGCGCGTTCGGTCCACAGCGAGGACCAGCAGTCGACGATGCGGTCGATCACGTCGGGCACGGTGGTGACGGCGAGGAAGGTGTCCTGCTGGCCGGCGGAGGACATGTCTGGGAGGTCCTCGGCGGTGGCCGACGAGCGGACGGCGACCGGGCCGGCCAGCTCGGCGCCGTCCAGAAGGGGAGCGATGCGCGCCACGAGCCGGTCCCGTTGCGCGGCGTCGGGCGCGGCCCCCGTGAAGGCGGCCCTGATCATGACGGACGCCTCGTCCACCGGACGCGCGAGCGCGGTACCGATGAGGTCCGCGAGGCCGTTGGCCTCGACGAAGGCGTCGTACTCGGTGGTCTCCACGACGACGAAGGCCGGAACGGGAAGACCGGCGTCGCGCAGGCGAAGCAGATGCGCGCCCTTGCCGCCCTGCAAGGACAGCCCGGGGCCACCGTTCGTCATGCTCGTCATTATTCCACTCGGGCGAAGACCTGACGCACGCGCGAATGTCCGGCCCACCCGGACGCGCGGGCGACTAGGTTGCAGCCATGGACATCAGCGGCCTTCGCCGCAGCTACGAGCGCGGCGAACTCGACGAAGGCGACGCGCCTTCCGCACCCTTGGCCCTGTTCGGGCGCTGGTTCGCCGACGCGCGTGCCCAGCAGGGGCGCGAGCCGAACGCCGTGACGCTCGCCACCGCGGACGCCGCGGGCCGGCCGTCGGCGCGCATCGTGCTGCTCAAGGCCTTCGATGAGACCGGCCTCGTCTGGTACACGAACTACACCTCGCGCAAGGGCCGTGAGCTGGACGCCAACCCGCACGCCGCCCTGCTGTTCTTCTGGGAGCCGCTCGAGCGCCAGGTGCGGATCGAGGGTCACGTCGAGCGGGTGAGCACCGAGGAATCGGACGCCTACTACGCGGTCCGTCCGCTCGACTCGCGCATCGGCGCGTGGGCGTCGCCCCAGTCGCAGGTGATCGGCTCGCGCGCGAACCTGGTGGCGAACGCCGCGAAGGCGGCCGCCCGCTATGGGGTGAACCCGCCGCGTCCGGAGCACTGGGGCGGGTACCGGCTGGTCCCGCAGACCTGGGAGTTCTGGCAGGGGCGTGTGTCCCGCCTCCACGACCGGGTCCGCTACCGCCGCGACGGCGGCGCCTGGGTGCGCGAGCGCCTGGCGCCGTGACCCGCCGCTACTTCGGGAACCGCAGGAAGAACTCCTGGACCTCGTTCGGCGAGCCGGTGAAGCTGGCCGAGAACTTGCCGTAGTGCCAGAAAACCCGGCCGACGCCGTCCAACTCGTAGTACCAGAAGTAGCCCGTGCCGCCGCCGAGCGGGCCGTCCGACACCAGGCGCCAGCCGGCGGCTTCGGTCTCTGCGTTGCGCTGGGCGCGCTCGCGGGCCTGCTCGACGGTGGGCCACTCGGCCATCGCGGCGTTGATCAGCTCACTGTCGGCGGTGTAGGTGCCCTGCTCGGCCTCGACGGCGCCGGCGGCCGTCTCGGCGGCGTCGGGTCCGCCGGCCGCCCAGTCATAGGAGTCGACTCCGGGGGCGATGAACTCGCCGAGGTTGTCGGCCTTGACGTCCTTGGGCGTGGGGCTCTCGGACGGCTCCAGGACCGGCGCGCTGGGCGGGGGCGTGCTCGGGTAGGTGTTGGTGGCGGCCGGGGGCGAGGTGGACGCCGGGCCGATGCCCGCGCCGCCGGTGATCAGCGCCCAGCCGACGACGATCGTCTGCACGGCGCCGACGACGATCGCCGCGATCGCCAGGCCGCGAGCCCGCGGCGTCCGGGACTGCTGCCGCAGCGCCCCGACGCCCAGGGCGACCCCGACCGGACCGACGAGAAGAGCGGCGATGAGCGCCACGAGGGGAAGGCGTCCGCTGCCTGGCTGCTGCGGAGTGGTCATGCGGGCTCCAAGTCTCGACGTGAAGGTGAAGGGTGGAGCCGTCCGCGGGCAGAGCCGAAGCCGACCATCCTAGGACCCATGCTAGCGTTAGCGCGTGGTGGACTCGCCGATGGAGGCCTTCGTGCCGAATCGTTGAGACACCACTGTTTTGTAACAGACTTCAGGGGGCTCTACGGTGCACGCCGATATTGATACCTACCGGTCAGGGCGGCGATCCGTCCCCTTCGTGACGGCGATCGTCACCGTGGTGGCCCTCGTGGTCGGGCAGTTGGCGTTCGCGCCCGCGGCCTCCGCGGCGGTCGGCGACGCCTGCTCCGGTGGTTCACTGCAGGTGATGGCCCATGAAGACGACGACCTGCTCTTCACCAGCCCCGACATGCTCACCGACATCACGAACAAGAAGTGCGTGCGGACGCTCTACCTCACGGCGGGCGACGCGGGCTATGAGGACGACTACTGGGCCGAGCGCGAGAAGGGGATCGAGGCTGCCTACGCCTACATGGCGGGCGTGTCGAACGCGTGGTCGACCAAGACCCTCTCGCTCGCCGGCAAGTCGGTGCGGCTGCGCACGCTGAACGCCGCGCCGAACGTCTCCGTGGTCTTCATGCGACTCCCCGACGGCGGTGTCCTCGGAGGCGGCACGGCCCGCCGCAGCTACCAGAGCATCAAGCGGCTCCTGGACGGCACGATCTCCACGGTCAGCGCCGTCGACGGCAGCGCCTCCTACACGGCGTCCACGCTGCGCAACGCGGTCCTGGACGCGATGCGGTCGAACGGCTCCACGACGGTGCGCACCCACGACTACGTGAGCGGCTACGGCGAGGACGGCGATCATTACGACCACCATTCCGCCGGCTTCGTGGCGCGCGACGCGAGCGGCAGCTACAGCACCGGCCACCTGCTGCGCTCCTACATGGGCTACGACACCAGCAACGAGGCGGCGAACGTCACCGGCACGAACCTGACCCGCAAGCGGACGGCGTTCCTCACCCACTACGGGGCCTACGACGACGAGGTCAATGCGGCCGAGTACGAGTCCCGCGGCTGGATCTCGCGCCAGTACATCGTGGCCTCCAGCGGCGCGACCGTGGCCGCGAACGCCGGGCCCGATCAGGCGGTCGCCGCCGGTTCCCTGGTGACCCTCGACGGCACGGGCACGTCCGGCAGCGGCACGGTCACCTACGCCTGGGCGCAGACGGCAGGCACGACGGTGAGTCTGTCCAGCTCCACCAGCGCGAAGCCGACCTTCACCCCCACCGCGGCGGGCACCTACACGTTCCGCCTCACGGCGAAGAGCGGCTCGTCCACCAGCACGGCCACGGTGAACGTGACGGTGACGTCCGCCGACTACACCAACCTCGCGCGCCAGAGCGGCGTGACGGCCACCGCCTCCTCGCAGGAGTCGACGCAGCCGGCCTCGGCCGTCAGGGACGGCAGCTACCTCGGCTGGCCCGACGACTCGACGAAGGAGTGGGCGACGGTCGGCGGAAAGGCCGCGAGCTGGGTGAAGCTCACGTGGCCCACCTCCATCCGCGCCGACAAGGTCGTGCTGTACGACCGGCCGAACGCCAACGACCAGGTCTTGGGCGGCACGCTGACCTTCTCCGACGGCAGCACCGTCTCGGTCGGCAACCTCGCGAACTCGGGGGCCACCACCATCTCGTTCCCGGCTCGCGCCACCACGAGCATCCAGTTCACCGTCACCTCCGTCTCCTCGGCGACCGAGAACATCGGCTTGGCTGAATTCGAGGTCTACGGCGGCACGAACCAGGCCCCCGTGGCCAACGCCGGAGCGGCGCAGAACGTCGCCGCCGGCACGCTGGTGACGCTGGACGGTTCGGCGTCCTCTGATCCGGACGCGGGCACGA
>JAVTWJ010000023.1:50407-69552 GCA_032229785.1 Propionibacteriaceae bacterium
TTCGAGTTGACCGTCTCCGACGGCACCCTGACGAACAAGGCGTCCGTCACCATCACCGTGAATCAGCCCAACCGGGCGCCGGTCGCCAACGCCGGGGTCGACCAGTCGGTCGCGGTCAACACTTTGGTGAGGCTGGACGGTTCGGGTTCGAGCGATCCTGACGGCAACACGCTGACGTACGCGTGGGCGAAGACGTCCGGTCCGGCGGCGACGCTGTCGAGCACGTCGGCCGCGAAGCCGACCTTCACGCCGACGACCGCGGGCACCTACATCTTCGAGCTGACCGTCTCCGACGGCACCCTGACGAACAAGGCGTCCGTGACGATCGTCGTGGGCAGCACCAATCAGCCCCCCGTGGCGAACGCCGGCAGTAATCGCACGGTCAACGTGGGCACGCTGGTGACGCTGGACGGTTCGGCGTCCTCTGATCCGGACGCGGGCACGACGCTGACGTACGCGTGGGCGAAGACGTCGGGTCCGGCGGCGACGCTGTCGAGCGCGACGGCCGCGAAGCCGACCTTCACGCCGACGACGGCGGGCAGCTACGTGTTCGAGTTGACCGTCTCCGACGGCGCGCTGACGAGCAAGGCGTCCGTCACGATCACGGTGACCGCTCCCGTCAACCGTGCGCCGGTCGCCAACGCGGGTACGGCGCAGAGCGTCACCACGGGCACCTTGGTGACGCTGGACGGTTCGGGTTCGAGCGATCCTGACGGCAACACGTTGACGTACGCGTGGGCGAAGACGTCGGGTCCGGCGGCGACGCTGTCGAGCACGTCGGCCGCGAAGCCGACCTTCACGCCGACGACGGCGGGCAGCTACGTGTTCGAGTTGACCGTCTCCGACGGCGCGCTGACGAGCAAGGCGTCCGTCACGATCACGGTGACCGCTCCCGTCAACCGTGCGCCGGTCGCCAACGCGGGTACGGCGCAGAGCGTCACCACGGGCACCTTGGTGACGCTGGACGGTTCGGGTTCGAGCGATCCTGACGGCAACACGTTGACGTACGCGTGGGCGAAGACGTCGGGTCCGGCGGCGACGCTGTCGAGCGCGACGGCCGCGAAGCCGACGTTCACCCCGTCCACCGCGGGCAGCTACGTGTTCGAGTTGACCGTCTCCGACGGCACCCTGACGAGCAAGGCGTCGGTCACGATCACGGTGACGCAGGCGAACCGGGCGCCGGTCGCGAACGCGGGCAGCGCGCAGACGGTCAACACCGGCACCTTGGTGACGCTGGATGGCTCGGCCTCCTCCGATCCCGACGCGGGCACGACGCTGACCTACGCGTGGGCGAAGACGTCGGGTCCGGCGGTGACGCTGTCG
Source organism: Propionibacteriaceae bacterium (assembly GCA_032229785.1). Lineage (GTDB taxonomy): Bacteria > Actinomycetota > Actinomycetes > Propionibacteriales > Propionibacteriaceae > Propioniciclava. The sequence continues at coordinate 51,731 of JAVTWJ010000023.1, forward strand.
AACGCGACGGTCGCGAAGCCGACCTTCACGGCGACGACGGCGGGCACGTACGTGTTCGAGTTGACCGTCTCCGACGGCACCCTGACGAACAAGGCGTCCGTCACCATCATCGCCGCCTCGACGACCAACCTGGCGCGCATCGCCGGCGTGACGGTCACGCAGTCCTCTTACGACCACGGCCAAGAGGGCACCAAGGCCGTGGACGGCGTCGTGGCCGGATGGCCGGAGGCCGAGGCCAACGAGTGGTCCTCCATGGGTGAGAAGCGGAACGCCTGGCTGCAGCTGGCCTGGGCCTCGCCGGTCACCCTCGACAAGATCGTCCTGTACGACCGCCCGAACACCTACGACCGGATCACCGGCGGCAAGCTGACCTTCTCGGATGGCTCGTCCGTGACCGTTCCGGCCCTCGACAACGCGGGCGGTCCGGTGACGCTCACGTTCGCGGCCAAGACGGTGACGAGCGTCCGCCTGACGGTGACCTCGGTGTCCTCCTCGACGCAGAACATCGGCCTCGCCGAGATCGAGGCGTGGGGGACGTCGTCGGTGGCCGTGGTCAACCGGGCACCGGTCGCCAACGCGGGCAACGCCCAGGCGGTCGTCGTCGGTTCGGTCGTGACGCTGGACGGTTCGAAGTCCTCCGATCCCGACCCGGGCACGTCGCTGACCTACGCGTGGAGGCAGACGGGCGGCCCGGCCGCGACGCTGTCGAGCGCGTCGGTGGCGAAGCCGGTCTTCACGGCCGCCGCGGCGGGTGCGTACACCTTCGAGCTGACCGTTTCCGACGGCGCCCTGACGAGCAAGGCGTCCGTGACGATCACCGCCACGACGAGGCAGCCCGTGAACGTGGCGCGGTTGTCGGGAGTCACGGTGACCCAGTCGTCCTACGACTACGGACAGCAGGGGTCCAAGGCCGTGGACGGCGTCGTCGCCGGATGGCCCCTGGCGGAGACCAACGAGTGGTCGTCCCTGCAGGGGAAGGCGGGCAGCTGGCTCCAGCTGACCTGGTCCACCCCGACGGCCGTCGACCGGATCGTCCTCTACGACCGCCCGAACACCTACGACCAGATCCTGGGCGGCACGCTGAGCTTCTCGGACGGGTCGAGTGTGACGGTGCCGGCGCTCGACAACGCCGGCGGCCCGGTGACGCTCACGTTCCCGGCCAAGACGGTGACGAGCGTCCGCCTGACGGTCAACTCCGTGTCCTCCTCGACCGAGAACATCGGCCTCGCCGAGATCGAGGTGTGGGAGGCGGTCTGAACCGCCCCGTGAACGCCTGAGCCCAGGGCGTCCGGATCGAAAGTCCGGACGCCCTGGGCTCTGTCACGTGCAGCGGCGCTGGGGTGGACCTGAGGTCACACCCCCGCGACCGCCACAGGCTCGGCGCGGTCCTCGGTGGTGCCGTCGCCGAGTTGGCCCGCGGTGTTGCCGCCCCAGCAGCGCACCCCCTCGGCCGTGGTCGCGCAGGCGTGCGTGGCGCCGACGGCCACGGACTCCGCGCCGGCTATTCCGGCGACCTCGCGCGGGCGGGCGCTGCCGGGATCCTCGGGGGAGCCACCCCAGCACTCGACGGTGCCGGACTTCGTGATCGTGCAGGTGCGGTCGCCGCCGGCGGACGCCGTGCGGGCCGGGACCGCGTCCACCAGGAGCGGTGTCGCGCTGTGGTCGCCCGCGGCGTCCGCGCCCAGCTGCCCCGAGCCGTTGGCGCCCCAGCACCACGTCTTGCCGTCCCCGGTGACCGTGCAGGCGTGCGCCTCGCCGGCGGTCACGAACCCGGTGCGGGGGAGCGTGGTGATCGGCTCCCACAGCAGGCGGGGGTCGGTGTCGCCCGATCCGAGCTGGCCGTCGCTGTTGTCGCCCCAGCAGCGCACCGTGCGGCCCGTGAAGACCACGCAGGTGAAGCCGTTGCCGACGCTGACGTCCGTGACGCGGGTGGGCAACTCGGCGACCCGGGCCGGCGCGAGCCGGTCGATCGTGTCGCCGGTGCCGAGCTGGCCGGAGCCGTTGGCGCCCCAGCACTGCACCTCGCGCTCGTCGGTCAGGGCGCACGTGTGGCCGGCGCCCGCGCTGACGGTGCGGACGCCCGACTCCAGGCCGGGCACTGTTGAGGCCTGGAGGGAGGCGGTGGTCGTCCCGTCGCCGAGCTGGCCACGGCTGTTGTCGCCCCAGCACTGGACCGCGCCCGCCGTGGTCAACGCGCAGGTGTGGTTGCCGGACCCCGAGAGGGCCGCGACGGGACCGCTCAGGCCCTCGACCTCGACGGCGCCGGTCTGCTCGGCCGCGGTCCCGTCGCCGAGCTGGCCCTCGGTGTTGGCGCCCCAGCACCTCACCCCGCCCGACCCGGTCACCGCGCACGAGTGCGCCCAGCCGGCCGCGATCCGCGCGTGGGAGGGGTCGACGCGCTCGTCGAGCCACCAGGGGACGACCATGGCGCCGCCGACCACGAGACCGACGGCCACGACGCCTGCGCCGGCCAGGATCCACGTCCGGCGCGACACGCGCGCTGTCTCGGCCATCAGACGCCCGGCTCGTACGGAAGACGCCCCGACTCGACGGCCGCCACCAGCCGGGCATGATCGGCCTCGGTCTGGTCGGCGTAGGCGCGCGCCCAGCGGACGAAGGCCTCGCTCGCCGCGTCGTTCTTGCCCAGGTACCCGGAGATGATGGACGCCCCCGACGTCCGCGCGTGCCCCTTGGCGAGCAGGTGGCCGACGATGCCGGAGTAGTCGACCAGCACTTTGGCGTCCATGTCTTCCAGCGGGACGCCGCCCTTCATGTTGCGCCACTGACGCACGTAGTACTGGTGCTCGCCGACGGTCGTCCAGCCGAGCAGCGGATCGGAGACCGTCTGCAGCTGCTGCTGGTACTCGACGACGCGCTGGCCCTGGTGCGCGTGCCAGGCGGTGTCGCCGTGCACGAAAGGCGCCAGCACGGAGCGCTGCGCCTGCTTGATCTGAAGGAACAGCACGTCGTCGGGACGGGACCCGACGAGGAGAGCGATCCAGGCGCGCAGGCCGACCGAACCGACGCCGACCACCTTGTGGGCGATGTCGACCAGCGTGTAGCCGCCGACGATCCGGCGCCATTGGGGGGTGAGGGTCGGCAGGTAGGCGTCAAGTCCGCGGGCGATCGCCTCGAACTCGTCGCCGTCCGTGTGGGTGACCAGGGGCGGGTCGTCCACGATGCGGCTGGCGTTGGTGGCGCCGCCGGCGATCTTGGGCAGCTTGCGGTCGCAGGTGCGTCGCCGCGCGGCCTCGGCCGCGCGTTTGATCTCGTCGCGCAGCGCCTTCTCGGTGGCCGTCTCCTGCAGCCGATCCACGTCGAGTTGCTCGAACGCCCGCCACAGCAGTGGCTGCTTGGACAGGAAGCTGACCTCGTCGCGGTAGGTGGCCACGCAGGCGCGGATCGCCTCGGCGCACTGTTCCTCGGAGGTTCCGTTCACGCGTCCCAGCACCCAGATGGACGCGGTGAGCCGGCGCAGATCCCACTCCCACGAGCCGGTGTGCGCCTCGTCGAAGTCGTTCAGGTCGATGACCTGGTTGCCCTCGGGGGAACGGTAGAAGCCGATGTTGCCGATGTGCGCGTCCCCGCACGCCGTCGTGTGGACGCCGGTGGCGGGCAGGTGCGCGACGTCCCAGGCCATCAGGTTCGCGGTGCCGCGGAGCAGGCCGAACGGGGACGCCGCCATGCGCGCGATGCGGACGCCCTTCAGCCAGGTCAGCCTCCCCTCGTGCGAGCGCTCGATGAGGTCCACCACGTCGGGCCGGTCGTCGGTGGGCGCCCAGAGCCCGAGCGAGGCCACCGGTGTGTCTGCACGCAACGTCCTGCCGTGCGCGACGCGCGCGGCGCGGTCGGTCGCGGGAATCCGAAACGAGGTGAAGGCGTCCGCAAAATGCGCGCCGCCACCGCTGTCGATTGTCATGGGCTGCCCCTCTGGCTAGTGCTGGTCGCATCGTAATGCGCGCAGGGCGTACTCCCCGGCCTTTCGCGGGCGCGCGCGACCGCGGAGAACGGCGAGTTCGGCCATACTGGGGGGAGCATTGGTGGACTGACCCCCACGGCCGAAGGAGACATCCTGTGAATCCCAGCTCTCGTATTGCCCTGACCGTGGGGTTGGCGACCGAGACCGTGCGTGAATCGGGGGTTGTCGTTCACTGCGTTGCGCCGCGCGAGGCCACCGCGTTCGTCGCCGACGTGCTGCACGCCGTGGGCGCCCACGCCGTGATCACCGGCACGTCCGCCCAGGGCCTTCAGGCCGCTGGCTCCGCCGACGCGCTGGTGCTCGACCTGGCCACGCTCACGGCCGACGGGTGGGATCCGGTCGGCCCGGCCCTCAGGAACGCCACCGCGGCCGGGACGCCGTGGGTGCTGGACGCCACCAAGCTCGGCCGCGAACCGCTGGACGCCGGGCTCGTGCGGTCCTTGCTCGGGCATCGCCCGGCGATGGTGGTGGTCGACGAGGCCGACAAGGCCGTGGTCGCGGACGCGGGCGTCGAGCTCGCGATCGTCACCGAGGGGACCCAGGTGCTGGTGGGCGGCGGTGAGCTCGTCGTGCCGTCGATGAACACCATGCTCGCCCGGACTCCCGGAGTCCGGGCTGCCGCGTCCGCATTGATCGCCGCCTGCATCAGCGTCGCCCCGCCGCGGGAGGCCGCGCTGGCCGGGGCGGCCTGGATGTCGGTGGCGTCCGAGCGGGCGGCCCACGACGGTCGCGGCCCGGCCCGCTACCGCATGACCTTCATCGACGAGTTGTCGACGATCCATGGCGACGAGATCGCCGAGCACCTCGGTCTGCGCTGAACCGAACGCGCGGCTAAAGTGGACGCCGTGACCACGACTCCCTCCGCCCATCCGGGCCTTCTCGTCTTCTTCCGGTTCGCCTCCGGGGTGAGCGCGGCCGTGGCACTCGCACTCGGCGTCCTCGGATCGTTCATGGATGGCGAGGGCGTGCGCGGCATCCACGCGACGCTGGCGCTGGTCTTCCTGGCGCTTTCGCTCGTCGTTGCCGTCATCGCCTTCCTCTACGGCGCCCGGGTGGGACGCACCGGCATCGGCATGCACGGGGTGGGCGTGTTCGTGCTCGCCGTCGTGCAGTACGGCCTGGGCGAGATGCATCTCACGATCGTGCACATCGTGCTGGGTCTGGCGGTCGTCCTCGGCGCGGGCGCGTTGTTCTCGCTGGCGATTCGTCGCCCGGTGGCCCCCACCACGGCGTCCTGATCTGGCAGGCTTGGCGCGTGCCTTCGTTCAACGTGTCCCGGGACGCCTCGGGTGAGGCCTGGTTCCGCATCGGACGCCTCGACGTCACCTCGACGATGCTGCTCGTCCTCGTCGGCACGATCGGCATGCTCGTGTCGGCCTTCGTGCCGGCCTTCGTGGAGGTCGGTCTTTTCGACCCCCGCGCCGTGCTGCGCGGTCAGGTCTGGCGCGTCTTCACCTGGCCGGTGGTCTCGGGTGTGTCGGTGTGGACGGTGCTCACGCTGCTGATCCTGTGGTATTTCGGGCGCGACCTGGAGTCCCAGATCGGACGCCGCTCGATGGCCCGGCTGTACGCGGGGCTGTGGGCGATGCTCACGGTGGTGTCGCTGGTCGTCGGGCTCGCCTTCGGCGGTGGCGCGCTGTCGGGTCTGCGCGACATCCAGTTCCTCGTCCTGCTGCTGTGGATCGCGGAGTATCCGCGGCGTCCGTTCTTCTTCGGCCTGCCCGCATGGGCGCTGGGCGCCGTGCTGGTGGCGCTCAACGTGGTCGCGACGCTCGCCGTGGGCGATGTCGGAGGGCTGGTCAACCTGCTGGTGGCGTTCGTCGGCGCGGCGCTCCTCGCCAAGCGCTACGGACTGCTCGCCGGGCTGAGCTGGGTACCGGGGTCGGCGCGCCAGCGCCGCGCCCGCGCGCCCAAGGTGTCGCGCGCGCAGCAGCGGACCGAGCGGCGCCGCGTCTCGGACGCCGAACGCATCGACCAACTGCTGGAGAAGATCAGCGAGTCGGGAATCCACAGCCTGACCCCCGCCGAGCGCAAGGAGCTCGAGAAACTGCGGCAGCGCCGCACCAAGGGCTGATACCCCGACCGGGGCCGGCGTGGCGGTGTGCCGTGCCGTGGCGGTGACCGAGCAGGGTGGCGGTGCCGTGGCGGGTCGGAGCGTCAGTCGAGCTGGCGGCGGGCCGCGCCCTTGTCGGCGGACAGCGCCAGCGATGCGTAGATCTTCAGCGCGTTGCTGACCACCCGCTCGCGATTGACCGGCTTCCAGCCGGCGGCGTCCTGCTCGGCGCGGCGGGCGTCCAGTTCGGCGTCCGACAGCTCGACGTCGATCGACCGCTCGGGAATGTTGATCGCGATGATGTCGCCGTCGCGGATCAGCCCGATCGCGCCGCCCTGGGCGGCCTCGGGGCTGATGTGGCCGAGCGACAGGCCCGAGGAGCCGCCCGAGAAGCGTCCGTCGGTGATCAGCGCGCATTTCGGGCCGAGGCCCACGCCCTTGAGGTAGGACGTCGGGTACAGCATCTCCTGCATTCCCGGGCCGCCCTGGGGGCCCTCGTAGCGCACGACGACCACGTCGCCGGCCACGATCCGGCCTCCGAGGATCGCCTCGACGGCCGCCTCCTGGCTTTCGGCCACTTTCGCCGGACCGCGGAAGACCCACTGCTCTTCGGGGACGCCGGCCGTCTTCACGATGGCGCCGTCGACGGCGATGTTGCCCTTCAGGACGCCCAGGCCACCGTCGACGGTGTAGGCGTGCGCCACCGACCGGATGCAGCCGTCCTCGGCGTCCGTGTCGAGTTCGGACCACCGGTTGTTCGTGCTGAAGGCCTCGGTGGTCCGGACGCCGCCGGGCGCCGCATGCCACAGCTCGATCGCCTCGGGGGTGGCCTGGCCGCCGCGCAGATCCCAGGCGTCCAGCCATTCGGCGAGCGAGCGCGAGTGCACGGCGTGCACCGACTCGTCCAGCAGTCCGCCGCGGCGCAGTTCGCCGAGGATCGCGGGCATGCCGCCCGCGCGGTGGACGTCCTCCATGTAGAACTTCGTCGTGTTCGGCGCGACCTTGGACAGGCAGGGCGTCACGCGGGAGAGCGCGTCGATGTCGTCCAGTGTGAAGTCGACGCCAGCCTCGCGCGCTGCCGCGAGGATGTGCAGCACCGTGTTGGTCGAGCCGCCCATGGCGATGTCGAGGCGCATCGCGTTGCCGAACGCGGCCTTCGTCGTGATCGAGCGCGGCAGCACGGACTCGTCGTCGGCGCCGTAGTAGCGGTTCGCCAGCTCGACGGCGAGGCGTCCGGCTTCGAGGAACAGACCCTTGCGGGCGGCGGCCGTGGCCAGGGTCGACCCGTTGCCGGGCAGCGACAGGCCGAGGGCTTCGGTGAGGCAGTTCATCGAGTTGGCGGTGAACATGCCCGAGCAGGAGCCGCAGGTGGGGCAGGCGTTCTGCTCGATCGCCATGATCTGATCGTCGGAGACGTGCTGATCGACGGCCTTGATCATGGCGTCGACGAGGTCGAGGCGTTCGGAGCCGCCCTCGTCGGGGGCGCCAGAGATGACGCGATCGCCGAGCAGGCGCCCGGCCTCCATGGGGCCGCCCGAGACGAACACGGTCGGGATGTTCAGCCGCAGCGCCGCCAGGAGCATGCCGGGCGTGATCTTGTCGCAGTTGGAGATGCAGACGAGCGCATCGGCGCAGTGCGCGTTCACCATGTACTCGACGGAGTCGGCGATGATCTCGCGGCTGGGCAGCGAGTAGAGCATGCCGCCGTGCCCCATCGCGATGCCGTCGTCCACGGCGATGGTGTTGAACTCGCGGCCCACGCCACCCGCTTCGGCGACGGCGCCCGCGACGAGCTGGCCCATGTCCTTGAGGTGCACGTGCCCGGGAACGAACTGGGTGAAGCTGTTGGCGATGGCGACGATGGGTTTCCCGAAGTCGCCCTCGGTCATGCCGGTGGCGCGCCACAGTGCGCGGGCGCCGGCCATGTTGCGACCGTGTGTGGTGGTGCGGGAGCGGAGATGTCCCATCGTTCCTCCTCGGGCGGTGTACCTGCCCAGGGTAGTCCCCGTGGGAAGATGGCCGGGTGACCGACCACCTCACTCTCGCCGCCACCTTGACCGGGCCGGACGCCGCAGGCACCACCGCCGCCCTGATGGCCGCCATCGCCGGGCTGGGCACCGAGGTGCTCGACTTCGAACAGGTGGTGCTGCGCGGGCAGGCGACCATCACCCTGCTGCTGGGTTCGCTGCCGGACGACCTCGCCGCGCTCGAGGACCGGCTGGCCGGCACCTGCGCGCGGCTCGGCTACCGGCTGACGATCACCGAGGGCGTGGGCGACAACCCTCCTCGTCATGATCGTGTGGTCGTGACCCTGCTCGGCCGCCCGCTGCGGGCGACCCACCTGGCCGAGGTCGGCCGGATCGTCACCGCGCAAGGCGGCAACATCGACCGCAGCCGCCGCCTGTCCCGGACGCCGATGACCACCCTTGAGCTCATCGTGTCCCACGCCGACGTCGACCGGTTGCGCCCCGCGCTGTCGGTCGCGGCCGCCGAACTCGGCTTCGACGTGTCCGTCTCGCCGGCCGGGCTCGTCCGCCAGGGCCGCCGCCTCGTCGTCATGGACGTCGACTCGACCCTGATCCGCGACGAGGTCATCGAACTGCTGGCCCGGCACGCGGGCCGCGAGGCCGAAGTCGCCGAGGTCACCGAGCGGGCCATGCGTGGCGAGCTCGACTTCGCGCAGTCGCTGCACCAGCGCGTCCGGGCGCTCGAGGGCCTGCCGACGTCGGTGTTCGCCGAGGTGGGGGAGGCGGTGCGGCTCACGCCCGGCGCCCGCACCCTGGTCGCCACCCTGAAGGACCTGGGCTTCGCCGTCGGTCTGGTCTCGGGAGGGTTCATCGAGGTCGTCGGCCCCTTGGCCGCCTCGCTCGGCATCGTCCACGTCCACGCCAACGCCCTCGAAGTGGCCGACGGGCGCCTCACCGGCCGGGTCGCGGGGCCGGTCGTGGACCGCGCCGCGAAGGCGGCGACGCTGCGCCGGTTCGCCGCCGAGGAGGGCCTGCCGCTGGCGCGCACGGTCGCGATCGGCGACGGCGCCAACGACCTCGACATGCTCGCCGCCGCCGGCCTGGGCGTCGCGTTCAACGCCAAGCCGGCGGTGCGGGCGTCTGCCGACACGGCGCTCAACCTGCCGTACCTGGACGCGGTGCTCTACCTGCTCGGCTTCAGCCGCGAAGAGGTCGAGGACGCCGCCGCCATGCGCACCCGGTGACCTGGTGAGCCCCCTCCCGACCTGGGGCAGACCGCGGATGTGTCACGTGAAACCTTCCGGCGCCACGTCGCGGGAGGGCACGGCCGGTCAGGCTGCGGCGTCCACCAGCGAACGCGTCCGGAGTAGCCAGGGAACCAGCGCGATCAGCAGGGCGAGGCCCGTCAACGTGAACGCCCAGCCGAAGCCGAAGGCGTCAGCGATGAAGCCCGCGACCAGCGTGCCGACGATCGTCCCGGTGTCGGCCGCCATCGAGAACGTCGACAGCGCCTGGCCGCCGTTGCGGTCGCGGCCGATGACGTCGGCCAGCAGCGCCTGGGACGCCGGCTGGATCATGGACGAGCCGAATCCGGCGACGGCCGACAGCGCCAGGAATACCGGGATCGTGGTCGACCATCCGAACGCCGCCGTGGCCAGGCCCGCGGTCAGCAGGCCGGCCATGAGCATCGGACGCCGCCCGCGGGCGTCCACGAGGCGTCCGGTCACCTGCTGCCCGGCGACATTGCCGAGCGCCATCACCGTGAGGGCGACTCCAGCCATGGGTGCGCCGAGGGTCGCCACGTGCGCGGCCATGAGCGGCACGAGCGCGATCCGGACGCCGAAGGTCGCCCAGCCGTTCGCGAATCCCGAGATCAGCAGGGCGCGGTAGTCGGGAAGCCTCAGCGCCTCCCGCAGCGTCATCGTGGGACGCGTGTCCGTCAAGGCGGGGGCGGTGGCGTCGGTGCGCAGGAAGACCATCACCACGAGGAAGGCCGCGAAGACGGACGCCGCATAGATCGCGAACGCCACCTGGTAGCCGAGCACGGCCAGGAAGGTGCCGAGCACCGGCCCAATGATGTTGCCGAGCAGGAACGCGCTCCCGTACAGCGCAGAGGTGCGGCCGCGCGCCTCGGGTGGGGCGAGCCGGACGATCAAGCCCATCGCGGAGACCGTGAACAGCACCGATCCCGTGCCGCCCAGGGCGCGCCAGATCATCAGCTCCGTGTAGCTGCCCGCCAGCGCGCACATCAGGCTGCTGAGGGCGACGATCAACAGGCCCGCGAGATAGGCGCGGCGCTCGCCGAAGCGGGCGATGATCCCGCCGGCGGCCGGCGCGAACGCCATGCGCGTCAACGCGAAGACGGTGACGATCGCCGACGCCGCGGCCAGGCCGACGTCGAAGCTCGCCGCGTACTGCGGCAGGATCGGCGCGATGAGCCCGAAGCCCAGCGCGATGATCAGGGCGGCCGCGACGAGCACCCAGATCTCGCGCGGCACCGCCGGTCGGGCGGTGTTGGGTTGGGAGGGGATCGCCGGGGGCACCGGGCGAGTCTACGCCGCGCGGTTCAGCGCAGCAGTCCGGCGAGGAAGGTGGCGTCCTTGGAGTAATTGGCGGCGTCGGCGAGCAGCTTGTCGTTCTTGCGGGCCAGGCCGTGGCTGTGGGTGAAGGAGGCCAGGTCCTCCAGGCGCTCGACGATCACGGCGAGCAGTTGCGGGACGGTGGCGTCCGAGCCGTAGGCGTTCAGCGCCAGCTGGAGGCGGGCGCCGAGATCGATCGCGATGTCGGGGGAGTCGGGGTTGCCGGGGCGCATCAGCGGGACGGTGCGGTAGCACAGGTAGGCCAGATCCCACAGACGCGGACCGGGTGCGGCGAAGTCCCAGTCGATGATGCCGACGAGCTCCTGCTCGCGGAAGACCATGTTGTAGGGCGCGAAGTCGTTGTGACAGATCACCTCGGCGGGCTTGCGGGGCGCGCCGCGCCACTTCGGATCGGGGTCGGTGTAACCCTCGGTCGCGTCGTGCAACAGGCGCAGCCATTCGGCGGCCTGGCGCAGGACGGCGTCGCGGTAGACCCACTCCGGCAGCGGATAGGTGGGCACTTTGCCCTTGAGGTAGGCGAGCGCTTCTCGGCCGTCGCGCGTCCAGCCCTGAGGCTCGGGGACCCAGGTCAGGCCCTGCTCGCGCAGGTGGCTCAGCAGCCGCTGGATGGTCGGCGTCCACGGGCCCGCTTCGCGTAGAACCTGATCGCCCTTGCGGGCCACCTCGGTCATCGTGCTTCCGTCGAGAGGCTTCTCTGGCTTGGCCATGGGCTAGAGCCTAACGCGGGCGAGGGGGGTCGACCGGAGTTTGGACGCGGTGACTTGCCTGGGGCTCAGGCCGCGATGAGGGGGAGGACACCTGCTCGGACGCCTCGATCACCGGCGATCGCGCCTGGGACGATGCGCGCAGTCGCCTCCATCGCCCTGTCGCTCGGACTGCGTCAGGCGGGGTGCTGGCCGTGGGAGATCGCGGTACCGGGTGCCGGGTCGCCGATCAGGTCGGAGACGCGCACGAGCGTGAAGCCGCGCTCGCGCAGGCCCGCGATGATGCGCGGCGCGGCGGCGACCGTGGTCGGGTGGGTGTCGTGCATGAGCACGATCGATCCCGCGTGCGCCTCGTTGAGCACGGTGGCGATGGTCGTCTCGGTGGAGCGGGTCTTCCAGTCGAGCGTGTCGACGCTCCACAGGATGAGCGGCGCGCCCGCGGCCTGCTTGGTGGTCGCGTCGTAGGCGCCGTACGGCGGCCGGAAGAGCGCGGGTGTCGCGCCGGCGGCCTTGATCGCCTTGTTCCCGCGATCGATCTGGGAGCGCTGCTGCGCGGCGTCGAGGCGGGTGAGGTCGGGGTGGCTGTAGGTGTGGCCGCCCACCTCGTGCCCGGCGGCGACCATGCGCCGCACGACGGCCGGACGCTCCGCGGCGTGGTCGCCGCGCAGGAAGAAGGTGGCTGTGGCCTGGCTCGCGTCCAGGTGATCGAGCAGCTTCGTCGTGTACGCGCTGGGCCCGTCGTCGAACGTGAGCGCCACGCACGCCGCCTTCGCGCAGTCGGTTTCGCCGGCCCGAACCGGTGCCACGGGCCGCGTCGCGCGTGGCGGGCTCGCCTGGGGGCCGGCGCCCGGCTCGGGCGCGCGCACCGTCGGCGCGGTCCTGGCCGGCGTGGCGGTCGCGCTGGGCGTTTCGTTGGGCGTCGCGCTGGGGGTTTGGATGGGTGTCTCGCTGGGCGTCGCACTCGAAGCCGGTGCGGCGGTCGATGCCTCGGGCAGCCCCGGTCTGGCCGGCACCGCACGCACGGGCGGGGTGACCGCACACGAGGCAAGCACCGGCAGCACGCACAGTGCCGCCAGCAGGCGGGGAGAACGGCCGGAGCGCAGGGGAAGCACGTCTCCACGATAGGTCTCCGCCGCGGACGGTCCGTGGAGGAACGCCGGGCATGCAACGGATCGCGCCGTCTTAGGCTGGGCATCGTGGACGACATCGTGAAGGACCATCCGAATCCGACACTGGCACGGCCCGGATGGGTGAGCCTGGACGGTCCGTGGTCGTTCTGCCTCGGCGCGGCCGGCGACGACCCGCTGTCACTGACCTACGACGGCGCCATCGTCGTCCCGTTCCCTCCCGAGGCGCCGGCGTCCGGAGTGGGCGTCGACCTCGCCGAGGAGCCGCGCTATCGGCGTCCGTTCACCCACCACCCGACCCCTGGAGGTCGCACGCTGCTGCACTGCGAGGGCGTCGACCACCGGGCGCGGGTGTGGGTGAACGGCACGCTCGTCGGCGAGCACGTGGGCGGCTACACGTCGTTCGCGCTCGACGTCACCCACGCCCTGGCCGTGCGCCCCGACGGGGTGCACGACCTGGTGATCGCCGCGTCCGACCCCGCCGATGACCAGGGCATTCACCGCGGCAAGCAGACCTGGGCCGAACGCCCTGCCGAGATCTGGTACCGGCGCAGCTCCGGAATCTGGCGTTCGGTCTGGTTGGAGGAGGTGCCGGTCACGCGCGTCGAGGGCGTGTACTGGATCGCCGGCACGACGACCGGACGCTCCGGGACGCAGGTGCCCTCCGGCGTCCTGGCCGGCGCCCTCACCCTCGCGGGAACGGACGCGCCGGCGGCAGGCCTCGAGGCGTTGTCCGTGCGGATGAGGTTTCGGCTCGGGGAGACGCTCCTCGCCGAAATGTGCGTCCCCGTCGACGGGCCCGAGGTCGGTGTCGAGGTCGACCTCGCCGCCGGCGTCCCGGCGGCCGAGCTGAGCTGGGAACCCGAGCATCCGCGGCTGATCGACATCGACGTGGCGCTCGTCCGCGGCGCAAAGACGATCGATCGGGTCGCGTCCTACACGGGGCTGCGCAGCGTGGCGGCCGCGGGCGGCGCGATCCTGATCAATGGACGCCCGGTCTTCCAGCGGCTCGTGCTCGAGCAGTCCTACTGGCCGGACACCCTCTACACCGCCCCGGACGCCGCCGCCCTGCACCGGGAGGCCCGGCTGATCGCCGACCTCGGCTTCAACGGCCTGCGCATGCACCAGGTCAGCGCCGACCCCCGGTTCCTGCGCGCCTGCGACGAACGGGGGCTGCTCGTGTGGGCCGACCTGCCCGCGGCCCAGACCTTCGGCGTCCACAGCGTCGCCCGGGCGGCGTCCCTGCTCGCCGCGCTGGTGGCCCGCGACCGCAATCATCCGAGCGTGATCGCCTGGGTGCTCTACAACGAATCGTGGGGACTGCCCGGACTCGGACGCGACGACGCCCAGCAGCTCGCCGTCGCCCGGCTGTACCGGCTCGCCCGCGCCCTCGACCCGGCCCGGATCGTGGTCGGCAACGACGGCTGGCAGCATGTGGCCGGCGATGTCGTCGGCGTCCACGACTACGCCCATCGCGCGGGCCGGCTGCGCCGCCGGTACCGGCGCCGGCGGCTATTCGCGACGCTCGCGGGTGCCCGTCCCGGCGATCGCTGGCTGCTCGTCGGCCCGGCCGGGCGGGGACGGCTCCGGGCGGCGGTGGACCGGTTCCGGCTCGCCGGTCGGCTGCGCCGCTCGGCGACGCCCGTGCTGCTCACCGAGTTCGGCGGGGTGTCCCTCGCCAGCACCCGGAGTGCGTGGAAGGGCTACGGCGGCGTCCGCACGCCGGGCGCGCTCGTGCGACGCGTGGCGGCGCTGGTGCGCGCGGCGTCATCGACCGCGCTGGCGGGCTTCTGCTGGACCCAGCTCACCGACGTCGAGCAGGAACAGAACGGTCTCGCCTGGCCCGATCGAACCCCGAAGGCGCCCGCGGGCCAGATCGCCGCGGCGATCCGGGGAGTTCCGGTGGTCCCGGCGCCCCGAACGCCATCGGCGCCCGCTCACCTCCATCGGCGGAGCGTCTCCTGAACGCCGGCGCGCAGGCGTAGGCGCGGTGCGAGGGACGCAGTGGCGAGGATCCGGCCGTCCACGGTGAGGAACACCGCCTCGACCTCGTGCGCGCGGCACAGCGCGACCGCCTCGTCCAACCCCAGCACCAGGGCGGCCGTCGACAGCGCCTCGCCGCGCATCCCGTCGGCCGCGAGGACGCCGACCGCGCCCAGATCCGTATCCGCCGGACGCCCGGTGCGCGGGTCGAGGACGTGCCCCGCCGTCAGCCGTGTGGAACCCAGCCGGGCTCCGCGGACCCCCGACATCGAGAACGATCCCTCGGCGGCTTCGACGTAGCCGAGCGTCTCGGCGACGGCCGCCCAGGGGGAGCCGAGCGCGATCCGCCAGGTGTCGCGGCGCGCCGGACGCCCCGCCAGAGCGATCGAGGACGTCCCCACCGACACCAGCAGCCCGGACGCCAGCACGCCGGACGCCCGCGCCCGGGACCGGTCGCGGGCCAGGTCGGCGGCGTATCCCTTGGCGACCGCGCCGAAGTCGAGCCGGTGTCCGGGTTCGAGACGCGCCTCCCACCCGCCGTCGATCGGCCGCCAGCGCAGGCGAGGATCCGCGCCGACGCCGATGCCCGCGTGCGAGGTGACCGCCGGCGCCGCCGGAAGGGTCGTGTCGAACGCGCCACGCGTGAGCTCCCGGTACCGCTGCGCCGCCTCGGCGACGGCGACCAGATGCTCGCCGGCGGGCACCCAGAGCCCGGGTGATGCGTTCAGCCGGGACACGTCGCTCGAGGGACGAAAGCGCGACAGGGCGGCGTCCACCTCGGCGATGGCCGCATGCGCCACCGCCGCGACCGGGGCCCCGGCCCCGCCCACCACGCACACGTGCACGGTGGTGCCCATCGCGGTCGAGTCCGACCACTCCTCGCGGGTCGAGTCCGACGGATTCTCGTGGGTCACGCCCGGCTGAGGGCGTCCTCGACGGCCTCGACGAACTGGCGGTGCGACAGGGACGCGCCGGCGATGACGTCGACCTGATCGGCGTCGCCGACCTCGGCGAACTGCGCCACGTACTGCTGTTCGGCGGCGACCGCGGCCTGGGCGCGCTGGTAGAACGCGTCGTCCACGGGCTGTCCGCTGGCCTTCGACAGTCCGTACTCCTGGTCGTGCGGGGTGCCGTCGGCGTCCTTCACCACGAAGGACGCCTCCACGATCGCGCCGTCCTTCACTACGAACGAGAGGTGGCCGACCGCGCCCTGGTCGTCGGGCTGGCTGGCGCCGGTGAAGGTGCCGTCGCGCAGGCCGGCGATGGTGGTCGGCTGGCTGCAGCCCGAGAACAGAAGGACGCCCAGCGCGGCCGCGACGCCCAGCGTCTGCAGGCGGCGGTTCATCGGACGCCTCCCTCGGCGGGGGCGCCGAACACCCGCGCGTAGTCCTCGCTCGCGATGACCTGCCCGATGCGGCCGTGGCTGAGGATGACCTGTCGCTGGCCCTGCGCGGCGACCGTCGCGTCGTGGGTGACCACGATGAGCGTCGTCCCTTCGTCGTGGAGCTGGTGGAACAGGTCGAGCACGATCCGCTCGTTGACCTCGTCGAGGTTGCCGGTCGGCTCGTCGGCCAGGACGACCGACGGCGCGTTGATCAGCGCCCGCGCGACGCACACCCGCTGCTGCTCGCCGCCCGACATCTCGCGGGGCAGATGGGACGCCCGCGCGCCCATGCCGACCCGTTCCAGCGCCTCGCGCGCCTCGGCCTCGTCGGGCACGGAGTGGTAGTACTGCGCCACCATCACGTTCTCGAGGGCGGTCAGGTGCTTGATCAGGTGGAACTTCTGGAAGATCAGCCCGATCCGCTGCCGCCGGATGATCGCCAGCTCGCGCTCGCCCTGCCGGTCGAGGTGCTGGCCGTCGAGCAGCACCGTGCCGGAGGTGGGCGTGTCCATGCAGCCCAGGATGTTCATGAGGGTCGTCTTGCCCGAGCCGGACGGCCCCACGATCGACAGCCATTCGCCCTTGCGGATGGTCAGATCGACGTTGTCGAGCGCCGCGAGGCTGCCGTAGTGCCGGCTGACGCCGGCCAGTTCGTAGACCGTATCCATGTCACTCTCCTCCCAGCACGAGCGCCGGATCGATGTTGATGATGCGTCGCACGGTGACGAAGCTGCCCAGGCCGGTGACCAGGGCCGCGACGAGCATGGTCACGGGCACCACCCACCAGCTCGCCTGCAGGTCCATGTTGAAGACCTCGCGCGTGACCAGGGCGCCGACCGCCATGCCGCCGAGCGCGCCCAGCAGGCCGCCGAAGAGGCCGAGGATCACGCCCTCGCCGATGAACTCGCCGACGATCTGTTCGCTGGACGCCCCGAGCGCCTTTTTCAGCGCCAGCTCGGTCGCGCGCTCGCTCACCACCGCGTTCATCGTCGTGGTGACGCTGATCAGGGTGAGGGCGCCGATGACGATGCTGACGATCCAGATCAGCGCGCGCAGCGTGAGCAGCACCCCGGACTCGGATCGCGTGATGCGCTTGACCACCTGCGCGTGCACGGCGTGGTCGGTCCCCTCGATCATCGTGGCGACCGTCTGCAGTGCGGCCTCGTCGCCGAGCACCGAGTATTCGATCATGTCGAGGCGCCCGTCCGACGGCAGGATCGACTCCAGGTCGTCCAGCGCGAGGACGATCATCGCGTCTTCGGGGCCACCGGTGCGCAGGAGCCCGGACACCCTCAGCGTGACCGGCGGCGAGTCGACGCCTTGCTCCGCCTGGCCGACGACGGCGAGCGCGTCGCCGACCTCGAACCCGTAGCGTTGAGCCAGGTCGCGCCCCACCAGCACTTCGTGGGACGCCGCGGGCAGCCGGCCGTCGATGCTCCAGTAGGGACGCATGGCGGTGGCCAGAGCCAGGTCGGTGCCCATGGCCGAGAGGGGCTGCTGGTTGTAGAGCAGGTTGTCCTGGCGGTAGGGCGCGTGGCCGATCACCTGGACGCCGGCGTCCGCCAGGGCCGCGTTGAGGGCGACCATGTCGTCGACGCGGACCGTCTGGGTGCTGGAGGGCGACACCACCAGATTCGCGCCGTAGGAGCGCAGCTCGCGGGCGATCTGGTCGGGGACCGTGTAGGTGATGATGGCCAGCGCTGACAGGGTGGTGGCGCCGACGACGATCGACAGCGAGGCGATCAGCACCCGGGTGATCCGGCGCGCGAAGGCGCGCGTGATCATGCGCAGGTACATCCGGGCGCGGGTCATGGTCTCACTTCCCGTGCAGGACGTCGGAGGGCTTGAGCCTCATCAGCGCCCGCAGCGAGGGCAGGGAGCCGAGCAGGATCATCGAGGTGATCAGCGCCGCCATCACCGGGAGCACCAGCGGGCGCAGCGTGATCCACGACGAGAACACCATCTGGCCAATCACCTGCGCCAGGCCGATGCCCAGCGCGAAGCCGATCGTGCCGCCGACGAATC
>JAVTWJ010000024.1:0-277834 GCA_032229785.1 Propionibacteriaceae bacterium
GGCACCTTGATCAACTCGACCAGGTCCAGCGCGAAGTCCGACACCGGACACGACCCGACCAAGGGCCGCAACCTCGCCATCGACCACCAGGCCCGTAACACGTTGATCAGCACGCTCCGTGCGCCTGCCGAACGCGCCAACGCACTCCTCAAACGAACCTGGAAAGCGCTCGAACGCGTCACCCTGTGCCCATGGCGCATCGGCCCCATCACGGCCGCCGCCCTAGTACTTCTCCACCTACAAAGACCGACCCGGTGAGAAAACCTCACTGCAGTCACCGCATGATCTGTCGTCAGGCGCTGGCGCTGTAGCGTTGGCGGGCGGCTTCGCCGCTGGTGCCGATCGCCTCGCCCACTTCACGCCAGGACAGGCCCTGCTCACGCGCACCGCGCACGGCCTCGGCAAGCACTTTCTCGGCGGCGTCGCGCCGCCATGCGGCGAGCTTGACCGCAATCGTGGGCGGCAGGGCCGCGTCCTGGTCGCCGGGCTTCGGGTCGTAGTTCTCGAAGGCGTCGGCGAACTCGTCGGCACGGGCCTTGATGTCTTCAATGGAGCGTCGAGTCATGGTGGTTCACCTCAGATACTTGGTTCGGGCCGGTCGCATGGCGTGGGCGATGGCGATGACACCGTGCCACTCGATCACACCAACTTCCACGAGGGTGCCGGTCTCGTCGGGGCCGATGAACATCGTCTTCGAGTCTTCGTGCACGGAAATGGCGGACAGGGAAACGGAGCGCATGGAGCATCGCCGCATCCGTGACGCCGTGCCGGTAGGCATTGTCGAGGATGATCGGTTCCGGCTCCATGTCACAAGGCTACTTGTCGCAAGGGAACTTGCCCAGCGGCCGCTGTCACCGCGTCTTTGCCCACACCGTGCCCCGGTGAACCCCGAACCGGCGTGCCAGCGCGTTCACGCTCACGCCCTGCGTGCGGGCTGTTCGCATCGCGCCCACTTCTTCGTCTGTGAGGCGTGTTCGAGGTCGTTTCTCTGGTTCCGCCGACGCTGCGTTCCATCGCGTCCACCCCACGCTGGATGCTCAAACTTCCAGCAAAGACAGTTTGAGCATTCAAGCCCGCCTTTAGCGTCTGATCGTAGGCGAGCGCGTCTGCGCGCAGAGCGGGATCGAACAGCGCGTCGAAGGGTTCGCCGTGGTCTGCGCTGAACGTGCGGTCCAGGCGGGACAGGTCCGAGACGAGCGCGGACGCCTTGCGGTCGCGGATCGCGGCGAGGAGCAGATCGAGCCCCGGACGCGTCCGCACTTCATCGTGGAACACGCCGATGACCTCATAGCCGAGATCGGCGGCCAGACGCTCGCATGCTTCCCGCTCTTCCTCGTGCGCTGCGCGCTTCGCGCGTGCGCTTGCGCGTGCAGCGCACGGCGCGAATTAGGCCATGCTCGCTTCCGCGCACTGAACCGCGCCGGTCGTCTCGGCCTTTCGTCGCGCGCTCCAGCGGGCGAGGGCCTCCTGGATGCGGACGCGGGTCAGCAGGATGAGGCTGATCGGGCCGACCCAGATGAACTTGAGCGCGTTCCACCGTGCGACCAGGATCACGAAGTTCAGCCAGCCGGGGCCGTCGTGCTCGTTCTCAGGCGAGTGCAGTTGTGGCGCGGCGTGACGATCGGCCTTCTTGGGCTCGGTCAGTGTATCCGGGGAGTCGTGAGGAGTACCGCGGCGAGGGTGGCAAACCAGAGTGGCGTGACGGTGACGAAGATGCGTTCGGTCAGTCCGAAGATGGTGCGGCGAAGTTTCGGAATCGCAAGGGTGACAAGGAATGTGTAGAACGAGATCCGTACGGCCCAGGTGAGGATGGCGAAGAGGCCTGCGGGGCCGTCAGTGGGCGCAGGCACGTTCGCCATGAAGACGAAGAGACCGGCGAACTGCACGACCGCGAACACCCAATGAGTCACCCCGGTCGCCGAGATTCGCTCTCCGGTGAGGTCGGTCGGAAATAATAGCAGCACCGCACCGCTCAGCACGCCGAGCGCGCCAACCGCCACCAGCCATCCCGAAGCGAGGCCTTCGATGCCGACGATGGCGATCACGATCACGTAAGCGGCCACGGTGATGGCGCCCATGGCCGTGAACTCCCGACGGGTAGCCCCCGTGCCGTAGTCGCTCACGGTGTTGGACAGGATGCTCAACTGCCGCCGGGTGAGGTGCAGATGCACGAAGATGCCGAGGCGCACGAGGATGAACACCATCGCAAGCACGAGTGGAATCGCGAGCAGGCGTGTGGCGAACAGCGTGGTCATCATGAGTCCTTAGTTCGAGGCCGATCGCTAACTAAGATAGTGGCGGTATCCATGATTGTCATCGTGGATAGTGATCCACCGAATCGCTCGCCAAGGGAGCCGTCATGAAACTTCAGGAGCTCGCCGCGCGTAGCGAGACGCCGGTGACGACCATCAAGTACTACTTGCGCGAGCGCCTGCTCGATCCGGGCGTCAAACGCAATGCGACGACGGCGTCGTATGATCAGACCCGCGGTCGGACAGAATCGCCGCGTCGGCCCCGATGACGTGCTCGCCGCGACGTGCTCGCCGCGATGGGCTGGTCGCCGATCGCTACGGCGGCCTGTGCCGAGCTTGACGGGCAACTGCAGTCGATCAACACGGCAAATCCTGAACGTGCCGGGGTGGTTGGTCGTCGTTGGCGCGCACGGCGTCCGGACCGGGCCGGACCGCGCTGTGCGTCTGAGGTGGACCGCCAACACTGTCCGCCCCGCCCGGCGCCACGGCCCACCCGACACGAGCGCGATGGCTCACCGACACCGGAACCGTGGCCCACCACCACCTGGCACGCCCGGCCCTCACCGACCGCAATATCCACTCCTCACGGGTGCGAGACCCACGGCTTCCTCGGCCGACTAGGTGAGCGGGAGCAGCCCTCGCGAGGTAAAGACCTTGCGCGCGACAGCAACAGCGTTGAGCGCCTTGGGGAAGCCGCAATAGACCGAGGCGTGCAGGAACGCCTCGATGACCTGCTCGGGTTGTAGCCCCACAGCGCAGGGCTCGTTCGTGGCCGTGCAGGGAAGCGATCTACTCCCGCAAGCGGTCGCGGTGCTCGGCCAGCAGCTCCAGCCGGGCGCGGATCGAAGTGTCGCCCTCGGCGCGGAGGTTCGAGTACTGCCGCATCTGGGCGATCGGCATTCCCGTCTCACGGAGCCGAAGCAGGAACCGCACCCACTCGACATCGCCGGGCTGATCGCGGCGCTGGTTCCCGCGGCTTCGCGTGACCGACTGGATCAGCCCGGCGCGCTCGTAGTACCGCAGGGTGTACCCGGAGACGCCCGTGACCGCCGACATCTCGGCCACGCTCAGCCCCTCCGGGCTCTGATTCTCGCTCACACCAAGAGCGTAGAACTGAGAGCGCGCTCTCAGTCAAACCTCGACCTGCGAGAGGCGTGGTGGCCCTGAGGCAGGTGGAGACGAAGGCGCCGGCTGGGACCAGGCGCGGTGAGCGGGAACCGGAAGACGGAGTCGGCTCATTCCTGGACGGCGCTGCCGTAGCTCATCCTCATCGTTCGCGGGGCGGCTACCAGCGTCATGAGCTGCGTGAAGGCGTCCGTCGTTGCCACCTTGCCCATTGATCCCTGAGCTTGAGGGTTGCCCAGCGGTAGTCGAGCAGCCAGCCGTTCTCGGTGCCAGCTGTCGCGATCAAGGGTGCGGTCTTGGAGCCCTTCGATGCGTGCAAGTTCCCGGTCGAGTTGCCCCAGTGCCCGCTGGAGCGCTTCGCCGGTGGTGCCGGGGCGGGTGGTGAATGGGATGATTTCGATGACGGACACGTTCGTGAACGCGTGGCGCGACAGCGACCGCACCCACCGACTCGATCACGCTGATCAACCCGAGAAGAAGGAGTCCTCGCGATGAGCGATCTCACCGCCACCCCACCTGCCGGCACGCCCCCGATGCCGTGACGACGTCAGCGCGCGTCGCATGGACGCCGGTCATCGTTTTCGTCGCCGTCGCGTTCGCCCTCGCGTGGCTCGTCGCGCTTCCGCTGTGGCTGTCGGGAGACGGACTCGCGTCGCCGCTGACTCCTTTCCTGCTGCCCGCCATGATGCTGACACCGACGATCGCGATGCTCATCGTGATCTTCGCGCTGCGCGCACCGGGCCGAAACCGATGGCGATTTCTCGGGATGTGGCCGCTGCGCCCCACCGGACGGTTCCTACTCTTCCTCGCGATCGGGCTCATCGCACCCATCGTCATCGTGACCGCCGCGACCTTCATCGCCGGGGCGCTCGGCCTCGTGCGCCTCGACCTCGCCGGGTTCTCTGGTTTCGCCGAGCAGATCGCCGCAGCCGTCCCTGCGGGTACGCCGCTGCCGCCGATCGGAGTGCTCGTCGCGATCCAGCTGGCCGCACTACCGCTCGGCGCGCTCATCAACAGCGTGCTCGCAACCGGCGAGGAACTGGGCTGGCGCGGCTGGCTGCTGCCCGCGCTGCGACCGCTCGGCACCTGGCCCGCGCTCCTCATCTCGGGTGCCGTCTTCGGCGCCTGGCACACCCCGATCATCCTCCTCGGCTACAACTTCGACCGCCCCGACCTCACCGGAGTGCTCTTCATGATCGGCGGCTGCGTCGCCTGGGGCGTGCTGCTGGGCTGGATGCGTCTGCGCAGCGCCTCGGTGTGGCCCGCCGTGCTCGGGCACGGGTCGCTCAACGCCGTCGCCGGGCTCGTCCTGCTCCTGATCGCAGCGGGCGAGGTGCCCGACCACGCGATCGTCGGCGCACTCGGCGTCGTCACCTGGGGCGTCATCGCCCTCGTCGCCACCGTGCTCGCCCTGACGGGCCAGTTCCGACTCCAGCCAGAACCCGGCGGCCCAGCCCGCTGAGAACGCCTCCGACTGCGGAGGTTGTGGGGCGCCACGGGCTCCGCAATCGGGCGATGGCTCCCTGAGCCGAACTGCCGGCCGAGGGTGTCGCGCTATTCGGAACTCCAACCAGCGAGGCGGAGGCCTTCGACACCGTCGAGCACCAGGTCGAGCGCGAACGCGAATTCCGCATCAGCGTCACAGCCGCCGCCTGCGTGGGGTGCCGACGATGCCATCCGTGCGATCGACGGGTACGACCGCGCAAACTCCGCGAACACGTCCTCGCGCTCGGACGGGTCCTCGGGTGCAGTCGGTGTCGGGAGCACATCGCGGGTGAATCCCCACATACGCGTGCTCAGAGCGTGCATCGCGTGATGCACGAGGTCGGCGCTCAGCCCGCCGTCGAACATGATCGACATCAGACGATCCATGTAGGCGAGCACGTGCGGGCCCGCCAGGGTCCGCGTCTCGATTGCCTCCCGAGCCCACGGGTGCGCCTCCATCGCCGCGCGTGCCGCCAGGATGCGGGCTCGCAGGTCCTCGCGCCAGCCGCCCCGCGACTCCTCGGCGCCGATCTGTGCGACGAGTGCGTCGACCATCAGGTCGACGAGGTCCTCGCGTCCGGCGACATGCTTGTAGAGAGCCATCGGCGTGACGCCGAGTGAGTCCGCGAGGCGACGCATGCTCAATCCCGTCAGGCCCGCTTCGTCGGCGATCGCGAACGCCGCGCGCACGATCCGCGTCCGATCCAGATGCGTCCGCGTGCCCACCCTTGACATGTATACAGCGTACACCTACCCTCGAGCTCAACCGGTATACGCCGTATACTACTGACGATGGGCGCCGACATGAACACGACCCGACTCCGCTACTCACGCACGGCAGGCGTCCTGTACCTGACCACGCACGTCACGTCCGTGGGCGCCGCAGCGCTGTATGCCGCAGCGCTGGACGCCGTCGCCTCGTCGCCGCTCTGGATCCGGGTCGGGGTGCTGCTCGAGTTCGCGCTCGCGCTCGGCTGTCTCGGGACCGGACTGCTGCTCCTCCCTGTTCTGCGCCACTACGGGCACGTGCGCGCGTACGCATTCGCGTTCCTGCGCGGGCTGGAGGCGTCCGTCATCCTGGCCGGAACCCTGCCGATGCTCGTCGTCGCGTGGACATGGACCGGCGGCAGCGGCGAGGCGAACCCGGTGCTGGTGCACCTGCACACGGCGTCGTTCCTGATCGGGCAAGGGCTGGTGATCGCCGTCAACACCCTCCTCCTCGGGTCGTTGCTGCTCACCTCCCGGCTCGTGCCTCGCGCGCTCGCCTGCCTCGGGCTCGCAGGCGGCGCGATCGTCCTGGTCAGCGACACGGCGCAACTGCTCGGGCTGATCCCCATGAACGGTCCGGTCGCCGCGGCGTGCGCCATCCCGATCTTCGCGTTCGAGATCTGGTTCGCGATCACCCTCCTCATCGGGAAGCGCTCTGGCGCATCCCGTCCGGCGGCGCCGAGCGTGGTCGACGGCCGGACGCTGGCCGTCGATCTCGGGCGGCCGTAGATGCATGCGGTCGAGGGCGGACGAGGTGGCGAACACGGGTACGGCCGCGATGCCACGGGAACCGCCGCGGAGGTGGCACCATCGGAGCAACGACCCCAAGGAAGGTGGCCCCGTGAGCATGGTCGGCGCAGCTGAACCCGCGTCCGGAGCGTACGACTCCCCGAAGCGCTCTCCGCGCGTGCTCGAGCTCATCGAGGTGGCCCGCGATGCGGTGCAGCGTGGGCTGGTGCTGGCGAGTGCCGGCAACCTCTCGGTGCGCGTCTCGGCCACCGCCTACGCCCTGACCGCGGCCGGCACCTGGCTCGACAGGCTCACGCCCGACGACTTCGCGATCCTGCCCCTGCCTGCGTCGCCCGACGACGTCGCCGCGGCACGCCCGCGTCCGTCGAGCGAATGGAAGCTCCACGAGCGCGCCTACCTCGTCCGGCCCGACGCGCAGTGCGTGCTGCACCTGCATCCGCGCCAGGCCGTCGTGCTCGCGAGCATCGGCGTCCCGATCCGCCTGCTCACCCTCGACCATGCCTTCTACGTGCGCTCCATCGGCGTCACGCCCTTCCACCACAACGGTTCGGACGAGTTGGCCGACACCGCGGCGTCCGCGTTGCGCGAGCACGACTGCGTGGTGATGCAGCACCACGGCTGCACGGTGGTCGCCGACACGGTCGAGATGGCCTACCGACGAGCGCTCAACCTCGAGGATGCGGCGAAGTCCACCGCGCTGGCGCTTTCGCTCGGCGACACCGCGACGACCTTCCCGCCCGAGGCTCTCGCCGAACTGCACCACTCCTGATCCGGGGCGAAAGCTAGGTCGGATCGTCGGCTCGCGCTAATCTTCCTGAATACTCTGCTGGCCAGGTGTCAGCGTGACGACGCCGATACGGGACATGACGGTGGGAGGCTGCATGCGAACGATCGACTGGGTCGATGGCGCCATCGAACTCGTCGACCAGACCCTGCTTCCTCATCGCCTCGAGGTGCGCCGGGTCACGCAGTTGCCAGTGTTGATCGACGACATCAAGCGCCTGGCCGTCCGGGGCGCTCCGGCGCTCGGCGTCGCAGGCGCCATGGGAGTCGCCCTCATCGCAGCGGACGCCCCATGCGCGGCCGGCGACGGCGTCCTCGACGTCGATGACGTGCGTCGGCAGGCCGCGCTCCTGCGAGAGGCACGCCCGACCGCCGTCAATCTCTCGTGGGGTGTAGACCGGGCACTCGGCGCGCTGGACGGGGGAGCGGACGCGGTGCTCGCCGAAGCCCGCGCGATCCGCGACGAGGACATCGCCGCCTGCGTCTCCATGGGGCTGATCGGCGCGGAGTACACCAAGCAACTCACCGGCAAGGATCCGGTGCGCGTGATGACGATCTGCAACACCGGCGGCCTGGCGACCGTGGAGCGCGGGACGGCGCTCGGCGTCATCCAGACCCTGTTCGAACAGGGGTCGCTCGCCGAGGCCTTCCCGCTGGAGACCCGCCCCCTCCTGCAAGGCGCGCGCCTCACGGCATGGGAGTTGCAGCGCATGGGTGCCCCTTTCCGCCTGGTCGTCGACTCCGCCGGGGCCTTCCTGCTGTCGCGCGGCATCGCCGACGTGGTGTTCATCGGCGCCGACCGCATCGCCGCGAACGGCGACACCGCCAACAAGATCGGCTCCTTCTCGCTCGCCCTCGCCGCCCGGCACGCGGGCGTCCCCTTCATCGTCGTCGCGCCCGAGTCCACGATCGACCTGTCCACCGCCAGTGGTGCCGACATCGACATCGAGGACCGCGGATCGGACGAGGTCACAGGCTTCGCTGGTGCGCGCACCGCGCCCGAAGCCACCCAGGCGGTCAACCCCGCCTTCGATGTCACCCCGCACGAACTCATCACGGCCATCGTCACCGAACGCCGTGTGATCGTGCTCAGCGCAGGTCGGACACTCGGGGACACCCGGCTGGGCGCGCTGCGTCGTTGAACCCACGCCGAAAGGAACCAACCATGTTCATCACGAAGCGCCGCGTTCGGGCGGCGATCGTCGCAGGCGCGATGTCCACCGCGCTCCTGCTGTCCGCCTGCTCGAGCGGCACACCTGCCGCCACGAGCGGGACCAGCGTCGCGCCCGGAACCGCCGGCCCCGCTTTCATCTACATCACCAGCGACCCGATCGGCCAGAACGAGTTCCTCAAGTCGGGCAAGACCGGCATCGAGGCGATCGCGGCCGAGCTGGGCGGCAGCTCGAAGACCTTCGAGTCGAAGGATGACGCGACCCGCCGCTCGAATGTTGAGGCCGCCATCGGCGAGGCGCCCGAGGTGATCGTGATGCTCGGCTTCCAGTTCGGCGACCTCGCCAAAGAGCTCGCCGGACAGAACCCCCAGCAGAAGTTCGTGCTCATCGACACCTTCGTCGAGGGCGCGTCCGACAACCTCTACCAGGCGACGTTCCGCGAGCACGAGCCCTCCTACCTGCTCGGCGTCGAGGCGGGCCTGCTCACCCAGGCCAACAAGGCCGGCTCGGTCATCTCGCTCGACATCCCGCTGCTCGCGAAGTACTCCGAAGGCTTCGCCGAAGGCGCGAAGAGCGTGAAGGCGGACATCACGATCGAAGGCCCGCAGGTCATCGGCGGCGACAATCCGTTCGCCGACCCGGCGCGCGGCAAGGAGCAGGCGCTCGCCTTCGCGGCGACCGGCGTCGACCAGGTCTTCGCGGTGGGCGCTGCCTCGAACGGCGGCATCATGGAGGCCGCGGCGGAGAAGGGCTTCTTCGCCTACGGCGTCGACGCCAACCAGTGCCCGATGGCTCCGGGATCGGTGATGGATGGCACGGTCAAGGCGGTGGACAAGGTCGTGGAGACCGTCGTCACCGAGATCATGGCCAACAAGAGCGTCACCCAGGCGACCAGCTCGTTCGGTCTCAAGGAGGAGGGCATGAACATCGTCAGCCTCGCCGAGGGCGCCGCCGACTCGAAGTGCGTGGTGCTGGAGCACAAGGAGGTGCTCGACCGGGTGAAGCAGGTTCGCGACGACATCGTCAGCGGCACGATCACCGTCACCGACCCGACCGCCTGAACCATGGTCAGGCAAGCGGCCCGGGTCCACCGCCTGGGCCGCTTCTGGGTCTCGCCCACCCCCGCTGACCAACACCGAAGGCCGGGCAACGAGCAGTCTGCACGACAGGCCGCCGGCGCAGACATCAAGGAGCACCATGGTCGCTGAGATCGAGATGCGCGGGATCACCAAGCGCTTTCCAGGGGTCCTCGCCGACGACAACGTCGACTTCACCGTCGAACACGGCGAAGTGCACGCCCTCATGGGCGAGAACGGTGCGGGCAAGTCGATCCTCATGTCGATCCTCGCCGGCGTCCACCAGCCCGACGAGGGCGAGATCCTGATCCGCGGCGAGCACCGGACCATCGCCTCGCCGCTGGACGCCATCGATGCCGGCATCGGCATGGTGTTCCAGTCCTTCAAGCTCTTCCCCTCGCTCACGGTCGCCGAGAACGTGGTCTTTCGGGCAGAGCCGACCAGGCGCCGCCTCATCGACCGTTTGGCGGCCAACGCCCGCGTGGCCGCGATCGCCGAGCAGTACGGCCTTCAGATCGACCCGACGGCCCGCGTCGATACCGTTCCCGTCGGCGTGCTTCAGCGCGTCGAGATCGTCAAAGCGCTCTATCGCGAAGCATCGGTGCTCATCCTCGACGAGCCGACCGCCGTGCTCACCCCGCAAGAGACCGAGCGCCTGTTCGACGTGCTCCGTGCACTGAAGGCCGACGGGCGCACGATCGTCCTGATCACCCACAAGCTGAACGAGGTCATGGCGATCTCCGACCGGGTGACCGTGCTGCGTGACGGCCGAAAGGTCGCCGAACTGGTCACCGCCGGGAGCAGCCCCGAGGAGATCACCCGCCACATGACCGGTCGCGACGTCGATCTCTCGACTCCGCCACCCGCGCAGCCGCCGGGGGAGAGCGTCCTGGAGGTGTCGGGGCTCACGGTGGCCGGCAGCGGACGCCCGGCCGTCGACGGCGCGAACCTCCTCGTCCGGAAGGCAGAGATCGTCGGCATCGCCGGCGTGGCCGGCAACGGACAAGTCGAGCTCGCCGAAGCGATCATGGGCATGCGCAAGGCCACCGCCGGCACCGTGTCGGTCAGTGGCGTCGATCTCAGCCGCGCCTCGATCGCGCAGCGGCGCGACGGCGGGATCGCCTACATTCCCGAGGACCGGTACTCGGTCGGCTCGGCGGGCGCCGCGGATGCGATCGACAACCTCGCCCTCGGCCATCACCGCAGCGCACCCCTGCTCGTGCGGGGCCTGCTCTCGCGTGGTGCGATGCTCGCACACGCGAAGCGACTCATCGCCCGGTTCGGGGTGAGGATCGCCAGTCCGGCCACCCCCGTGGGCACCCTGTCGGGCGGAAACCTGCAGAAGGTCGTCGTCGCGCGCGAACTCGACTACGGGTCGCCGGTGCTCATCGCCGAACAGCCGACCCGCGGCGTCGACATCGGCGCGATCGAATCGATCCATCGTGAACTGTGCGCCTACCGCGACGGCGGTGGCGCGCTGCTGCTCATCTCGGCCGAGCTCAGCGAGATCCTCTCGCTCTCGGCCCGCATCCTGGTCATGTTCGAAGGCCGCATCGTCGCGGAGGTGCCGCGCGCCGACGCGAACGAGGCGCTGCTCGGCCTGTACATGGCGGGGCACGAACCCGAGGCGCGGCATCGCCCCGGAACCTTCGCTGCGCTGGGGGTGGCTTCGTGAGTGCCTCGTCGCGTGCGAAGCGGATGGTCGGCGCGGTCGGCCGATTCGTCGCCGGGCCCCTCGTCGTCTCCGTCATCCTCGCCCTTGCCATCGGTGCCGGCTTCATGGTCATCGCGGGCGTCGACCCGCTGAGCGGCTATGCGGCGATGCTCCGCGGATCCTTCGGGTCCGGCACGGGCTTCGCCAACACCCTCGCCCGTGCGATCCCGATCGTCGGCATCGGCCTCGCCATCGCGATCGCCTTCCGGGCGGGCATCCTCAACCTCGGCACGGAGGGCCAGGCGGGCCTAGGCGCCCTCTTCGGCGGCCTGGTCGCGATCTACGCGCCACTGCCCGGCCCGCTCGCGCTCGCGGCCGGGCTCCTGACCGGTGTCGTGGCGGGCATGCTGTGGGGCCTGCTCGCCGCCGTGCTGCAGAACCTCCTCGGCGTCCCGATCCTGTTGTCCAGCCTGCTGCTGAACTACCCGGCCCGCTATTTCTCCTCCTGGTTCATTCGCTTCAGGCTCGATGAGCCGACCTCCGACCTGGTCGCGAGCGAACAGATTCGCCCGGACGCCCAGCTGGGGATGCTCGTGCCGCGCACCTCGGAACTCGCGGCGTCCCTGCGGGCGAGCCTCGGGGCGCAGAACGTCATCACGGCCGTGCTGACCGGCGTCAACTGGTCCCTGGTCGTCCTCATCGTCGCGATCGCCGCGCTGCTGTTCATGAACCGCCGCACCAGATACGGCTTCGAGTCGGGGCTCTCGGGACTGAACCCCGAGTTCGTGCGCTACGGCGGCGTCCAACCCGGTCCTCTCGTCACCCGCACGATGCTGCTGTCGAGCGGGCTTGCGGGGCTGTTCGGGACGATGCTCATCGTGGGCGCGCCGAGCACCCGCCTGGTCGAGGGCTACTTCGTCGGTACCGGTTACGCGTGGACGGCGTTGCTGGTCACCCTTCTCGCCGGGTACCGGCCGATCGGCACGGCGCTGGCAGGGCTGTTCTTCGCGGCGATCATGGTCGGCAGCGACGCGATGGGCCGCGAACTCGGGCTCTCCCCGCAGATCGCGGGCGTGATCCAGGCGCTGGTCATCATCCTGCTCGCGTACCGGGTAGCGCTTCCCGTCCGGACGGGCCGGCGGCCAGCGGAGGCGGATCCGGCATCGGACGCCGCAGTCCAACGGCCCGCAGGCCAAACCGGTGCCGACCAGGAGGAGGAACGATGAACGTGTGGACGCTGGTCGACCAGGACTTGGTTTCCTCCGTGCTGCGGGCGCTCATCCCGATTCTGCTAGCGGCGCTCGGCGGGATGCTCTGCGAGCGGGTCGGTGTCTTCAACATCGGCCTCGAGGGGATGATCCTCGTCGGGGCCTTCTTCGCGGTGGCGACGTCCTACTTCACCAATAACTGGGTGGCCGGCGCGGCCGCCGGAATGCTCGCGGGAGCGGTGTTCTCGCTGATCCTCGCCGTGGGCGCGGTGTATCGGCGCGGCGATCCGATCGTGCTCGCGATCGCCATGAACATCCTCGCCATCGGGATGACGAGCTTCCTGCTCGTGGCGATCTTCGGGGTGCAGGGTGTGTTCTCCAGCCCCAGGATCGACGGCATTCCCGTCTGGCGCATCCCGATACTGGCGGACATTCCGTGGCTCGGCAGGCTCTTCGCCCTGACGCCGCTCGGCTACCTCGCGCTCCTGCTCGTACCCGTCGCCTGGGTGGTGCTGTTCCGGATGCCGCTCGGCCTGCGCCTTCGCGGGGTCGGTGAGCGTCCGTTGGCGGCCGCGACCCTCGGCGTGAGCCCGCGACGGTACCAGCTGTGGGCGATCGTTGCGTCAGGTGCCCTCGCCGGCCTCGGCGGGGCGCAACTGGCGCTCGGCAACGTGGTGCAGTTCACGGAGAACATGTCGTCCGGCCGTGGCTGGATCGCCGTGGTGGCGGTCATGCTCGCCCGGGCGCACCCCGTCGGCGTCCTCGGCGCGGCGCTCCTGTTCGGATTCGCGGACGCGCTCGGCTTCCGGCTGCAGGCCTTCGGCTTGCCGCAGCAGCTCACGGATGCCGGGCCCTACGTGATCACCCTGCTGGTGCTCATCGTGCTGAGCCGCCGCTTCCGCCAGACGCGCGTGGCGCAGGTGGCGTAGTGGCCGACCTCCCGCCCGAGGCGGCACGCTGGGTGGAGCACCTCGGACTCGAACCCCTCGAGCACGAGGGCGGCCTGTTCCGCCGAATGCACCTCGACGAGCATTCCAGCGCCATCTACTACCTGCTGGCGCGGCCCGACTTCTCCGCGCTGCACGCACTGTCCTTTGTCGAGGTGTACCACTGGTACGCGGGGTCGCCGTTGCGGCTCCTTCTGCTTCATCCCGATGGGCGAAGCGAGGAGGTGCTGCTCGGGCCGGCGTCCGAGGCCGGGCAGCGGCCGCAGGTCATCGTGCCCGCCCAGACGATGCACGGATCCGCACCCGTCGGCGAGTGGTGTCTCGTCGGCACGACGATGGCACCGCCGTTCCAGTGGGACGGCTTCGTGCTCGGTCAGCGGGACGCGTTGCAGCGGCGGTACCCGGAGGCGTCCGGCCGGATCGCCGAACTCACCCGCTGAACGCCATCAAGAAACGAGCACGTCGAGCGCAGCGTCGAGTGCGGCGTCCACCGCGCGCGTGACGACCTCGCGGTACGGGTCATAGCCGTCCATCGACTCGTCCCGCTTGGCGAGCGGATTGCCGTCGATCGCGAAGAGGGCGCCGGCTTCGACGCCGTGCAGCGCGGCCACGACGAAGAGCGCCGCAGCCTCCATCTCGACCGCGACCGCGCCTGCGCGCTGCCACATCGGCAGGTCGATACCGACGATGACGTCGCTCGGGTAGAACAGGTCGCCGGTCACCACCACGCCGCTGCGGACGGTGAGGCCGCTCCGTGCTGCGGCCTCCTCCAGCGCCAGCGTGAGCCGCGGCGTCGCGAGCGCCGGGAACTCGGTCGGGACGAGCTGATGGCTGACGCCGTCGGCACGGACGGCGCCGGTGGCGACCACGAGCGCCCCATCGAGGATGTCGGGCTGCATGCCGCCGGCGGTGCCCGAACGGATGATGCGGGTGACGCCGGCCCGACACAGCTCCTCGAAGCAGACCGCGGCGCCGGCGGCGCCGACGCCGTGGGACGCGATCGTCACCGGCACCCCCCGATGGCTACCGGTGAAGACGTGGTACTCGCGGTTCGCGCCCAGCTGCCGTGCATCCTCGAGGCGCTCGGCGGCACGGGCCGCGCGCGCCGGGTCGCCGACCACGAGCGCGCGTTTCGGGAGTTCACCCACGCGGGCGCGCAGCAGGGGCAGATCGGCGTCGTCGGGAAGTCGCATGGGCGGCATCAATGACCCTCTCCTGTGGTGGGATGGGGCCTCAGGCGCCGGCCCGCAAGCGAGCGGCGGACGCCCGGGCTCGGGCAAGGATGTCGGCCGCGTCGAGCGTCAGGTGCTCGCGGTCGGCGTAGACGTGTCGTCCGCCGATGAAGACGTGCCGCACGTCGCGTCCCGAAGCGGCGAACGCGAGGTGCGAGACCAGGCGTTCGGCGGTGAACGGCGCCTGCGCCGCCCCCGTGACATCGAGGGCGATCACGTCGGCGAACCGACCCGGCTCCAAGGACCCCGCCTCAGGGAAGCCGAGCGTCGAGGCGCCCTGGCGGGTGGCGATGTCGAGCACGTCGCTGCCGCGCACGCTCGCGGCGTCCTGTCGCACCCCGCGGTGCAGGATGGTGGCGGTCTTGACCTCCTCGAACAGGTCGAGCGAGTTGTTGCTGGCGACCGAGTCGGTGCCGAGGGCGAGCCGGACGCCGGCGTCCAAGAACTCGGGCAGCGGTGCGACACCGCAGCCGAGCTTGAGGTTCGAGACCGGGTTGTGGCTGATCGCGACGCCCTTCGCGGCGAACAGCGCGATCTCCTCGCCCGTCAGATGCACGCAGTGCGCGGCGAGGACGTCGGCGTCGAACAGGCCGATGCCGTCCAGGTGCAGGCCGGGGGTGGTGCCGTAGCGATCCGTGATGTCGGCGAGCTCGGCGACCGACTCGGAGACGTGGATCTGAACCGGGATGCCGGTGCGGAGAGCGCGATCGCGGATCTCACGGAGGTAGTCGGGGGAGCAGGTGTAGGGGGCGTGCGGGCCGTACGCGATCCGGATCCGGGGATCGTCCGCGAACTGCCTGGCGAGCGACTCGGTCTCATCCAGGATCTGGGCGCCCGTCGACGAGCTGACCCCCGGAAACCCGACCACCTCGGCACCCATGCATGCGGGGGCGGCGAACACGCGCATCCCCGCATCGCTCACGAGTTGAAGCAGCCCCGCGTCCCAGTGGTACATGTCGGCGAACGCGGTGGTGCCGGACGCGATCATCTCGAGCATCGCGAGTTCCAGGCCGGCGACGACGTCATCGCGCGTCATACCCTGTTCCACGCCCTGCACGGCGGCGAGCCAGGGCATGAAGCCCTCGTCGTCGGAGACGCCGCGCATCAGCGTCATCGCCGAGTGGGTGTGCCCGTTCACCAGGCCCGGCATGAGCACCTGGCCGGCGAGATCATGCGTCGGACGCGACGCCTCGCGGGGTGGCCCGGCGTAGGCGATCCGGCCCTCGTCGTCGATCTCGCACTCGGCCGGTGCGACCACCCGGAAGGGGGTGCCGTCGTCGCCGGGCACGAGCATCGCGTCGGCTCGCAGGACGGCAGCCAGAGCGGGGGATTGGGTCATGAACGAGTTACCTCTCTTCGGGTGGCCATGCTGACGCGGACGCTACCAGCCCGGGGTCGCCAGCATGCCACCATCGACCGCGAGATCCTGGCCCGTGATGAACGAGGCCGCCGGTGAGGCGAGCAGCACGCAGGCGTTGCCGACGTCGTCGGGGGCGCCCAGGCGGCGCAACGGCACCCGGGCGAGCCAGCTCGCGACGCCGGACGGCCAGTCGTCGGCGAGCCTCGGTCGATCGATGAGACCCGGGGAGACGGTGTTCACGCGGAGGCCGCGGGGGCCGTACTCGAGCGCCGCGGCGCGAGCGTGCATCACGATCCCCGCCTTGGCGGTGGCGTAGTGGGCGTGCCCGGCGGACGGCCGGCTCGCTTCGATGGAGGCGATGTGGGTGATCCAGGAACCCGGGGCCATGACCGTCGCGGCGGCGCGGCTGAGGTCGAACACCGCCGAGAGATTCGTCCGCAGCACCGCGTCCCATTCTTCACGATCCAGGTCGGCGAGCGGGGTCACGGGTTGGACGCCGGCGTTGTTGACCAGACCGTCCAGACCGCCGAGCGCGCGCGCCGCCCCGGCGACGAGGTGATCCGCCGCGGATTCGGCGTCCAGGTCGGCGATGACCGAGGACGCCGTGGTGCCGGCTCGGCGAAGGTCGTCCACGAGCACGGCGATGCGTGCGTCGTCGCGCCGGGCATGGACGGCCACCGCGGCGCCGGCGGCGGCGAAGCGGCGCGCGATGCCGGCACCGATGACACCGCTCGCACCGGTGATCAGCACCCGCTGCCCGGTGAGGTCGGGCAGGCCCGTGTCGCGCATGCCGTACCTCCTTTCGGTGCCGTCATCGACTCGGTCCCCACCGTAGCGCCGGGCCCGGCCGCAGGTCACGGACGCGGGACTCAGTCGGGGCGGGGACCGGCGAGTTCGCCGGGCGTGCCACGATGGGCCAATGAGTTTGCCCACGAAGTTCCTCGGCAACGACGAGCGCGTCGTGCTGCATCTACGCACGCACGCCAAGGCGCTCATCGGGCCGGTGCTCGTCCTGGTGCTACTCGTGGCGATCGCCGTGGTGGCGGCGCTGCTGCTGCCGCCGGAGTTCCAGCCGTGGGCCAACTGGACGGTGGCCGTGCTCGCGGGCGTCCTCGCGTTCGCCTTCGTGCTCGTGCCCTTCCTTCGCTGGTGGACGTCCACCTACACGCTCACCAACCGCCGCGTGATCACCCGGCACGGCATCTTCACCAAGCGTGGCCACGACCTGCCGCTCAGCCGCATCAACAACGTCACCTACGAGCACTCTCTGACCGACCGGATGCTCGGCTGCGGCACGCTGGTGTTCTCGACGGCGTCCGAGTCGCCTGTCTCGCTGCCGGACGTGCCGCACGTCGAGCGCGTCCACGTCCTCATGACGGAACTGCTCTTCGGCAGCCCGTCCGCCGTCCCTCCGGCGCCCGATTCCCACGACTGAGCAAGAGCGCGCGCGAGAACTGCACGTTCCCCTTACGGGACGATGGCGAGCTTACGGGACGATGGCGAGGGCGTGGAGTTCGGTGACG
The DNA here is from genome assembly GCA_032229785.1 of Propionibacteriaceae bacterium. GTDB lineage: Bacteria > Actinomycetota > Actinomycetes > Propionibacteriales > Propionibacteriaceae > Propioniciclava. The sequence goes on from JAVTWJ010000024.1 coordinate 17,336, forward strand.
GGGAGGTTGCGGGTGGCGGTGGTGGTGAGGGGGAGGTCGCCGGTGTAGCCGAGGGCGGTCCAGTGGATGTTCCAGTGTGCGGTGATGGTGAGGGGGTAGGTGCCCTGGGGTGCTGCTTGGGTGCGCGAGGGCCAGGTGTAGGTGTGTCCGCAGGTCGGGGAGGCGGCGCCGACCGGGGTGGTGGGTGGGTAGGGCGTGGTGGTGGTGCAGGTGAGGGTGGTGCCGTCGCCGGGCGCGATGGTGAGGTGGGTGCGGGTGGCGTTGAGGGTGATGGTGATGCCGTAGCCGGTTACCTGGGTGGTGAGGGTGGTGGGGGTGTCGGTCCAGATCCAGTAGGGGACGCCGACGATGGCCATGTTCCATTTGTTCAGGCTCGGGTCGGGTCCGATCTGGATGGTGGGGGTGGGGAGTTGGAGTCGGGAGATGAGGGTGCGGGCGATGGTTTCTGCGTCGGCGCGGGTGGGTGCGGTTGGTCGCGTCGGTGTGGTGGGTGTGTCGGTGGGGTTGCAGCCGGTGGTGGAGAGGGTGCCGTCCCAGCATTCGGGGATGAAGATGGTCCGGGTGGGGCCGGTGGGGTTGGTGAGGGCGGGGGCGATGGTGGTGGTGGTGCCGGCCACGATGGGATTCGTGCCGGACGCCGCCTTGCGCGGCATGCCATTGGACGACGAACCGCCCGCGGTCCCAGGATTTGTCGCCTCCACAGTGGCACTCCCGTCGTCCATGGTGGTCCGGACGAAACCGGCGTCGGCATGTGCGGGCGAGGTGCCCCCCATACTGGCCAGGAGCGCGGCCAGCGCGATGCCGACGGCTGTACGACGTGGTGTGTCTTTGCGGGAGTTCAGCACGATTCCACCAGCTTGACCTCGGACTCCCACAGCTTGAGGACGCCGTCGATGCGACGCAGGTAGATCCGGTTCTCGCCGACGATCCCCGATTCCCCCTTTGGTGCGTCCATCGTGGTGGAGATTCTGCCGCTGCCGTCCACGCAGGTCCACAGCGCGACGATCGAACCACCCAACGACTTGCCAGGAAGCCGCTTCACCCAGCCGAGCTTGGGTTCGCCGGAGGTGCGTTCGATCCGGTTGGCTCGGTTCGCCGCGATGATTTGGGTCATGCGTTCGAGGTAGGGCCCGGCGGAGGTGGCTTCGATCTCGGGGGTGACCTCGGCGAGTTCCCAGTGGGAGCTGAGTCGGAAGACTTCGGTCATGTGGCGGCGGTAGACGGTTTCGGCTTCGGCGTACAGCGCGTCGAGGGCGACCATGTCGGCGTGCTGCTCGGCGGTGCAGGCGTAAGGTTCGCCGCCGGTCTCGGGGGTGCACTGGTAGCTGGTCGGTGTCGGGCTCGGCGTGGGGGCCGTGGCGGGCGCGCAGGCGGCCAGCAGAACGGCGGCCATCGCGGTGACGGCGATGAGGGGTCTGCGGCGTGGTCGTCGGGGACCGGCGGTGGTGGGGTGCCGCGTCGTTCGTGGGGTGTGGTGGTGTCGGATTGGGTGGCTCATGGGCGTCTCCTCGGGGGTGGCCCCGAGTCTGGCAAATCTGGCGGGTTCGCGCCAGCCCTGTGGATCGTGGCGTCCGCCCTGTGGATCGTCGCCGCGTGCCACAAGGTCGGTGTCGGCGTCCGGCATGCTCGATGCCGTCCTCGACCGCCGTCGCATCCTTCCGGCTTGGCCACACGCCCACGCGCCTCACGGGTGCGCCGACGCGGGCGGGTAAGGTGGATCCCCGTGGCAGCCATTGACATTCAAGCCGAGATCGCCGGCCTCGAGCGCTCCCTCGCCAGCATCGAGGCGGTCGTCGACCCCGACCGCAAGCGCGCCGAGATCGCCGACCTCTCCGAGCAGGTGGCCGCCCCCGATCTGTGGGACAACCCCGACAACGCCCAGCAGGTCACCTCGCGGCTGTCCCGGTTGAACTCCGAACTCGACCGGGTCACGAGTCTGCGTTCCCGCCTGGACGACCTCGGCGTCCTCCTCGAACTCGCCGAAGAAGAGGCCGACGCAGGCGCGCTCGAGGAGGCCCGGCGCGAGCTGAACTCGCTGCGCGACGACATTGATGTGCTGGAGGTGCGCACCCTGCTGTCGGGCGAGTACGACGAACGCGACGCGGTCGTCACCGTACGGTCTGAGGCCGGCGGCGTCGACGCGGCCGACTTCGCCGAGATGCTGGTGCGCATGTACCTGCGCTGGGCAGAGCGCAACGGCTACTCAGCCGAGGTCTACGACATCAGCTACGCCGAAGAGGCGGGCATCAAGTCGGCGACCTTCCAGGTCAAGGCGCCCTTCGCCTACGGCACATTGTCGGTCGAGCAGGGCACCCACCGCCTCGTGCGGATCAGCCCCTTCGACAACCAGGGACGCCGCCAGACCTCCTTCGCAGGCGTCGAGGTGCTCCCGGTCACCGAAGAGGCCGACCACATCGACATCCCCGAAGCCGACATTCGCGTCGACGTGTTCCGCAGCTCAGGCCCTGGTGGCCAGAGCGTCAACACGACCGACTCCGCGGTGCGGCTGACGCACCTGCCGACGGGCACGGTCGTGTCCTGCCAGAACGAGAAGAGTCAGCTGCAGAACAAGGTCGCGGCGATGAAGGTGCTCCAGTCGCGCCTACTCGAGAAGGCGCGCCGCGACCGCGAGGCCGAACTGAACGCACTCAAGGGCGATGGCGGCAACTCGTGGGGCTCACAGATGCGCAGCTACGTGCTGCACCCGTATCAGATGGTGAAGGATCTGCGCACCGAGTACGAGGTCGGCAACCCCGATGCTGTCTTCGACGGAGACATCGAGGGGTTCATCGACGCAGGCATCCGGTGGCGCAAGCGCAGCGAGACGAGCGCCGAGGCATGATCGGGGCACGCAGGTGATCTCCCTCGCAGACGTGACCAAGTCCTACCCGGGCCAGCGGACGCCGGCGCTGTCCGGCGTCACCACCGAGATCGCCGACGGCGAGTTCGTCTTCCTCGTCGGACCGTCCGGCTCCGGCAAGTCGACCTTCCTGCGTCTCGTTCTGCGCGAGGCGCGTGCGTCCTCCGGCGTCGTGACCGTCGACGGACGCGATGTCGGACGGCTCCGCTCGTGGCGGATTCCGACGCTGCGGCGGCGGATCGGTACCGTCTTCCAGGACTTCCGTCTGCTGCCCGGCAAGACGGTCGCCGAGAACGTGGCCTTTGCCCTGCAGGTGATCGGACGCCCCGGGCGTGAGATCCGCGTGCGCGTGCCCGAGACGCTCGAACGGGTGGGTCTGGCCGACAAGGCCGACCGTCTCCCCGACGAACTGTCGGGCGGCGAGCAGCAGCGTGCGGCGCTGGCGCGAGCGGTCGTCAACAGGCCCTCGATCCTGCTCGCGGACGAACCCACCGGCAACCTCGACCCGGCTACGAGCGTCGGGATCATGAAGTTGCTCGACCAGATCAACAAAGACGGCACAACGATCCTCATGGCGACGCACGACTCGACGATCGTCGACCAGATGCGCCGTCGGGTGATCGAACTCAGCGACGGACGCCTCGTCCGCGACCAGGCCCAGGGCGTCTACGGCTACCAGTGAGCCGGGGCCCAACAGGAGTAACAGCATGCGCCATGCACTGACCGAAGTCGCGTCCGGCCTCCGCCGCAACGCCAGCATGAATGTGGCGATCCTCGTCGTCATGTGGGTGTCGCTCACCTTGTTCGGCCTCGGCACGCTGGTCGCCCAGCAGGTCGACCTGATCAAGGGACGCTGGTACGACCGCATCGAGATCACCGTGTTCCTGTGCACGCCGGCGACCCAGGGCGAGAACTGCCTGCCCGGTCAGGGCACGACGGACGCCGAGCGGGAGAGCATCCGGGCAGCGCTGGAGGCGCATCCCGAGGTCGATCAGGTCTTCTACCAAAGCAAGGACGAGGTCTTCGAGGAGTTCAAACAGACCTATGCGGATTCGCCGATCCTGCCATCCATGAAGGCTGAAGACATGCAGGATCTCTTCAGGGTAAAGCTCGTGAACCCGGAGGAATACAAGCGGGTCACGGCCGAAATCGGCAGCATGCCCGGCGTCCAGAACATTCAAGACCTCAGGCAGTTCTTGGATCCGTTGTTCGATTGGCTGAATTGGGGCCGCTGGCTGGCCGTCGGCACCTCGGCGATGCTGCTGCTGGCCGCCGCGCTGCAGATCGGCAACACGATCCGGATGGCCGCCTTCACCCGGCGCCGCGAGATCGGGATCATGCGCCTGGTGGGCGCGTCGCGCACCTACATCATGGCTCCGTTCCTCATCGAGGCGCTGCTCGTGGCCCTCGGTGGGGCCGTCATGGCGTCCGCCACGCTGGCCACCGTCTACCAGTTCGCGATCGTCGAAAAGGCTAAACCCGCCCTTCAGGGATTCGCCTGGCTTGACTGGGATCATGTGCTCTTGGCCGCGTTCTGGCTTGTGGTCGTCAGTGTGATCCTCTCTATGATCCCGACGTTGGTTGCGACCCGGCGGTTCCTCAAAGTGTGAGCCTCTCCCCGGTCGCACGTGTGATCGTTGGGAGACGTCGTGAGTGATCTGACCCCGCAGGCCCCCCGGGCTCGTGTCCGCCTCAGTGTGCGTGCGGCGAGCACCTGTGTCGTGGCTGGACTGTCGATCGCGCTCCTGGTCCCACCGGCGTTCGGGGACACGTTGGCGGACCTGCGCCGCCAGGTCGCCCAGACTCAGGAATCGCAGGCAAAGGCGCGCCTCAGCGTCGCGGAATCGCACAACGATGTCGGGGCCGCGACGCAGCGACTTCTCGATTCCCAAAGCGAATTGGTCAGCGCGCAGGCGGCGCTGGCGAATACCACCGCGGAACTGGTGGCGGCGCGCGAAGAAGATCGGCGCATGGCCGCGGCATTGTCCGCTGCGCGGGCGGAACTGCGTGCGGCGAAAGAGCGGGTCGCGAAGGCGGAGGCCGATGTCGAGGCGCAACTCGCACTGATCGGCGCCGCAGCGCGGGAATCCTTCCAGCAACAGAACGACCTCCAGGGTCTCGGGGTCGTGCTCGGTTCGGAGACGCCGGCCGAGCTCAGCCAGCGCCTGCAGTGGAGCACCACGATCTTCGACACCCAGGCGGCCGAGAAGACGCGCCTGGACGCCGTCCTCGCCGAGTTGGAGGAGGCGCGCAGGATCCAAGCCGAGATCGAGGCCCAGATCGCGGCCGAGAAGGCTGACTCAGCGAGAATGGTGTCTCACATCGCGGGCCTGGAGGTGGCCGCGCGCGCACAGCGCAACGCCGTGGAGAACCTGGTGAGCGCCAACGATCGGGCGCGGGCGGCGGCCCAATCCGAGTTGGACGCCGACGAGCGCGCCTACCGCGCCCTGGCGTCCGAGGAGGCGCAGCTCCAGAAAGAGATCAAGGCCGAGGCGGCGCGTCTGGCCGCAGAGGAGGCTCAGCGCAAGAAGGCGGCGGCCGAGGCCGCCAAGAAGGCGGCCGCGCAGCAAGCGGCGGCACGTCCGGTCACGGCTTCGCGGGAGGTCTCCCGGTCGTCGGGCGCCGCGTCGGCGTACGGCTTCATCCACCCCACGAACGCCAAGTACGGCTCGCCGTTCGGTCAGCGGTTCCACCCGATCCTGAAGTACTGGCGTTCGCACAACGGCGTGGACATGGGCGCAGCGACGGGCACGCCGATCTATGCGTCGCGCGACGGTGTCGTGCTCAAGGCCGGTCCCAACGGCGGCTTCGGCAACTTCGTGCTGATCGGGCACGGCAACGTGATCAACGGCAAGTACACGACCACGGGCTACGCCCATCAGTCGCGGGTCGCCGTCAAGGTCGGGCAGCAGGTGAAGCAGGGCCAGCTCATCGGCTACGTGGGCAACACCGGCCTGTCGACGACGCCGCACCTGCACTTCGAACTGCGGCTCGATGGGACGCCGGTCAACCCGGTGCTGTACGTGCCCTGATCGGCGCGCCGGGGCACGGACTATGCTGTTTTCCCTACGCACGTAAGGAGCACAGGTCATGCCACGACCGCAGGGGCGTGTCCTCGTCGCCCAGAACAAGAAGGCCCGCCACGATTACCACATCGGCGACCGGGTGGAAGCGGGGATCGTCCTGCTCGGCACCGAGGTCAAGTCGTTGCGTGCCGGACGCGCGTCGCTGACCGACGGCTTCGCCACCATCGACGATGGTGAGGTGTGGCTGCGCGGGGTGAACATCCCGGAGTACAAGTTCGGCACGCACCAGCACGGCCCGAGCCGCAACCGCAAGCTGCTGCTGCATGGTCGCGAGATCGCGAAGCTGGACCGCGAGGTGTCGGCGTCCGGGCGCACGATCGTGCCCGTGTCGATCTACTTCTCGGACGGTTACGCCAAGGTCGAACTCGCCGTGGCTACCGGTAAGAAGGACTGGGACAAGCGTCAGACCATCGCCGAACGCGACGCCAACCGCGAGGCGCAGCGGGCCATGGCGGCGCGCAACAAGAAGGCGAGACGGTAGCGGTGCGCGGCGTCCGAAGGATCCTTCTCGCGCTGGCCGCGTCCGTGCTGATGCTCGGCGCGTGGCTGGTGCCCGCGCTGGACGCCCACGCCGCCGACGATCTCCTCGAGCGTTTCGACGTCGCCTACACGGTCCGCGCCGACGGCAGCATGGCGGTCGAAGAGACCGTCGTCCTGCGTTTCGGCAGCGGCTCGGGGCGCCACGGCTTCGAGCGGAACCTCGTGACCCGTGAGAAGTACGACGACGACGAGGACATGATCTACGAGATCAGCGACGTCCGGGTCACCAGTCCCGACGGCGTCTCCACGACGGTCCAGCAGACGCGGACGAAACCATCGCCCCGTGACGAAGTGCTGCGGATCCGGATCGGCGATGCCGGCCAGACCATCAGCGCCGCCACCGCGACCTACGTCATCGCCTACGACGTCAACGGCGCGCTACGGACGGCCCAGGGCACCCCGCAGTTGTACTGGGACGCCGTGGGTTCCGGCATGCCGCGCATCGCCGCGGCCACCGTGACGGTCACCACGGCAGGCGAGGCGCGCGACGCGAACTGTTTCACCGGCCCGCCGCAGTCGACCAGCCCGTGCGCCAGCGCCACCCGTTCGGGTAGCACCGCGAACTTCACCCAGGACGCCATTCCTGCGGGCAGCCTGATGACCATCGGTGTCGAACTCGATCCTGCCAGCGTCAGCAACATCACGCCGATCCGCGTCGAGCGCGGCGACGCCGCCGACATCGCGGTGACGCGCGTCCTGCAGGGCGCCGGCGCCGCGTCCGCGGTCGGCATCCCCGCCCTCGGGTGGCTGTACTACCGGCGCCGCCGCGACGACGAGCGGTTCGCGGGCCTACCGCCCGGCACGGTCCCGTTGGGCGGCGGGGCCGCCACGGTGGTCCGCAACGATCCCTCGATCGAGGTTCCTGTCGCCTTCGCGGCGCCGAAGCTGCCGCTCGCCTACGCCGGCCTGCTGCTGGACGGCGTCCACCGCACCGAGCACACCACGGCGACCCTCGTCGGTCTGGCGACCGACGGCGCGATCAGGCTGGCCACCTCGCCCAAGCCGAGCGCCCGCCTCGTGGACGCCTCGCGCGCCGCGGACGCCCCTTCCGCGCTGCTGTGCTCCACGATCTTCCGCGGTACGTCGACGGTTCCGGATCTCGGGAAGGCCGGCACGCTGGTCGCCGCCGACAACGCGCTCGCCGCCGATGCGCGCGACACGGCCCAGGTCAACGGGTGGTTCCTCAGGAACGGCCGCTCGTCGAGGTCGGGCGGCGGGCCAGGCCGCGCCATGCCGACCGCGGTCCTGTGGATGGTCGTCGTCTTCGTCGGCCCTCTGGTCTTCGGGACCGGCGCCCTGTTGAGCGTGGCCTGGTTCCTGGTGCCGGCCCTGCTCGCGGTGGCGATCACGACCGTCATCGTCCGCCGCAAGACGGCCCGCGGGCAGCGCACCGCCACCGGGCGTGCGTGGACCGATCAGATCGAGGGGTTCCGGACTTACCTGTCCACCGCCGAGGCCGATCAGCTCCGCTTCGAGGAGGGCGAGGACATCTTCAGCAAGTACCTGCCCTGGGCAGTCCTGTTCGGCGTGGCCGAGCGCTGGGTGGCGGTGTGCGAGCAGGCCATCCGTGCGGGAACACTCGCGCGCCCCGACAGCACCTGGTACGGCAGCTCGACCTGGGACACCCGGCTGCTGCTGTGGCAGCTGAACTCGCTCAACCACTCGGTGGCGTCGGGTGCGACGCCCGTCTCGACCTCGTCGTCGAGCTTCGGCAGCAGCGGCAGCGGGTTCGGTGGCGGAGGGTCCTCGTTCGGTGGCGGCGGCTTCTCCGGCGGCGGTGGCGGAGGGGGCGGCGGCGGGAGCTGGTGAGCCCCCGCCGCGTCAGCTGGCTCAGGCGACCCCGACGAGATCGCAGACGAACACCAGAGTCTCGTTCGGCTTGATCACGCCGCCGGCACCGCGCGCGCCATAGCCGAGGTGCGGCGGGATGGTGATGCGACGGCGTCCGCCCACCTTCATGCCGGCGATGCCGGTGTCCCAACCCTGGATGACCTGGCCGGCGCCCAGGTGGAAGACCAACGGTTCACCGCGGCCGAAGCTGCTGTCGAACTCGGATCCGTTCGACCATGCCACGCCCACGTAGTGCACGGCGACGCGATTGCCGGGTACCGCTTCGGGGCCGGTGCCGACCTCGAGGTCGTCCAGCACCAGGGCGGCGGGCGGGGTCTCGGCGGGAATCTCGACGATTGGTTTGCTCATGGAGTCAGCCTAGGCCAGGCCTTCGACGCGGTCGGCGGGGGACCGCTCGGGGGATCACCCGATGGGGGTGCGGCGTCCGAAGGGGAAGGATGGTTCCATGCCTGCCGAACACCCGTCGTTGTCCCTGCGCGTGAACGATGCCGAGCGCGCCCGTGCCGAATCCCTGCTGTCGGACGCCTATGCGGCCGGCCGCCTCAACGAGGTCGAGCTGGACCAGCGGCTGGGGATGGTGCTCCAGGCGCAGACGCGGCGGGAGCTCAATGCCGCCGTCGTCGGTCTGCCCCGGACGCCGCCGGCATCGTGGGCCGCACCGGTGGTTCCCCGCCATCCCGAGGCGAGCGTGATGGGTGGTCTCGCCCACCTGTCCGGTCTGGTGAGTTGGATCTTCGGTCCGCTGCTGCTGCATGCCCTCGCCATGCCCGGGACGGTCGCGCGGCGCGAGGCTGCACGCGCCTTCAACTTCCAGTTCGTCGCGGGGCTCGCCTGCATGGTGGTGGCTGTCGTCGCGGGGGTACTCCTGCCGGAATCGTTGATGGGTGTGATCATGACGCTGGGGTGGGTGGGCTGGCTCGGTCTCACCGTCTTCGGTGGCGCGCGGGCGCTGGCCGGCCAGGCCTGGCGCAACCCGGTGACTCGGGCCGTCCCGCTCCGGGTCCTCGACGAGACCGGCCGCTGACGCCGGCTCACCCTGACCGTTTGGACGCCCGTCTGTCATCCTCGATCTCTTCGGCCGGCGCACTCCTCGGGCCGGACATGGTCAGGGGGACGGGAACAAACCTGGGACGGCGCGCGTTCGACTAGGCATCCGGCGTCCGTGTGACGTATGCTGGAGTGCTCCCGGGGCGCGAGTCACGGGAGAGACAACTCAACAGGGGGTGACTGGTTTCGACTTGGGACGGTAGTTCCAGAAGAAGCGGGCCGAGGATCCAGGACATCTCGTTAACGATCCTGGAAAAACAATAACTGCCGAAAACAATCGCGCAGACTTCGCTCTCGCTGCCTGATCAGCGACCGAAGGGTCAGCCCGGACGTAGCCTTCCGTCCGGTTCCTGGCCTCATTTAGGAGGCTTGCTGTCCATCTGACGTCTTAGCGGGTGGACGGGACTTTACTAGGGCTGGGCCTGTCCACGACGTGCCGATGACGAGCGTGGGGGCCAAGTAGAACGACACCGTCGGCTGCGCCCGGAGAATGTCTGGTTCGCCTCTCGAGGACGCGGGTTCGATTCCCGCCACCTCCACCTGAGGGGGAAGTGTTGAACTCTGTGTTCAGCACTTTCCCCTTTGTCTTGCCTCGGTGAGGTCCGCGAAGTCGATGTCCGGGCCGCCATCGAAGAACCCAGCCAGCGGCTGCTCCCGTGGCTTGGATCGACCACTCAAACGGCGCCGACGCGGGTGCGGCGCCTATCCCCGTGAACTAGGGTGTATCAGGTGACTACTTCAGACTCTCAGCGACCTCGGTTGTCTCCCGTACTAACTGGCAGTGAGCTATTGCGCTGGTATTGGCTCAAGGACGAACTCACTGATTTCGCCTGTACTCTCGGTGTTCGGTCAACCGGGAGTAAGGAGTTATTGACTCAGCGCCTCGCAGCAGCGCTTGACGGGCGGCCTTTTACGGAACCGGCCGCGAAACGCGCTGCGGGTGGCAAGCAACTCTCTGGCGCGCTCACTGCTTCGACTGTGATTCCCAAAGGGCAACGATGTAGCCAAGTTGTTCGTGCCTGGTTCATCGATCAGGTAGGTTCGTCTTTCGGTTTCGATAGTCAGATGCGTGAGTTCTTCGCAAATGCAGACGGCACTCAAACTCTTCAAGATGCCTACAATCACTACCTAGATACCCGCGAACAGGGTCAAAAGAGCATCGACTCTCAGTTTGAGTACAACCGCTTCACACGAGCCTGGTATACGGAACATCCGGAGGGCTCTCGCGAGGAGCTCATCGAAGCCTGGCATGATTACCGCAGCCGGCCCATAGACGAACGAGGCCGAATATGACCTGCAAACAAGACTGATGCCTGCCTTCCCGCCCGGGAGAACAGGAAGAAAAAGAAGTGGTCAGATTTGTTCACCAAAGTTGATGAGTCGGTGAGGCTTATTCAGAAGTCTCCAGGCCCAACTGGGAACTTCTGAGCAAGCCTCCAGATCCTCTATTTCATCGAGGATTCATATCTGGTGGTTGTTGCCTGTTGCCGACGCTCGCGACGGTCGCAAGCCTGGTTGCGGGAAAGGCAGAATCTGATCGTGGCCGTAGGCGGGTTTCCCATAGAGGCTTATACTGCCCAGTCGCCGAGTGCGCCTCGGAGTGCACCGAGGACGGCCTGACTGAGGTGCCGTTATGAACAGCAGATCGCCCACCGCACAGAGTTCGACACGTGCCCCTTCAACTCCACTGAGGAGGAAGTGTTGAACTCTGCTTTCAGCACTTCCCCCGTTTGGTTTGCCTGGGTGTGGTCGTCCAGGCTGATCGTGGTGCTGGCAGGCACCTCGATCCGGCAGGTACTCGGCCTTTCGTTCGTGGAGCCGCACTGAATCGTGTGTTGACTGCGGGCGATGAGCGATCTGTGCGCGGTGGAGGGTCTACTGAGGGCCACTCGCTTCGGCGCCTGCAAACGGCAACCTGCAGTCGATTAATGAGAAGATACGGGTTGGTCTATCAGTCCGGATCTTCTCATTACTGAACCGTAAGGCCGGCATGAGACAACAGGTGTTCTTCATGATGACCCGGCTGCGACGCGATAGCAGCGGACAAGATCGCAGTGGTGCTCGGCCACGCAAGGTTCCCTCACGCGAAGACCCTCACCGACCTGTCCGAACCCGGCCGGGCGTTGGCTCGGAACATGGGGCGATGCATCTCCCGCGCTATGCGCCGGATCCTCGCGTGGATGGATTCGATCGTGTTCTTGGTAACCACGATCCGGCGGATCTCCGGTCGAACTGCAGGAACTGGACGAACTCGGGCCCCTGCGTCTTCCCGGAGCCGCAGATCGCGGCGCTCTTCGGCTTCGGCCTCGGCCTGGTAGACGGGGCGCAGGTGCCAGGTGATGCTGTGCGAGGTGCGCGCCCCTGGCGGGCTATTTCTCTGGCCGCGCGGGCACGGGCCGGACGGGCGGCGACACCCGGGTGTCGAAGTGCGTACTGGCGAGCGCGCGTTCCGACAGGGTGACTGGGTCGAGCACCTCGCGAGCGAGGTAGGCCTTTGCGCCGCGCGCCATTGCCTTCGTGCTGAGGATGCCGGCCCGCTGCAGCTCGTCCAGCGCCGCCCCGGCGGCTGGGAGCGAGACGGCAAGGATGCGAGCGAGCGTTGACGGCGTCACGACCGGGGCTTCCGGCAGAAGGTACAGCAGGCGGGCGACGGCGGAATCTGCCCTCGGCGTGGGCCGGAGTCCGGCCGCTGTTCGATGTGCGGTGAGGTGGTCGGTCCAGCTGGTCCGGAGTGTCTCGATCTCGGCGACAAGTCGCTCGGACTCTTCGACGGCAATGGCAGCGGCCTCGAGGAAGGTCCGCAGCCAGGAGTTGATCGCGACGCTCGCCTCCGCGGTCCCTGTAGGGGAGGAGTGCCGGAACGCGGTGAGGCCGGCGATGTACTGGTCTCGACGCGTGGCGAGCACAAGGCTGATGGGAAGAACGGCCCGATCGGTGAGTCCCCGCCGAGAGAGGACAGTGTGGATGAGGGCGCGCCCGACACGGCCGTTGCCATCGGTGAACGGATGGATCGTCTCGAACTGCGCATGCACCACAGCTGCCTGCACGAGAGGCGCGTGGGCGGCTCCGTTGATGTAGTCGACGAGATCGGCCATGAGCTCAGGAACCTGCTCCGGCGCGGATGGAACGTACGTGGCGCCGATGGGACTCCAGCTGGATGTGCCGATCCAGTTCTGCACGGTGCGAAGCCCGTGATGCCGTGGTTCTTCCGGCAAGAGGGATCGATGGAGCTCGACGACGTGATCGACGGTGAGTGTCTCCGCCTGGGCCAACGCGCTGGTGGCCTGCCGTACGACCGTCATGTTGTTGGCTACGAGCTTCGCCTGCTCCGAGATACCTCGAACCGTTTCGGTCTGGGCGAGTTCCGCAAGAGCCACCTGCTGTGCTGATGGCGCGATACCCTCGATGCGAGAACTCGCGATGGCCTCGGAGCGCAACAGAAACCGCGCGATCCCGGCCAGCCCGTCGGCTCCGGAACCGTTGAGGGCGCGGATGCCTCGCTCGATGGCCCCAACGTCTCGGGAGAGCGGTCCGTTGACGGCGAGGCTGGCGCCGTCGATCCGATCGGGCACGTACCGGGCATACGTCCCGGAACGCTGTTCGGAGTGAGGGATGCCCGAGGAGATGTCAGACTGCCAGTGCGCCTCGTCCCAGGCTGCGATCGGTGGTTGCCTTTCGTCGACGTCGAGTTTGGTTAAGGATAGCGGTCTATCCTTAACTAGATGGCCGGCTGGTGAAAGGATAGCCAGGACGAGCACGCGCTCAGCTCGATGTTGCTGCTGTCTATGCAAGGTGCACCGTGCAACAGCCTCGCCGGATGGGTCCCGCGGTGCTCGGCGACAGAGTTCAGCCATGACGTAACCGCGCGACGGTTCCGTGCGGTGTCGCCGCGGGCGGTGCGAGGCAACTCCTCGTCGGCCTCCTGGCCATGAGGCTCGGTGCGCTGCTGCAATCGGCAACCCGCGGTCGAGTGATGAGAAGATCCGGGTTGGTCTATGAGCCCGGATCTTCTCATTACTGGACCGTATGGCCGGAACATGGGCGATCTGTCTCCCGCCCTACGCGCCGGATCCTCGCGTCGACGGATTCGATCGTGTTCGTGGTAAACACGATCCGGCGGATCTCGCGGTCGAACTGCAGGAACTGGACGAACTCGGCCGATGCGTTTTCCCGGAGCCGCACGATCGCGCGGATCGGTTCCAGGTTGTCATCGTCACGGTCGTGAACGCGACCCGATGCAGATCAGCATCCTGAGTGCACTGGGGGCTTTGCCGCACCTCTTCTTGGGCATGGTCGTCGGCGCACTGATGGATCGTTGGCGCCGGCAGCGCGCTCGTGCTCAGCACCATTGGGCGCGCGGTCGCACTCACCTCGATCCCGGCACTGCTGCTTCTGGACGCGCTCGACGTGTGGTCGCTGGTGGTCTGGGGTCTGAGGCGCCCCGTGGGACGGTGACGACCTCTGCGATGGTCAGCCGGCCGAGGAGATGGATGCCGATCGACGCTTAGCTCGCTCCTGCAAGGCGTTTGAGCTGGACGACCGCCGTGCGGATGCCGTCCTCAGCCGTGATGTGTTCGGCGAGTTCGGCGACGCGGCGCTTCGCCGAGCTTGCCTCGGCTTCTGCGATGGCTCGCCGGACGTGCTCGACGCCTGGCCTGCGAGGATTCACGGGCGTGGCTGCGACACCCAGTCGGTGGAGGCGGTCGGCCCAGAAGGGTTGGTCCATCGAGATCGGGACCGGGATCGAGGGAACGCCGCTGGCCACGGACTGATGGCTGGTCCCGGCGCCGCAGTGGTGGACGATGGCCGCGCAGCGGGGGAACAGCCAGTCGTGGGGGACGAATCCGTTGACCTGATGCACGGTCTCGGGCAGCACGCGACCGCTCAGCGCTTCCAGGCTGGCTGCCGCAACGATGCGCCTGGGCGCGAGGCCGGCGAGGAGGGCGTCCAGCAGCGCGGGAGTGCCGCAGAAGCTGGCCATCGAGCCGAGCCCGACATAGATCGGGGGCTCGCCGGCATCAAGGAAGGCGACGAGTGCGGGGTCCGGCGCCCATTCGGCGGTGGGAAGATTCCAGCGACCCGTGACCGTGAACCTATCTGCGGGCCAGTCATCGGGTCGCGGTACCAGGGTCGTCGACCAGGCGCAGAGGGCGAACGCATCGCGGGTCGGGTCCTTCTTCAGGGGCGTCTGACCCAGCGCGATGCGCGCCCTGTTGAGAGGTCCCTTCGCGTTCGCCCAGCCGGCCCACTGGACCAGCGCTCCCGCCGGACGCCGAAGGAAGCGGGGCAGAGCGGGCAGTCCGGCGCCCGCCGGCGTCATGGCGCGGGTCGGCGCGAGCGGCTGCAGCACAGCGAGGACGGGCCGCGCGCCGATCTCTCGGGCGACGGACAGGGCGTGATAGTGCGCGGTGGGCATCCCGACGACGACATCCGAGCCTTGCGCTACCTGCTGGATGAGCGCGAGCCGGGCGCGGTCGTGGGCGTCGTAGTCCCGCAACGACGCCCAGGTGAAGCGTCCCGCGTCGATCGCCAGGGCCGCCGGCCGGCCGGGTGCCATCAAGTCCTGGAACCTTCCCGCCAGGGCGTGGAACTCGATCCCGTGACGCGCGGCGAGGTCCGTGCCCGCCTCGTCGGCCACGATCGCGACGTCATGGCCTGAGGCCCGGAGCCCGACCGCGAGTGCAATCAGGGGCAGTAGGTCGCCGGTGCTGCCGTAGCTGGCCAGGGTCACCCTCATGGCCGGGTCTTCTGGCTCGTGGTCTCGAAGGGCGCACACTGGTTCTCGACGATCGCGCGCATCAGCCGGCGCGCGGTATCCGGCGGCACCGAGGACGCGGCCAGAGAGAAGCTGAGCGCCGAGAACGACAGCCAGATGGTGGACGCGGCCAGGGCGGAGGGGGAGTCGTCCCACGGCAACTCGTCTTCGGGGAACAGGCTGCGGATCGCTTCCATGACCCCCTGGACGCGGGCCAGGTTCTGGTCGTGGTCGGAGGTGCGCAGGTAGGCGACGAAGTAGTCCTGGGTCTGGTCCGGCATCGCGATCGAGGCCTCGATCATCTGCCCGACGTAGGCCCAGACCCGTTCGGTGACCGTCTCCGCCGAGGATGCCTGGCGGATCATCGCCAGCGAGTTCGCAGTGGAGCGTTCCTCGAAGCTGCGCAGGAAGAGATCGTCCTTCGACCCGACGCTGGCCACCGTGCCCACCGACACCCCAGACGCCTCGGCGATCAACGGGATCGTCGTCCCGCGGTATCCCCTTTCGCCGAACGCGTCCGTCGCGGCAGCCCGCACCTTCGCGACCGTCGCCGCTCGTGCTCGAGACCTGGTTGACATCTCGCCCCCTGAATGAGTTCACTGAACATATTCACGTTAGCCGAAAGTCGGCAGCGATGCGCGTTCTCAGTGGGAGGGTGAGGGCGACGCCGCCCACGCGCTCGGCCGGCGCGAGCAAGCAGCGCGGGATTCGCCCGCGATGCGAACGGCGGGAGACCATCCCGAGATGGGGCGCGGAGCCGCTCGTTCTTCGCTGCCGAGGGCCGCGGGGAACCTCGCGTTGGGCAGGCAGCCGGCAGATGACGGCACGCCCGCGCGGCTGGCAGTGATGAGGTTATCCTCACCTCATGCGGTGAGGTTCGCGCGATCCGCCGCCCTGGACCGCCGCCCGCGCACGTGGGCACGGTCGGTCCGCACGGACGCCAGACACGAGGAGCACCATGACCGAGAGCAGCAGTATCCCCCACGCCGTGATCGTCGCCGGATCCGACGATCTCGACGAGCGGAACCCGATCCGTCCGTCCGCCGTCAGCCCGCACTTGACCTATGAGGGCGACGGGTTCCGGATCCGTCACCTGTCGTTCGACGCGGGAGCGGTCCTTCCCGAACACGTCGCCCCGGCACCGGTGATCATCACGGTGCTCGCCGGCCGCGTCCTGTTCCGGATCGGCGGCATCGACCACGAGCTCGCTCAGGCCGCCACGATCTACGCCGACCAGGACGTTCCCCACGTCGTCACCGCGCTCGAGCCCTCACGTCTGATGCTCACCCTCATCGGCTGATTCGGGCCCATCGGCCGATTTGGGGCATCTCTCCGACCAGCCAAGCACCGAGAGACCGGGGCCCACCGAAGCGTCGCACGCACGGTCCCTCATGGCGCCGGGATCGATCCGTTCGGAGTCCGCGTGGCAGGATGAGCGCGTGGAGCACGAGTCGTACGCCGCGCCGCTGAGGCCGGGCACCCTGCTTGTGGCGGGAGTGGGCCTCAGCGACGGCATCTTCGACCAGTCCGTGGTGCTGCTGCTCGACGTGGACGAGTCGGGCGCGCTCGGCGTCGTCGTCAACGCGTTCGCCGACGTCGACATCGCGCGGGTCCTGCCGGCCTGGGAATCCCTGACGAGCTGGCCGCACCGGCTGTTCGACGGCGGCCCCGTCTCCCAGGAGGGGGCGATCTGCCTGGCATCCCCGGTCGACGATGAGGAGGAGCCGCCCGGCTGGCGGCGGCTGTTCGCCCGGGTCGGGCTGTTGCACCTGGAGACGCCCGTCGAACTCGCGGCCGGCGCCTACTCCGATCTGCGCATCTTCGCGGGCTATGCAGGATGGGCACCCGGGCAGCTGGAGGGGGAACTGGACGAAGGCGCGTGGCACCCGGTCGCCAGCCACCACGAGGACGTCTTCGACCCCCACCCGGAGACTTTGTGGCGTCGCGTCCTGGCCCGGCAGGGCGGACAGCTAGGCTGGCTGGCGACGTGGACGCCCACGCCCGAGCTGAACTGAGGGGGTCGCAGGTGGCCGAGGTGACAGCCGGCAAGGTGCTCGTCGTCGACGACGACACCGCTCTGGCGGAGATGCTCCAGATCGTGCTGGAGGCGGCCGGCTTCGAGCCCGTCCGCGTGGCCCGCGGCGACGAGGCGCTGGACGCGTTTCGCACGCACAAGCCCGATCTCGTCCTGCTGGATTTGATGCTTCCCGGACGCGACGGCGTTGACGTGTGCCGCGACCTGCGCGCCGAATCGGATGTGCCCATCGTGATGCTCACGGCGAAGTCCGACACCAGCGACGTGGTCGAAGGTCTGGAGGCCGGCGCCGACGATTACGTCGCCAAGCCGTTCAAGACGCAGGAACTCCTGGCCCGGATCAAGACGCGGCTGCGCCGGGTGCACGCCGCCGAGGAGGCGTCCGTCTTGCGCATCGGCGACATGGTCATCGACGTGGGCGCCCACACGGTGCACCGCGGCGACCAGCCCATCGCGCTCACCCCGCTGGAGTTCGACCTGCTGCTGGCACTGGCGCGCAACCCCCGGCAGGCGTTCACGCGCGAGTTGCTGCTGCAGGAGGTGTGGGGCTACCGGCATCCCGGCGACACGCGGCTGGTCAACGTGCACGTGCAACGCCTGCGCAGCAAGATCGAACCCGATCCCGAGCATCCGCAGATCATCGTGACCGTACGGGGAATCGGCTATCGCGCAGGCACGCCGACCCCGACATGAGCACTCTGCGGCGACTGCTCGACGCGCCAGGCCGCTGGTGGTCGCGATCGCTGTCGTTCCGAGTCGTGTTCAGCAGCGTGGTCGCGGTGCTGGCGGTCTTCGGCGGGACGGGCTGGATGCTCATCCAGCAGTCGACCCAGGGCATCCTCGTGGCGAAGTCTGAACAGTCAGTTGCCGAGGCGGCCGCCGTCCTCGAGAGCATGCAGGCGTCCCTGCGCGAGGCCGACATCCGGACCTCCACGGTGAGCGAGCGGCTCACCGTGCTGGCTCGCGAAGCCGCGGCACGCGGAACGGTCGGGCGCCAGTACGACGTCGTCGTCAGCGGTCCGGCGTCCGACATCGTGTCGGCAGGTCTTGACGTGACCTCGGTCCCCTCCGCGATCCGGGACGCGGTGGGCTCCGCTACCCAGGACCTCTACACGACGCCGGCGTTGATCAGCTTCACCGACGGGCGTGAGCCGCGACCCGGCCTGGTGGTCGGCGGGGCGCTCCTGGCGCCAGGCAGCGGGCGCTACCCGGTCTACTTCCTGTTCGACATGGAGCGGGAGGAGCAGACGCTGCGCGTGGTGCGGGGCTCCGCGCTCATCGCCCTGGCGTTCTTTCTGCCGTTGACCACCGGAACCATGTGGTTGATCTCGCTGCAGGCGCTCCGGCCCATCCGTGCGGCCCGCGTCACGTCCGAACGCATCGCCGCGGGGCATCTGCACGAACGAATGGCGGTGCGCGGACGCGACGACCTGGCGGGCCTGGCCCGCTCGATGAACCGGATGGCCGCGGAACTCGGTCGCAAGATCCGCCAGCTCGAAACCCTCTCGCTGCTGCAGCGCCAGTTCGTCTCCGACGTCAGCCACGAGCTCCGGACGCCGCTCACCACCGTCCGCATGGCGGCCGATGTCCTGTACGAGGATCGCGACGGCTTCCCACCACTCGCGCGGCGGTCGTCCGAGCTGTTGAAGGGCGAACTCGACCGGTTCGAGTCGCTCCTGACCGACCTGCTCGAGATCAGCCGGTTCGACGCGGGTGCGGTCGACCTGCAACTCGAGGATGTCGACATGGTCGAGCTGGTCTCCAGCGAAATGGACGCCCAGATGCCGCTCGCCGACACCTACGGCAGCGCGATGCTGCTCGACGCCCCGCGGGACGCCTGCTGCCAGGCCGACCCGCGACGCGTGCGGCGCATCCTGAGCAATCTGTTGTCGAATGCGATCGAGCACGGCGAGGGCAAGGACGTCGAGGTGACCGTCCGCGTCGACGCGCATGCGGTGGCCGTCGTGGTCCGCGACCATGGAGTCGGCTTCCCCGCCGCCGAGGCGAACCGGGTCTTCGGTCGTTTCTGGCGCGGCGACCCGTCCCGGCAGCGCACGGTCGGCGGGTCCGGCCTGGGGCTGTCCATCGCGCTGGAGAACGCGCAATTGCACGGCGGATGGCTCCACGGCTGGGGACGTCCGGGAGCCGGGGCACTGTTCCGTCTCACGCTGCCGCTGGTCCCGGACACGGTGCTGACCTCGTCGCCGCTGCCGGCGATGCCCGAGACCAGGCAGCGATGAGCGCCCGGATCCTCGCCCTGGTGGCAGCGTTGGCCCTAGCCGTGACTGGCTGCGCGGGGGTTCCGACGTCGGGCCCGGTCGTGCAGGTGTCAGCCGTGCCCGGTCACCTCAACTCCGGGGTGGAGATCGTTCCCGCGCCGCCCCGGCCTGGCGCGGGGCCGGTCACCGTCGTGGAGGGCTTCCTGCAGGCCATGGCTGCCCACCAGCCTGATTACGCGGCCGCGCGGGCCTATCTGACGCCCGAGGCGTCCGCTGCCTGGCGACCCGAGGTGGGCGTGCGGATCTACGCCGAGGGGAACCCGGTGACCGTCGTGGACGCCCACGCGACACTGAAGGCGTCCGTGCTGGGGACGATCGACGAGGAGGGTTCCTACCACCAGTCGAACGTCACCCTCGACCACGACTTCGGGCTGGTGAAGGACGCCGCCGGGCAATGGCGGATCGGCAACCCGCCCGCCGGGCTGCTGGTGTCGGAGTACCTGTTCCCGAGCGCGTTCACCCGGGTCATGGTGTACTTCCCCGGCGTCGAGGGGCGTTGGCTCGTCCCCGATCCGCGGTTCTTCCCGCGCGGCGAGCCTGCGCACCGGCGCGCCGCGCACGCGGTGACCCTCGGCGCCTCGCAGTGGCTGGCTCCCGCGGTGATGCCCGCCCCCGAGCGGCTCGCCCTCGTCGATGTGTCGGTCGATGCGACGGGGCTGGCGAGCATCACGTTGCGCCCCGGCGCAGGTGATCTGGCCGAGGAGGCGCGCGAGCGGCTGGCGGCGCAGTTCGTCTGGACCTTTCGCCAGTTCGAGACCGTCACGGCGGTGCAGGTGGGCTGGGCCGGCCAGCCGGCCTGGGACATCGCCCCCCACGGCCAGGTCATCCCCTCGTCGGCGTTCGCGGACGCCGATCCCGTCGATCTTCAGCGCAGCCGGCAGCTGTTCGGATTGAGCGGCGGACGCCTGGTGCGCGTCATGGAGGGAGCGCCGCCGGTGGCGTACATCCCGGTCGCTCCCGGGATCGCCGACGCCGCCGCCGCGGCGGTGCGGGGGGACGCGGTCGTCGCGGCCGCCGTGTCGAATGGAGGCCGTCGGCTGACGGTGGCCCCGCTGGCCGAGCAGCAGGGCGGGACGGCCGAGGCGCCCCTCGATCTGGCCATGCCCGTGTTCTCGCGGCAGGGCGAGCTGTGGCTCGGTGAGGCGTCGGGCGGGCTGCTCGTCGCCGATCCGGGCGGCACCTGGCGGAAGGTCGTCCTGGAGGGGATGGACGGTCGGCGGGTGGAGCGGTTCCGGATCGCGCCCGATGGCGCCCGCATCGCCCTGCTGACCGACTCCGCGGACGGCGAGCCGGCGATGGGCGTCGCACGCATCGAACGCTCTGACGGAGCGCCGCGTGTCGAGGGCTGGCGCGAGATCGACCTGTCGGTGGCGGCCACCGCGCCTCTGACCGTGCTCGACGTCGGGTGGCGGACGCCGGACACCCTGCTCGCCTTGGTCGAGGACGGTCGCACGACCCAGGTGCTGGCCGTGGCGCAGGACGGCGCCAGCGTGGCGGGCATCGGCCCGCTGGGAGTGAGCGCGGCGGTCGAGCTGGCGGTGGCGCCCGGGGTCGCGCCGGTGATCCGCACGACCGAGGGCGATCTGTGGCGCTACAGCAGCGACTTCCGGTGGACGTCGCAGGCGTCCACGCTCACCGACGTCTTCTATCCCGGCTGATCCTGTATCCGGGACGACTCCGCCGCGCCGGGCGACCCGCGCCGGTGACACGGTCCGCCTAATGCTCACGTGTGGGTCATCGGGTGGCGGACGCGGCCGCGTCCATGCTGCTCGGTGCCGCGTGCCCAGGGTGCGGGCGTCCCACCGCACGGCTGTGCCCGCGCTGCAGCGCCGAGATCCGCGCCCTGGAGGCGGCCGTCGTCGCGGTGCGCGGGCCGGCGGTCCCGGTCGCCGCCGCGGGTCCGCACCAGGGCCTCCTGCGCGCGCTGGTGATCGCCTACAAGGAGCGCCAGGCCTGGTGGCTGCGCACCGATCTCGGCGGGCTCCTCGCCCAGTCGGTCGTCCGCGCGCTGCTGGATGCCGGCGATCCCGCCCCGGCGGCGGTGATCCTCGTGCCGGTGCCCTCGCTGCCGTCGTCGGTCCGCACTCGCGGGCTCGACACGACCCGCGCACTCGCGACCCGTGCGGCGCGGATGCTCACCGCGTCGGGGCTGCCCGCGCTGGTCGAGGCGAGCCTGCGGCATGCGCGGAGCACCGCTGATCAGGCCGAACTGGGGGAGCGTGCGCGCTGGGAGAATCTGCGGGGTGCGCTCGTGGCGCGCCCGGGAGCCTCCGCCGTCCGCGTGCTGGTGGACGACCTCACCACGACGGGTGCGAGCCTGGCCGAGGGCTGCCGTGCGCTGGTCGCGGCAGGCACGCCCGCGAGGGCGTGCGCGGTGGTCGCCGCCACGCCCCGCCATGGCGGGCGCCGCCGACACACGTCGGCATGACGCTGGAACACCAGCAGGAGATCACCGGCCTGCGGCCCGAAGCCATGAAGGCCGGCAACGAGGAGCTGACGCTGGGACAAGCTCGGTGGATCGCTTCCCAGCGATTCACGAGCGAAGCCGGCCGCTGACGCAAGGCAGCGGCCGGCGGGGGACAGTCCCGCCGGCCGCTGCCGGAATGAGTGAGGAATGCTCAGATGGCCGCGACTCCGACCTCGCCGGTGCGGACCCGCACCACGGTCTCGACCGGGGTGACCCAGACCTTGCCGTCACCGACCTCACCGGTCCGGGCGGACGAGGTGATGATCGACACGACCGTCTCGGCTTCGGAGTCCTCGCAGAGGATCTCCAGCTTCACCTTGAGGATGAAGTCGATCGTGATGGTCTCGCCGCGGTAGACCTCCTTGTGGCCGCGCTGGCGCGCGTACCCCGAGGCCTCGGAGACGGTCATCCCCTTCACGCCGTACTTGACGAGCCCCTTCTGGACGTCCTCCAGGCTGTCGGGCTGGATGACTGCTGTGACGAGCTTCACTTGCTGGCTCCCTTCGCGAGTTCCGACTCGGGCAGGTCGCTGGCGTCCAGCAGGAGCGTGCGGCGGACGCCGGAGCCGCCGAGAGCGGAGTAGTAGACGGCGGACAGGTCATAGCCGACCTCGGAGTGCTCCGAGAGGTCGACGCCGGACAGTTCGTCCTTCTTGCTGACACGGAAGCCGAGGGTCTTGTGGATCGCCATACCGATGGCGAACGTGACCACGAAGGAGTAGGCCAGCACGACGATGGCGCCGAGGAACTGCGCCCAGAGCTGATCGGCGCCGCCTCCGTAGAGGAGACCCGCGACGCCCGCAGGCGAGGCAGGGTCGGCCAGGAAGCCGATCGCCAGCGTGCCGACGAGGCCACCGACGAGGTGGACGCCCACGACGTCCAGCGAGTCGTCATAGCCGAGCGCGTTCTTGAGGCCGACGGCGTAGGCGCAGGCCACGCCGGCGAGGATACCGATGACGAGCGCGCCCAGCGGGCTCACCGAACCGGCGGCCGGGGTGATGCCGACGAGGCCGGCCACGATGCCCGAGGCGGCGCCCAGGGACGTGGGGTGACCGTCACGCAGACGCTCCACGACGAGCCAGGCGCACATGGCGGCGGCCGTGGCGGCGAGGGTGTTGACCCACGCGACGGCGGCCGTGGTGTTGGCGCCCAGAGCCGAGCCGGCGTTGAAGCCGAACCAGCCGAACCACAGCAGGGCCGCGCCGAGCATCACGAGCGTCATGTTGTGCGGACGCATCGCGCGGGTGCCGAACTCGACCCGCTTGCCGACGACAAGAGCGAGCGCGAGGGCTGCTGCGCCGGCGTTGATGTGGATCGCCGTGCCACCGGCGAAGTCGATCGCGCCGATGGTGTTGGCGATGAAGCCACCGTACTCGGCGGTCGTGCCGTCGAACGCGAAGACCCAGTGGGCCGCGGGGAAGTAGACCAGGGTCGCCCATAGGACCGTGAACAGCACCCAGCCGCCGAAGGTGGCTCGGTCGGCGATGGCGCCGGACACGAGGGCCACCGCGATGATGGCGAAGCACGCCTGGAACCCGACGAACGCGAGGGTCGGGATCGTTCCGACGATGGCGTCCTCACTCATGAGCCCGGCGAGGCCGGCGAACTGAAGCGGGTTGCCGACCACGCCGCCCACGCTGTTGCCGAACGCCATCGAGTAGCCGTAGAGAACCCACAGAACGCCGACCGTGCCCATGGTGACGAAGCTCATCATCACCATGTTGAGCACGCCCTTGGCGCGGACCATGCCGCCGTAGAAGAACGCCAGACCCGGGGTCATCAGGAGCACGAGTGCCGCGCTGATGAGCACCCAGGCGGTGTCGCCTGCACTGATTTCGTTGATCATGTCACTAACGATCGGGTCTGAGTGTTTCGGGTCCGTGTTGTCCGCGTTGCGGGTGCGTTACCTCCGGTTACATCCATGTTGCGCCGCCGTGGGGCTCCTCGGGCGCGCCGGCGAGACGTTTCGGGGCGCAACGCGTGCCTGGAAGGCCCGCGCGCGCTAGGTTGTCGGCATGGCACTCCAGCCAGTTCGACGGCTTCGCCGGTGAACCGGGCGCGCGAGTGCCTCTACAGTTCCCGACCAAGGAGGTTGAGATGGACGTCATCGTCACCGGCCGTCGTTGCACCATCACGGACGAGTTCCGCGAGAAGGTCACCGAGCGAATCCAGGGCATCGAGCGGTTCCGGGATCGGGTCCAGCGGGTTGAGGTCCAGGTGTCGACGCACGCGCACAAGCAGCCCGACCAGGCTACGCGCGTGGAGATCACCTTGATCGGCAGGGGACCCGTGGTGCGGTCCGAGGCCGCGGCGGACGACAAGGCGATGGCGTTCGATCACGCCCTCGACAAGATGAAGTCGCAGTTGCGGCGCGCCGCAGACCGCCGGAAGGTCCACCGCGGTCTGCGTGTGGCCGACACGATCGGGCTGCCCGCGGTCGAGACGGCCTCGGACGCGGAGGAGGCCCCGCCGGTGCGCCGGATCGCCGGGCTCGAGGTCACCGGCGACGGTCCCCTGGTGGTGCGCGAGAAGATCTTCCCCGCGGCGCCGCTGACCCTGGCGCAGGCCCTCGATGAGATGGAACTCGTCGGTCACGACTTCTTCCTCTACGTCGACGCCGACACCAGCGCGCCGAGCGTCGTGTACCGGCGCAAGGCCTACGACTACGGTGTGATCCACCTCGACGTGGCCAAGTAGCGCCGTCCACGGCGCGGCACGACGGCCGGGCATCAGGGGTTTCTGGTGCCCGGCCGCGTGCGCCTTGGCCCGAGCGACCCGAACCGACCGCGATCGTGGTGGCGTCACTGCGGAAACCCGGGCGCTACGATGGACGACGGTGCCGAGCCCGGCATCGTGCCGCGGACAAGGAAGCGCGAGAGAAGTGGGCCTGTTCGACAAGCTGATGCATCTGGGAGAGGGGCGCCAGATCAAACGCCTCGAGGGGATCGCCAAGCAGGTGAACCTGATCGAGGACGACTTCACGGCGATGGACGACGCGGAACTGCGCGCGCAGACAGCGGCCTTCAAGGAGCGACTCGCCCATGGCGAAGACCTCGACCGGCTGCTGCCCGAGGCGTTCGCCACCGTTCGCGAGGCCAGCGTGCGCGTGCTCGGCAAGCGGCACTACGACGTGCAGATCATGGGTGGCGCGGCCTTGCACCTGTGCAACATCGCCGAGATGAAGACCGGCGAAGGCAAGACGCTGGTCGCCACGCTGCCCAGCTACCTCAACGCCCTGACCGGCAAGGGCGTCCACGTCGTCACCGTGAACGACTACCTCGCGAAGTACCAGTCCGAGCAGATGGGCCGCATCCACCACTTCCTCGGGCTCTCGACGGGGGTCATCCTGCAGCACATGACGCCTTCGGAGCGCCGGGTCGCCTACGCGGCCGATGTCACCTACGGCACCAACAACGAGTTCGGCTTCGACTTCCTGCGCGACAACATGGCGCTGGCGCTGGCCGACTGCGTGCAACGCGGGCACCACTACGCGATCGTCGACGAGGTCGACTCGATCCTCGTTGATGAGGCTCGCACCCCGCTCATCATCTCCGGGCCGGCCGAGGACAACCACCGCTGGTACCCGGTGTTCGCGCGCATCGCCAAGCGGATGATCCGCGACACGCACTACGAGGTGGACGAGAAGAAGAAGACGATCTCCGTCAACGAGCCGGGCATCGCGCTGGTCGAGGATTCGCTCGGAATCGAGAACCTGTACGAGTCGGCCAACACGCCGTTGATCAGCTACCTCAACAACGCGATCCGCGCCAAGGAACTGTTCCACCGCGACAAGGACTACATGGTCACGCCCGACGGTGAGGTCGTGATCGTCGACGAGTTCACCGGTCGCACCCTGACCGGACGCCGCTACTCCGAGGGGCTTCACCAGGCGCTCGAAGCCAAGGAGAAGGTGCAGATCAAGGAGGAGTTCCAGACGCTGGCGACCATCACCTTGCAGAACTACTTCCGCATGTACACCAAGCTCGCAGGCATGACCGGCACGGCCAAGACCGAGGAGAGCGAGTTCCAGAAGATCTACGGCCTGGGCGTCCTGCCGATCGCCACGAACAAGCCGATGATCCGGGCCGACCAGCCCGACCTGATCTACCGCACGGAGGACGCCAAGTTCGACGCGGTCGTCGACGATGTCGTCAAGCGTCACGAGGCCGGGCAGCCGGTGCTGTTGGGTACGGCCTCGGTCGCCAAGTCCGAGTTGCTCAGCAAGCGACTGGTGCGCGCGGGCGTCGAACACGAGGTGCTGAACGCGAAGAACCACGCGCGCGAGGCCGCGATCATCGCATTGGCCGGCCGCAAGGGTGCCGTGACCGTCGCGACCAACATGGCCGGCCGTGGCACCGACATCATCCTCGGCGGCAACGCCGAGTTCATCACGGACGCCCTGCTGCGCGACAAGGGCCTGGATCTGTCCACGACCCCCGATGAGTACGAGGCCCAGTGGGCGCTGACCTACCCCGAGGTCGAGGCCCAGACGAACGCCGAACACGACGAGGTCGTCGCGGTCGGCGGCCTGTGCGTGGTCGGCTCCGAGCGGCACGAGTCGCGGCGCATCGACAACCAGCTTCGCGGTCGATCCGGGCGTCAGGGCGATCCCGGCGAGTCGCGGTTCTACTTGTCGCTGCAGGACGACCTGATGCGGCTGTTCAAGGCGGACCTGATCGAGCGCGTGCTGCTGGTGCTCAACGTGCCCGACGACGTGCCGATCGAGAACAAGCAGGTCACCAACTCGGTGGCCAGCGCGCAGGAGCAGGTCGAGGCGCAGAACTTCGAGATGCGCAAGAACGTGCTCAAGTACGACGACGTGATGAACCGCCAGCGCCACACGATCTACGGCGACCGCCGTCGGGTGCTGGAGGGCGCCGACGTCGACGGCCAGTTGCGCGACGCGACGGCGAAGGTGGTCGAACAGGTCGTCCGTCAGCACACCGAGGGCTTCGCCGAGGACTGGGATCTCGAGGCGCTGTGGGCCCAGTTGCGGACGCTGTACCCGGTCGGGCTCGACATCGACGACTACGCCGACGCCAGCGGCACCGTGGACGAACTGGTCGCCGACTTCGTCGAGGATGCGCTGAAGGCCTACGACGCGCGCGAGGCGGCCCTGGGCACCGCGACCATGCGCGAGGTGGAGCGCCGGATCGTGCTGACCGTGCTCGACCGCAAGTGGCGCGAGCATCTCTATGAGATGGACTACCTGCGCGAGGGCATCGGCCTGCGGGCCATGGCTCAGCGCGATCCGCTGATCGAGTACCAGCGCGAGGGGGGAGACATGTTCACCGCCATGATGGACGCCTTCCTCGAGGAATCGATCGGTTTCGTGTTCAACCTCGAGGTGCAGGCCACGCCGCAGGCGCCTCAGGTGGGTGTGGTGACCAACGCTGCGGGTGCCCCGGTCGACGTGGCCGCGCAAGCTCGGCACGTCACCTATTCGGGTCCGGACGCCGCGGGCGGGATCGACCGGCATACCGATGACGAGCCCGCTGATGTCGACGATGAGATCGAGGAGGCCCCGGCGCGTCCGGTACCGCCGAGCGCCAACAGAAAGCAGCGTCGTTCGAACAGGAAGCGCCGCTGACCGGCACCGCGTTGGAGGCCCCGCCAAGGCTCAGGTCCGGGCGGGGAATCGGGCGTTCGGGCCGAGCGCGGCCTCGACGGCCGTGACGGCCCAGCGACGCGCATGGCGGTCGATCCGGACCGCGACGGCGCCGCCGCGTTCCCCGATCAGCAGCAGGGACGCCTCCACGGCGTCCGCGTGTGGGCTCTGCAGCCGCACCCGCGCGAGTCGTGCCCCGGAGGCGGCTCCCGACCGGATCAGATGGTCGAGCAGGTGCGCGACCCGCGGCACCAGGGCGGGCCGGATCTGCGCGACCGGTCTGCTCCCGGCGAGCACCTCGGCGAGGGCGCGGGCGATGCGCTGAGCCGTGAAAGCGGCATCCGAGGAGACCTCGCCCGTCGCGGTGACGGACGCCCGCTCGCTCCCCTCGGGGAGCACCGGCTGCAGGGGCGGCGCATGGAGATCCGGCATGTCGAGCGTCCGCAGCGCGGGACGAGTGGGCGGTGCGGGGGACGCCCACACGGGCAGGACGAGCGCGGGCGCGGGGGGCGTGAGCAGGCTGGTCATGACAGCACGGTGCCCCGATGCCGGCGGTGAGGGCCAGCAATCGCCACGTCGACTGTGGATAACCTCCTCCGCCCGATCCGACGAAACGTGCCATCCTGGGAGGCATGCTCGTCTTCGTCCCGCTATCCGCCGCTGAGCTCTCCGAGTGGGCCACCACAGGCGTCCGCGACCTGGCCGGGTTCGCGGCGACGTCCTCGTTCCTGGAGGCATTCGATCTGCCGGCCTCCGACATCGAGGACGCCGACCTGACCCTGCTCGAGGTCGCGGGCGTCGCCGGCGTGATGCAGCACGGCGTCCGAATCGTCGCGGTGTGCGCCACGGACGCGGTCGGCGCCGAGCCCGCCGAGTTCGGCGCGGTCACCGCCGTCGGGGTGCGCTGGCGTCACGTCGAGAGCCTGTTCGCCGACGACAGCCGCGGCGCCGCGCTGGCCGCATCCGCGCGCGACGCCCTCGGCGCCACCACTCTCGACACCGCCTGGGAGGCCGACGTGATCAGCGCGATGCTGCGCAACACCGAACTGCTGTGGCACGGCGCCACCGAGTGGGAGGCGTTGGCCGGACATGCCTCGTAGCCTGTGGAGAGGGGCCGTCTCCTTCGGCCTGGTCACGATTCCGGTGAAGCTGTTCAGCGCCACCGAGGAGAAGGACGTCACTTTTCGGCAGGTGCACGCGTCCGACGGTGGACGGATCAAGATGAAGCGCGTGTGCGAGATCTGTGGGCAGGAGATCCCGTACGCGGACGTCGCCAAGGGGTTCGAGACCGCGGACGGCCGGATGGTGGTGCTCGAGGCGTCCGATTTCGACGACCTGCCGCTGCCGAGCGCCAAGCAGGTCGAGATCGTGCAGTTCGTCGACGCCGGCGAAATCGACCCGGCCGCGTGGAACAAGTCCTATTTCCTGGAGGCCGACGGTCCCGGCGCCAAGCCCTACGTGCTGCTGCGCGAGGCTCTCGCGAACGCCGGCAAGGTGGCGGTCGTGAAGGTGGCGCTGCGCTCGCGCGAATCGCTGGCCCTGCTGCGGCCGGCCGGCGCGCTGCTGATGCTGCACACGCTGTTGTGGCCGGACGAACTGCGTGACGGTGGCTTCGCGGCGCCGCCCGAGAACATCCGGATAGCCCCGGGGGAGATCGCGATGGCGACCTCGTTCATCGAGCAGCTGACGGCACCGTACGATCCCGGGGAGTTCACCGATTCCTATCGTGAGGCGCTGGAGGCGGTCGTCGAAGCCAAGCTCGCCGATGCACCTCTCGCCTCGGTCGCGGCGCCGGAGGACGGCCGCGCCGAGGTGGTCGATCTGATGGCCAGCCTCAAGGCGTCCGTCGAGGCGGCGAAGAAGCGCCGCGAGGCGGCCGCGGAGGCGGCGAAGACGGGCTGAGGAGTCCGGTCAGCGCGCGAGCCAGGCGCGCGCCTGATCGCCGAGCCCGTCGAGCATCTCGACGATCATCGGCGCGGCCTGGCGCTCGATCGTGGCGCCGAGGAGCGGGACCGACACGGTGAGCTCGCCGTCCCAGATCAGGACGCTCCCGGACGCCGCCGGCGCCAACGTCACCGTGCCCGCCGCGGAGGCGGGCACATCCAGGATGTCGATGGACACCTGTCCCGTCCGGCCCCCGTCAGGGTTGCGCGCGTCCCAGGCGACCGCCTGGGTCAGGGCGAGCCGCGGACCGAGGAACGCCCGCGCCGGGACCGGCGAGGGGATGCTCGTCTGGACGGCCGTGCGGGCTGCGGACGTCACGACCCGGACGTCGGTGCCCCCGGACGCGCTCGCCGCCTGCTCGAGGAACGCGGGATCGGTGAGCATGAGGAATGCCGTGTCGGGATCGGCGGGCAGTTCGTGCCGGCTGGTCAGGTGCATGGCCCTTGCCTAGCGCGCCGGCCCTGCCCAGGGCAAACCGAGGACGGCCGGTCGGTCTCGGCCGGCCCCGGGTGGTGGCGGTCCAGCGGCGTCCGAAACCGGCTTGACGGAGCGGCCGAAGACGCCGGCCTCCTCGAGTGCTCGTTGTACGCCTACGATGGTTCTGATCGGGGTGAGGCAAAGGAGCACACTTCTTCATGGACAAGAGCAGCGCTGGGGCGCTCAAGCAGACTCAGCAGTTTCTTTCGAACGTGACCGCGTTCGGCGAGGCCGAGGACTTCGCGGCGGCGTACCTGCGACACGAACCGCTCACCGGCCCGCATCCCGGCGCCGCGACGACCGCGCGCGTGCTCGCGGCCCATCTCGAGCTTGGGCTACGACGGCGTCCGGGCGACGACCTGGTGCGGGTGAGTACTCCGCGGCCAGAGACGGACGGGTGGGGCGCCGGAGGATCGACGCTCGTGCAGATCGTCACCGACGACCGCCCCTTCATCGTCGCCACCTGCACGACCGTCCTCGCGGACGCCGGATGGACCATCCGCGGCCTGCATCATCCGATCCTCGACGTGCGCCGGGACGCCGACGGGGTCCTGGACGCGGTGGTCGAGCACGAAGGGGGGGCGCTCACCGAGTCGTGGGTGAGTATCGCCGTCTATCCGCCGCTGGGCAGTTCGGCGACGGAACTGTCACCGGTGCTCCAGAAGGCGCTGAGCGAGGGGCTCGCCGCGTCGCGGGTCGCCCACGAGGACCTGCCCGACATCCTCGGCCGGGTCGCTGCCGTCCGACAGCAGCTCCTGTTCGGCTCCCAAGGCTTCGACGACGACCTGCGTCGGGTCGCCGACCTGCTCGGGTGGCTCGCCGAGGACCGCTTCGAGTTCTTCGGCTACCGCGCCTACACGGCGACCGAGGCCGCGTTCGCGCCCATCGACGGCAGCGGCCTGGGCATCCTGAGAGAACCGTCGCCGGACGAGTTCCACGCCCGCCGGCCGGGATCCGACGACCACGAACTGCTGGTCGTCACCCGCGACTCCCGCAGTTCGGTCATCGTCCGCTCGGCCTTCCTCGACTACATCGGCGTCCGCACCTTCGGCCCGGACGGTCGGATCAGCGGCGAGCACCGCTTTCTCGGCCTGTTCTCGCCCCGCGCCTTCACCGAGTCGCTGTCGCGCATCCCGTGGCTGCGTCAGCGCACGCGGGAGGTCTCGTCGTTGATCGGACTGGGCACCTCCGGGCATTCGGCGCAGACGGCCCTGCGCACGCTGGAGAGCCTGCCGCATGACCTGCTCTTCCAGACCGATCCCGCCGAACTGGCCGACGATATCGCCGTCATGGTCGGGGTGGAGGAGAGCCGCGGCACCCAGCTCTTCGTGCGACCCGGCCGTTACGGCCGCTTCTGGACGTGCATGCTGCTGCTGCCGCGCGACCGCTACCGCACCGTCGTGCGCGAGCGGGTGCAGAACCTGCTGCTCGAGCGGCTCGGCGGGGAGTCGGTCGAGTTTCAGGCGTCCGTCACCGAATCTCCGCTCGCGAGACTGATCTTCCTGGTCAAACAGCGTGAGGACTGGACGGCGCGCATCGACACCGTCGCGCTCGAGATCGAGGTCGCGTCCGCCACGCGCGGCTGGGTCGATGACTTCAACGATGCCGCCGCCGCGCTGCCCGCCGAACTGCGCGGCGTCGAGTTCGGCGACGCCTACGAGGCCGCCCACAGCGCCAAGCAGGCCGTCGCCGACCTGTTGCTGGCCAACGGCCTGCGCACGGACGCCGACCTGCGGTTCGCGCTGTACAAGCCCGACGACCCCGCCGATCCGTCCCACCTGAGGTTCAAGGTGATCACGCGCGGCGCGATGTCGCTGTCTCGCGTGCTTCCGCATCTGGACGCCTTCGGCATCGAGGTGATCGACGAACGTCCCTACCTGTGGAATCTGCGCGGGCGGCCCGTGTGGCTCTACGAGTTCGGCTTCCGGCTGCCTCCCGGCCAGACGCTCGCCGACTGGACCCTCGCGGATCGCGCCCGGTTCAGCGAGGCGTTCGAGGCGTCCTACACCGGGCGGGCGCACCACGGCACCCTCAACCGGCTGATCATGCGCGCAGGGCTCACCTGGCAGCAGGTCGTCTGGCTGCGCGGCATCTCTCGCTACCTGCAACAGGCGGGCATCCCGTTCAGCCAGTTCTACGTCGCCGACGCCCTCAACGCCAACCCCGACATCGCCGGAGCGCTGGTGTCGGCCTTCGAGACCCGCTTCGACCCTGCCCGCGAGGGATCCTCCCTCGACCGGAGCGCGGCGTTCGAGGACGAGATCGCGCAGATCCTCGACGCCCTGGACGTCGTGGGCAGCCTCGACCAGGATCGGATCCTGCGCATGTTCGTCGCGGTGCTGCGCGCCACCCAGCGCACGAACGCGTTCGCGGCGGACTGCCCCGCGCTGGCCTTCAAGATCGCGCCCGGAGAGCTCAGCCTGCTTCCCGAGCCGCGCCCGGCGCATGAGATCTTCGTCTACAGCCCCCGGGTGCAGGGCGTCCACATGCGCTACGGCGCCGTGGCGCGAGGCGGGCTCCGTTGGTCGGACCGGCGGGAGGATTTCCGAACCGAGGTGCTCGGCCTGGTCAAGGCCCAGATGGTGAAGAACACGGTCATCGTGCCGGTCGGGGCGAAGGGTGGTTTCGTGCCTCAGCGCCTGCCGGACCCGCGCGTGGACCGCGCCGCCTGGCTGGCGGAGGGCATCGCCTGCTACCGGATCTTCATCGCGTCGCTGCTGAGCGTCACCGACAACCTGGTCGGCGGCCTCGTCGTACCGCCGCCCGATGTGGTCCGCCACGACGTGGACGACACCTACCTGGTGGTGGCCGCCGACAAGGGCACCGCGTCCTTCTCCGACATCGCCAACGCGATCTCCCTCGAGCGCGGGTTCTGGCTGGGGGACGCCTTCGCTTCGGGCGGCTCCGTCGGCTACGACCACAAGAGGATGGGGATCACGGCCCGTGGGGCGTGGGAGTCCGTCAAGCGGCACTTCTACGAACTCGGCCTCGACTGCCAGAGCGAGGACTTCACCTGCGTCGGCATCGGCGACATGAGCGGCGACGTGTTCGGCAACGGCATGCTGCAGAGCCCCCACATTCGCCTGGTGGGCGCCTTCAACCACCGGCACCTCTTCCTGGACCCGAATCCGGACCCGGAGGCGTCCTTCGCAGAACGACGCAGACTCTTCGAGCTGCCGCGATCGAGCTGGACCGACTACGACAAGGAACTGATCAGCGACGGCGGCGGGGTGTACGCGCGTGCGGCCAAGGCGATCCCGGTGACGGGACCCGTGCGGGCGCGACTCGGCCTGGGAGAGCACGTCACCTCGCTCACCCCGAACGAAATGATCCGTGCCTTGCTCAAGGCACCCGTGGACCTGCTGTGGAACGGCGGCATCGGAACCTACGTCAAGGCGTCCACGGACAGCCACGCGAGCGTGGGGGACAAGACCAACGACCTGCTGCGGGTCGACGGCATCGACGTGCGCGCGCGAGTGGCCGGGGAGGGCGGCAACCTGGGGTGGACCCAGGCCGGACGCATCGAGTACGCGCAGGGCGGCGGCCGGATCAACACCGACTCCATCGACAACTCCGCCGGTGTCGACACCTCCGACCACGAGGTCAACATCAAGGTGCTGCTCTCCGCCGACGTGGCGTCCGGGAAGCTGGGAGCGACGCAGCGGGGCGAACTGCTGGCATCCATGACCCACGAGGTGGCCGGGCTCGTGCTCGCGCACAACATCGACCAGAATCTCGCGCTGTCGATCGAACAGGCGCAGCGCCCGCCGCTCACCGCCGCCTACGAAGAGTGGATGCGGACGCTGGAAGCCGATGGCGCCCTCAATCGCGAACTGGAGGCGCTGCCGGGCCGCGAGGCGATGGAGCGCCGGATCTCCTCCGGCCAGCGGCTGACCCGCCCGGAGCTCGCCTCGCTGCTGGCGTGGACGAAGATCTACCTCGACAAGACCGTGGCCGCGTCATCGCTGCCGGACGACCCCTACCTGGCCGACCGGCTGGTGAGCTACTTCCCGAAGGCGCTGCGCGAGCGGTACGTCGCGGCGATGGAGACGCATCCGCTGCGCCGGGAGATCGTGACCATGGTCACGATCAACCGATTCGTGAACTCGCAGGGCATCACCGCGTTCAGTCGGCTGGCGACCGAGACGTCGTCGGACGTGACCGAGGTGATCCGCGCGCAGCTGGCGTCGCGGTCGATCTTCCAGGTCGCCCGCTACGAACTGGCGCTGCCCGGCATGGGGCTGGACGCTGAGCATGAACTGCGCATCCGCGTCCGCCTGCAACAGCTGATCGAGCGCGCGGCGCGCTGGCTCCTGCACAACCGGCGCGGCGAACTTCACATCCGGGACGAGGCCGCCGCGTTCGCCGGGCCGGTCGAGCAGGTGATCGGGGCCTTCGACGCGTTCGCGACCAGGCTCCAGCGCGCGCAGATCGATGCCGACGCGAAGGAACTGCTGGCGGCCGGCGTCCGGGTGGACGTGGCCCATGTGGTCGCGCGTTCGGTGTGGGCGCACCAGGCGCTCGGGATCGTCGACATCGCGCTGCGGACGGGGCGTCCGCTGGAGCTGGTGCAGGCGGTCTACCAGCGGATCGTCGACGAGCTCGCGCTCGACCGGGTGAACGCTCGCGTGATCGAGCTGGGCCGGGTGAACCGCTGGGACACCATGGCGCGCGCGGCGCTCCGCGACGACCTGCAGAACCTGCAGTCGAGCCTCACGCGGGCGGCGCTGAGAGCCTCGCCCGAGGCGTCCGACGCCGGTGAGGTGGTGGATGCGTGGGTCGAGGCGGTCGGCGGAATCGGACGGGAGGCCGCTGAGCTGGCGGAGATCACGGCCGAGGACACCTCGCTGGCGAAGATGTCGGTGGCGCTGCGCACCATCAGGACGCTGCTGGTCTGAGGCAGCGCACGGGGGAGCGGTACGGGTGGGCACGCGCACGCCCGCGACGTAACAATAGGGTAGGCTAGCCTTACCTAAAGGGCGTCGGGAGTGTGCGGCCGTGCGCTCGCCGAGGATGGAGGAACTGATGCAGGACCCGTGGCCCCTCTACGACGCGTTGATCGAAGCGATCCCCGACGGGGTGACGGTCATCCGTGCGGCGGAGGGTCCGCGATGGTGCCGGGTGGAATCCTGCGAGGGCGGGCTGGGCATGGCCTACCTGCTGGACGAACGCTCCCGCCCCGCGAGACGCGTCGGCGACATCGTCGGCGCCCCCCTGCGCGAGGTGGCGTCGCTGGCCAAGAGCTGGAACTTCGTCGAGGCGGGGATCGGGGTCGCCGCGATCAACTGGTCCTGGACGAGCCGGAGACCGGGCTCGACTTCCACAACCAGCTGGTGGTGTTGAAGCTCCTGCGTCGCCTCGTGGCCGAGGAGAACCTGACGGTGATCATGAACACCCACTATCCGGCGCATGCGCTCCGGATCGCCGACCAGGTCATCCTGGTCGACGCGGCCCATCGCCCCGTATCCGGGTCGATCGACGAGGTCATGACGGAAGAGCGGCTCGCCGAGGTCTTCGACGTCGAGGTGCGGATCTCCGACATCGACTACGCCGACAAGCAGATCCCGACCGTCACGGCCATGGATGTGCGGATGAGGTGAGGTCCGTGGCCGTGACCGGCCGGGGCTCGGCGATGAGAAGTCCTCCCTCGGACACGTTCTGCTCGAATCGAGCGCGGCCAGAACCGATGACCAGCCGAGGGCATCGGCGTGAACTGCTGTGTCAGGGGCGCCTGAGGCGGGAGCCATGGCGTTTACTGGGAGGATGCGCATCGACCTCCACACGCACTCGCTCGTCTCGGACGGAACCGACACGCCCACCCAGCTGGTCCGCAACGCGGCCGCCGCCGGGCTGGACGTCATCGGGGTCACGGACCACGACACGTTCGACGGGCTGCGGGAGGCGAAGCTGGCGGCGCAGGCGTCCGGCATCGAGGTGCTCGCAGGTCTGGAGTTCTCGACTCACCTCGGCGGTTCGTCGGTGCATCTGCTCGGTTACGGATGCGCACCGCGCGACGAGGAGATGCTCGACGAGCTGGCGCGGGTGCGCGTGGGGCGATCAGACCGGATCCCGGCGATGGTCGCCCGACTGACCGAGCTCGGCATGCCGCTGAGTGTCGAAGACGTGCTCGCGCAGGCGTCCGGCAGCTCTCTCGGACGCCCCCACGTCGCGGATGCCCTCGTCGCCAAGGGGTACGTGAGCCGCCGCGACGTCGCTTTCCGGAATTGGCTCTACGACGGCGGTCCCGCCTACGTGCACCGCTACTGCACCGACCTGACGCGCGCGATCGAGCTGGTGCATCGCGCCCGCGGCGTCGCCGTGCTCGCCCATCCGTGGGGGCGCGGGCGCCGCGGCGACCTTCCCGAGCCCTACCTGGCGGAACTCGCCTACGAGTACGGACTCGACGGCATCGAGGTGGATCATCCGGACCACGACGACGACACCCGCGCGGAGCTGCGCGCGGTCGCGTCGCGGCTGGGGCTGGTGGCCACGGGATCCAGCGACCACCACGGCCTGGGCAAGGTCAACAACCCGCTCGGGGCGTACACCACCGACCCGGACGCCTACGCCGAGATCGTCCGGCGGATCCGCTCCCGCGGCGGACAGCCGTGACCGCCTGAAGGTCGATGACCGCCCCATGTTCGCCGCGGTCGGCGTCCGGGTCGGCGGGAGCGAGGCGGTAGAGTGTGCGCCATGACGACGGGTTGGTGGCGGCCGTAACGACGGCCGCGACGCGAACCCCACGACGGCCGTCCTGCGGGCGGCCGTTTCGCATGCCCGTGGGGCACGACCACAAGGAGAACCGATGACTGAGCAGGCCGGCAACCAGGTGCTCGACGCGACGACAGCCGACGCGCTGGCGGCGTCCACCTCGGACGCCTCGCTGCGCCGCTCCGAGGAACGAAGCCGCCGGATCGAGGAGCAGATCGCCCGCGACCCGTCCGGCTTCCGGATGCTCACCGGCGACCGGCCGACCGGGCACCTGCACATCGGCCACTACTTCGGCTCGCTGGCCAACCGGGTGCGGCTGCAGGACGCCGGCGTCGAGACGCTCGTGCTCATCGCCGACTACCAGGTGATCGCCGATCGTGACGGAACCGGACCCATCGCCGAGCGCGTGCATTCGCTGGTGACCGACTACCTGTCAGTCGGTATCGACCCCTCCCGCACGACGATCTTCGCGCACTCCCAGGTGCCCGCGCTCAACCAGCTGATGCTGCCGTTCCTGTCGCTCGTGTCGGATTCCGAGCTGTACCGCAACCCGACGGTCAAGGCCGAGCACGACGCAACGGGCGGGCGTCCGATGTCGGGTCTGCTGCTCACCTACCCGGTGCACCAGGCCGCCGACATCCTGTTCTGCAAGGCGAACATCGTGCCCGTGGGCAAGGACCAGCTCCCGCACCTCGAGCAGACCCGCGTGATCGCCCGCCGCTTCGACGAGCGCTACGGGCGCGTCGACCCCGCGCGCCCGGTGTTCCCGCAGGCCGACGCGCTGCTGTCGGCGGGCTCGCTCGTGCTCGGCATGGACGGCACGAAGATGAGCAAGTCGAAGGGCAACACGATCGAACTGCGGATGACGGCCGATGAGACGGCGAAGGTGATCAAGAAGGCCGTCACCGACTCCGAACGGATGATCGCGTTCGATCCGGTCAATCGACCCGAGGTCAGCAACCTGCTCACGCTCGCCGGCCTGTGCTCGGATCGAGACCCCGTGGCGATCGCCGACGAGATCGGCAACGGCGGCGGCGGAGGCCTCAAGCGTTACCTCACCGAGGTGCTGAACGAGAAGTTCGCGCCGATCCGCGCGCGCCGCGCGGAGCTGGAGCGCGATCCCGGACACATCGCCGCGGTGCTGCGCGACGGCAACGAGCGGGCGAACGCGATCGCCGATGCCACGCTGGCCGAGGTGCTCGAGTCGATGGGGATGGTGTACCGATGAGCGCCACCGTGGTGCGCTCGCACAGCACGGGCACCCGGGGATTCTGGGGCCTGGCCGGGGTGGTGGTGTTCGGCGCGGCGACGGTCGCGGCCGTCGTGGAGTATGCACGCGCGCCCCACGTCGATTCGGCCGTGATGATCCTGATCGTGGTGCCGTTCCTTCTGATGGCGTGCGTCCTGGCCTGGGAGGGCGTCGGTCGAGGCATCGCGCGCCTGGACGCCGACGGCTACCGGCTGCTCGGTGGCGCGCCACGCTGCTACGACGACGTGCTCGCCGTCGGCAAGGGAATGGTCGACGGACGCGAGGTACCGGTCGTGGCGCTCCGGGGCGAGGGCGCTTTCCCCGTGGTCGCGGACGCCTACACCGGTTTCGCCGACGCCGACGCCGACACCCTGATCGCCGCGCTGCGCGCCCGCGTGGACGCGCCCGGGTTCGTCGGGGTGGAACTCAGTGAGGCCTACTGGGCCGAGGTGGACGCCGAGGCCGAGCGTGCGGCGTCCGTGGTGCGCGAGGTGTGCGGGCGCATACCGCTGGCGGACGAACGCGTCGAGTTCGGCTTTCCGGGTCTGGTCTCGGCAGTGCGGCTCGACTACGGCATGAATGACGCCGACGAGCGCGTGGAACTGGTGGTGCGGCGGTCGAGCGACCTGGCGTTGACGGCGCACGGACGCCGCTGGTTGCGGCAGAACCGCAAGCGTTCCGTCGATCCGGCGACGCAGGTCGGCTGGTTGTTCGAGGCGCACACCACGGTGACCGTGCCGACGAAGGGCGCCGGCTTCGACCGCCTGGTCGTTCGCGGCGATGGTGGCCCCGGCAAGCTGGTGTTCAACGCCGAGGAGCCTGACCGCTTCTGAATCGCGGCGTGCCGACTGCGCGCACGAAAAGAACGGTTGCCTACGGAGTCCGTAGGCAACCGTTCTTTTCGTCGGCGGGAGCGCCGGTCAGGCTTCGGCGGCGGCGTCCGGCTTGGCGCCGGTGCGGCCGCGACCGCCGCGCCGGCGGCGACGGGCGGGAGCGGTGCCGGTGGTGGCCTCGGGCGCACCCTCGGCGGCCGCGTCGGCGGCAGGTGTCGGCTCGGCGGCGGCGGTGTTGGTGGTGGACGCTGACGCCTCGCCCTCGACCGGCTGACCGTTGCGCAGACGCCGACGCGAGCGCTCGCGGCGCGGACGCTCCTCGCGCGGCTTGCGCTCGGGCCGCTCGCGGGGAGCCTCCTCGCGGGGCGGGCGGAGGCGTCCCTTCGTGCCCGCGGGGATCTTCAGATCGTCATGCAGGTGCGGGCTGGTCGAGTACGTCTCAGGGATCTCGGCGAACGCCAGATCGAGGGTCTTGTTGATGACCCTCCAGCGGGTGACGTCCGCCCAGTCGACCAACGTTACGGCCACACCCTTGGCGCCGGCCCGACCGGTGCGGCCGATCCGGTGCACGTAGGTCTTGTCGTCGTCAGGGCACTCGTAGTTGATCACGTGGGTGATGTCGGCGACATCGATACCGCGCGCGGCGACATCGGTGGCGACGAGCACGCGGACCCGGTCTTCGCGGAACCGGGCCAGCGCCTTCTCGCGCATCACCTGGGACAGGTCGCCGTGGATGGACGCCGCGGCGAACCCGCGGTCGACGAGGTCGTCGGTGAGCCGCTGCGCGGCGCGCTTGGTGCGGGTGAACACCATCACCTTGCCGGCGTGGTCCGCCTGCAGAACGCGGGCGACGATCTCGGGCTTGTCGAGGTCGTGCGCCTGGTAGACGAACTGGGTGGTCTGGGGGACGGTCGTCGCCGCGTCATGCGCCTCGGCCCGGATGTTGACGGGCTGGGTGAGGTGCGTGCGCGACAAGCCCATGATCGCGCTCGGCATCGTCGCCGAGAACAGCAGCGTCTGGCGCGAGGACGGCGTCCGGGCGATCAGCTTCTCGACGTCGGGCAGGAAGCCCAGGTCGAGCATCTCGTCGGCCTCGTCGAGCACCAGCACGCGCACGTGGCTGAGGTCGAGGCTGCGGCGGCCGGCGAGGTCGAGCAGGCGTCCGGGGGTGCCCACGACCACGTCGACGCCGGAGGCCAGCGCCTCAAGCTGCGGCTCGTATCCGACGCCGCCGTAGACCGTGAGGATGCGTGCGGCGCGGACACGGGAGGCGTCCTCGAGGTCGCCGGTGATCTGCAAAGCGAGCTCGCGCGTCGGCGTCATGACGAGTGCCTGCGGTTTGCCCGGATGCAGCAGATCGGCGTACTCGGGATCGGTCGGCACGGCGACCCGCTCGAGCAGGGCGATACCGAAGGCGAGCGTCTTACCGGTGCCCGTGCGGGCCTGGCCGATCATGTCGGTGCCGGCCATCGCGATCGGCAGCGACATCGACTGGATGGGGAACGGGTGAGTGATGCCCTTCATGGCCAGGGATTCCACGATCTCGGCGCGCACGCCGATATCGGCGAACGTGGGCGGAATCGGCTCGGCGGCGGGCACCGTGTCCTCTTCTGGCTCGGCGGCGGGCACCGCGTCCTCTACTGAATCGGCGTGGAGGAGGGTGTGGTCTGCCTGCGGCTCGACGTTGCCGTCGGCGGGAGGCGTGGTGGTATCGGTCAGCGCGGTGCCTTACTACTTCACCGGCGTTTCTTCGCGCCGGTCGTCATCCAACCCGCCGCGCGGCGCGGACCCCAGCTGGGTGCGCTCAGGGGCGGGGACGCACAATCGGACGTGCGTACCCACCCATCCTAGCGTGTCAGTCGCTGAGGGCGCCGAACCCCACCGGGCGCGCGTTCTCCGTGCCGAGGTCGATGTAGGCCACCGTGACCGCGGGGATGAGCACCTTGCGGCCCTTGCCGTCGGCGAGCGTGAGCACGCCGGCGTCGGCGAGCGCGGTCGCGAAGGCCTGCTGCAGCTCGGATGCGGATGTGTTGGTCTCGACGACGATCTCGCGCGCGACGTTCTGGATGCCGACCTTGACTTCCATGTTCCTCCTCGGGTTCGCGGCCACACTACCCGGGCAGCCGACACGACCGTGGCGCCTTCGCCGGAGGCGAACGAGAGCGTGGCAATTCATCACGCTCGTTTCCCGGCCGTCGGCCAGATCCTCAGTCCGACTGGCCTATCGACCGTGGCCGGCGACCACGAGTGTGACGAATTGCCGCGTGGGCCCGCCTGAGTTCCCCCGGGTCGTGGGCGAAGGGCCGCGCTCGCGGGGCGACCTTCCCCTCGCCCGAGGCGCCTGGGTAGGTTGGGCGCATGACGGACGTGATCGCGAACGTCGACGGGCGCACGCTCAGGCTCACCAACCTCGACAAGGTGCTCTACCCGTCGGGGTTCACCAAGGGCGAGGTGATCGACTACTACCGCGCGATCGCTCCCGTGCTGCTTCCCCATCTGGACGGGCGCCCGGTCACGCGCGTGCGGTTCCCGAACGGTGCGTCCGCGAAGGGGTTCTTCGAGAAGAACGCCCCGGCCGGAGCGCCCGACTGGCTGCGCACCCTGCACACGAGGGGTGCGGACGGCGACCTCAACTATCCGATCGTCGATGGTCTGCCGGCGCTCGTGTTCATGGCCAATCTCGCCGCGCTCGAACTGCATGCGCACCAGTGGAAGGTCGGCCCTCGCACCGAGAGCGTCACCGTCAACCAGGACCTGCCGGTCGATCAGCTAGTGATCGACCTCGATCCCGGTGAGGGCGTCACGATGCCGCTGATCGCGACGGCCGCCCTCCTGATCGCGGGCGAGGTCGGCGCCGCCGGGCTGACCTGCGTCGCCAAGACGTCCGGCGGCAAGGGGATTCAGGTCTACGCGCCGCTGGTCCGGACGCCCGCGGGGCGCGTCCTCGCCTGGGTGCGCGCACTGGGCGAGCGGCTGGCGACCGAGCATCCGGCGCTCTTCGTCACCGGCATCGCCACCCGGGCCCGCGTCGGGAAGATCCTCATCGACGTCAATCAGAACCTGCCCGGGCGCACCACCGTCGCCCCGTACTCGTTGCGCGCCCGAGGCGAACCCACGGCCTCGACGCCCGTGAGCTGGGACGAGGTCGAGGCCGCAGCCGAAGGCGCTCCGCTGCGGTTCACGGGCGCCGACGTCCTCACCCGGGTGGACGCCCGGGGCGACCTGTTCTCGTCGATGCTCGGACGCCACCGCGGCGCTCTGCCCGGCTGAATGATCGTGCCGCCGGCATCGACGGCGAAGAAACTGTCGGCGGGCTGTGCTGGGATGGTGACCATGGAGGCGGTCTCGACGAATGTGGTGGCGCGGGCGCCGGGCCCGGTGCTCGTGCTGGGCGCGGCGGGCACGGGCAAGACGACGCTGCTCGTGGACGCCGTGGCCGCCCGGATTCGTGCGCGGCAGGAGCCGGTGCTGGTGTTCGTGGCGAGCCGGCAGGCGGCGTCCGAGTTGCGCGACCGCATCGTGCGCGCCGCCGGGCGCACCACGCTCGCCCCGCAGGTGATGACGATCCATGCCTTCTGTCTGGCGCTGGTGCGTCGTTGGGCCGACGTCGAGGATGCGGAGCCCCAGCTGCTGACGGCCCCCGAGCAGGAGTTCCGGATCCGGGAGCTGCTGCGCGGCTGGGCGCGGGCGTGGCCGGCCGAACTGGAGGAGGCGCTGACGACGCACGCGTTCGCGGCGCAGGCCCGGGCGGTCGTGGCACGGGCGCGTCAGCTGGGTCTCGATCCCGACGATGTGGCGGACGCCGGCGTCGCGGCCGGCGAGCCGGGCTGGCAGGCGTTGGGGGAGTTCCTGGCCGAATACCTCGACGTGCTCGACGCCGAAGGTGTGCTCGACTACGCCGAACTCGTCCACCGCGCGCGGCTGCTGCTCGAGCGCGACGAGGTGGCGTCCGGGGTGCGCGCACAGTTCGGCGCCGTGTACGTCGACGACTGGTGCGAGTTGGATCCAGCACAGATCTCGCTGGTGCGCGCGCTGGTTCCCGACGGCATGCCGGTGGTCGCCCTCGCCGATCCGGACACGTCGATCTACCGCTTCCGTGGTGCGCACCCGCGGGCGGCGGCGGAGTTCCTGAGGTTGTTCTCCTCGCACGGCGCGTCGGCGAGGGTGGAGGTACTCGACCGCGCGTGGCGCCAGAGCGGCGCCCAGGTCGCGGCGTTGGCGTCGGTCGCACGCCGGCTGAGCGCCCCCGCTCTCGACGCGGACACCGCGCGCGCCTACCGAGCCGTGCGGGCGACGGGCCCTGGCCGGGTCGAGGCATGCACGTTTGCCGACGAGGTCACCCAGGCGCGCTATATCGCAGGCGAGTTGCGTTCCGCCCATCTTGAGGGCGGGCTGCCCTGGGACGAGATCGCGGTGCTGGTGCGGAAGGGACGCACCCAGATCCCGCCGCTGGCGCGGGCGCTGATCGACGCGGGGATCCCGGTCGAGGTGGCGGGGGATGAAATCGGCCTGGCCTCCGAGTTGGCGGTGCGCCCGCTGTTGCTGGCGCTCGAGGTGGCCGCGCGAGGCGGCGCCCCCGACGCCGACGAGGCCCACCGTCTACTCCTGTCGGGCTGGGGCGGTTTCGACGTCGTGTCGCTGCGTCGAGTCGGACGCCTGTTGCGTGCGTCGGACGCCGCCGGCGGCGGCACGCCCTCGGCCACGTTGATCGCTGAGGCGCTCGCCGGGCAGAGACCGCTCCCGGTCGAGGCGGTGCACGATCTCCTGGCGGGTGAGGGTGCCGACGCGGACATGGACGAATCGTCGTTGCGCGTGCTCGCGGCGCGTCGCGATCTGTTGGCGGCGGCGTCCGCGCGGATCGCGGAGGACGGGCGGGTCGAGGACAGCCTGTGGTTGCTGTGGTCGGGTACCGGCTGGCCCGAGCACCTGCGCGCCGAGGCGACCGGGGCGGGCGATGCGGCGGCCCGGGCGAACCACGACCTGGACGCGGTGGTGGCGTTGTTCTCGCTCGCGGAGGGATCCTTGGCGCCGCCGGGCGCGGGCGGCGTTCGTTGGTTCTTGTCCGAGGTGGCGCAGCAGCAGATCCCGGCGGACAGCCAGCGCGAGTCGGCGGTGTCGGGGCGTGGCGTTCGGGTGTTGACCGCCCACCGAGCGACCGGCCGGCACTGGGCGTTCACGGTGGTCGCGGGCGTGCAGGAGGGGGTCTGGCCGGACATTCGCCGGCGCGGGTCGGTGTTCGATCCGCAGCGGCTGACGTCATCGGGGCTCGGTGAGCCGATGGCCACCCGCGAGCTCGTGGCCGGTGAGCGGCGGCTCTTCCTGTTGGCGTGTTCGCGCGCGCAGGGTCGTCTGCTGGTGACGGCGGTCGAGGGCACGGAGGGAGAGGAGGATCGTCCCTCCCGGTTCCTGGGTGAGCTGGGGGTGCCGGTCCGCCACGTCCACGAGGTGCCGGTGCGGCTGCAGACATTGCGCGCGCTGGTCACGGAGTTGAGGCGGGTGGCCCAAGACGCGGAGGCGCCGCCAGGGATGCGCCAGGCGGCCGCGGTCAGGCTGGCCGCTCTCGCGGATGCGACCGACGACGCGGGTCGGGTGCTGGTGCCGGACGCCGATCCCGACCGTTGGTGGGGCCTGCGTGAGCCGACCGGGCTCACGAGCCTGCCCCGGGCTGCCGAGATCCGGCTGAGCCCGAGCCAGCTCGAGTCGGTGCTCGCCTGCCCACGCCAGTACTTCCTGTCGCGCGAGGCCACTGCCGAGCCGCCGCGATCGAGCACCACTCTGCTCGGCTCGGTGATTCACGCCGTCGCCGAGCGCTCGGCCGTGGGCGAACTCACTCCCGAGACCGTCGCGGCGCTGCTCGACGACGTGTGGGCGGACATCCCGTTCCCTGCGGCGTGGCTGTCGGCGTCCGAACGCGCCGAGGCGGACGCCGCGGTGACGCGGTTCGCCGCCTGGCAGTCCGGTCACGAGCACGCGGACGTGATCGGCGTCGAGGTGCCTT
Source organism: Propionibacteriaceae bacterium (assembly GCA_032229785.1). Lineage (GTDB taxonomy): Bacteria > Actinomycetota > Actinomycetes > Propionibacteriales > Propionibacteriaceae > Propioniciclava. The sequence continues at coordinate 62,075 of JAVTWJ010000024.1, forward strand.
TCACCGCGCGCATCGAGGTGGACGGGCGTGCGCTGGTTCTCACCGGAACGGTCGACCGGCTGGAGCGCACGGCGTCCGGCGAACTGCGGGTGATCGACTTCAAGACCGGTCGCTACGCGCCCACGCAGGCGGAGGCGGCCGCGAGCACGCAGGTGGGCGTCTATCAGCTGGCGATCGAGGCGGGTGGCTTCGCCGCCCAGGCCGCGGAAGCCCGGTCGGCGGGGGGATCGCTGGTCTACCTGCGCCACGGCGACGACGCGTGGCCGAAGGAGTTCCGCCAGCCGTCGCTGAGGGAGAAACCGCACCTGAGCGAGGATGCCGACGAACTCGCCTACCCGACCTGGGTGCACCACCGGATCGGGCAGGCCGGCCGGATCATCGCCGCGGGGGCGTTCGAGGCCCGTGCGGGGGAGCAATGCCGTCGGTGCGCGGTGCGGTCGAGTTGTCCGGCGCGCAGCGGGCAGGTGCTGTGATGGCGGTCTTCTCCTCGCCGAGCCAGGTGTCGGATGCGCTGGGCATCCCGTTCTCGACCGAGCAGCTGCAGGCGATCGCCGCGCCGTTGGAACCCGGCGTGATCATCGCCGGCGCCGGCTCAGGAAAGACGACCGTGATGGCCGCCCGGGTGGTGTGGCTGGTCGGGACGGGCCAGGTGCGTCCCGAGCAGGTGCTCGGGTTGACGTTCACCCGCAAAGCCGCAGCAGAGCTGAGCGACCGCGTCCGGAAGGCACTCGCTGCCGCGGGCGTGGTGGACGCCGAGGGGTTCGACGACGCGGGCGAACAGCTGATCATGACCTACGACGCGTTCGCCGCACGGCTGGTGGCCGATCATGGCCTGCGGATCGGCGTCGAGGGCGGCGCGCGTATGCTCACCGGGGCCTCCCGGTTCCGGATCGCCTCCCGCGTCGTCAACGCGGCGCCCGGGCCGCTGCAGCACCTGGCGCGGCTGCGTCCCGACTCGGTGACCGAGCGGGTTCTGGGTCTGGACGCGAACCTCTCCTCGCATCTGGTCCCGACCGCGGCGATCGCCGGGCACACGGTGGAGTTCCTGTCCGAGGTCGCGGTGGCGCCGCGTTCGCGTGGCAAGGCGCTCTACGCGTCGCTGCGGACGGCCGGGGCGGCGGCCTCCGAACGGGCCGAGCTGGCCGGCCTGGTGGCGTCCTATCAGCGGCTCAAACGCGAGCTGGGCGCAGTCGAGTTCGCCGACCAGATGGGGGTGGCCGCCGAGCTCGCCCAGCGCGTGCCGGCCGTGTCGGCGTTGCTGCGCGAGCAGTTCGCGGTGGTGCTGTTGGACGAGTACCAGGACACCTCGAGCGCCCAGGCGGCGCTGCTGACCGCGCTGTTCTCGGGTGCGGACGCCGCGAGCGGTCGTGGGCACGCGGTGACGGCGGTGGGCGATCCCTGCCAGGCGATCTACGGGTGGCGCGGCGCCGCGGCGGCCAACATCATCGCGTTCGCCGAGCGGTTCCCGCTCGCGGACGGCGCTGCGGCTACGGCTTATGCGCTCACGGTGAACCGGCGCTCGGGGCAGCGCATCCTGAATGCGGCCAACGCCTTGTCAGCGCCCTTGCGGGCCGACGAAGAGCTGCAGTGGAACGGCATCGACACCGATCTGGTCGCCCCGCCCGGCACACCGCCGGGCCACATCCGGGTGGCGACGTTCGACACGTGGCCCGGCGAGATCGCCTGGATCGCCGACGATATCGCCGCCGCCCACGACGCCGGCCGGGCGCCGCTGTGGTCCGACATCGCGGTGCTCGCCCGCCGCAACGCGCACATCCGGCCGCTGTACGCCGAACTGCTGGAGCGCGGCATCCCCGTCGAGGTCGTCGGCCTGGACGGGCTGCTCGGCGTTCCCGAGGTCGCCGACGTGGTCGCCATGCTGCGCGTGCTCGGCGACGCGACCGCGAATCCTGACCTGGTGCGGGTCTTGACGGGGCCGCGTTGGGCGATCGGTCCAGCCGATCTGGCGGTGCTCGGCCGGCGGGCGCGCGAGCTGGCCCGCACGCCGCGTCCGGGCGAGGACGCGGACGCGCGCGCGCTGATCGAGCACTCGATCGCGCAGACTGAATCTGCGCAGGTGCCCAGCCTCGCCGAGGCGCTGGCCGATCCCGGCGACGGGCCGTACACGCCGGAGGCGAGGCGACGGATGGCGGCCTGTGCGGCGGAGTTGGCCGCGCTGCGCGCGCATGCGGGCGGCCCGGTTACCGACCTGGTCTGGCGGGTGATCTCGACTCTCGGCCTCGAGGTCGAGCTGGGCATGCGCGGGCCGGGTGGCAGGCGCCAGTTGGACTCGTTCGTCGCTCAGGTCGCCGGCTACGCCGACGTCGACGGCGACGGGTCGCTGTCGGGGCTGATCGACTGGATGTCCGCCGAGGAGGAGCGCGGTGTCGGGCTGGAGCAGGCGGTGCCCACGGCGTCCGACTCGGTGAAGCTGCTGACGATCCACAAGTCCAAGGGTCTCGAGTGGGAGGTCGTGTACCTGCCTGCACTCGCCGATCAGGTGTTCCCGTCGAACCGGGTCCAGGGCAACTGGCTCAAGCGCGCCGACGTGCTTCCCGCCGACCTGCGAGGGGACGCCGGCAACGTTCCCCAGCTCGCCGACGTCAGCGACCCAAGCGCCAAGGACTACGAGAAAGCGCTGAAGGACGAGGCCCGCCGCGGCGACGACCGGCTCGCGTACGTGGCCGTCACCCGTGCCCGCCAGCACCTGAGCGCGACCACGCACGCGTGGAGCGACCTCAAGATGCCGCGCCGGACGTCGCCCTACCTGCGCACGCTGGAGGGATTCGCCGACGAGGTGCTGGCCGAAGAGGTGTCCAAGGCGAACCCGCTGCTGGGCGAAGGTGCCGGCGTCCCCTGGCCGGCGCCGATGGACGCCGCGGCGCACGCCCGGCGCGTGGAGGCGGCCGAGGCGACCGAACGGGCGCGGCGCGGCGAGTTGGAGGAGCCGGAGGGGCTCCCGCTGGACCAGGAGGCGGTCATCGCCGGATGGGACGCTGCGGCCGCACCGCTCCTGGCGGAGGCGCGTCTGCGTCGCGGCGCCGCCGGGGTCGCCCTGCCTCCTTACCTGTCGGCGACTGCGCTGATCGCGTTGACCGAGGACGCCGAGGGCTATCTCGACTCGCTCGCGCGCCCCCTGCCGCGCCCGCCGCGGCGCGCCGCGCGGGTGGGCGAGCGGTTCCACACCTGGCTGGAGCGGCGCTTCACGACCGCGCCGACCCTGCTCGACGAGGCCGACGAGGCCGACGAGACACGGGAACCGGACGCCGACCTGGCGCGCCTGATCGAGGCGTTCCAGGCGGGTCCGTTCGCGCACCGGACGCCGCTGGCGACCGAGGTTCCCTTCTCGCTGTTCCTCGGCGGCCAGGTGGTGCGCGGACGCATCGACGCCGTCTTCGGTGACCGCGGGCGTCCGGAGGTGGTCGACTGGAAGACCGGCCGCGCCCGGCCGAACCCGCTGCAGCTGGCGGTGTACCGCCTGGCCTGGGCCGAATTGCACGGGCTGGATCCGGCCGAGGTCGACGTCGCGTTCTACGACGTCCTCGCCGGGACGCTCACGCGCCCCTCCCGCCTGCCCGATCGCGACGGCCTCGAGTCGCTGGTGGCGGGCCTGGTGCCGGCAGCGATGCCCGGGCCGTGACCCTCGCCCGCGCTCCGGTCCGTGACACCTCGGCCCTCCCTGGCCGGACCGAGGATAGGTTGTGCCCCATGGAACCGTGGGTGACGCACAGCGAGCTGGATCGGGCGCCCGAAGGCCGTCTGGACGCCGGTGTCGTCGCCACGTTATGGCGGCACCCGTCCGCGCGCGTCGTCGGGGTCGACGACCATGCGAACGTCTCCTCCGACGCGGCCGGCACGCGGCTGGCATGGACGCCGGCGGGCGGTTCTTACGACCCCGAGCGCCACTACCTGGTCGGGACCGTGGCCGGTGAGCCCTGGTTCACGGTCGGCGTCGCGCGCAGCACGGTCGCCTCCTTGCGCCAGCTCGGCGGCGTCCTCAACGAGACCCACGCCGACATCGCCACCACCGCGGTCGCGCTCGTCAACTGGCACCGGGTCGCGCCGTACTGCGGCCAGTGCGGCACCCGCACGCAGGTGCGCGAAGGCGGGCACGTGCGCTGGTGTCCGGGCTGCGACCGGCTGCGATTCCCGCGCACCGACCCCGCGGTGATCGTGGCGATCCTCGACGACGACCGGCGTCTCCTGCTCGGCCACCACGCCGGGTGGGACGCGACGCGCGTGTCGATCCTGGCGGGCTTCGTGGAGGCGGGGGAGTCGCTGGAGGCCGCCGTCCGCCGCGAGGTCCGCGAGGAGTCGGGGCTCGAACTGTCATCGGTGCGCTACGTGGGCAGTCAGCCCTGGCCGTTCCCGCGTTCGCTGATGCTCGGGTTCGTGGCACGCGCCGTTGGTGCCGAGATCCGCGTCGACGGCGACGAGATCGAGTGGGCGGACTTCTACACCCCCGGCGACCTCACCCGACTCGTGGACGCCGGCGAGCTCACTCTTCCGATGCGATCATCCATCGCCTCGCGGATCATCGCCGCCTGGCGGGCGGGCTCCCTGGCCGCCTGAGCGCCCCTCGACGCGTCGGTGCCGACGTGCGATGCTGGCCCGTCGCCATCCGCCGGACGAAGGACACCCATGGACCACGCAGCCGACAACCACGACACGATCCGGGTGCAGGGCGCGCGGGTGAACAACCTCAAGGACGTGTCGGTCCACATCCCGAAGCGCCGCCTCACGGTCTTCACCGGGGTCTCCGGATCGGGCAAGAGTTCGCTGGTGTTCGACACGATCGCCGCGGAGAGCCAGCGCCTCATCAACGAGACCTACTCGGCGTTCGTTCAGGGTTTCATGCCGACCCTCGACCGGCCCGACGTCGACCTTCTCGAGGGGCTGACCACGGCCATCGTCGTCGGCCAGGAGCGGATCACCCCGAACATCCGCTCCACGGTCGGTACCGTCACGGACGCCAACGCGCTGCTGCGGATCCTGTTCAGCCGGTTCGCCACACCCCACGTCGGCTCGCCGCAGGCGTTCTCCTTCAACGTGCCCTCGGTGACCGGTGCCGGAGCGATCAAGATCAACCGCGGCGCGGCCGCCACCGCCCAGAAGCGGACGTACACCCTGGTGGGCGGAATGTGTCCGCGCTGTGAGGGCACCGGGTCGGTCTCCGACATCGATCTCGCCGAGCTGTACGACGCGAGCAAATCGTTGAACGAGCACCCGTTCACGATCCCCGGCTACAGCATGGACGGCTGGTATGGGCGCATCTTCATCGGTTCGGGCTTCTTCGATCCCGACAAGCCGATCGGGCAGTACACCACGCGCGAACTGCACCACCTGCTCTACCAGGAGCCCACCAAGATCAAGGCGGAGGGCATCAACGTCACCTACGAGGGACTGATCCCGAAGATCACCAAGTCGATGCTGTCGAAGGATCCGGACGCGATGCAGCCCCACGTGCGGGCGTTCGTGGAGCGCGCGGTGAAGTTCGGCGTGTGCCCCGAGTGCGGCGGCACGCGGCTGGCTGAGGGTGCGCGGCGCGCCAGGATCAACGGCATCAGCATCGCGGACGCCTGCGCCATGCAGGTGAGCGACCTGGCCGTCTGGGTGCGTGGCCTCGACGAGCCGTCGGCCGCGCCCCTGCTGGCCGGGCTGTCCGACCTGCTCGACTCGTTCGTCGGCATCGGCCTCGGCTATCTCAGCCTGGCGCGCCCGTCCGGCTCCCTGTCGGGAGGGGAGGCGCAGCGGCTCAAGATGATCCGGCACCTGGGCTCGGCGCTCACCGACATCAGCTACGTGTTCGACGAGCCGACCGTCGGCCTGCACCCGCACGACATCCAGCGGATGAACGACCTGCTGCTGCGCCTGCGCGACAAGGGGAACACGGTGCTCGTGGTCGAGCACAAGCCGGAGGTGATGGCGATCGCCGACCACGTGATCGATATCGGCCCGCGCGCCGGGTCCCACGGTGGCGAGATCGTCTTCCAGGGCGACCTGGCCGGGCTGCGGGCGTCCGGCACTCTGACCGGACGGCACCTGGACGACCGCGCCGCGCTCAAGACCGCGGTCCGGATCCCCACCGGCGCCCTCGAGATCCGCGAAGCGTCCACGAACAACCTTCGGAGCGTGGATGTCGACGTCCCGACCGGCGTCCTCGTGGTGGTGACCGGCGTCGCCGGCTCGGGCAAGAGCTCGCTCATCCACGGCTCGCTGGGCAAACGGGAGGGTACGGTGACCGTCGACCAGGCGGCGATCAAGGGTTCGCGTCGTTCCAACCCGGCCACCTACACGGGCCTGCTGGAGCCGATCCGCAAGGCGTTCGCCAAGGCCAACGGCGTGAAGCCGGCCTTGTTCAGCGCGAACTCGGAGGGCGCCTGCCCCTCCTGCAACGGCGCGGGGCAGATCTTCACCGAGCTCGGCTTCATGGAGACGGTCGCCAGCACCTGCGAGGAGTGCGAGGGCAAGGGCTTCCAGCCGGCCGTCCTGGAATACGAGCTGGGTGGGCGCGACATCAGCCAGGTGATGGCGATGCCGGTCGACGAGGCGCTCGCGTTCTTTGCCGGGGGCGAGGCTCGGCTGCCCGCGGCGCAGAAGATCCTGACGCGCATGGCGGATGTCGGCCTCGGCTATGTGCACCTCGGCCAGCCGCTGACGACCTTGTCGGGCGGCGAGCGGCAGCGGTTGAAGCTGGCGATCCACATGGGCGAGGCCGGTGGCACGTACGTCCTCGACGAGCCGACCTCCGGCCTGCACCTGGCTGACGTCGAACAGCTCCTCGCCCTGCTCGACCGGCTGGTGGACGCCGGAAAGAACGTCATCGTCATCGAACACCACCAGGCCGTCATGGCGCACGCCGACTGGATCATCGACCTCGGTCCCGGTGCGGGTCACGACGGTGGTCGGGTCGTCTTCGAAGGGACGCCCGCGCAACTGGTCGCGGACGCCTCGACCCTGACCGGCGAGCATCTGGCGGCCTACGTGGACCGTTGATCCGCCGGCCGCGCGGGCGAAGACCCATGCTTCGCCCGCCAGGGTCGTCTGGGGCGCCTGGCCTGGATCCAGTCCGGGCGAGATCTCACCGGGTCCGGAGTAAGAAGGACGCGGTGAGGGCGACCTCTCTGTCGGCGTCGTCGAGCAGCGACTCGAGCGCGGAGCGTGCGCTGCGTCCGGGAATGCCCGCCAGCGTCGCGGCGAGGCGTTGGCGCGTGGCGCTGGAGGCCCGTGGCAGAGCCGCCTCCAGCGCGGTGGTGACCTCATCCCGGAGACCGTGTTCGGTCGCGAGGCTCGCCAGCACCTCGGACGCGTCCACGTCGTCGGGGCCTTCGCTCACCAAGGTCACCAGCGCGGGAATCGCATCGGGCAGTCCGAGGCGTCCGCGCGCTGACCAGGCGCGGGCGCGCACCACAGGGTCGTCATGGTGGGTGGCTTCGATCAGGGCCGCCTTCGCGTCGACGGTGCCGATCTTCACCAGTGCTTCCATCGCGCGCCGGGCGCGTGTCGCAGGCCCGGACCTCAACGCCCGGGCGAGGATCGGGACCGCCTCGTCGCCGGCGAGCGCGAGCGCCCAGTAGAGGGCGCCGGCGACGTGGGGATCCTCCTCGGACAGGGCTGCTTCGGCCAGCACGACGACGTCCGGCACCGCGTCCGCGGCCACCGACAGCACCAGGCGTTGCCGCCGGGAGGGTTCGGGGGCATTGAGCCCGCGCATCAGCGCGGTGATCTGAAGGACGTCCGACCAGGACGCGGGCTCGCCGGCCGCGATCTGTTCCAGGGTGCGGAGCAGTTCCTGCTCGCGCGCCAGGCGTGCGCGGGTGCGGGCGAGCAGCTGCTCCACCATCGCGGACGGGCTGAACGTCAGGTCGTGCAGGGTCGTCGCGATCTCGTTCAGGTTGAGCCCGAGCAGCCGGAGCGCCTCGACCTTGAACAGGCGCCGCAGGTCGTCCTCGCTGTAGTCGCGGTAGCCGCCCAGCGTGCGCGCGCTGGGCGACACCAGGCCGAGCCGGTCGTAGTGGCGCAGCATCCGCGGGCTGATGCCCGACCGCACCGCGACCTCACCGATCAGCATGGCTCACCTTCGATTCCGGGTGCGCCGCGCAGCGCGGCCACCCTCCGGGCTGCGGCGATGGCGTCATCGAATCCCTCCTCGGGGTGCAGCATGAGGCGTTCGGTGGCGATCGCGTGGGCGCGGACGCCGTCGGCGATCGCGTCCTTGGCTTGCGCGATCACAGGCAAGGATGCCTCACCGAGCGACGCGACGGCGCGGCTGAGGCTCGACTGGGTAGCCCGGTCGCCGCGGCCGAACTGGGTGGAGAGCATCTGGGCGAGGCGTCCCCGCTCTTCTTCTGGGACGAGCGCCACCGCGGTGCGCCAGGCGGCACGCACCACCTCGTCGTCGCGGTCCGCGAGGAGTTCCGGGGTGAGCGCCGACCATGCGCGCGCGTCGCCGACCTTCGACAACGTGTGCAGCGCCTGGCTGCGCGCTTGCGGGATGGCCGACCCGCACTCGCGAATCAGACGCGGGATCGTGCTGTCCGGGTCGTGGCGAGTGAGCGCCCACGTCAGCATGTCACGCACGTAGAAGTCGTCCTCGAGCGCGCAGCGCTCGACCAGCACCTCGACATCGCCTGGATCGGGCTGCATGCCCGCGGCCATCGCCGCGTGGAGTCGCGCTGACGGGTCGGACGCCTCCAGGGCGCGCCGCAGTCGGTCGTTGCGCGTCTCGCGGTCGTTCAGGGTCATCGTGACCACCTCCTGCTGCCAGCCAAGGCCCTGACATAGTGTGAAGGTCAAGCGTTGTAACGTTTCCTCCATGGATCGTGAAGCAGGCGGGGCGACGATGCGAGCGCGCGAGTCCCCGATTCGGGTCCGCGAAGTGGGCACCGAGTGGGTCGAGGACGCGTGCGGGATCATGCATGCTGCCTTCGCGGAGTACGGCGAGGGCGGGAAGCCGTCCGGCGCGATGTTGGAGGTGCCCGACTCGCTCCGTGCGGAGTTCGCGGACGGCGTCCGGCTCGCGATGGCGTGGCGCGCCGAGGAAGCCGTGGCCATGGTGAAGTTCAGCTCCGTCGAGGCGGGTGGGTTCTATTTCTCGCGCCTCGCCGTCCTGCCCGAACATCGCAGGACCGGTGTCACCCGCGCGGTCCTCGACTGGCTGGCGGCGCGCGCTCACGAGGAGGACGCCGCGGGTCTCAGCTGCTGCGTGCGCGCCGAGGAGGCGGACCTGATCGCGATGTATGCCCACCTCGGCATGCGGGTCACCGGTCATGCGGACAAGCGCAGCCTCACCGGCCGGGTGATCCCGGTGACCTGGCTCGCCATGGACGTCAGGCAGGTTTGATCGTCGCGGATCCTCCGGAGACGGTGCGCTCGCCGATCGGGTTGACCGGACGCGCGATCTCGCCGTGCAGCTTCTCCAGTTGCGCGATCTGGGCCTCCGACAGGGAGATCGGGGTGCTGAGCACGATCCAGGGCACGCTCTCGGTGCACGGCGGCGTGGTCAGGCTTCCGTCGTAGGCGTAGTACGCGCTCGACGCGGGCATGAACGACCCGAAGTCGAGCGTGACCGGTACGTCCTCGCCTGCGGTGGCGGCATCGATGAACGCCTGGATGCCCGGCGTGGCCTCGCCCTGCTGCCCGAGGACGGCGAGCACGAGATGGCGGCCGGCGGCGTCCTCGTGCACGAAGTGGAATTCCGCCGCGGCGGGTTTGCCCGCGACGGTGTGTTCGGACGGCGTGTGGTAATGAAGTTGCTTCAGCTCGTAGTCGCGGCCCCCGTGCGACAGCGTGGTCGGGGACTGTTCCGGCCAGAACTGCCCGGAGTGCCCGGTGTCGTCTGCGTGCCCGCCGGTGGACGGCTGCGCGAGGGCGACGACCGCCTCCTCGGTGGACGCCGGGACGGTCGCCGGGAGGTCGATCGGCGATTGCTGCTCGCCGGTGCCGCACGCCGCGTACGCCGAGGAGAGCTTGCCCCAGTTTCCGGGACCGTCGACGCCCTGGTAGGTCCAGTGCTCCGGCGGGGCGGACGCCTGGGATGCCGGCGAGGTCGGCGGTGAGGTCGGCGGGGCGGACGCCTCGGATCCCGGTGAGGTCGGCGGGGCGGCCACGCAGCCGCTGAGTGCGAGCAGGCAAGCAAGGGCGATGGGGACGATGAAGTGGTGTCTGGGCATCGGGGTGGGTCTCTCGTGGGCAGGATCGATCGGATCCCTGACCACGTTACGCCCGCCGCCGGTCGCCGGAGGGAGAATCGGCCGACACCGGGGATCCCCTGCTCGGACGGGCCCGCTAACGCAACCGCTCGGCGAGTCCGCTCATGCGGCGCGCCGGGCGTGCGATCGCCTCGGCGACGGCGTCGCGTTCGCCGAGCAGCAGGACGGAGGTCTGCGCGCGGGAGACGGCCGTGTACAGCAGTTCGCGGGTCAGCAGCGGCGAGCCGGACGGCGGCAGGACCACGCTCACGTGCGCGAACTGGCTCCCTTGCGCCTTGTGGATGGTCATCGCGTGAACGCCGGCGAGCCCCTCGAGGAGGAACGGCGACAGCGGACGCGGGCGACCGCCGGAGCGGAACCACGCCTGGGGGCGTCCGTCCTCGAGCAGGATGACGCCGGTGTCGCCGTTGAACAGCCCGAACTCGGGACGGTTCGCCGTGACCATCACCGGACGCCCGAGGGGGAACTCGCCGTCGATCGGATAGCCCGGGACGGCCTGCCCGAGCCAGGCATGCACCTCGCGCGCCCAGTGCCCCACGCCGTGCCGGCCGCTGCGATGCCCGCACAGCAGGCGGTGGGAGTCGAGGGCGTGCAGGGCCGCGTCGGGGTCGTGTCGGGCGGCGGCCTCGAACACGGCCCGGCCGGCGGAGACCGCCCGTTCGCGCAGCAGCGCCGTCCCCGCGTCCAGGTGGAGGAGCGTCACTCGGGTGCCGCCCGGGTGGTCGCCGACGGCGGGCAACCCGGTGTGGCCGGTGCGTGCGGGGCGACCGACGGCGGCGTGACCAGGGTGTGCCGGCACGACGGGACGATCGTCGGTCGTCCGGGTCAACACCGCGAGCGCGGTGTCGGCGTCGCCGTCGCGGATCGCGTGGGCGAGCGTGGCGATATCGCCGCCGAAGCGATGGTTGTGGGTGAGCCGGGCGACGATTCCCCTGCTCGCGGGGGCGCGCGTGATGTCGGCGAGGACGCTGCCGGCGTCCACGGAGCTGAGCTGATCGGGATCGCCGACCAGGATCAGTCGTGCGGACGGCTTCAACGCGTCCAGCAGGCGGCTCATCATCACCATCGACACCATCGACATCTCGTCGACGATGACGACGTCGTGGGGCAGAGGGTGCTCGGCGTCGTGGAGGAACCGGGTGCGTGAGCCGGCCTGGCTGCCCAGCAGCGCGTGCAGGGTGAGCGCGGTCAGCATCGAGGAGCCCAGCGACTCCGTCATGCGCGCCGCCGCCTTGCCGGTCGGTGCGGCGAGGCCGACGAGTGTGCCCGGCTGGTCGGTGCGCAGTCGTTCGATGATCGCCCGGATCGTGTAGGTCTTGCCCACGCCGGGCCCTCCCGCGATCACGGTCACCGGGCTGCTCAGCGCGAGCGCGATGGCCGCCTGCTGGCCCTCGGGCGAGCCGGACGCCGGCGCCGCGGCCAGGCGGGCGAGCAGGCTGCGGCGGACGGACTCCTGGTCGGCGAAGTGCCGCTCCAGGTAGAGGGCGCCGTCGACGAGGCGCAGCGGGCGGCTGCCCGGACCGGCGTCGCTGAGGGTCACGGCGGGGCTGGCGCGCAAGGCGGCCTCCCAGGCGTTCTGCTCGGGCCACCACTCCTCGGGGATCTCGGGGGCGTCCTCGTCGAGATCGAGGTTGCGCATTCCGTCCAGGGGCAGGCAGATCGAGCCGGCGCGGAGGGCCCGCACGGTGAGGGCGATCGCGAGCTTGACGCGGGAGTCCTTCTCGCCGAACAGGTGCGCCAGGTGCTGGGCGGGGTGCACGTCCGCCCAGGTGAGCGCGCCGGCCCTGTTGAAGTCGGCCAGCAGGGCGTCCGAGGTCGTCGCCAGCGGTGTGTCGGTCATGCTCCACCTCCGGCGAGGAGGCGGGACAGCGCCAGCACCAGCGGGGTGGGCGGACGCCAGCTGAACACACCGAGCGGCACGCCCCCTGCCCGGGGGGTGTCGGGCCCGGCCATGCCGCGCACGAACAGGTACAGGACGCCCGCGAGGTGACGTTCGGGGTCGTAGCCGGCGAGCCGTAGCCGGAGGAACCGGTGCAGCGCGACGCAGTACAGCAGCGCCTGCAGCGGGTAGTGGCTGGCCATCATCGCCTCGGTCATCGCGGCGGGGGCGTAGTGTCCGAGGGTCAGTTCTTCGCCGGGTGGTGCGAGACGGTTGGTCTTGTAGTCCACGACGAGGAAGCCGTGCCCGGCCTCCTGGGTCGGGGCATCGCCGGCCAGCCGCAGCACCGAGTCTATCGACCCCGTCAGGAAGCCGTGCAGCACCTGCTCGGCCAGGCCTGGATGGTCGAGTCGTGCCGCATAGCCGGCGAGCGGGTCGTCCGCGTCGAGGTGCTCCCCGAGGAGCCGCGCCACGTCGGCGAGCGTGGCGCGCGGGTTGTCGAGGGCGAACTCGAAGTCGAGTTCGGAGAGCCGGTCGGCCGGTGCGAAGCCGCGCAGCGTCCGGTCGCGGGCGAGGGGACCGAGCGGGGTGGTGAAGCTCGGCTCCAGGGCGCGGGCGAGCACTGGGGCGTCCACGTCGCCCAGTGGCCACTGGCGTAGAGCCTCGGCGCTGGCGCGGGACAGCTCGGCCTGCCATCGTTGGCCCGTCGCGTCGGTGTGCTCGTAGATGGCGTGCACGAGCGTGCCGAACGAGGCGCCCGCCGGCAGGTCGGCCATGGGCGAGGGCTGCTGCCAGGAGGCGTCCGCAGAGAGCAACGACGCCGCGTCGTCGGTCGTGGCGCCGTGCTCATCGTCGACGAGGGGCGAATCGAGTGGCGCCGATTCGTGGGCGAGCGCGGTGAGCCCGGAGTAGGAGGTGCGCCGCCATGTCTGGTCGACGGTGCGGTTCCACCTGCGGGAGGCCAGCCCTCCGAGATCCGCGATCGGCGGTCGGGGCGGGGCGCTGGCAGCCGCCGGCACGGCGACGCAGGCGACGGCCGAGTCGGCCAGCCATGCGAGTCGGGTCGGCGAACCGCCGCCGGCACGGCCGCGGGTGGGGTAGCGGAGCGCGGGACGCGCGGGCCGGGCGGCGTCGTGGCCGGCGTGCAGCAGCCGGTGCACGGGGGAGGACTCCGTCTCCCAGTGGTGCGCCCACCAGGTGACGGCGCGCGATTGGGCGCGGGTGAGGCCGACGTAGAGCGCGCGCAGCGCCTCATCGCCCTCTTCGGTGAGCCAGCGATCCCAGCGGTCGGCGCGCGCGGGGCTGCGGAGTCCGGCGACGTCGACGATCCGTCCGTCGCCCGAGGGCAGGACGAGCAGGCGTCCGCGATCGGCGCCCACCGAACGCTGCTGAGACGACTCCGGCAGCAGCACGACGGGCCACTGCAGGCCCTTCGAGCGGTGGATGGTCATCACCTGCACGGCGTCTGCGTCGGTGTCGCGCCGCCGGACGCCCTCGCCCCCCGCAGTGCCGTCTCTTTGGCTGATCAGCCAGCTCGCCAGGTCGCGCGCCCGCGCGGCGCGACCGGTGCGGCGATGGGCGTGCAGCAACTCGACGAGGTGCCGGTGGTCGGTGAGCTGACGCTCGCCGCCGGGCCGGGCGAGCAGCCTCGCGCCGATGCCGGTGTCGGCCTCGACCGCAGCCCACAGCGCGGGCATGCCCGAGCGGGCCAGGACCCGCGCCCACGTGTGGACCAGCAGGGACCACGAGGCGATCTGGTCGTCGTCGGCCAGGGCCAGCGTGGTGAGGGTCGCGCCGACGAAGTCGGTGAGGAACGCCCGGCGCAGGTAGGGGCGGCGCGACTGGTCGAGGGCGCGCAGCAGGGCGATCCAGTCGAGGGCGGCCTCGGAGCCGAAGACGGAGTCGGACCCTGAGAAGGTGGCCGGCTGGCCGGCCTCGGCGAGCGCCGCCGCCAGCTGCTGCCCGCGCCTGTTCGAACGCACCAGCACCGCGATCTCGCGGGGGCGCAGCGGCTCCCCGTTGCGGGTCAGCGGCCCGCCGGACGCCGTGAGCTCGGCCACCACCGCGACCAGGTCGCGGGTGATCGCCCGCGCGGCCACCGACGGATGGGTCGCGTGCTCGGACTCGATCGCCCGAACCTGGACGCCGCACTGCCACCCGGTGCCGGCCTGGCCCGCCAGCGCGGATGGCCGCGCGGCCTCGATGGGCGGTGCGACGATGCCTTCGCCCAAGGCCACCCCCGAGAACAGCAGGCCGATGCCCTCGACGACCTCGGGATCGGAACGATGGTTGACGCGAAGCGTGGTCACCGTGGCGGCCGCCTCGACGGCGAGGCCGTAGGTGTGGACGTCCCCGCCGCGGAAGCCGTAGATCGCTTGCTTCGGATCGCCGATGAGCACCAGCGTGGCGGCGCCTGCGAAGGCGCGCCGCAGCACACGCCATTGGGTCGGGTCGGTGTCTTGGAACTCGTCGACGAGCACCACCGGGAACCGGCGGGCCAGCCGTGCGCACGCCTGAACGCCGGTGCGCGGATCGCCCAGGGCGGCGTCCAACCGGGTGAGCTGGTCATCGAAGGAGAACAGGCGAAGGGCGCCCTTGCGCCGCTCCACCTCGGCGCGCAACGACTGCGCGAACTCCGCGCGCGCGCCCGCTGCCTGCGGCGCCCCGACTCCGACGATATCGGCGATCTCGTGAACGACCGCGCGGGCGATGTCGACGGCCCCGGGGTCGGCGTCCCACTGCCTGCCGTACGCGAACGGCGCGCCCGCCGGCTCATCGGCGAACAATCGCACGTAGGTGTCTTGGGCCACCTCGAGGGCCAGCGGGGTGAGGTCTTCGACCAGCGTCGACTGCGGCGTTTGGGCTGCGAGGATGCCCAGGCCGGCGAGCATGCCGTGGCAGAACTCGTGCGTGGTCATGATCGCCGCGCGGTCGAAGTGCGCGAAGGCCGCTTCCAGCCGGGCGACGCGCAGCGCCACCTCGCCGGCGGGGGCGTCGGCGAGGGCGGCGGACACGGGATCCGCCGGCGACGGCGGCACGCCGCGGACGGACTGGGTCAGCGCGGCCGCAGTGCTCCTCAGCCGCTCGCGCACCCGCGTGCGCAGCTCGGCGGTCGCGGCCCGCGAGAAGGTGATCAGCAGAAGGTCGTCGATGCCGGCGGTGCCGTCGGCGATGGCGCGCGCGGCGAGGGCGGCGATGGCGTAGGTCTTGCCCGTGCCGGCGGACGCCTCGAGCACCGTCGTGCCGGGCGGCAGGGGCGCGGTCAGGTCGAACGCGGAGTTCGTCGTGAGACCTGTCACAGCACGGCCCTCCTGATCGGTTCCCAGACCCGCATCGCCAGCGCGCCGAGGATCGTGTCTTCGCCGGGCCCGCCCCAGGGATCGCCGGGTTCGCGCCGCAGCGCCCACGGGGTTCGCTCGCCGGAGTACCACAGCTTCCAGACCTCGTCGCGATCCCACTTCCACAGCCTCGCCAACTGGTCGGGGTCGGCGCGCGGGTCGAGGCCCCGGTAGCGTTGTTCGGCCCAGAACTGCGCGACCCTCGGCGGCATCGGCAGGACGCGTTCGGTGCCGTGCCCGGCCAGGAGTACCAGGTCGGACAGGAACTGCGCCGCCCTATCGGGCGGCGGGGCCGTGAGCCGGAAGGTGCCCCGGTTGCCGACCAGCACCGCGTCGGTGCGGCGTCCGTGTTGAACCGTGAGGGCCAGGAGACGCACCCACGCCGCCGCGAGATGCCGCGCGCCGACGCGTCCGAAATGCGATTCGGCCACCTGCCCCGCACGGGTGACCAGGCGCCCGGTCAGGCGGACACCGTCGACGTCGAGGTCGATCGCCGTCACGTCGGGGGCGGCGTCGCCGACGATCCGGCTGAACGCGTCGTGCACGGTGCGCGCCGTCGCGGTCAACGGGCGCAGCGTCGTCGCGCCCAGCCGGCGCGGGGGCAGGTCGCCGCTCAGCCACTGGTCGGTCTCGACCGCTTCGGGCGGGTGCCCGGCCCGCAGCGAGGCGAGCATCGCGTCGCCGGCCTTCCAACGGGCGAGGGGGTCCAGCTCGAGCGGAATGGACTCGTCCAGCGGATCGTCGTCGCCGAGCGTGAGGTCGGCGCGTTCCCTGAGCAGGAACTTGCCCGGATGCTGCGCGAACACGACCAGCCGGTCGACGTCGAGGGCTTCGAGGGGCGCGCGTCGATGCAGGTGGCCGATCGCATACCGGTCGGGCGCCGGACGCCGCGGTGAGGTGAGCGCGCGCGCCCCGGCCAGCGCCATCCGGTCGAAGGAACGGGGTGGGTCGGCGAAGTTGGCCGGCGCGAACGGTTGCAGCGACTCGGCGCGCAGCGCGCGGGGGCCGGCCGCCTCGATCAGGTCCTGCAGCCCGGCCGACGGCGGGTGCTGTTCGGCCGTCAGGGTGGAGTGGCCCTGGTAGATCACCACCAGGCGCTCGGACGCCGCGAGCACCGCATCGAGCAGCGCCTGACGGTCGTCAGCGCCCGGGTCGGGGTCTCCCGGGCGGGGCTGCCGGGCCAGCAGGTCGTCGCCGTCGCCGAGCCCTCGGCGGGGGAAGGTGGTCTCGTCGAGTCCGACGAGACACACGACGCGATGGGGCACGCGGGCGAGCGCATCAAGCGCGCACACCACGAGCGAGCCGTTTCCGTAGGCGGGCCGGGTTCCGCGCTCGGCGAAGTGCTCCCCGAGCAGCGCCAGGGCGTCGGTCGGGGCGAGCCGTGCCCCCGAGCCGGCGGCGCGGGTCTCGATCGAGGCGAGCACCGCCCAGAACTGGGTGAGCTGCCAGGCGTCGGCGAAAGGCACCTCGGCCATCTGCGCCACGACGTGCCTCAGCCGTGCCGTCCACTCGGTGAGGGTGGCGTCCTCGCCGAGGGCATGCACGAGCCGCGAGGTGCGGCTGACCAGTTCGGCGAGCGCGCCGATCAGGACGGTGTCGGTCGAGGAGACGTCGTCGACCGTGCTGACCACCCCGGCGCTGGCCAGTTCGTCGGAGCTGAGCGCCTCGCCCATCACGAGTCGCTGCACGCCGAGCTGCCAGGTGTTCTGCGCCACCTCGCCCAGTCCGAACCAGGCCCGGTGTTCGCGCCCGATGCCCCAGCGGACGCCTGCGGCGGCGATCAGGTCCTCCAGCCGGACCAGGTCGTCGGAGCTCAGCCCGAACCGGCGGGAGACGAACGGGTGGGAGGCCAGCGCCAGCAGGTCGGAGGCCGTCGCGCGGCCCGTCCGCAGACTCATCAGGTCGCGGACCAGCGCGAACACCTGGTTGGCGCTCGCGGCCTCTGCCTCGACGATCTGCACGCGCAACTGGCGGGCCGGATGCGCGTCCACCGTGCGGACGCCGCCCGCAGGGGTTCCGAACGCGGCGGCCAGGTGGGCCGCGAGCGCGGCCGGGTCGGGGCAGGCGACCACGACGTCGCGCGGCTCCAGGGTCGCGTCGTCGGCGAACAGGCCCGTGAGGACCTCGCGCAGCACCTCGACCTGCCGGGCCTCGCCATGGCTGGCGTGGATCGTGAGACTGCCGTCGCCACCGTCGCCCGCCGGCACGGCGGCTCCCGCGTGCACGGACGCCTGCAGCGCCGCCAGCGCGGACCCATCCGGCGCAGGCGAGGGATGTTCGGTGGTCCGGCCGGCCAGCGCCGCCCATTCCTGCTGCCAGGCACGGGCCGGGCGCCCGAGTGCGCTGGCGAGCGCGTTGCCCGTGTCGGACGGACCGCACGTCGGCAGCCAGACGTGCACGGGGATCCGGGTGGCGAGGGCGACCAGCTGGTCGCGCTGCGCCTGGGTCGAGCGCCGCGGCGCGAACACGTGCGCCTGCGGCCACGGCAGCGTGCGTTCACCGGCGGCCAGCGACTCGGCGAGCAGCGGGCGCGCCTGCACGGGGTCTGGCTCGGCGATCAGCGTGTGCAGCGCCTGCCACAGCCGCACCTGCCAGCCGTCGAAGCCCAGGGCGGACGCCGCAGCCTCGGGATCCGAGGACCAGGCAGCCAGCAGTGCGGGCCGGTGGTCGGCGTAGCGGGCGAACAGCCGGGCGACGCGCAGGGCGTTCGCGTAGCGCTGATCGTTGGCCGCCAGGTGCGCCGCGAGCGGCTCCAGCCCGGCGGCACCGGCGTCCACCGCGGTTAGGATCGACCACACCAGCCGCTGCGGTGCCCACGGATCGTCGGCCCGGCGTCCGTCGAGCAGCTCTGTCAGCGCGCCGAGGCGCTGGACGTCCCACCCGGCCGTGATGCCTTCGCCGTCGGACGCCGCGCTCCGCGCCGCCTGCTGGCTGAGCCAGCGCTGCGTCCCGGCCCCCGGCACCAACACCAGCGGACGCGCGAACGGGTCGCCTGCCACGCTCACGTGGACGGCGAAGGCCGCGGCCAGGGCATCCATGCCGGCGCTGGTGTGGAGGTGGATCGTCTTCATCGGACACCACCCTAGAGGGGCCGGCCGACAATCCGCCGGACCGTGCGCTCCCGCACTCCCGCCACGCGTCCTCTCCGAGCATCGGGACTGTCCGGGCCAACGCCTAGAGTGACTGACCGTGAACGCCGACCCGCAGCAGATCCTCGACGGTCTGGACCCCGAGCAACGCCAGGTCGCTCTGGCCTTGGAGGGGCCGGTGGTGGTGTTGGCGGGCGCGGGCACCGGAAAGACCCGGGCGATGACGCACCGCATCGCCTATGGAGTCGCGACCGGGGCGTTCGACCCCGCCGCGGTGCTCGCACTGACCTTCACGACCCGCGCGGCCGGCGAACTGCGCGAGAGGTTGCGCGGCCTCGGCGTGACTCGTGTCCAGGCACGCACCTTTCACTCGGCGGCCCTGCGTCAGGCGCAGTACTTCTGGCCGCAGGCCTACGGCGCCGAACTGCCGCCTGTCGCCGACCAGCGGATCGGCCTGGTGGCGGACGCCCTGCGCCGCGACCGGCTCACCCCCGACAGCACGCTGCTGCGCGACGTCGCCGGCGAGATCGGCTGGGCCAAGGTGAGCAACGTGGCACCGGGGGACTACGCCGCGATCGCGCCGACCCACCACCGCGAGGTCAACGGTGTCCCGGCCGACCAGGTGGGCAGGGTCATGGCCCACTACGAGGCGGTCAAGGCCGCGCGCGGGCTGATCGACTTCGACGACATCCTGCTGTGCGCCGCGGGCATGCTCGCCGAGCACGCCGACATCGCCGCTCAGGTGCGGCGCACCTACCGCCATTTCGTGGTCGACGAGTACCAGGACGTCAGCCCGCTCCAGCAGGCACTCCTCGACCTGTGGAGTGGCGGTGGCGATGAGTTGTGCGTGGTCGGCGACCCGGCCCAGACGATCCACTCGTTCGCTGGTGCGCGGGCGTCGTTCCTCACCGGCTTCACCGACCGGCACCCCACCGCCGAACGCATCGAGTTGGTCCGCGACTACCGTTCGACCCCGCAGGTGGTCGCCCTCGCCAACGCGGTGATCCTCGGCCACGGACCGTCGGTGGGATTGCGCGCGCAGCGCCCGCGCGGCCCGGAGCCGGCCTTCCTCGCGTCGGACACCGAGGCGTCCGAAGCCGCCGAGGTGGCCCGCTGGCTCGCCGCGCTCCATACCGCCGGGGTGCCGTGGTCCGAGATGGCCGTCCTGTACCGCATCCACGCGCAGGCGCCCGCGTTCGAGGCGGCGTTCGCCGACGCCGGCATCGCGTTCACCACCCGCGGCAGCGAGGGCTTCTTCGAGCGCGCCGAGGTGCGCGCCGCGCTGAGGGCATTGACCGCGACGGTGAAGGCTGCCCCCGTCGAACGGCCGGACGCCGCACTGCGCGCCGCCCTCGCCGGGCTGGGCTTCACCACCGAACCACCCTCCGGCCAGGGCGGCGCCCGCGAGCGCTGGGAATCCTGGTCGGCGCTCGCCGGGCTCGGCGACGAGTTCGTGCGCTCCCACCCCGAGGCTCGCGTCGACGATCTCCTCGCCGAGCTGGACGCGCGCTCCCGCGCTCAGCACGCGCCGACGGGGCAGGGGGTGACCCTGTCGAGTCTGCACGCCGCCAAGGGACTCGAATGGGACGCCGTGGCCATCACCGGCGCCCACGAAGGCAGTCTGCCGTTCGTGCTGGCACGCAGTGCCGACGAGGTGGCCGAGGAACGCCGCCTCTTCTACGTCGGCATCACCCGCGCCCGCGAGCACCTGTGCATCTCCTGGTCGGCGACGCGCAACGGCGGCGGTCCGCGCCGTGGCGCCAGCCGCTTCCTGGACGGGCTGGTCTCCGCCGCTTCGACGCCGACGTCGGCACCGGCCGCCCGCGACCGCGCGCGCCGGCGGCGCGGCTCCGCCATGGCGGCCACCTGCCGCGTGTGCGGTCGCGGCTTGACCGGTGGCGCCGAGCGGAAGCTCGGCCGGCACCTGGATTGCGAATCCTCCTACGACGAGGCCACCTGGGAGGCGTTGCGCACCTGGCGCAAGGCCGAAGCGGACGCGGCGAGCCTGCCGGCCTTCGTGGTTCTCACGGACGCCACCCTGATGGCGGTCGCCGAGCGCATGCCCGTCAGCCTCGATGAGGTCGCCGAGATCGCAGGCATCGGCAGAGCGAAGCTCGCCCGCTACGGCGAGGGGCTCCTCGGCGTCCTCGCCGCGCATCGCTGAGGGTGGGACGCCGGCGCCTCAGCCGACCAGCGCGCACCCGCAGTCGGGGTGCCGCGGCCAGTGCCGGACGCCGACTTGTCCGCGGTGGGCGTCCAACTCCCAGGTGGCGCCGGACGCCTCGGGCGTCCGCCCGCCGAGCCATGCCGTGAGCTGGGCCGAGACGAGCGCCGAAGCCCACGCCGTCTGCTGGGGGGTCGCCGTGTGCCGTGAGCGACACAGCTGCGCCAGCAGGTGGGGCCAGTCGCGGTCGAGGTCGCGGCGCACGAGGTCGGTGCAGGTGACGCACGCGAAGCCCGCACCGGGGACGACGAACGGACCGACGACGACGCGTTCCGGCTCGGCCCGCACCACGAGGTGGGGGTGACCGGCGAGTTCGCGCAGGTCGACCCGATCCGGTTCGGCCGTGGACGCGCAGACGACGACCAGATCGGTGAGGTGCGGGTCGGGTGGTACGTCCGGCGCCGCGACGACCGGGCGACCCTCCGCGGTCAGCAAGCTGGCGACCGCGTGGGCGAGGACGCCGTCGCCGGCCACGGTGAGTGTCGGTGCGCGGGTCGAGGACAGGGCTGCGACGAGCCCCAGCGCACCCAGGGTGGTCACCGCCTCCGCGATCCACGCCCGGGGAACGAGGGGCGCAAGACGGGAGACCTCCGCGAGCGTGCGTGCCGAGCGCAAGGCTCGCAGCGCCAGGTCCGCGCCCTCGGGAGCGCCGGGCAGCACGACCGCGCCCGAGGCGTCCAGGCCGACCTGAAGTGCCCCTCCGGGTCGCCACAGCAGGCTCAACGGCGCGGTCAGCCGGTACTGCTCGGAGGAGTCCATGGAGCCACTGTGGCGCGGATCGCTCGGCAGCGAGGCCGCGAGGCGGGCATGGACGACACCGCGGCCGATGTGGACAACACCACACGTCGCTCAGAGGCCTCCCCGAGCGGACGTGAAGGGGCGCCGGACAGCCCCGGCGCCCCTCCCCATGAGTCTGGTGTCAGGCTTTGGGCAGGAACCGGGTGAGGTTCGTGCCGCACACGGGGCACTTGGCCTTGGCGATGCGGGTGCCCTTCTCGTTGACGGAGATCGCCCCCTCGGCCTCGCGGTGGTCCTTGCACTTCACACAGTAGAACTTGCCGCTGTAGGTGTCGTTCGACACGGGTTCCTCCTGGCAGTTGTTCGTCCCCAACGGGCGGCGCCCCCCAGGGTGTTGACCCGTTCAGCATAGGGCAGAGCCGCCGGCCACCCAGAGAGGCGTCGACCCGGGTGGATCCCGTCGCGATACCGAGGCCGCGCGTGACAAAGCCCCCGGCGGAGCCCGACGCCTGCCTTCCCCTGCGGACATCTGGCCCCTCCGGGGGCTGTGACGGACAAGCTAGCGGGCGGGTCTCGTGCCGGTCAAACGGTGCCCTGATCGCCGCCTTCGTCGCGGTCGCGCTCCTGCTCGAGGAGCCGCGCCAGCTGCGCGTCCAGGTCGTCGATCTCGCCGCGCGCGACGTGGCCGCGTTCGGCGAAGCCCAGCGGGTCGTCCAGGTCCGCTCCCGTCGGAACCAGGTCGGGGTGCGCCCACACGGCGTCACGCTCCTCAATGCCCTTGATGGATCGCAGCGCCGCCCACACGTTGGCGGCGTCCCGGACGCGGCGCGGGCGCAGCTCCAGGTTGAGCAGCGTCTTGAGTGCGAGTTCGGAAGGACCTGCGGAGGCGCGGCGGCGCCGCACCGTCTCGAGGAGGGCGTCCGCGCTGGGCAGCAGGTTCGATGTGGTCTGCCCGACCACGTCGTCCACCCAGCCCTCGACGATCGCGACGAGGGTCTCGAGGCGTCCGAGCACCTCGTGCTGCTCGTCGGTCAGCGTGGGGCGGAACAGCTTGCCGGCCATCTGCTGGCCGAACTCCTCAAGGCGCTCGGGAGTGAGCCCGCCCGACATCTGCTCCTCCATCGCCTCCTCGAACGCGTTGCCGTCGATCGTGATGTCGCGGGCATAGTGCTCGATCAGAGCCAGCATCTGTGGGCCGAGCCAGGGGACGTGCGCGAACAGCCGCTGCCGGGCCGCCTCGCGCAGGGCGAGGTAGAGGCGGACGTCGGCGATCGGGATGTCCAGTCCGTCCGCGAAGCGCGCGATGTTGGTGGGCAGCAGGGCGGTGACGGGCTTGTCCGCGAGCGGGAAGCCCAGGTCGGAGCCGCTGAGCACGTCCGTGGCGAGCTGGGCCACGCCTTGACCGACCTGGGCGGACAGCATGCCGGTGGCGGCCATCCGCATCATGGGCTCGAGCATGGCGGCCATCCCGGCGGCCTCGGAGGCTTCGCCGACACCACGTTGCATCAGGCTGCCGATCGCGCCGGCCAGGGACGTCGACACGCTGCCGGCGAGTTGCTCCCAGGTGCCCATGGTGCGCTCGACCCACTCGGCGCGGCTCCAGGTCGCGGCCGGTGCGCTGATGCGGCCGAACGCCATGTGCTGGTCCAACCAGAGGTCGGCCAGACCCACCGTGTCGCGGATGGCGACGGCCTCGGACGCCGAGGGCGACGGGTCGGGGCCGGACGCGGCGACCGCCTTGCGGGCGATGTCCTTGATGAACGTCCAGTTGAGGCCCTCGCCGCCACCGCCGGCGGTCGCCATCTGGCGGCTGAATTGCGCCATGGCCTGTTGGAGCGGACCGATGAGTTGCGCCATGTCGAACTGGCCGTCCGGCCCGGGCGTGATGCCGAACTGGCGCAGGAACTCCTCCATGGGATTCGGTTCCATCGGGTTCGGCTGATCCTCTGCCATGTGTCGCTCCTCTTCTCGACCGGACTCCATTGTGTCCGATGCTGCGACCAGATCGGAGCCGGACGCGTTGGCGCCGCCAGGTAGGGTGGTCGCCATGACCAAGCAGACGTGGACGGCCGCCGTGTCCGCGTTGCTCTTCGTTCTCGCCGCCGCCGTCGTCGCGATGACGCCGCTGCCGTACGTCACTTACGCGCCCGGCGAGACACGCGATCTCCTCGGGTCGGTCGACGGAGGGCAGGTCATCGAGGTAGAAGGCCTGCAGACGTTCCCGACATCGGGCAGCATCCTGCTGACGACGGTGAACATCACCCGGCCCGACGCACTGGTGGGACTCCCCGAGTTGATGTACGCGCATGGTGCTCCGGACCGCGAGGTGTTCGCCCGGGAGTTCGTGTACCCGGGACGCTCGACCGCCAGCGAGATCCAGGCGCGCGAGTCGCAAGAGTTGACGACGTCGCGGGCGGACGCCTCGGCCGCGTCCTTGCGGGCGGCCGGGATCGACGTGCAGCAGGTCCCGATGGTGCAGTCGGTGGCCAGCGCCGGTCCGGCGGCGAACAAGCTCGTGACCGGCGACTTCGTCCTCGCGGTCAACGGTCACCCCACCGCTTCGGTGAGTGCCGTGCGGACGATCGTGGAGGACACGAGCGTGGGCCAGCCGGTCACGTTCGCGATCCTGCGCGACCGCGAGGCGCTGGCGGTCACGATCGAGACGGGCGCCTCCAAGACGCAGGCCGGTCTCCCCGTGTGGGGTGGCACGCTCGTGATGGGCTACAGCTACGCTCCTCGCGTCACGATCAATGTCGATCAGGGGCTGGCTGGTCCGAGCGCCGGCCTGATGATGGCGCTGGCGGTCTACGACCTGATCACGCCGGGTGAGCTGGTCGGCACGCGCATCGTCGCGGGCACGGGGTCGATCGACGGCGCCGGCAACGTGCACGAGGTGGGCGGCGTCCGGCAGAAGCTGGCCGGTGCTCAGGCGGCCGGGGCGAGCGTTTTCTTTCTGCCGCCCGCCAACTGTGCCGATCTCGCCGCCGTGTCGACGCCCATGCGGATCGTGAGTGTCTCGACGCTCGAGGACGCGATCAACTCGCTCGACGCACTGGCCGATCCGGCGACCGAGGCCTTGGTCCAGGGGTGCTCATGAGTACGGACGCGTTGGTGGCCGCGCTGATGGAGATCGAGCGTCACGTCGGTCACGGCGGCTGGGATCAGCCCGCCCGCCTGTTCGCCCTGGTGCCGACGTCCGTGCTGATCGCGGCAGAGCCGACGCTTGCGGATCAACTCGAGCGTCCCGGGGGGGTGCCCGAGGACGCCCTGAGCTCGATCGAGCAGGAGGGCTTCAGGACGGGCGACGACCTGCTCGACGCCCTCGACCGGATCGCCTGGCCGGCGACCGTGTTTGGCTGCGTGCTCGCGGTCGAGCGGCTGTTCGTGCCGCCCCATGTCGAGGCCGACATCCCCGACGACCCCGCTGCGGCCGCAGATTTTGTGGCCGCGCACCCCGAACGCCGCGACGTGCGCGTCGTGGTCGGGGTCACCCGCGAGGGCGGTGGTTACGGGCTGGCCCGGTTGAAGAGCGACCCGGGCGACCTTCTCGCGGCCGACGACCTGGTGCCCGGCCTGGGCGCCGCACTCACCCGTACCCTGACTTCCTGAATCTCGAGACCCGCGAAGGAGCCCGACGTCGTGCCCCCACAAGCACAACCTCGCCGTAGCCCTCTACTCATCACCGCAGTCATCCTCGGCATCGCCGTGGGCGTCTTCCTCCTGGCCGCGAGCCTGTGGACGGAGAAGCTGTGGTTCGACTCCACTGGTTTCGCCGGCGTGTTCACCACCCAGCTCCTCACCAGCGTGGTGTTGTTCGTCCTCGGAGCCGTGGTGGTCGGCGGCCTGCTGTGGCTCAACATGACCCTCGCCTTCCGGTCGCGTTCGACGCTGCGCCGACGTGGGGCGTCCGCGCTGCTGGACCGCTATCGCGACGCGCTCGAGCACAATGCGCAGGTCGTGTTCCTGGTGCCGGCGGTCCTGCTGGGAGTGATGGCCGGGCTGTCGGCGGCCTCCCAGGCCATGCCCGTGCTGGCGTGGCTCAACAGGCGGCCCGCCGGGGTGAGGGAGCCGACCTTCGGACTCGACGTGACCTTCTTCATGCTGGAACTGCCGGTGTGGCGGATGGTGGCGTCGCTGTTGATGAGTGCGCTGGCGTTCGCGTTCGTCGCCTCGGCGGCGGTGCACTTCGTCGTGGGCAACATCGCCACCGGACGCCAGTCCTCCGGTTTCGCGACCCGGCCGGCCACCGTCCACCTGTCGATCCTCGGCGCCGCGATCCTCGTCCTCTACGGCCTTCAGAGCCTGCTCGACCGCTACGGCCTGGTCCTCGATCAGGGCAACCTGTTCACGGGCCTGCACTTCACCGACGACACGGCCCGGATGAACGCGCGCCTCGTCGTGGCGGTCATCGCCTTCATCGTGGCGGCGCTGTTCGTGGTCAACATCGCGTGGAAGCGTCCGGCGGTGCCGGGCGCAGGCGTGGCGCTCATGCTGGTGTCGAGCCTGATCCTGTCGATGATCTACCCGATGATCATCCAGACCCTCCAGGTGCGGCCGAACGAGCCGGACCGTGAGCACGACTACATCGCCGCCCACCTGGCCGCCACCAAGCAGGCCTACGGCATCGGCGAGACCGAGATCACCGAGTACGAGGCGGTCACCCACGTGTCGCCCGGGCAGCTGAAAGAGGACGCCGCGGCGCTGCCTGGCATCCGGCTGATGGACCCTCAGGTGATCGGCGCCACCTACGAGCAGTTGCAGCAGGTGCGCGGCTACTACTCGTTCCCTGCGATCCTCGACATCGACCGCTACCCCATCGACGGCCAGGACACGGATGTGGTGGTCGCGGCGCGAGAGCTGAACCTGGACGGCATCCCCGACCGCAACTGGAACAACCTGCACACCGTGTACACGCACGGCCACGGGTTCGCGTCCGCCTACGGCAACCGCCGCCAAGGCAACGGCGAGCCGGTGTGGATCACCCGCGACATCCCGCCGGTCGGCAAGATCGAAGAGACCCAGTCCCGCATCTACTTCGGTGAGAAGTCGACCAACTTCGCGATCGTGGGGCGCGTCGACGAGCAGGTGCCCATCGAGCTCGACACGCCCGGCGGTGCCGAGGGCGGCGGCGAGCGGTACAACGAGTACGACGGTGTGGGCGGGGTTCCCATGGGCGACGTGCTGGGCCGGCTGCTGTACGCGGCGCGGTTCGCCGACGTCAACCTGCTGCTGTCCGACCGCGTGAACGTGAACTCGAAGATCCTCTACGACCGGACGCCGAAGGAGCGGGTCGAGAAGGTCGCGCCGTGGCTGACGGTCGACCGCAACCTGTACCCGGCGATCGTCGACGGCCGCCTGGTGTGGATCGTGGACGCCTACACGACGTCGGCGACCTACCCGAACAGCCAGCGGGTTCTTCTCGCGCAGGCGACGTCCGACACGCAGAGCACGGTGCTGGGTCAGCAGCTCGACCAGCCGATCAACTACATGCGCAACTCGGTCAAGGCGGTGGTCGACGCCTACGACGGCACGGTTGACCTGTACGCGTGGGACGAGTCCGATCCGCTGCTGGCGACCTACTCGGCGGTGTTCCCGGGCACGGTGAAACCGCGCGCCGACATCGGCGCGGACCTGCTGGCGCACCTGCGCTACCCCGAAGACCTGTTCAAGGTGCAGCGGGAACTGCTGGGCCGCTACCACGTGACGGATCCTCGTACCTGGTACAACGGCACCGATCTGTGGGAGGTGCCGATCGATCCGGTTCAGTCCAACGACCGGCTCAAGGAGCCCAGCTACTACCTGTCGATCAAGTGGCCGGGCGACGAGGCGCCGATCTTCAGCCAGACCGCGGTCTTCGTGCCGACCAAGCGTCAGAACCTCGCGGCCTATCTCGCCGTGAATGCGAACGCCGCCCACCCCGACTACGGGAAACTGCGCATCCTGCGCATGTCGGACACGCAGCAGATCGACGGCCCGGGGCAGACGCAGAACGCCATCACGCAGAACCCCGACGTGGCGGCCAAGCTGTTGCCCTACACGCAGTCGCGCGGGTCGGCGTCCATCAAATACGGCAACCTGCTCACCCTGCCGATGGGCAACGGTCTGCTCTACGTGGAACCGATCTACACCGAGCGGACGGGCAACGCGGGCGCCTACCCGGCACTGACGTTCGTCGTGGTGAGGTTCGGTGAGCACATCGGCATCGGCAACACGCTGCAGGAGGCGCTCGACCAGGTGTTCCAGGGTGACGCGGGCGCCGAGACGGGCGAGTTGCCGACCGACCCGACGACCGCTCAGCAGCCTTCGACCGATCCCACCGTCCCGACGACGCCGCAAACCGGCGATGAGGTCGCCGTGGCGGCGATGCGGCGCGCCGAGCAGGCGTTCACCGCGGCCGACGCGGCACTGCGCAACGGTGACCTCGCCGCCTATCAGGCGCGCACGAACGAAGCGAAGGCCGCGCTGGCCGAAGCGCTGCGCGCGATGGGCCGCTAGGCCCAATATCGCTCAGGAGGCGCCCTCGGTCGCGATGATCGTGGGCGCCCAGCCTGCCTCCCGCAGCGGTCGTTCGAGCGACTGCGCGTCGCCGACGACGACCAGTGAGCCGGCCCGGACATCGATGACGGCGGACGCGGCGGCGCTCGCCTGGTCGGCGGTCGTCGTGCGGTAGGCCTCCAGCTGGGCGCCGACGTGCTCGGTGTCCAGCCCTGCCGCGAGCAGGGTGAGGACGCCGCCCGTCACGCCGCCGGCGGTGGCGTAGTGCAGCGGGGTGGTGCCGATCAGGTAGTCGCGGGCGCGGATGAGTTCGGCGTCCGTGATCGGGGTGGGTGCGACGTCGAGCAGGCCGGGCATGAGGGCGAGCGCCTCGCCGACCACCTCGGTGCGGAACGCGCCGCCCGCGTAGGAGAACCCGCCGGTCCGCATCGGCACGTTGGCGAGGCTGACCCCGTAGCTGAACCCGCGCTCCTCGCGCAGCACCTTGTTGAGGCGGCTGAGATAGGCGCCGCCGAGGGCGTTGCTGGCCAGTTGGAGTGCGGGCCAGCGGGGGTCGCGGCGGTCGGTGGTGAACCAGCCCCAGCGCACGTCGGCCTGCACCGAGCCGGGCCGGTCGATCAGGTGGACGACCCGGGGGCGGCCGGCGGGCGTCTCGTGGTGAAGGGTCGCCTGGCCAGGGTTGCGCCAGTCGCCGAAGGCCGCGGCGGCCTCATCCAGCGCGGAGTCGCCGATCTCGCCGGCGATGACCAGGACGGAGCCCCGGGGGCCGTGCGTCGCCCCCCGCCAGCTGCGGACGTCCGGGCCGGTGATCGAGGCCAGTGTCTCGGGAAGACCGAGGGCACTGCGCGACGCCCGGTAGGCGGGGGCGATGACGGCGCCGCGCACCGCGTGGTTGGCGGCTCCGGGGCCGGTGGCCAGCCGCTGGGTGAGATGAGCGGCCTCGAGGCGGGCGTGGCGGGCGACGTCGGCGTCCGCGAGGCTCGGCTCGGTCACGGCCTCGGCCAGCAGACCCAGTGCGGGTGCGAGGCGCGTCGCGGGGACGTCGAGGAGCGCCTGCGCGTACCCGAAGCCGACGCTCGCCTCGATGACGGCGCCGCAGTCCTCGACGGCGTCGGCGAATCGCGTGCCCGGATGGGTCTGCGTGCCCTCGGTGAACGCGGCCGCCCACACGCCGGCGACTCCCTCGCGGTGGGCGGGCTCGCTGGTGAGCGGGACGTCCATCAGCAGGCCGGCCGAGAGGACGTGCTGGCCGGGCAGGTGGTGCAGTCGCACCGTGAGCCCGTTGTCGAGTTGCGCGACGCGCGCGGGCGGGAACGCCCAGGGCTGGGGTGGGACGACGGCCGGGCGAGAGGGCATGGTCACGGTTCAGGCTTCTTTCGGGGACCGGTGGTACTCGATGACGGCGCGCTGTTCGGGGCGCAGCCAGGTGCGGGCGGCGGCGGTGACGGCGTCCGCGTCGATGCTGCTGTAGTCGACGATGCGGTGGTTGACGCGTCCGGGGTCGCCGAACAGGGTGGCGTGCGCGCCGAACAGGTCGGCGCGGGCCCCGATGGGGGCGCATTCGGCCAGCCAGGCGCGCTCGAACTGGACGCGGGCGCGCAGCACCTCGTCTACGGTGGGGCCTTCGTCGCACAGCCGGGCGACCTCGTCGACGAGCGCCGCCTCGACCAGGCTCAGGTCGACTCCGTCGCCGACGCGGGCGAAGGCGAACCCGAGCGAGGTGCCCCAGGCGAGCGGGATGGCGGACGCCCCGGCTCCCGTGCTGAGGCCCGTGTCGCGGACCAGCCGCCGGTGGAGTCGGGACGTCTCGCTGCCGCCGAGGACGGTGAGGGCGATGTCGATCGCGTCGTGGTCGGGGGTGCCGCGCGGGGGCGTCCGCCACTGCGCGTACAGCGCCGACTCGGGCACGTCGGAGGAGGTGATCAGGCGCGGCACGCCCTCGTGAGGCGGCAGGGGGCCGGGAGGCGTCCGGTCGGGTACGTCCCGGCGTGGCAGGTGGCCGAAGTAGCGCTCGGCGCGGGCGAAGGCGTCCGCTGGTTCGAGGTCGCCGACCAGGGTGAGCACGGCGTTGCTGGGGGAGTACCAGGTGGTGAAGAAGTCGTGCGTGTCGGCGAGGGAGGCCGCGTCCAGGTCGGCCATCGAGCCGATGACCGTGTGCCCGTAGGGGTGCTCGGGCGGGAAGGCCTGCGTGATGAGGTGCTCGACCAGGTCGCCGTAGGGCGCGTTGTCGTAGCGTTGACGCTTTTCTTCCTTGACGACGTCGCGCTGGGTGTCGAGGTTGGTCTGGGTGAGGGCGGCCAGCAGGTTCCCCATCCGGTCGGCCTCCAGCCACAGGGCGAGGTCGAGGACGCCGGTGGGCACCGACTCGAAATAGTTGGTGCGGTCGAACCAGGTGGTGGCGTTGCCGGTCGCACCGGCGGCCTGCAGGCGGTCGAAGTGCTCGCCGCTGGCGACGTGCTCGGATCCCTGGAACATGACGTGCTCGAACAGGTGCGCGAGCCCCGTGCGGCCAGGGGTTTCGTCACGGGAGCCCACGTCGTACCAGAGGTTGACCGCGACGAACGGCACGGCGAGATCGGGGCTGACGACGACGCGCAGGCCGTTGGCCAGCGTGGTCTCGTGCAGCGGATAGTTCAGCGGGACGAGGGTGCTCACGCCTGCCATCCAAGCACACGGGCCGAGGCGCGTGGTGGACGCCCGCCCCTCCCACCGTGCCGGGGGCCGACGCTAGGCTAATCTGAGTGAAGTCACCAGCAGCAGAGAGGGGGCGCTCCGTGTCAAACAGAGTAGTCGGAATGCAATTGACTGCGGTGACCACGCTGGCCGTGGTCGGCGCCTTGCTGCTGGCGGGCTGCTCCGCGGGCCCGCCGCCGACCTTGGACGATGGCGGCTGCACTCCTGTGGTGGTGGCGACCTCGTCAGAGAAGGTCAATCTCATGGAGAAGCTGGGCGAGCGCTTCAAGGAGTCGGCCGCGCACGAGGGCCTGAGCACCTGCGCCACGGTTCACCCGATCAACGTCGCGTCCGGCAAAGCCGCAGAGTATCTGTCGCGGTCCACCAAGCAATGGGCGCTCGGTGCCGACGCGGCACCATCGGTGTGGTCGCCGGCCTCGACCGTGTGGACCGACCGCGTGGCGTCCATCGCCGGCGAGAAGGCCGTGGCGGGCGCCGAGAGTTTCGCGAAGACGCCGGTGGTGTTCGGGATCCCGGAGTCGATGGCCCGGACGCTCGGATACCCGGGCAAGCCGTTGTCGATCACGCAGATCCACGACCTGATCCAGGACCCCCGCGGGTGGGGGTCGGTCGGCAAGCCGTTGTGGGGCTCGTTCAAGATCGCGAAGACCAACCCGAACAGCTCCACGACGGGACTGTCGACACTGCTCATGCAGGCGTACGCGGCCGCGGGCAAGGCGGAGGGGTTGACCACGGCGGATGTGGCGAGCGCGGCCGACTTCTCGCGCGTGTTCGAGTCAGGTGCGATCCATTACGGCGACACCACCGGCAAGGTGCTGCAGAACCTGTTCGACCGGGCTTCAGGAGGCGGTTCTTCCTATGTGAGCGCCATCGCGCTCGAGGAGACCTCGCTCTACAACTACAACCTCGGCAACCCCGACTCGCACACGGTGCAGCCTGGCGAGGTGCTCACTGCGCCGACCGAGAAGCTCGTCGCGGTGTATCCCAGCGAGGGATCGATATGGAGCGACAACCCGGCGGTCGCGCTGAACGCGGATTGGGTCACCCCCGAGCAGAAGAGGGCGGCGGACGCCTTCGTGACGTTCCTGCACACGAAGGAGGCCCAGGCGGTCCTGCCGGAGTTCGGCTTCCGGCCCGTGGATGCCGGTGTCGGCGTCGAGCAGCATCTCAACGGCGAGGTCGGCATCGACCCGGCGCAACCCGCGGTCAGCCTGCCTCAACCCGCTCCCGAGGTGGTCTCCGCCGCGCTCGAGCAGTGGGCGCAGATCCGCAAGCCCTCGGCCATCCTTCAGCTCATCGACATCTCGGGTTCGATGGACGAGCGGATCGGGGACGGCAGGAGCCGCCTCGATGGTGCCATCGAGGGGGCGACCACCACGCTCGGTGAGGTGCGCCCCACCGACGAGATCGGCGTGTGGGCGTTCACCACCGGTATGACCTCCGAGATCGACGGCCGCAGCGTGGACGGTATCGGCGTCGTGCGACCGTTCGGGCCGCTCGGCGGCGACAAGGAGGGCCTGAAGTCGGACATCGCCGACCTCGCCAACGCGAAGCGCTGGGGGACACCGCTCTACGACGCGATCTCCGAGTCCTACGACTATCTGAAGAAGCACGCCGAAAGCGGCCGCATCAACGCGATCGTCGTGCTCTCCGACGGGGAGGATCTCGACTCCAGAACCCGGTTCGACACGCTCCTGCAGAAGATCAACGCCGACCAGAGGGAGGGCGGCAACGACAGGCCCGTGCGGATTTTCGCGATCGCCTACACCGCTGAGGCCGACATCGAGCCCCTCGAGAAGCTCGCGCGCGCCTCGGGCGGGCAACTCTTCGACGCCACCGATCCGACGAAGATCACCGACACTTTCCGGTCGGTCATGAACAACTTCTAGGCGGCCGAATGCGATCACTCACCACACGGGCGGTGTTGACCGCCGCCGCCCTGGCCGTCACGGGCGTCTCGCTCGCGGCGTCCGCCACCGATGCGTTCGGTGTCACTGAGATCGAGCGGATCCTGGAGACCTGCGGTACGCAAACGGTCTGCCAGTACGGGGGCGCATCGATCTCGAACGCCCCCGCAGTGACGAACGCGCTCCCGCAGGGGGTGCGTGTCGTGGTGATCCCCCTGCCGGATCAGGCCGAGAGCATCCCGTCGAGTGCCCTCGCCTCGGGTTTGCGGCAGGCGAGCGGCGCCGACACGGTGATCGTGATCGAGGACCGGGTGACCGACCGTTTCGCGGTGGCGTCGAACCAGGACGCCGCGGCCCTCACCAAGTCGCTGTACTCGCAAGGCGCCTCGGACGGAGGGGTCGCCGTGGTCGCCATCGCGCCGACGCTGACGCCCGCGAGCGGTGGTGGCAGCGACATCGGATCGCCGGTCGGCGGCGGATGGGTGGTGGCGCTCGTCGCCGCGGCGGTCGTCGGCGGCTCGCTGGTCGCGCTGTTCAAGCGGCGGGGGAGGCGGGCGAACCAGAGGCGGGCGGTCGCTTCTTCGCGGGCGCTGGCCGCCTCCCTCAACGGAGCGGACGGCGATGTCGTTCAGGACGCGATCGCGCGCCTCGACGAGCGTGCTGCGGCACTCCCCGAGATAGGCCCTCGGATCGAGGAGCTGTCGGGGCACCTGTCGGAGATGTTCGTCCGCGTCGGCAAGCGTGGCACCGACCAACAGGCCCGGCTGCTCCAGGGGCGCTACAAGGACACCCTCACGAAGCTGCTCGGCGCCCTGGACGACGACTACTACGGCGACATCCGCGCGAACCCTGACTTCTGGAGCGAGCCTCAGGCGCGTCTGGCCGAGGTCGAGCGCGCCGTCGACTCGGTGAACCAGCAGGCGGTCGACAACATCAAACAGATCAACGAGTCGCGTGACCTGGAGTTCAGGATCGCGTTGGATTCTCTCATCAACACCGTCAACGAGGCGAAGCTGTCGGACGTGTACAGCGAACGCGAGAAGTGACCTCAACCCCAGGAGTAGATCGATGTCAGAAGCAGAGACGGTCGCGGTCGATTTCGCCGCACTGATGGAGCCGGACGACACGCAGGCGCCCGAGGTGAAGGGCAGCTCGCTCGAGTTGGCGCTCGCCGACGCGTCGGCGGACGAGGTGGAGGTGCACCGGCCAGAGGATGCGGTCTTCAAGTTCCGCAGCCTGCTCACCGAGCGGCAGCTCTCGGATCTGCGTCGGGGCGCGCCGAGGCTGGCGAAGCGGTTCATCGACGACGTCAATCAGATCGTCTCCTTCGGTGGCCCGGTGATGCAGAAGATGAACGGCGCCTCGGTGCAACTGCTGGACGCCCAGCGCCACATCAAGGTTCCGCAGGCCGACGCGATCGTCAACGACCTGCTGCGCGAGATGGACGGCTTCGAGAAGAAGTGGCGTTCGGTCCAGCTGGAGAACGCGGTGAACTCGGTCGTCGGCTGGTTCAAGAAGAGCAAGTACACGTTCACCACCATGGTGCGCGAGACGAAGCCGATCGCGGAGAGGATCGATCTCGCCGAGGTGAAGCTGCAGGAGATGGAGATCGCGCTCGCCGACAACGTCGCCCGGGGCCAACTGCTGCACAAGCAGACCCTCGCGCACATGGACGACGTGGTCGCGGTGCTCGCCGCGCTCGAAGAGGTCATCGAGGTGATCCGCGCAGAGTTCGAGGAGGCCGACGATCTGCTGCGCGACGCGGAGGCGTCCGGCAGGGAGGCGGCCACCTACAAGGGCGAGACCGTCACGGTGAGCTCCTTGCGCGAGACGCACAGCCAACTGTCGTTCGCGTTGTCGGAGACGGAGAAGTCGTGGGCCGACTGGCGTTCGCAGTTCTTCCTCGGATTCGCGCATGCGCCGGCCACGCGCAACCTCGTCGTGACGACCTTCGCGTTGCGCCGTCGGCTCGCGGCCTTCCGGACGATGGGTCTTCCCTCGGCGCGTCAATCGCTCGCAATGTGGCAGCAGGCCGCGTTCGCGAGGGAGGGCGCGGAACTGGGCACGGCGGTGCAGGCAGGCACGAACAAGCTGATCCAGAGCTCGTTCGCGGAGACCGCGAAGTCGGTCGAGGCCGTCGCGCACGCGTCGCAGGCACCGGTGATCACCGAGGACACCATCTGGGCGGTGATCGATTCGGTGAAGTCGCAGTGCAACTCGATCGTTGCTGCCGACAAGGCCGGGCGCGCGCTGCGGGCGAGGAACCTGCAAGCACTCGAACGGGGTGAGACGACGATCGTGGACGCCGTGGTCGCCTCTCAGCGTGCACTCGCGGACGGGAGCAGGCGCTCGCCGGAAGCCGCGCCGGGAGGTCAGGCGAGCGCGACGAGCACCGGCGACGATCTTCTTGACCAACTGACCGACTGACTAACTGACCAACTGACCAACGGGCAGCGGTTGGGGTCCGCCCGCGAAACGGCGGGCGGACACCACCGTGATGACACGAATAGCCTTGCCCGACCGTTCCCGGTCTGACAAGGCTACTTGGTAGCGGGGACAGGATTTGAACCTGTGACCTCTAGGTTATGAGCCTAGCGAGCTACCGAGCTGCTCCACCCCGCGTTGCTCCGCCAACATTACCGGCAACCCGCGTCTGCGCCAAATCGGGCGACGGTGTCGGGTGCAGTAGGCTGTGCCGCGGTCGAAGGCGTCGGACTTTGGAGGACACATATGGCCAGGTCGGTGGGCGCCTCGGGGCCTCGGGGAACAGTTCGTCGTATGGCGGTCGCGGCAGTCGCGGCGGTGGCGATGACGCTCGCGGCATGCACCGGCGGCGGGTCGCCGACGCCGGCTGAGAGCGGCGGTGTGGTCGATCCGAGCGCCAAAGCGCTGGTGATCGGCGCAACGGCCGAGCCCGGCACGCTCGACCCGACGGCCACGGACGGCGCCGCGGGCACTCAGGCGTTGCTCTACAACGTCTATGAGACGCTGGTGAAGCTGGACGGCGAAGGCCACCTCAGGCCGCTGCTCGCGCAGGCGTGGGACGTCTCGCCGGACGGACTCACCTACACCTTCCAGCTGAACCCGGCGACCGCGTTCTCCGACGGCACGAAGGTGACCGCGCAGGCGGTCGTCGACAACATCACGCGCATGCAGAACGACAATGTCGCGCCCAAGCTGAAGACCACGATGGCGTTGGTCGCCTCCACCAAGGTGGTCGACGACGCCACCCTCGAGATCACGCTCGCCAAGCCGAGCGTCCGATGGCTCTACGAGATGGCGGGCGCGGCCGGCATCGTGATGAACCCCACCGGTTTCGCGGACGCCGGAAGCCAGACCGCCGGCTCCGGCCCGCTCACGTTGGAAGCATGGCTGCCGGGCGACTCGATCGCGCTCAAGAAGAACACCGCCTACTGGGGGACGCCGGTGCGGTTCGACGTGGTGACGTTCCGCTACTTCACCGATCCGGGCGCGATGACCGCCTCGATGGAGACGGGGCAGCTCGACATCATCTCGAACCTCCAGGCACCCGAGACCGTCGACCAGTTCTCCGACACCAGCCGGTTCCGGGTGATCCAGGGCAGCACCAACGGCGAGGTCACGCTCGCCATCAACAACGGCGGGGAACACAGCTTCGTCAACTCTGACGATCCCGAGAAGCGGGTGCCGCCGAACCCCGGCAACCCCGCCTTGCGCGACGTCCGCGTCCGCCGGGCCATCACGATGGCCATCGACCGGCAGGCACTGCTCGACACGGTGTGGTCCGGCAAGGGCGCGTTGATCGGCTCGATGGTCGTCCCCACCGACCCGTTCTACGAGGACCTCACCAGCATCAACGCCTACAATCCCGACGAGGCCCGCCGCCTGCTCGCCGAGGCCGGCTACCCCAAGCTGACGCTGCGGCTGCGGCCCCCGACGCTTCCCTACGCGAGCAAGGCCGCCCGGTTCGTGGCCGCGCAGTTGGCGGAGGTGGGCATCACCGCGACGGTGGAGGAGCTCGGCTTCCAGCAGCCCTGGATCTCGACGGTCATGGGTCAGGCCGACTACGACCTCTCGATCATCGCCCACGTCGAGGCACGCGACATCTTCACCTTCGCGAACCCGGACTACTACTGGCGATACAACAACCCCGAGGTGATCGCTCTCGCTGCGAGCGCCGACGCCGGCACCCAGGAGCAGTACGTCGCCGACCTCAAGGCCGCCGCCCGGATCGTCTCCGAGGACGCCGCCGCCGTGTGGCTGTTCATGCTGCCGAACCTCGTCGTGGCCAAGCAGGGCATCACCGGCATTCCCGAGAATGCGATCAGCTCGCTGGCGTTCGACGTGACGACGATCGCTCGCGCCTGAGAGTGCAGGTGCTTCGGTCCGTCCTGACACGACTCGGCGTCTTCGCCGCGAGTCTGCTGGCCGCCTCGTTCGTCATCTTCGTCATCACCCAGGCGCTGCCGGGCGACGTGGCGGCCGCGATCCTGGGTTTCGGGGCGACGCCGGAACAGCTGGCGGCCAAACGCGTCGAACTCGGGACGAACCGGCCGTTCCTGGTCCAGTACGCCAGC
Source organism: Propionibacteriaceae bacterium (assembly GCA_032229785.1). Lineage (GTDB taxonomy): Bacteria > Actinomycetota > Actinomycetes > Propionibacteriales > Propionibacteriaceae > Propioniciclava. Next base: position 99,206 of record JAVTWJ010000024.1, read on the forward strand.
TGGCTCGAAGGAGTCCTGCGCGGCGACTTCGGACGCTCCTGGTACTCGGGGGTTCCGGTCGCGGCCCTGATCGCGCCGCGTGTGGAGGTGACGGCGTCCCTGGTGTTGCTCAGCCTCACGCTGGCGGTCGCGATCGCGCTGCCGCTGGGCGCCGTCGCCGCGCTCAAGCGCCGCCAGTGGCAGGGGTTCGCGACCTCGGTGCTCGCCCAACTCGGGATGGCGATCCCCGCCTTCTGGGCCGGCATCCTGCTCGTGTCCGTCTTCGCCGTCCGTCTGCGCTGGTTCCCGGCCAACGGCTATTCGCCCCTCGCGGGCGGGGTCGGGCCGTGGGCGTCCCACCTCGTGCTGCCGGTGCTCGCCCTCGGCGCCGTGCAGGGCGCCATCCTGATCCGCTACGTTCGCTCGGCGTTCCTCGAAGTGCTCGGCGAGGACTACTACCGCACCGCCCGCTCGATCGGCTGGACGCGTCGGCGCGCACTCGCCCGCCATGGCGTCCGCAACGCCGCGCTGTCGCTTGTCACCGTGCTCGGCCTGCAAATGGCCGCCGTGATCGTCGGCGCCATCGTGGTCGAGCGCGTCTTCGTGCTGCCAGGGCTCGGCTCTCTGCTGCTCGACGTGGTCTCACGCCACGACCTCATCGTCGTGCGCGGGGTCGTGCTGTTGCTGGTGTTCGTGGTCCTGCTGGTCAACGCCGCCGTCGACATCAGCTACGCGTTGATCGACCCGCGGCTGCGGAGCGGGGGACGCTCGTGAAACGCGCGGAGCTCTGGGTGGGCGGATTCCTCGTCGCCGGCGTGGTCGCGATGGCGCTGCTGTCCTTCGTGTGGACGCCGTTCGACCCCACCGCCGTCGGATCGGGGCCGCCGCTGGCGCCGCCCGGCGGGCCGCACCTGCTCGGCACCGATTACGTGGGCAGCGACATCTTCAGCCGCATCCTCGCCGGGGCCCGCTCGGCTCTGTACGTCGGCATCATCGCCGTCGGCGTGGCGGCGCTCGTCGGCGTCCCGCTCGGTCTGAGCGCAGCCTGGCTGCCGAGGTGGGCCTCCGAGATCGTGATGCGGGCGATCGATGTCGCCTACGCGTTCCCGGCCCTGTTGCTGGCGATCCTGCTCGCGGGCGTGTTCGGCGGCTCGACCGAGACGGCCATGATCGCGATCGGTGTGGCGACGATACCGGCGTTCATCCGCGTCACCCGCGCCGGTGCGCTGTCGGTGCTGTCGGCCGACTACGTGCTTGCGGCGCGGGCGTCCGGCACGCCCGTGCCCGCGATCGCTGCGCGGCACATCCTGCCCAACGTCGCCCACCTCATCGGTGTGCAGGCCTCGGTGAGCTTCGCGATGGCCATCCTGGCCGAGGCCGCGCTGAGCTACCTCGGACTGGGCACCCCGCCGACCGTGCCGTCGTGGGGTCGCATGCTCGGCGACGCGCAGACCTACCTGTACGGACACCCGCTGCAGGCGGTCTGGCCGGGACTCGCGCTCGCCGCCGCCGTGCTGGGGTTCAACATGGTCGGCGACGGACTGCGCGACTCCCTGGACCCGAAGCTGCGGGAGGTCGCCTGATGCTCGAGATCCGCGACCTCACCGTCGCGTTCGGACGCCGCCGGCCGGTCGTCCGCGGCCTCAGTCTCGACGTGGCCGCCGGCCAACGTCTCGGCATCATCGGCGAGTCGGGCTCCGGCAAGACCGTCACCGCGCTCGCCCTCATGGGTCTGTTGCCCGAGTACGCGCGCGTCACCGGCTCGATCCGCCTCGACGGCACCGAACTCGCCGGCCTGTCCGACCGCGAGATGTCGGCCCTGCGCGGCGACGCGCTGAGCATGGTCTTCCAGGAGCCCATGACGGCGCTCGACCCCACCATGACCGCCGGACGCCAGGTCGCCGAGGCCTTCCGCCTGCACCGCGACCGCGACGCCGGACGCGCCCGCACCGCCGTGATCGACATGCTCGCCGCCGTCGGCTTCGAGGACCCCGACCGCATCGCCGACAGCTACCCCCACCAGCTCTCCGGCGGTCAGCGGCAGCGCGTCGTCACCGCCATGGCCCTGGTGAACCGTCCCGGCCTGGTGATCTGCGACGAGCCGACCACCGCCCTCGACGTGACCGTGCAGGCGACGGTCCTGCGCGTCCTCGACGACGTGCTGGACGCCGCGGGCGCGTCGTGTGTGTTCATCAGCCACGACCTCGCCGTGGTCTCGCAGCTGTGCTCCTCGGTGTTGGTGATGCTGGACGGCGAGATCGTCGAACGCGGCACCACCGAACAGGTCTTCCACCGCCCCCAGCATCCCTACGCGGCCGGGCTGGTGGCCACCGCCCGGCTCGACCTGCTCGAGCCGGGCACCCGGCTGCCGACGGTCGCCGACTACCTGAGGGGGGCCTCGTGAGCGCCGAGACGCTGTTCCAGGCCGACCACCTCACCCGCGTGTACGCGACGGGAGGGCGCCGCGTCCGCGCCCTCGACGAAGTCAGCCTGCAGGTGGCCCGCGGCCAGCGGCTGGGCGTGGTGGGGGAGTCGGGCTCGGGCAAGTCCACCCTGGTGCGGCTGCTCGCCGGCCTCGACCAGCCCACGTCCGGGACGGTCCGCTACGCGGGGCGTCCAGTGTCGGGGGTGCCCGAGCGGAACCTCGGCTTCCTTCGGTCCTCCGTCCAGCTCGTGCTGCAGGATCCCCTCAGTTCCCTGAACCCGCGGATGCGCGTCGACGCCATCGTCGCCGAACCGTTGCGCAGCCCGGCGGTGCGCCGCGAACTCGGCCAGATCGACCGGATCGCTCGCGTCCGCGCAGTGCTGGACGCCGTCGGCCTGCCCGCCGACTCGATGCGCCGCTACCCGCACGAGTTCTCGGGAGGCCAGCGCCAGCGCATCGCCATCGCCCGGGCGCTGGCCCCGTCGCCCGAGGTGCTGATCGCCGACGAGGCGGTCTCGGCGCTGGACGTCTCGGTGCGCGCGCAGGTGCTCAACCTGCTCATGGACCTGGTCGCGCACCTCGGCCTCACCCTCGTGTTCGTGTCGCACGACCTCGCTGTGGTGCGCCACGTCTGCCCGGACGCCGTCGTCCTGAAGGGCGGGCGGATCGTCGAGGCCGGGCCGACCCTCGAGATGTTCGCGCGTCCGCAGCACGACTACACCGCCCGTTTGGTGGCGGCGATCCCCACCTTCCGCGCCCGGTCCTAGACGGCGCCTGCGACGTCAGTCTTCGACCAGGAACTCGGTCGGTTCGCTCGGGGTGAGGCGCTGCACGACCAGGTCGTGCAGGCGTCCGTTGGTCGCCAGGGCACCCGGGCCGACCGGCCCCGGGCTGCCATCGAGGTTCGTGAACCGGCCGCCCGCCTCGCGGACGATGACGTCGAGCGCAGCCATGTCGTGCAGCGCCAGATCGGGTTCGCAGGCGATGTCCACCGCGCCCTCGGCGACGAGCATGTAGCTCCAGAAGTCCCCATAGGCCCGCGTGCGCCATGCCTCGCGCAGCAGGTCGACGAAGCCCTGGCCGCGTCCGGAGTCGACCCAGCCGCCGACCGAGCTGTACGACAGCGAGGCGTCCGAGACGGAGTCGACCGACGAAACCTGCAGGCGGGTCGCGCTCAGCAGGGTCTTGCCGGTGAAGGCGCCGCCGCCCACGCTGGCCCACCACCGGCGCTGGAGCGCGGGCGCCGAGACGAGCCCGGCGACCACCTCGTCGCCGTTCATCAAGCCGATCAGGGTGGCCCACACCGGGACGCCGCGGACGAAGTTGCGGGTGCCGTCGATCGGGTCGATGATCCAGCGGCGGGGACCCCAGCCGCTGTCGGAACGCTCCTCGCCGTGCACGGCGTCGCGCGGACGGACCCGCTTGAGGGTGGCGCGCACGGCATCCTCGACGGTGAGGTCGGCGTCGGTCACCTCGGTGAGGTCGGGCTTGGAGCGGACTTGCAGGTCTTGCGCCTTGTAGCGCGCCATCGTGAGGGAGTCGGCGGTGTCAGCGAGCACGTGAGCCAGGCGCACGTCGTCCATGTAGGAAACATCCGGCATGCCTGGCAGCCTAACGCCCCGCGCGCTCAATCCCAGGACGCCGGGCTGGTCCACACTTTTTCCATGCGCCGGAACGACACCAGGCGCTCGGGGCGCAACTCGCCGCGAGCCACGGCCTCGTCGAGCGCGCATTCGGGGGCGGTGGAGTCGTGCCGGCAGCCGCGCGGGCATCCGGCGACGTGCGCCGACAGGTCGTCGAAGGCCGCCAGGACCGTGCCGGTGGTGACGTGGGAGAGGCCGAAGCTGCGGACGCCCGGGGTGTCGATCACCCATCCGCCGGGCGGACCCAGTTCCAGGGCGATCGCCGAGGTCGAGGTGTGCCGGCCGCGGCCGGTGACCTCATTGACGTGGCCGATGGCGCGCCCGGCGTCCGGGATGAGCGCATTGACCAGCGTCGACTTACCGACGCCCGAGTGCCCGACGAACACCGTCCGGTGGCCGGTGAGCAACGCGCGCAGCATCGTCAGGTCGGTGCCGGGGCCGACGACGACCACCTCGACGTCCAACCCCTCGTAGGCCACGAGCAGCGCGTCGGCGGAGGCCAGGTCGGACTTGGTGAGGATCAGCAGCGGTGTCAGTCCCGCGTCGAAGCCGGCGACGAGGATGCGGTCGATCATGCCCATCCGGGGCGGCGGATCGGCCAGCGCGGTCACGATGGCCAACTGGTCGGCGTTCGCGACGATGGGCCGCTCGAACGGATCGTCGTCGTCGGCGGTGCGGCGCAGGACGGTTTCGCGCGCGATGACCTCGACGATGCGGCCCAGCGTGCCGGGTGCGCCGCTCGTGTCGCCGACGACCCGGACGCGGTCACCGACGATGACCCCCTTGCGGCCGAGTTGGCGCGCCTTCGTGGCGAGGACACGCCGATGGCCGGCCTCGTTGTCGAGGTCGACCGAGTAGCGGCCGCGGTCGACGGTGATGACCAGGCCGACCTCGGCGCCTGAGTAGTCGGGGCGGTCCTTGGTGCGCGGACGGGTGCGGCGGGCGGGTCGGCCGAAGTCGTCGTGCTCGTCGCGGTCGTAGCGCGGAGTCATGCGCCCACCAACGCCGCCCAGGCGCCCGCGAAGTCGGGCATGGTCTTCGTGGTGGCGCCGACATCGAGCTCGATGCCCGGCACGGCCAGGCCGAGGACGGCGCCGGCGTGCGCCATCCGGTGGTCCGCGTAGGTGCCCCACAGGCCACCACGCAGCGGACGGGGGCTGATCCGCAGGCCGTCGGGGGTCGCCTCGATCGCGGTGCCGCGCGCGCTCAGCTCGGCCGTCAGCGCGGCGAGCCGGTCCGTCTCATGGCCGCGGATGTGGCCCACGCCGCGGATCGAACCCGGCCGGTCGGCGAGCGCGAGCAGGGAGGCCGCGATGCAGGTGAGCTCGCTGGCGTCGGTGAGGTCGAGATCGGCGCCCGTGACGACACCGGTGCCGCGGACGGTCACCGTGTCGGCGGAGCGTTCGACGGATCCGCCGAGCGCGGCCAAGGTGCCGAGGATGGCCTCGGACGCCTGCAGCGTGTGCCGCGGCCAGGCCATGGTGACCGCGCCGCCCGTGGGCAGCGCGGCGGCCAGGAAGACCGCGGCGTTGACCAGGTCGGGTTCGATGGTCTCGTCCATCGCCGAGATCGGGCCGGGCGCCACCCGCCACGCGTGTCGGCCGGACGCCTCGGCGTCCACGCCGCGGTCGCGCAGCATCGCGAGCGTGAGCCCGATGTGCGGCCGGGACGGCACGGTGGGCGTGGTGAGGCTGAGCCGCAGGCCGTCCTCGAACCGGGCCGCCGAGAGCAGCAGCCCCGACACGAACTGGCTCGAGCCCGACGCGTCGATGGCGACGTCGCCGCCCGGCACGGCGCCGGTGCCGTGCACGGTGAACGGCAGCGAGTCCAGCGGCTCTATCCGGACGCCCGCCTGTGCCAGGCCGTGCAGCAGGGGGGCCACCGGCCGCGCGGACGCCTCGGGATCGCCGGTGAACGGTGTCGCACCCACCGCCAGCGCGGCGATCGGCGGAACGAAACGCAGGATCGTGCCGGCCAGGCCGCAGTCGACGGCGCCGGAAGTGAACTCGGCCGGAGGACGGACGACGACGCGGCCGTCGGCCGTGTCGTCGAAGACCACGCCGAGTGAGGTCAGCGCGGCCCGCATCAGGGCGGTGTCGCGGGCGTCCAGGGCTCCGGTGAGCGTCGAGGGTCCCTCACCGAGGGCGGCGAGCACATAAGCACGCGCCGTGGCCGACTTCGAGCCGGGGACCACGACGGTGCCGACGACCGGGACGTCGGGGGTGGGCGCGACCCACGGGGTCACGAAAGCGCGCCCTCGATGCTCTTGCGGGCCAGGCGCGCCTGCAGTTGCGCCTGGCGCTTGAGCGCGCGCGCCTCGCGCTTCACCTGCGCCTTCGTGCGACGCCCCTGCTTCGCGATCGCCGCTGCCTTGCGCTCGGTCTCGCTCGACAGCCGGCGGCGGGCGTCCGAGGCCTTCCAGGCGAGGCTGGGCCGGCCGGCCGTGTCCTGGCTCACCACGAGCGCCGCGCCGAGCAGCGCGAGGTTGCGCACGAACAGGCTCCGCTGGGCGGCCTTCTCGTCGGGATCGCCGGCCCGCGGATCGCAGGCGAGCACGTGCGGCAGCAGGGACGCGGCCGCCAGCGCCGCCCCGCCTCGGCGTCCGATCCCGGTCGCCATACCGATGCCGCCCGCGACCGACAGCGCGCCGTTCGCGCGCACCAGCGTCGTCGACTTCTCGGGCACGTAGGCGGACGCCTCGGGCGGGAGCAGGCGCTGCACGAGCGGGACGAACCGTTCGCGAATCGGATCCGCGACCGGGGCGTAGGCCTGCGGTGCCTTGATCGCCCTGGTGCCCTCGACGATGAAATAGCCGCCCAGTAGGAGGCGTCCGACTCCGCGCAGAAGATTCATGCACCATTCCTACCATGGGCCTCCTCGAAAGCGCCGGGTGGGCGGGGAATAACGGCCGCCGCCCGCCCGTTGATTGCGGCGTGGCTAGTGCTGTCGTGACCAAGACCGGACGCGGTTCGCATCCGAGAGAGACCTCCGGGGTAGTCTCCTACGTGATGAGCCGCCCAACCACGCCGACCGGCGATGAGATCGATCGCGCGACCGAATCCGACGCTGAGCGCAGCGCACGCTTCGAGCGCGACGCCTTGCCCTACCTCGACCAGCTCTACGGCGCGGCCCTGCGGATGACCCGCAACGCGGCGGACGCCGAAGACGTCGTCCAGGAGGCCTACGCGAAGGCGTTCGCGGCGTTTCACCAGTTCAAGCCGGGCACCAACCTGAAGGCCTGGCTCTACCGCATCCTCACCAACACCTACATCAACACGTACCGCAAGAAGCAGCGTCAGCCGCAGGAGGGGTTCGGCGAGGACATCGAGGACTGGCAACTCGCCCGGGCCGAGCAGCACACCTCGAGCGGCCTGCGCTCGGCCGAGATGGACGCCCTGGACCGGATGCCCGATTCGGTGGTGACGGACGCGATGGCCAAGCTCAGCCCCGACTTCCGGATGGCGGTCTACCTCGCCGACGTGGAGGGCTTCGCCTACAAGGAAGTCGCCGAGATCATGGGCACGCCGATCGGCACGGTGATGTCTCGCCTCAACCGGGCCCGCACCCAACTGCGCGGCATGCTGGCCGAGCACGCGGCGTCCGTCGGCATCGGGACGAGGTCGAACGATGAATGAGGCGATCGACTGTCGCTACGTGGCCGAGCGCATCCACCGGTTCCTGGACGGCGAGCTCACCGAGGTCGAGGCCGACGAACTGCGTCTGCACATCGATGCCTGCGAGCACTGCCTCGACGAGACGGACCTGATCGACGCCGTCAAGCGCCTGGTCTCCCGCGCCTGTGCCTGCCCGCAGGCCCCCGAGACGCTCCGGGTGAGGATCGTGACCCAGATCCAGCGGGTGACCTACACACGTCTCGAACTCCGGGAGCTCGGCTGATCCTCACCGGCACCTGAAGACGGCGACGCCCCCGCGGAAACTCCGTGGGGGCGTCGAACTCTCAAGCGGCGCGACTCAGGCGTTGGGACGCTTGCCGTGGTTCGCCTTGTTCTTCTTGCGCGCGCGGCGCTTGCGACCGGTCTTACCCATCACGGATCTCCTTGAGGTCGGGGCGCCGGGCGGCGCGGCAACCCATTGTGCCACCGGGCGCCGTCCGGCCCAAATCAGGTCCGCTGCCCTGCGCCCCCTACGATGAGGTTCATGCTTTCGCTCACCGACGTCATCGCGCAGCACAGCGATCTGAAGCCCGAGGAGACCGCACGGCTGGCGGAGCTGGTGAACACGTGGGACATGCTCGCCGACCTTTCGTTCAGCGACCTGATCCTGTGGGTGCCCGATGTGGACGACAACGTCTTCTGGGCCGCGGCGCAGTGCCGCCCGAGCACGGGTCCGACCGCGCTCCAGGACGACGTGGTCGGTGAGGACATCGCCTACGACCCCGAGAGCCTCGTCGTCGAGGCCTATCTGTCGCGGACGATCTGCTCCACGAGCGGCAACAAGCTGCACGCCGGAATCCCCGTCGAAGTGCACGCGGTCCCCGTCCTGCTGTACGGACGGGTGATCGGAATCCTCGAACTGCACACGAACCGGATGGGCGTGAGGGCGCCTGGCGCACTGGAGGACGCCTACCTGGAGACGGCACGCGTCATCATGGGCATGCTGACCCGCGGCGAGTTCCCCATGGTCGGGGACAAGGCCGTGCCGTGGGAGACCCCGCATGTCGGCGACGGCTCGCTGCGGGTGAGCGCCGACGGCGTGATCACGTTCGCCAGCCCCAACGCGATCAGCGCGTTCCGGCGACTCGGCTGGATGGGGGACCTGCTCGGCGAGGAGTTCAGCACGCTGGCGGCGCGGATCGCGAACGAGCGCCGTGAACCGGTGGACGAGGTGCCGGGGCCGCTGCTCGTCCGGTGTCGCGTCTGCGAGCCGGAACTGGAGACCCACCAGGGGAGCATACGGCTGCGCGCCCAGCCGCTTCTGGAGGAGGGACGCACGAATGTGGGCTGGTTCGTCACCTGCCGCGACGTGACCGACCTGCGCTCGCGTGAGCGCGAGCTGGTCACCAAGGATGCGACGATCCGTGAGATTCACCACCGGGTGAAGAACAACCTGCAGACGGTGGCCGCACTGTTGCGCCTTCAAGCGCGTCGCACGCAGTCAGCGGAGGCGATCGGAGCCCTCACGGATGCCCAGAAGCGGGTGGCGGCGATCGCTGTGGTGCACGAGATCCTGTCCCAGGGCTTCGACACGTCCGTGCGCTTCGACGAGGTGGCCGACCGGTTGATGACGATGGTGCGCGACGTGGCGTCCTCGCACACGATGGTGACCATGACGCGCGTGGGAAGCTTCGGGCTGATCCCTGCCGAGGTGGCCACCAACCTGTCCCTGGTGTTCACCGAGGTCGTCCAGAACGCGCTCGAACATGGACTGAGGGATCAGCCGGGCGAGGTGATCGTGCGGCCGATCCAGCGTGACGGACGCCTCGTCGTGACCGTTGAGAACGACGGTGAGCCGATCGCCCCGGGCTTTGCTCTCGGACGTGTCACCTCGCTCGGCCTCTCGATCGTGGCGACGCTCGTCGCCGAACTCCACGGGGAGTTCTCCATGAAGGCGCGTACGGGACGGCCTGGAACGCGGGCCCGGATCGATATTCCGCTGAGCCAGGGGCAGGTTTAGGCGCGTATGCGCGCTCGCGCGGTGCGCCGCTTCATGGCGCGTCGTTCGTCTTCCGAAAGCCCGCCCCAGACGCCGTGATCCTGACCGGCCTCCAGCGCCCACTGCAGGCAATCGGTACGGACGTCACAGCGCGCGCACACCTTCTTGGCCTCGGCGATCTGCATGATCGCCGGGCCGGTGTTTCCGACGGGGAAGAACAACTCCGGATCTTCAGTGAGGCAGGCAGACCGATGGCGCCAGTCCATGGTGGCAACCACTCCTTGTATTGGGGAAATGAGCAAGGTAATCGGGCCCCGGGGGCGCGGTGCCAGGCACAACCATGCCAAGTCGGACGCCGTAACACAAGGGCAACGGCCCAGGGTGTCGCGGTATGGACGGACTGATCCGCCTACTACGGTAGGCGGATGCCCCTGACCGTCGCCTCCCGTCCGGCAGGAGTCGCCGCCTCCGTGGCGGCAACACTCGCACTGGCCGTGTTCTTCGTCGTGATGGCGGTGCTCTCCCTGACCGCCGGGAACGGATCCCTGTCGAGCGGCGTGAGCATCGCGCTGATGCTGTGGGCGATCCTGGTGGGTGCGGGTGCCGTGCTGCTGTGGCGGCGCGGACGTTTCGCTCGCGGGCCGGTGGTCGCCGCCGGACTGCTGCACGTGTTCGCGTTCGGACAGCTTGCGCTGTCCGCGCCGCCCGCCGTCCTCGGCGCACTCCTCGCCTTGGCGGGGGCTGTCGGCGCCGCACTGCCGAGCACCCAGGCGTGGCTGACGCGGTCCACGAGGGCCTGAGCCGTCCCCCAGGCGAGTGCGTCAGCCCTGGCCGTCCCCCAGGCGAGTGCGTCAGCCCTGCGCGAAGACCCGATCCATGAGCTCCGCCTCCTGCGCGACGTGCGCCCTCATCGTGCCCACCGACGGCGAGGACGCCGCGGGGCGGGTGACGGGCGTCAGCCGGAGTTCGCGGCCGGGCAGAGCGGACGCGATGGCGTCGGGAAGATGCAGCGCCATGAACGGCCAAGCGCCCTGGTTGAGCGGCTCGTCCTGGACGTAGCGCACGTCGCTCACCTGCGGGTATCGGGCCAGTTCTGCGGCCAGATCTGCCGTCGGCAGCGGGTAGAGGCGCTCCAGGGCGACGATCGCCACCTGCCCCTCGAGGCCGCGCTTGGCGCGCTGCGCCACGAGCTCCCAGCGGATCTTGCCCGAGCACAGCAGGACCGTCGTGACCGTCGACGGATCGGTGATCGACTCGTCGCCGATCGCCGGACGCCAGCGTCCGTGGACGAATTCTTCGGGTGCGGACGCCGCCACCTTGCTCCGCAGCATTGACTTCGGCGTCATGATCGCGACCGGACGGTGCCAGTTCACGTAGGTATGCGTCCGCAGCAGGTGGAAGTGAGAGGCGGCGGTCGAGGGCTGACAGACCGCGAGCGCGTTCTCCGCGCACAGCGACAGCCAGCGCTCGATGCGGGCAGAGCTGTGGTCGGGGCCCTGACCCTCGTAGCCGTGGGGCAGCAGCAGGACGACGCCCGACTTCTGGGTCCACTTGGCCACGCCGGAACTGATGAACTCGTCGGCGATCGTCTGAGCGCCGTTGGCGAAGTCACCGAACTGGGCCTCCCAGCAGACGAGGACCTGAGGTGACGCCACGGAGTAGCCGTACTCGAAGCCCATCGCCGCGTATTCGCTGAGCAGTGAGTCGAACACGTGGAACTGGCCCTGATCCTCGGACAGGTGCTGCAGCGGTACGAGCTCCTCGTTCGTGACCCGGTCGACCACGGCGGCGAACCGCTGGCTGAAGGTGCCGCGGCGGCTGTCCTGACCCGTGAGTCGCACGGAGCGCCCCTCGAGCAGCAGCGAGCCGAAGGCGAGTATCTCGGCGGTCGCCCAGTCGATCGGCCCGTTGCGGATCGCGTCGGCGCGGCGCTGCATCTGAGGCGCGACCTTCGGGTGCACGCTGAACCCCTCGGGGTAGGCGACCTGAGCGGACGCGATCCTCTCCATCACCTCGCGGGTGATGCCGGTTCCCTGGTCCTTGCCGAGCTTGGCGGGGTAGAACGGGACCCGCGTGTACTCGTCGTCCTCCACGGCCTCCGCCTTGACCTCCTTGAAGACCCCTTCGAGCCGCGAGCGGAACTGCTCGCCCAGCGCCGTGGCGTCCTGGTCGGAGATGTCGCCGCGTCCGATGAGCGCTTCGGTGTAGATGCGGCGCACCGAACGCTTCTGCTCGATGAGGTCGTACATGTGCGGTTGGGTGAAGCTGGGATCGTCGCCCTCGTTGTGGCCGCGGCGGCGGTAGGAGACCAGGTCGATGACCACGTCGCGGTGGAATTGCTGCCGGTACTCGAACGCGAGGCGTCCGATGCGGGCGACCGCTTCGGGGTCGTCGCCGTTCACGTGGAAGATCGGCGCCTGGATCGCTTTGGCGAGGTCGGTGCAGTAGATCGACGACCGCGACTCGGTGGGCGCCGTGGTGAAACCGACCTGGTTGTTGACGACGATGTGCACCGTGCCGCCGGTCGTGTAGCCGCGCAGCTGGCTCATCTGGAGGGTCTCGTAGACGACGCCCTGGCCGGAGAAGGACGCGTCGCCGTGCATCAGCACGGGCAGCACCGTCGCCTCGGCGAGGGTGCCGGAGGCGTCCATCTTCGCGCGAGCGATCCCCTCCACGACCGGGTTGACGGCCTCGAGGTGGCTCGGGTTGGCGGCGACTGACGTCTTGATGGTCTTACCGGCCAGGGAGGTGAACTCGCCCTCGGCGCCGAGATGGTACTTGACGTCGCCGGTGCCCATCGTCTGGTGGGGATCGATGGAGCCCTCGAATTCGCGGAAGATCTGGCTGTAGCTCTTGCCGACGATGTTCGCCAGCACGTTGAGACGCCCGCGGTGCGGCATCCCGATCGTGACCTCGTCGAGGCCCGCGTTGGCCGCCATGTCGCAGATCTCGTCCAGCATGACGATCGTCGACTCGGAGCCCTCCAGCGAGAAGCGCTTCTGGCCGAGGAATTTGGTCTGGAGGAAGGTCTCGAAGATCTCGGACTCGTGGAGGCGATCGAGGATCCGCATGTGCTCCTCGCGGTCCCAGCGCACGGGCTGGCCCTCGACGCAGCTCTCCAGCCACGCGCGCTGCTCGGTGTCGGGGATGTGCATGTACTCGATGCCGACGTGGCCGCAGTAGGCGGTGCGCAGCTGCGACAGCACGGCCTTGAGCTGCATCGTCTCCTTTTCGTGCCCGCCGAACTTGCCGACCGGGAACTCGCGCTCCAGGTCCCAGATGCTCAGGCCGTGGGCCTCGAGCTCCAACTCGGGGTGGCTGCGCTGCTTGTACTCCAGTGGATCGATGTCGGCCATCAGATGGCCCCAGTTGCGGAACGCGTTGATCAGCTGGATGACGCGGGTGCCCTTGGCCAGCTCGTAGGGGCGGTGGGCCGAGTCGTCGGACGTCCAGCGCAGCGGCAGGTAAGGAACCCGCAGCGACAGGTAGATGTCGTCGTAGAAGCCGTGCTGTCCGATGATCAGTTCGTGCATCACCTTCAGGAACTGGCCTGAGGTGGCGCCCTGGATGACCCGGTGGTCGTAGGTCGAGGTGAGCGTCGTGATCTTCGATACGCCGAGCTCACGGATGCGCTGATCGGACGCCGCCTGGAACTCCGGCGGGTAGTCGATCGACCCCACGCCCAGGATCACGCCCTGGCCCGCCATGAGGCGGGGCACGGAGTGGTTGGTGCCGATGCCGCCGGGGTTGGTGAGCGAGGCGGTCGTGCCGGCGAAGTCCGCCACGGTCAGCTCGTTGTTGCGGGCACGTCGGACCATGGCCTCGTAGGCCTGCCAGAACTCGCGGAAGTTGAGTTGGTCGGCGCCCTTGATGTTGGGGACGAGCAACTGGCGGGTGCCGTCGGGCTTGGGGAGGTCGATGGCCAGCCCCAGATTCACCTCGTGCGGATGCACCAGGGTCGGCTTGCCGTTCACCACGTCGTAGGAGTTGTTCATGTCGGGCACCATCGTGAGCGCCCGGACCATCGCGTAGCCGAGGAGGTGGGTGAAGGAGATCTTGCCGCCCGTGGTGCGCGCCAGGTGACTGTTGATCACCTCGCGCTGGTCGATGACCAGCTTCATCGGGACGCTGCGCACCGACGTCGCGGTCGGCACGCTGAGTGAGGCGTCCATGTTCTTCGCCGTACGCATGGGCGCGCCGCGCAGGGGGGTCTTGGTGGGCTCGGTCTGGGTGATCTTGCGGGACGAGGAAACCGGGCGGTTGGCCGACAGTCCGCCGGACTGCCCCGGGTTGCGCGGGCCGCGGGCCGCGACCGCAGCGGACGCCTCTTCGGGGCGGGTCACGCTCACGACGGGTTTGGCGGGTTCCTCGGTGCGGGACGCGGTCGCGTCGGCCGGGGTCGCCGGAGCCACCGCGGCCGGGGCGGAATGAACCGCAGGAGCGACGGCAGGAACGGGCGCGGACGCAGGCGACTGCCGGGGTGCGGGAGCCGGGGGAGCGGCCGTTGCCTGCGTCACAGCCGTCTGGGGGACGTCGCGCTGTTCGAAGAACGCGCGCCAGGCCGGATCGACCGAAGAGGGGTCACGACGATACGCCTCGTGCATCTCGTCGATGAGCCAATCGTTGGCCCCGAAGCTGGAAAGATCGTCGTTGGAGTTCATACCGGGCTCCGTCGCCACAATCGTCTTCTTCCGTCCCTGTTAGATCCGCGATTCGCGCCTGCGATCACGTTCTCGATGGTAGCGAGGATTAGGTGGGCGGACGAACTCCCGCGAGCGGCGTGGCGCCGGTGGCCAGAGGGCGCCCCCAGCAGGATTCGAACCTGCGCACCCGCCTCCGGAGGGCGGTGCTCTATCCCCTGAGCTATGGGGGCCGGTGGGCCGAGGGGAACAATACCACCGTCGGCCCCCACCTGGCACGCCCGGGGCGTTTCGCACGCTGGCGGCGTCCGCGGGTGAGGGGGCGGCTCTGGCACAGTGGGGTGGTGACCCGAATGCATGTGGCCGGCTCGATCCACGCGGACGCGACGTCCGCCGCACCTGTGTGGCTGGTGAAGCCTGCGGACGCCAACGCGCTCGCGGACGGACTGTGGAGCGACTCCGCCGCACGCGTCGGCGACGGCGAACTCCAGCTCGGCGGCATGCCGGTGAGAGCGATCGTCGCTGAGGTCGGCACGCCGGCCTACATCATCGACGAGATCGACTTCCGCGCCCGCGCCCTGACCTGGCGCGAGGCGTTCGCGGGCTGGAAGGTGTACTACGCGGGCAAGAGCTTCCTGTGCGGCGCGGTCGCCCGCTGGATCGACGACGAAGGCCTCGGCCTCGACGTGTGCAGCCTCGGCGAGCTCACGGTCGCGCTGCGCGCCGGCTTCGACCCGGAACGGATCGGGCTGCACGGCAACAACAAGTCCGGCGAGTTGCTCCGGCTTGCGCTGATGCGTGGCGTCGGGCGCATCATCGTCGACTCACCCGACGAGATCGCACGCCTCGAGCGATTGGCCGATGAGCTCGGCGTCCGCGCCCAGGTGCTGGTTCGCGTGACGACGGGCGTGGAGGCGCACACCCACGAGTACATCGCGACCGCCCATGAGGATCAGAAGTTCGGGTTCTCGATCGCGGGCGGGCAGGCGCTGGTGGCGATGGTCCGCTGCCACGGCAGCGCGCAGATCGACCTGAGGGGCATCCACAGCCACATCGGAAGTCAGATCTTCGACACCAACGGCTTCGAGGTGGCGGCCCGGCGCACGCTCAAGCTGATGAGCCAGTTCAAGGAGGCCACGGGTGTCGCGCTGCCCGAACTGGATCTGGGCGGTGGCTTCGGCATCGCCTACACGATGGACGACTCCCCGGCGAACGCCTACGACCTGGCGCGCGGCCTGGACGAGATCGTCGCGCATGAATGCCGCGCGTTCGGCCTCGAGCGCCCGATTCTGTCGATCGAACCGGGGCGTGCCATCTCGGGCCCGCCCGGGACGGCGCTGTACACGGTCGGAACCACCAAGGATGTGGAGTTGGGCGGTGGTCACGTGCGCCGCTACGTCAGCGTGGACGGCGGCATGAGCGACAACATCCGCCCCGCCCTGTACGCGGCGGAGTACTCGGCGGTGCTGGCCAACCGCGTCTCGGACGCCGCGCCGGCCCTGTCCCGCGTGGTGGGCCTGCACTGTGAGGGGGGAGACATCCTGGTCCGTGACGTGTTCCTGCCGGGCGATGTCGCGGTGGGCGACATCATCGCCGTGCCGGCGTCCGGCGCCTACAGCCGCTCGATGGCGAGCAACTACAACCACACCCCCCGCCCGCCGGTGCTTGCCGTGCGGGACGGTAGGCTGACCCCGATGATCCGGCGTGAGACGCTGGACGATCTGCTGGCGCTCGACGCCGGCCTGGATCTCGAATAGCGAGGACGAACCTTCCATGATGACTGTTGGGGAATCCCGCGTGCGCGTAGCCCTGCTCGGCTGCGGAGTCGTGGGCTCACAGGTGGCGCGGATCCTGCTGGAGCAGGCCGACGATCTGCAGGCCCGGATCGGTCGGCGGCTCGAACTGGTGGGCGTCGGCGTCCGCCGGATCGTCGAACGTCCCGGCTTCGACCCCGCGCTGTTCACGACCGATCTGGACGCCCTGGTGCGACGCTCCGACGTCGACCTGGTCATCGAGGTGATCGGGGGCATCGCGCCCGCCCGTGAGTTGATCCTGGCCGCGATCGAATCCGGCAAATCGGTGGTCACGGCGAACAAGGCGTTGCTCGCCCAGCACGGTTCCGAGGTGTTCGACGCCGCGCGCGCGGCCGACGTCGACGTGTACTACGAGGCGGCCGTGGCCGGCGCCGTTCCGATCATCCGCCCGCTGCGCGAGTCACTGGTCGGCGACGCCGTGACCGCGGTCAAGGGCATCGTGAACGGCACGACCAA
Source organism: Propionibacteriaceae bacterium (assembly GCA_032229785.1). GTDB lineage: Bacteria > Actinomycetota > Actinomycetes > Propionibacteriales > Propionibacteriaceae > Propioniciclava. The sequence goes on from JAVTWJ010000024.1 coordinate 115,776, forward strand.
CTACATCCTCGACCAGATGCACTCCCAGGCCTGGAGCTTCGAGGAGGCGCTCGCCGAGGCGCAGCGGCTCGGGTACGCCGAGGCCGATCCCACCGCCGACGTCGAGGGGCACGATGCGGCCGCGAAGGCGGCGATCCTCGCCTCGCTGGCGTTCCACACCCGGGTCCACCTCGACGACGTGGACGCCGAGGGCATCAGCGCCGTCACCAGCGACGACATCAACGCCGCCGAGCGGATGGGGTGCGTGATGAAGCTGCTCGCGCAGTGCTCGATCTCTCCCGACGGGACGGTCGCGGTGGGCGTCCACCCCACGATGGTGCCGCGTGAGCACCCCCTCGGCGGAATACACGGCGCCTACAACGCGGTCTTCATCGAGTCCGTCAACGCCGGACGCCTCATGTTCATGGGTCCCGGCGCTGGCGGAACGCCCACCGCGTCGGCCGTGCTGGGCGACGTCGTGACCGCCGCGCGCAACCGCGTCCGCGGGGTCGCCTCGTACGGCGAGTCGGCCTACACCAACCCGGGCATCACCGATCCGGGCCGGGTGACCTCCCGCTACTACCTCGCCCTCACCGTCCGCGACGAGCCGGGTGTCCTCGCGCGGATCGCCGACGCGATGGCCGGCCACGGCGTCTCGATCGCGGCCGTCTTCCAGGAGCAGGCGGCCGAGCATGATGCCACCGCGCGCCTGGGCATCACCACCCACGAGGCGGCGGACGCCAGCGTGCGGGCGGCCGTCGAGCGGATGCGGGCCGGCGACGACCTCCGCGGCGCCGTACGGGTCCTGCGGGTGGAGGGGGCCTGACATGCTGGTCGCCTGCCTCGACCTGGAGGGCGTCCTGGTCCCCGAGATCTGGATCAACGTCGCCGAACGCACCGGCATCGATGCGTTGCGGCTGACGACGCGCGACATCGCCGACTACGACGAGCTCATGACGCATCGGCTGCGCGTGCTGGACGCCCACGGCGTCCGACTGTCGCAGATCCAGGAGGTCATCGCGTCGATGGGCCCGCTGCCGGGCGCGGCGGCGTTCCTGGACTGGCTGCGCGAGCGCTTCCAGGTGGTCATCCTGTCCGACACCTTCTACCAGTTCGGCATGCCGTTGATGGCCCACCTCGGGCATCCGACGCTGCTGTGTCACAGCCTCGACATCGCGGACGACCGCATCACGGGCTACCGGCTGCGCCAGCACGATCAGAAGACCAAGGCCGTGGCGGCGCTGCAGTCGCTCAACCTGCGGATCGTGGCGACCGGCGACTCCTACAACGACACCGGCATGCTCACGCAGGCCGAGGCGGGCATCCTGTTCTCGCCTCCCGCCAACGTGATCGCCGAGTTCCCGCAGTTCCCGGTCGCGCGCGATTACGACCAGTTGCGTGCCGAGTTTCTCCGGGCGGCTGAGCGTGTCGGCTGACGCCGGTCACGCCACGGCGGGGGAGCGTCCCGGCGTGCGCGCGCTCCGCGGCGCCCTGCTCTTCGTGCCGCCGATGCTGGTGGGCCTCTGGATCGCCGCGGCGACGATCCCCGGCGGATCGGTGTTCCCGTGGCGTCCGGCGATGATCGACCTCGACGTCTACCTGCGTACGGGATCCCTGCTCTTGCGCGGTGAGGACTTCTACGCCGCCGAAGGGCTGCCGTGGATCTACCCTCCGTTCGCGGCGCTGCTGACCGTGCCGCTGGCGCTCGTGCCGGCGGTCCTCGCGCAACTGGCCTGGGTGACGCTGAACGTCGGTCTGCTGATGGCGATGCTCCACCGGATGGGCTGGTCGGGCTGGTCGCTCAGCCTGGGCGCTGCGGCGACGATCGCCTTGGTCGAGCCTGTCCGCGAGACGATGGGCTTTGGCCAGCTCGGCGTCCTGCTGGTCTCTCTGGTCGTGCTCGACACGATGCCCGGACGCCGCCTGCTACCCCGCCGGTGGCTCCCCGAGGGGACGCTCGTCGGTATCGCGACGGCGATCAAGCTGACTCCCGCGACCGTGGCCGCGTACCAGTTCTTCGCCGGACGCCGCAGGCCCGGCCTGGTCGCCTTCGGCACGTTCGTGGCCGCCACGGGTGCCGCACTCCTGTTGCTCCCGCAGGCGTCGTGGCACTACTGGGGCGCGCTGATCTCCGGTGATTCGGGCATCAACTCGGGCATCGTCTTCAAGACCAACCAGTCGGTCATGGGCGTGTGGGCGCGCCTGTTCGGCGAGTTGTCCCGCGGTGGCCTGGTGGCGAGCGCGCTGGTGGCGGTCGCGGGCATCGCCTGCGCTGTCGTGGTTCACCGGGCGGGCCAGGAGCGGCTGGCCATCGTGCTCGCCGGCTACACGAGCCTTCTCGCCTCGCCGATCAGCTGGTCCCATCACTATGTGTGGGTGGTGCCGCTGGCCATGGTCCTGCTCACGGAGCGTGACCTCGCCCGCTCGGTGCGCATCGTCGGGCTGGCCTATGTGGTGTGGACGATCCTGGCGCCGTTCCAGCATCTGCCCGGCGGCGATGGCGTCGAGCTGACCTATTCGGCACTCCAGCAGCTGGTCGTCAACGGTGGTGTCGCGCTCGGGGTGGTCTTCGTGCTGTGGTGCGGAGTGCTCGCGGCACGCCGGACGAGCGATTCGACGATGCGCGCGGAACGCGTGCTAGGCTGATGGACGTACACGGTTAGGTGTCATACCTGTTGCAGACCGGGTAGCCGATCCTTCGGCGCAACGTCTGCCTCCTCATCTGAGTTGTTCTGCCACCTCGTACCGACGCGTGCTCACGCAAGCCCGCCCCGCCCGGCACCGTGCCGCTGCGGGGAGACCGAGAGGATCCCCTCGTGACCAACATCGACTCGATGCTCCTGCCGGACCTGAAGAAGGTCGCCAGCGCGCTCGGGGTCAAGTCCGCCGGCCTGCGCAAGGCGGATCTCGTCGCAGCCATCCACGCCACCCAGTCCGGCCAATCGACGGCGTCCACCGCGTCGGCCGCGCGGGAGGAGCGTGCCCCCGGCCAGCGCGCGCCGCGCGAGGAGGCTCCGCACGTGCGCGAGGCCAGTTCGCACGCGCGCGCGGAGCAGTCCGCCCGCGACGATCAGGCCGGTGCGCAGCCCGAGGCGTCGGGCGACGGTGTGGCCGCGCGACTCATCGCCCTCGAGGCGGACGCCCCCCGCCGCAATCGCGGACGCCAACGCGGCACCGACTCCGGCGAGGGACGGGAACGAGCCGCGGAGCCCGCGGCCGAGGCGCCCGCCGAGCAGGCACCCCGGAACGACACGCCGTCCTACGACGACGACGGCAGCGGTCGCCGCAACCGGCGGCGGCGCAATCGCGATCGCAACAACCGCCGGACCAACCGCAGCAGTGGCGGCGGCAACCTGGCCGGCATGGAAGCCGAACCCACCGTGAGCGAGGGCGATGTCCTCACTCCCGTCTCCGGCATCCTCGACGTGCTCGACAGCTACGCGTTCGTGCGGGCGTCCGGCTATCTTCCCGGCCCGGGCGATGCGTACGTGTCGCTGTCGATGGTGAAGAAGTCGGGCCTGCGCAAGGGTGACATCGTCACCGGCGCCATGCGCGCCCAGCGCGACGGCGAGCGCCAGAAGTACAACCCGCTCGTGCGGGTCGAGACGATCAACGGGGCCGATCCCGCCCAGGCCAAGGAACGCCCCGAGTTCAACAAGCTCACACCGCTGTACCCGCAGGAACGATTCCGCCTCGAGACCACGCCGACCAACATGACCGGCCGCATCATCGACCTGGTCGCACCCATCGGCAAGGGCCAGCGTGGCCTCATCGTGTCGCCGCCCAAGGCCGGCAAGACCATGGTGATGCAGTCCATCGCCAATTCGATCACCGCCAACAACCCCGAGGTCCACCTCATGGTGGTGCTGGTCGACGAGCGCCCCGAGGAGGTCACCGACTTCCAGCGGTCGGTCAAGGGCGAGGTCATCGCTTCGACGTTCGACCGTCCGGCGAGCGATCACACCACGGTGGCCGAACTGGCGATCGAGCGCGCCAAGCGCCTCGTGGAGCTGGGCTACGACGTCGTCGTGCTTCTCGACGGCATCACGCGTCTTTCGCGTGCCTACAACCTGGCGGCGCCGGCGTCCGGGCGCATCCTGTCCGGCGGCGTCGATTCCGCGGCGCTCTACCCGCCGAAGAAGTTCTTCGGCGCCGCGCGCAACGTCGAGTACGGGGGTTCGCTCACCATCCTGGCGACGGCGCTGATCGAGACCGGCTCGAAGATGGACGAGGTGATTTTCGAGGAGTTCAAGGGCACCGGCAACATGGAGCTGCGCCTGCGCCGCGAGATCGCCGACAAGCGCATCTTCCCCGCGATCGATGCCGTGGCCTCCGGCACCCGTCGCGAGGAGCAGCTGATGACCCGTGAGGAGCTCGCGATCATCTGGAAGCTGCGCCGGGTGCTGTCGGGTCTCGACGACCAGGCCGCCCTCGAGATGCTGATCAACCGGCTGAAGAAGACCCAGACGAACCTCGAGTTCCTGCACGTCATCAGCCGCACCACGCCGTCGCAGGACTGACCCCCGACCACGAACCGCACGGCCCTGTCGGCGCCACCGCGCGGCCCGTTTGGGATCTCGCTGGACACGAGGCATAATGGTGCGCCGGTGCCGGTTCACGCCTGGGCCCCATGGCCCACCGGAAGAACCACCGGGCGACCCGGTGCCCCACTTTCCATACGAGGAGACGTTCATGAAGCAGGGTATTCACCCCGATTACGTGGAGACCCAGGTGAGTTGCACCTGCGGCAGCACCTTCACCACGCGGTCCACGGCGAAAACGGGGACGATCCGCGCCGAGGTGTGCGCGGCGTGCCATCCGTTCTACACCGGCAAGCAGAAGATCCTCGACACCGGTGGCCGCGTCGCCCGCTTCCAGAAGCGGTACGGCAGCAAGAACAAGTAGTTCTCACCGACGCCGGGTGCCAGCATCGCGCTGGCACCCGGCGTCCGTCTTTGCCCACCGGCGGCGGCCGGCGACGGCCCCGCCCGCGACGTCAGGAAGCAGGCATGGTCGAGTTCGCCAACGCCGAGGCGCTACGCGCCGAGTACACCGAGCTGGAACGTCGGCTCGCCGACCCCGCCACCCACGCCGACATGGCGCGGGCCCGCCAGGTGGGACGCCGTTACGCCGAGCTCACGCCCATCGTGAAGGCGTTCGCCGAGCACGAGCGATGGAGCGCCGACCTCGCCGACGCCCGCGAACTCGCCGCAGACGATCCCGAATTCGCGGCCGAAGCGGAGGACATCGCCCGGCAACTCGCCGTGGCGTCCGAGCGGCTCGCCGCTCTGCTGGCGCCGCGCGACCCTCACGACTCGGCCGACGCCCTCCTCGAGATCAAGTCCGGCGAGGGCGGCGAAGAGTCCGCGCTCTTCGCCGGCGACCTGTTTCGCATGTACGTCCGCTTCGCCGAGTCGCGAGGCTGGAAGGTCGAGGTTCTCGAGTCGGCCGAGACCGACCTCGGCGGACTGAAGTCGCTCACGATGGCGGTCAAGGCCTCCGGCAACCGGGACCCCGACACGATGCCGTATGGGGTGCTCAAGTTCGAAGGCGGCGTCCACCGGGTGCAGCGGGTGCCTGTCACCGAGACCCAGGGCCGGATCCACACCTCGGCGGCCGGAGTGCTGGTCATGCCCGACGTCGAGGACGAGGCCGAGGTGGAGATCGACCCGGACGACGTCCGGGTCGACGTCTACCGCAGCTCCGGCAAGGGTGGTCAGGGCGTCAACACCACCGACTCCGCGGTCCGGCTCACGCACCTGCCCACCGGCTTGGTGGTCACCTGCCAGAACGAGCGCAGCCAGCTGCAGAACAAGGCGTCGGCGATGCGGATCCTGCGCGCGCGCCTGATCGCGCTGACCGAGGAGCGTGCCGCGGCCGAGGCGTCCGTCTCGCGCCGGTCGCAGGTCCGCACGGTGGACCGTTCCGAGCGGATCCGCACCTACAACTTCCCGGAGAACCGGATCGCCGACCACCGCATCGGCTACAAGGCCTACAACCTGGACGCCGTCCTGGCCGGTGATCTGGCGGCCGTCGTCGAGGCGCTGCTGGCGGCCGATCTCGCTGAGCGTCTGGGTGCGGCCGGTGCCTGATCCGGTCTCGGCGGTGGTGGCGCGCGCCGGCGCGCGCCTGGGGCGTCCGCACGAGGCCCGGGTGCTGCTCGCGCACGTGCTCGCCCTCGCGCCGGCGCGCCTGATGCTGGCCGACCCGCCGTCGGACGCCGCGCTCGCCGTGTTCGAGGCGTTGCTGGACCGGCGGCTGGCGGGGGAACCGCTGCAGCACCTCACCGGGCGCGCGCCGTTCCGGACGGTCGAGATCGAGGTCGGACCCGGCGTGTTCATCCCGCGGCCCGAGACGGAGGTGATGACCGGGTGGGCGCTCGATCGCCTCGCCGAGGCGGACGAATCACCGGTGGTGGTCGAGTTGTGCGCAGGCTCTGGCGCGATCACCCGCGCGCTGCTGGAGGAAGGGCCCGCCGGGCGCTATCACTGCGTCGAGCTGTCCGAGGAGGCCTTCGCCTACCTTGGGCGCAATCTGGCCGGCTTCGGGGTCGACGCCCGGCTCGGCGACATGGCGGACGCGTTCGGAGAACTGGACGGGACGGTCGACCTGGTGATCGCCAACCCGCCGTACGTGCCACTGGAGCACTGGCAGGACGTTCCCGCCGAGGTGCGCGACCACGATCCCGCCCTGGCGCTCGTGTCGGGTGTCGACGGGCTGGACGCGATGCGCACCGTCGCGGTCGTCGCCCGCAGACTGCTCAGGCCCGGTGGCTGGGCCTGCGCCGAGCATGCCGAGGTGCAGGAGCGCTCCGCGCAGGCGGTCTTCATCGCCGACGGCGGCTTCGCCCAGGTGACCGGGCATCGCGACCTCGTCGGGCGGCCGCGGTTCGTGACGGCCCGCCGGGCTGGCAGGATGATCCCGTGACCTACCGCGTGATCTCGACGAGCGGGACCGACGACGCCCTCGAGGCGGCCGCCCTCGCCATCGGCGCGGGCGAGGTCATCGTGCTCCCCACCGACACGGTCTACGGGGTCGGCGCCGATGCCTCGTCCGGGGCCGCCGTGCAGCGCCTGATGGAGGCGAAGCGGCGCGGGCGGGACGTTCCGCCTCCGGTGCTCGTCGCCGAGGTGGCGATGGCTCGCGCGCTGGCCACCGGCACGGACGACCGGCTCACGCGTCTCGCGGACGCCTTCTGGCCGGGCCCGCTGACCCTGATCCTCACCGCTCGCGAGACCCTGCGCATGGATCTCGGCGACCGTGGCAGCACCATCGCCGTGCGGGTGCCCGATCACACGTTCGCCCGCGAGCTGCTGCGCCGGACGGGCCCGTTGGCCGTCAGCAGCGCCAACGTGCACGGCCGGGAGGCGGCGTTGCGGGTCGCCGACGCGATCGAGCAGTTGGGCGACGCCTGCACGCTGTACCTGGACGACGGCGACGCATCCGGACCGGTGCCCTCGACCATTGTCGACCTGACCGGTCCGCAGGCTCGCGTCCTGAGGCACGGACGCCTCAGCGTCGCCGACCTGAACGCCGCCGTCCCCTCGTTGATCGCTGACGCCGACCCCTCGGACGCCGCCGGCGACGGGGTCTGACCGTGCGCGAATACCTGCTGGTGCTCCTGATCGCCGCCGGTGTGACCTATGTCACGGCATCGTTGGCGCGCCGGGTGGCCCTGCGGTTCAACGCGGTCGCGCTCGTGCGCGATCGCGACGTTCACACCACGCCCATCCCGTACTTCGGTGGCGCGGCGATGCTGGCGGGCGTGAGCGCCGCACTCGTGGTGGCGACGAATCTGCCCTGGCTGGGCAGCTTCGAGCTGGTGCAGCGCGACGCCTGGGCGGTGCTGGGATCCTCGGTGGTGATCTGCTGCGTCGGCCTGCTCGACGACATGTTCGAACTCGGCGCGGCCGCGAAGCTCTCCGGGCAGATCCTGGCCGCCGGCATCGTCGTGCTCAACGGTGTGAAGTTCTACTGGATCCCCCTGCCCGACCGCATCATCGCGCTCGACAACTTCGCGGCGATCGCCGTGGCCGTGTTCGTGATCCTGTTCTGCGTCAACGCGATCAACCTCGTGGACGGGCTGGACGGCCTCGCCGCCGGGGTGGTGGGGATCGGCGCCAGCGCCTTCTTCGTCTACGCGTACCTGCTCAGCGCCGAGCAGGAGTTGGTGCGGGCGACCACCAGCTCGCTGCTCACGGTGGCGCTGGTGGGCTTGTGTCTCGGGTTCCTTCCGCACAACATCCATCGGGCCCGGATGTTCATGGGCGACTCAGGATCGATGCTGCTCGGTTTTCTGTTCGCCACCTCGATGATCAGCCTCACCGGTCAGCTCGATCCGTCGCGGCTCAACCCGAGCGGGGGAGCGTTGCTGTCCTCGTTCCTGCCCCTGGTGCTGCCGATCGCCGTGATGGCGCTCCCGTTCATCGACGTGGTCACCGCCTATGTGCGCCGCACCCTGGCGGGCGGCCTGTGGTACCAGGCCGACAAGCAGCACCTGCACCATCGCATGCTCGAGCTCGGCCACAGTCACGGCCGAGCGGTGGCCCTGCTGTGGCTGTGGTCGGCCGTGATCGCCTTCGGCGTGGTGATCGTGGGCGTCACGGGCGCGTGGTGGTCATTCGCGCTGGTCATCGGCGGACTGGTCCTGGCCGCCTGGCTCACGTTCGGACGCCGCCTGCGCCAGACGTCGCATGGCTGAGCGCGGCCCCGTCAGCGAGAACACCCGGCGCGCCCAGCAACTCCTGCTCGCCGGGCTTGCGGGTGGGCACGCCGCCGCGCTGACGGCCGTGGGACTGTTCTGGGCGCTGGCCGGGCCACAGGCCGGCGCCACGGCCGCGATCGGCGCCGTGGTCACCCTCGCGTTCTACACGATCGCGCTGGGCGTCCAGATCGCGGTGGCGGACGCCGCGCCGAAGGTCGTGATGGCCGCGTGGTTCGCGTCCTACGTCGTGCGCGTGACGCTGCTCGGCCTCGGTTTGGCGGCGATCCTTGCCCACTCCGAGCGGTGGGAGTGGCTCGATCCGGTCGCACTGTTCACCGCCACGATCGTCACGGTCATGGGCTGGCTAGGCGTGGAGCTGTCGGTCTACGCGCGGATGCGGATTCTCGCCTTCGATTCGCCGGAATCTCGGCAGGGTGAGATGTGACGTGCCGGACTCGGCATTGCTAGAGTCGCGACCGCACGGATCGACTTCTCTGCGAGGCGGCGTGCACGACTACATCAGGTAGGGCAAGGAGGCAGTATGGGTGCGCTCACGGGGCTGGTCCTCCCGCTGGAGGGGGCCGCATGGCCGCCCGGCGAGCACAGCTTTGCATCGCGACCCCTGTTCCCCGGTGTCCTCCCCGACTGGGTGAACAACCATGTGGCCCAGGCGGTGATCGGGGCGATCCTCGTGATCGCCTTCTGGTTGTGGATGGCCAAGGGACAGACCGTCGTCCCCAGCAAGAAGCAGGCTCTCGGCGAGTTCGTCTACGACTTCGTCCGCAACGGCATCGCGCGCGACATCCTGGGGCCCGAGTACCGCAAGTACCTGCCGTTCCTGCTGGCGCTGTTCTCCTTCATCCTGGTGAACAACCTGTTCGGCCAGTTCGCCTTGTTCATGTTCCCGACGTTCTCGAAGATCGGGTTCGCCTGGGGCCTCGCCCTGCTGGCTTGGCTGCTCTACAACGGCGCGGGCATCAAGAAGCACGGCTTCGTGGGCTACCTCAAGCACGCGACCCTCCCGGCGGGCGTACCGAAGGCGTTGTGGCCGCTCATCATCCCGTTGGAGTTCCTTTCCAACATCATCGTCCGGCCGCTCACGCTCGGCCTGCGTCTGTTCGCGAATCTGTTCGCCGGGCACCTCGTCATCCTGGTTTTCGTCGTCGGCGGCACGCTGTTGCTGACCGCCACCGAGAGCCTGGGCGGCTTCCCCGTCCCGCTGCTGACCGTCGCGGGCGCGGTGTCGATCGTGTTCAGCTTCGCGATCTTCGCCCTGGAACTGCTCGTGGGCAGCATCCAGGCCTACATCTTCACCGTCTTGACCGCCCAGTACGTGTCGTCGGCCATCGCCGAGGACCACTAGACCCCTCGAGCTTTCGTCAGAAAGAAACCCTCCGAAAGGAACTGAACCCATGCTTTCTCTCCTGGAGATCTCCGGATCGATCAACATGATCGGCTACGCCCTGGCCACCATCGGCCCGGCACTCGGCGTCGCCTGGATCTTCGCGTCGGTCATCAACGGCACGGCCCGTCAGCCCGAGGCCCGCGGCGCGATGATGGGCACGGCGTGGATCGGCTTTGCCGTGGTCGAAGCGCTCGCCATCATCGGCATCGCCCTCGCGTTCGTTCTCTGAGCGAGGCGTCCATGCTGCCCCTCGCATCCGAGTCCCCGCTGGGGCCGCTCCTTCCGGAGCATCCTGAGGAACTCGCCGTCGGCATCGTCCTGTTCCTGATCATCTTCGCGGTGATCAGGAAGATGGTCGTGCCGATGTTCGAGAAGACGTACGCCGAGCGCGCCGCCTCGATCCGGGGCGGCATCGAAAAGGCCGAGGCCGCCCAGGCCGAGGCCGCCGCGGCACTGCAGGAGTACCAGGCTCAGCTCGCCACTGCGCGTGAGGAGGCCTCCCGTATCCGTGAGGATGCGAAGGTCCAAGGGGCGGCGATTCTGGCCGACATGCGTCAACAGGCGACCGAGGAAAGCAGTCGTCTGCTCGCGAACGCCAAGGCCCAGATCGACGCCGAGCGTGCAGCCGCGGTCGACGACCTGCTCAGCGAGATCGGTGGTCTGGCCACGACGCTGGCCGGCCGGATCGTCGGGGAGTCGCTTGAAGACGACGCCCGCGCACGGCGCACGGTCGAGCGGTTCATCGCCGATCTCGAGTCGCAGCCGGCGGAGCACGTATGAGCGCCGCCGCCGAGTCCCGTCTGCGCGCCCTCGACGGAGTGCTGGACCGGCAACGCGCCAGCGCATCCCTGGCGGAGGACCTGTTCGAGGTAGTGGACGCGCTGGGGGCACAGGCGTCCCTGCGCCGTGCGCTGAGTGACCCGTCCACGCCAGACGACGTGCGCGCGCAGCTCGCGGAGTCCCTCTTCGGGCCACGACTCGGCGGGTCGGCGGTGGCGGTGATCGCGGAGGCGGCGCGGGCACGCTGGGGTGCGGCCAGCTCGTTGGTGGCAGCCCTCGAGCGCCAGGCCGTCCGCGCCCTGCTGCGCACGGCCCGGGCCGAGGGGAGCCTCGACGAGGTCGAGGACGAGCTCTTCAAGGTCGAGCGCCTCGTCGAGGCGAACCCCGAGCTGAACCGCGCGCTCGGCGATCGGCTGGCTCCGCTGGAGGGGCGTCAGCGCCTGCTCGGCGAACTGATCGAGCGCCGCGTCAGCGCCGCCACCGCGCGGCTGGCCCGGCGGGCGGTCGTGGCGCGGCAACGCACCTTCGGTCTGACCGTCGACAGCTACCTCACCATGGCCGCCGAGGAACGCGAGCGTGCGATCGCCACCGTGACGACGGCGATCGCCTTGACCAACGAGCAGGAAGCGCGCCTCACGGCCGCGTTGTCCCGCCAAGTGGGCCGCGACGTGAACCTTCGCGTGGTCCTCGATCCGACCGTCATCGGCGGTGCTCGCGTGTCTCTCGGTGACGAAGTCATCGAGGGCACCGTGGCTGCGCGTCTGGACGACGCACAGCGCAGACTGGCCTGACGGCCGAGTAACTGAACTCAAGCAAGCAGCGAAGCAGCGAAGGAACGCATTGCCATGGCGGATCTGACCATTCGTCCCGATGAGATTCGGGACGCCCTCGACCGGTTTGTCTCCCACTACACGCCGGACACCTCGACCCGCGAGGAGGTCGGCATCGTCGCGACGTCCGGCGACGGCATCGCCCGCGTCGAGGGACTGCCGTCGGCGATGGCCAACGAGTTGCTCGAGTTCGAGAACGGCACCCTCGGTATCGCGCTGAACCTGGACGTCCGCGAGATCGGCGTCGTGGTCCTCGGCGAGTCCGAGGGCATCGAAGAGGGCTCGCAGGTGCGCCGCACCGGCGAGGTGCTCTCCGTGGCGGTGGGCGACGGCTATCTGGGCCGCACGGTCGACGCGATGGGGAACCCGATCGACGGCCTCGGTGAGATCGCCGATGTGCCCCAGCGTCGCGTCCTCGAACTGCAGGCCGCCGGCGTCATGGACCGCCAGGAGGTCCGCGAGCCTCTGCAGACCGGCATCAAGGCGATCGACGCGATGATCCCGATCGGCCGCGGACAGCGCCAGTTGATCATCGGCGACCGCAAGACCGGCAAGACGGCGATCGCGATCGACACGATCATCAATCAGAAGGCGAACTGGGCGAGCGGCGACCCCGCCAAGCAGGTGCGCTGCATCTACGTGGCGGTCGGGCAGAAGGGCTCGACCATCGCGGCGCTGCGCCAGACGCTGACCGACGCCGGCGCGATGGACTACACCACCATCGTTCACGCCCCCGCGTCCGACCCGGCCGGATTCAAGTACATCGCGCCGTACTCGGGTTCCGCCATCGGGCAGCACTGGATGTACCAGGGCAAGCACGTCCTGATCATCTTCGACGACCTGACCAAGCAGGCTGAGGCGTACCGGGCGATGTCGCTGCTGCTGCGCCGCCCGCCGGGCCGCGAGGCCTACCCCGGCGACGTGTTCTACCTCCACTCCCGCCTGCTGGAGCGCTGCGCCAAGCTGAGCGACGAGCTGGGCGGCGGATCGATGACCGGCCTGCCGATCATCGAGACGAAGGCCAACGACGTGTCGGCGTACATCCCGACCAACGTCATCTCGATCACCGACGGCCAGATCTTCCTGCAGTCCGACCTCTTCAACGCCAACCAGCGTCCCGCGATCGACGTCGGCATCTCGGTGTCCCGCGTGGGCGGAGCCGCCCAGATCAAGGCGATGAAGGGGGTGGCCGGCACGCTGAAGATCAGCCTCGCCCAGTACCGCGACATGCAGGCGTTCGCGATGTTTGCCTCGGACCTGGACGCGGCGTCGCGCCGCCAGCTCGACCGGGGCGCCCGCCTCACCGAGTTGCTGCGTCAGGGTCAGTACACGCCCTTCCCCGTCGAGGACCAGGTGATCGGCGTGTGGGCCGGCACCAACGGCCTGTTGGACGACATCCCCGTGGAGGACGTGCTGCGCTTCGAGGCCGAGCTGATGGAGCACCTGCGCCACCACACCTCGATCCTGACCACCATCGCCGAGACCCAGAAGTGGGACGACGACACCGCAGCCGCGGTGCGGGTCGAGATCGACAAGGTCAAGGCGGGCTTCCGGACGAGCGCCAAGGGCGCGCCGGCGTCCGACAACCCCCACGCCAAGCCGCTCGGTGACGCCGATGTCGGCGCCGAGAAGATCGTGGTCAAGAAGGGCTGAAGATGGCGTCCAGTCTGAGGGAGCTTCGACAGCGGCGAAAGTCGGTCACGGCCACCAAGAAGATCACCAAGGCGATGGAGCTCATTGCCGCCTCGAAGGTGATTCGCGCGCAGCAGGCGGGTGTCCGGGCGCTGCCCTACACCCGCGAGCTGAACCGCGCGATGTCCGCGCTGGCGACGCACGCCAGCGTGGAGCACCCGCTGACGACCCACGTGGAGCGTCCGCGTCGCGCTGCGCTGCTGATGTTCACGTCGGACCGCGGCATGAACGGCGCCTTCAACACCAACCTCATCAAGGCGGCGGCACGCATGCGGGCGCGCCTGGAGTCGCAGGGGGTCGAGGTCCGCCGCTACGTGGTGGGCCGAAAGGGCATCGCCTACCACAAGTTCCGCGAGATCCCGGTGATCCAGACGTGGGAGGGCTTCAGCGACTCGCCGACGTACGGCGACGCGCAGGAGATCGCCGACGTGCTGATGGAGGGGTTCCTGACGCCGTACGAGGACGGCGGCGTCGACGAGATCCACGCGGTCTACACCCGCATGGAGTCGATGCTGACCCAGACGCCACGCGTGCGTCGGCTGCTGCCGGTGGAGGTCGTTGCGGGCGTCCACACCGTCGACGAACTCGGGCACATCCCGCAGTACGCCTTCGAGCCGGACGCGGACACGGTCCTGGACGAGATCATGCCCCAGTACATCCGCAGCCGGGTGTGGTTCTATCTGCTCCAGTCGGCGGCGTCCATCCTGGCCAGCCAGCAGCGGGCCATGAAGTCGGCCACCGACAACGCCAACCAACTCATCGAATCCTTGACCCGCGAAGCGAACCAGGCGCGTCAGGCCGAGATCACCCAGGAAATTACCGAGATCGTCGGTGGCGCCAGCGCGCTCGCCGAGGCGAGCGCCCAGGACTGAGGCGAGAGAGGCAACCATGACCCTGACTGCTGAGATTCCGAGCACCACCGGCGTGGGCCGTGTCGTGCGCGTCATCGGCCCGGTGGTGGACGTCGAGTTCCCCGCCGACCAGATGCCCGACATCATGAATGCGCTCACCATCGAGATCGACGCGGGCGAACTGTCCCGCGAGATCACCTCGGAGGTGGCGCTGCACGTGGGCGACAACATCGTCCGCGCCATTTCGCTGAAGCCGACCGACGGCATGCGCCGCGGCACCAAGGTCGTCGACACCGGTGCGCCGATCTCCGTGCCGGTGGGCGACGTCACCAAGGGCCGGGTCTGGAACGTGACCGGCGACTGCCTCAACGAGGACATCTCGGGCATCGAGATCGCCGAGCGCTGGCCGATCCACCGTGCGGCGCCGAAGTTCGACCAACTCGAGCCGAGGACCGAGATGCTGGAGACCGGCATCAAGGTGCTGGACCTGCTGACCCCTTACGTCAAGGGCGGAAAGATCGGCCTCTTCGGCGGCGCGGGCGTGGGCAAGACGGTGCTCATCCAGGAGATGATCTTCCGCATCGCGCACAACTTCGGCGGCACCTCGGTGTTCGCCGGCGTCGGCGAGCGCACCCGTGAAGGGAACGACCTCATCCACGAGATGATCGAAGCCGGCGTCATGAAGGACACCGCGCTCGTCTTCGGCCAGATGGACGAGCCGCCGGGCACGCGTCTGCGCGTCGCGCTGTCGGCCCTCACCATGGCGGAGTACTTCCGCGACGTGCAGAAGCAGGACGTGCTGCTGTTCATCGACAACATCTTCCGCTTCACGCAGGCCGGTTCCGAGGTGTCCACGCTGCTCGGCCGCATGCCGTCCGCCGTGGGCTACCAGCCGAACCTGGCGGACGAGATGGGCCAGCTGCAGGAGCGGATCACGTCGACCCGCGGCCACTCCATCACATCGATGCAGGCGATCTACGTGCCCGCCGACGACTACACCGACCCGGCGCCGGCGACGACCTTCGCGCACCTGGACGCCACCACCGAGCTCAGCCGCGACATCGCCAGCCGCGGCCTGTACCCGGCCGTGGATCCGCTCACCTCGACATCGCGCATCCTCGATCCGCAGTACGTGGGCAGGGATCACTACGACACCGCGACCCGCGTGAAGCAGATCCTGCAGCGCAACAAGGAACTGCAGGACATCATCGCGATCCTCGGTGTCGACGAGCTCTCCGAGGAAGACAAGATCGTTGTCGGACGAGCTCGCCGCATTCAGCAGTTCCTCAGCCAGAACACCTACATGGCCACGAAGTTCACCCAGATCGAAGGCTCCACGGTGCCGCTGGCCGACACCATCGCGGCGTTCGCGATGATCTGCGACGGCGAGGTCGACCACATCGCCGAGCAGGCGTTCTTCAACGTGGGCGGCATGGACATGGTCATGGAGAACTGGGACCGCATCCAGAAGGAAGGCTGAGCATGGCGTTCGACTCCTCGCCACTGCGGGTCGAGATCGTCGCGGCCGACGGTCTCGTCTGGGAGGGGGACGCCGCGTCCTTCCTCGCGCGCACGCCCGAGGGCGACATCGGCATCCTGAGTCATCACGAGCCGATCCTGGCGACGCTCGTGCCGTGCGCGGTCGAGGTGCTGTGCGCGGACGGCGGCGCCCGCGAGATCATCGCGATCGATGGCGGCTTCCTCGCGGTCGACGAGAACCGGGTGTCCGTGCTGACCTCCCAAGGCCGCATGGCCGAGGAGATCAAACTGCCGGAGGCCGAACGCGAGTACCACGCGGCTCAGAAGGCGCTCGACGCCGGCGATGTCAGCGTCGAGACGAAACACCACTACTATCGTGCCCGTGCTCAACTTCGCGCGGCGCAACGGGCGGCCGAGCAGCACTGACCTGACGACGACGGGGTGAGTATGCCCGACTGGTGGGGCTGGACCGCGATGGTGGTCGTGGTCGGCCTGGTCGGGGTGCTCACCCCTCTCGTCTGGTTGGTACTGCGCGGACGATGGCTGGCGCGGCACGGACGCGTCCTGCAGTGTTCGCTGCGGCGTCCCGGCAGCGTGGTGTGGACGCTCGGAATCGCTCGCTTCCATCAGGACAGCTTCGAGTGGTTCCGGGCGTTCGGCCTGTCTGTGCGCCCGCGCTACACCTTTCAGCGCACCGACACCCACGTGGTGAAGGTGCGGACGCCGGACCCAGACGAGGCCGACGAGCTCTACGGGGGGCATGTGGTCGCTGAGCTGGGCGAACCGCTCGAGGGCGTGCTGCTGGCGATGTCCCGCCCCGACCTCACCGCCTTCAGCAGCTGGACCGAGGCGGGGCCGCCCGGCGGCGACCGCGGCCGGGTGTCGTGAGACGTGTGCTCCTCGGCCGCGGTGTCGCAGCCTCAGCGCCGCCGAGCCTGGGCGCTTTCGATCTTCGCGCGCTGGCGCTGTGCTCGGACCCCGATCGGCTCGCGTTCTTTGCCGGGCACCCACAACACGTCTCCGACCGCCAGGTTGGCGACGCGGCCGAGTACGAACAGTAGATCGCTGAGGCGGTTGAGGTAGGTGATCGCGAGCGAGTTGACGCCGCCAGGCTCGTCGCCGCTGCCGGTCTCGAAGCCGTACGCCTCGGCCGCGGCCCAGGCCGTCCGCTCTGCGCGGCGCACGACCGTGCGGGCTTGGTGCAGGTAGGCGCCACCCGGCGTCCCGCCGGGCAGGATGAAGCTCACCAGGTCGCCGAGAGGCTCCCCGAACTCGTCGCACCAGGCCTCCAGCCGGTCGATGCTCGGCTGGGTGATGCGCAGCGGCTCCCACGCGGGGTTGGCGGTCAGGGGGTTCGACAGGTCGGCGCCGACGTCGAACAGTTCGTTCTGCACCTCGCGCAGCGCGGCGACGAGGGCGTCCGGAAGCCCGCCGAGGGTGACGGCGAGCCCGATGACGGCGTTCGCCTCATCGACATCGCCGTAGGCCGCGACCCGGACATCGGTCTTGCGAGCCGCCGACATGTCGGACAACCGGGTGGAGCCGGCATCGCCGGTGCGGGTGTAGATCCGCGTCAGATTGACCATGGCTTCACCTTATGTGACCTTGGACCGGTGAGACTCTCCCGCATGGCCGCGATCCCGGCCGTCCTTGCCCTGGCGCTGGCCGGGTGCGCCGTCAGCCCGACCGCCGGCGTGAGCGCCGACGGCACGGTGCGCTGCGACTATCGGGCGTCGACGCCCGCGTCGAAACCGGTCGATCCGCCGCCGGTGACCAAGGTGCCGGCCACGGGAACGGTGAACATGACCATCGATTTCGGCGACGCGCAGGTCAATGTGGAACTCGACCGTGCGGCGGCTCCGTGCACGGTCAACTCGTTCGAGAGCCTCGCCCAGCAGGGATTCTTCAACGGCGCAGAGTGCCACAGGCTCGCGACCGGCGGCATGTTCATGCTGCAGTGCGGCGACCCGACCGCAACCGGGCGCGGCGGGCCGGGCTACACCTTCAACGACGAGCTCGCGCAGACCAACGACTACCCGGCGGGCACGATCGCCATGGCGAACTCCGGTCGCGACACCAACGGCAGCCAGTTCTTCCTCGTCTACGCCGACACGCCGCTGCCGCCGCGCTATACGGTGTTCGGTCGCATGGACGCCGCGGGCATCGAGACGATCGCACAACGGGCAGAACAGGGCCATGACGCGAGCGAGAGCAACGCGGTGGGGCGTCCGAACGTGCCGACGGTGATCCAGTCGGTCGTTACGGGCTGAGCTCGGGCCGCAGGCCGGCCAGGTAGACCGCCAGGACGCCGGCGACGGCGTCCGGCTGGTCGGCGTGCAGCCAGTGGCCGGCGTTCTTGATGGTGACCAGCCGGGCGTGAGGGAACAGGCTGCGCATCTTCGGGGCGTGCTCGTCGGTGACATAGCCGGAGTCCCCGCCACGCATCCACAGCACGGGACGGGTGAAGGGCCCCTGGAGGCCCGCAGGCCAGCCACTGATCTGCGGCAGCGACGCCTCGAGCAGCGCGAGGTTCGGCAGCCAGCGCCAGCCGCCCCCGGGGATCCGGTGCAGGTTCTGCAGCAGGAAGGCACGCACGCCGGCCTCGGGCACGGATGCGGCGAGCGCGGCGTCGGCGTCCGTGCGGGTGTCGAGGTGCTCCAGCGGCAGCGCGCGAAGGGCCCTGAGCAGCCGACGGAACCCGTAGCCGTGGCTGGAATCGTCCGGCGAGATGTCGGCGATCACCAGCCCGCGGACCAGGGACGGGTGGCGGAGCGCGAGCGCCATGGCGGTCTTGCCACCCATCGAATGCCCGAAAATGCTGATCGGCGTCGCCGGGCCCAGGCGGTCGCGGAGGTCGGCGGCGACCGCGTCCGCCCAGGCGCTGTAACCGAAGCCGTCGGTCCAGGGGCTGCGGCCGTGGTTCGGCAGGTCGTAGAGCAGGCCGGGTTCGGTGCCGGCCACCGCCTTGGCGATGGTGGCGAGGTTCTTGCCCTGCCCGAGCAGGCCGTGCAGGTAGGCGACGCGCGGCGTCCCGGCACCGACCTGGACGGCGTGGAGTCCCACGGTCATCGCCTGCGGTTCCAGCACGAGGTGTGCCAATGCCGGCGATCCGCGACCGGCGAGGAGGACCCCACCGACGCCATGCGGGGCCACGCGACGATCTGAGGCGAGCCGGCCGGGATGCGCCGGTTGCAGCCGGGGCAGACGTAGTCCTTGTCGGTGCGGCCCGAGGACAGCGACTGCACGACCCATGTTCCGTCGGCCTTGCTCTGCCTCTGGCCGAAGGAGGCCGGCAGCGGGCGGGGCTGGCGAAGGTGCTTGCTGGGACGTCGGGCCACCCGTCGATACTAACGGTAGGATGCGCAGGGTGCGCCTCCTGATAGCCCGATGCCAGGTAGACTACGCCGGACGCCTGTCGGCGCACCTGCCGATGGCTCCACGACTGCTGATGCTCAAGGCTGACGGATCGCTCTCGATCCACGCCGACGACCGCGCCTACAAGCCGCTGAACTGGATGAACCCGCCGTGCACGCTCGTCATGCGGCAGGCGGATCCTGCCCAGCCCGGCGAGGAGGGCCTGGAGCAGGTCTGGACCGTCGCCAACAAGAACGGCGACACGCTGACGATCTCCCTGGCTGAGGTGATGCACGACTCCTCGCACGAGTTGGGGGTCGACCCCGGCCTGGTCAAGGACGGCGTCGAGGCGCACCTGCAGATGCTGCTGGCCGACAACCCCGACACGTTCGGTGAGGGCTGGACCCTGGTGCGCCGCGAGTACATGACCGCCATCGGGCCTGTCGACATCCTGTTCAGGGACGCCTCGGGCGTGCACGTCGCCGTCGAGGTGAAGCGGCGCGGCGAGATCGACGGCGTGGAGCAGCTGACCCGCTATCTGGAGCTGCTGAACGCCGACCCGCTGCTGCGTCCTGTGGGCGGTGTGTTCGCGGCCCAGCAGATCAAGCCGCAGGCCCGGGTGCTGGCGACCGCGCGCGGCATCGCCTGCGTGACGGTCGACTACGACGCCCTGCGGGGCCTGGACGACGCCGAGGCCCGGCTGTTCTGAGAAGCCCGCCGATCGCCCGCTCAGGACCGGTCGAGCGCGGGCACCACGACCTCACGGTAGAGCAGCAGCAGCGACGCGACGGTCGGGATCGCGAGCAGGGCGCCGGCGATGCCGAACAGGATGCCGCCCGACAGCGCCGCCAGCACGATCAGCGGCCCCGGCACGTTGACCGAGCGCTGGAAGATCCGGGGCTGCAGGACGTAGGCGTCCACCTGCTGGTAGACGAGGAAGAAGACCAGCGTGACGATGCCGATCGTGGTGTCGTTCGAGAAGGCCACCAGCGACACGATGAGCATCGACAAGGTGGGACCGACGATCGGGATGAACGCGAAGATCGCGACGACCACGCTGAGCGCCAGCGAGTAGGCCCCCAGCCCGACGATGTTCAGGAACAGGAAGGCCGCGCTGCTGGCGAGCACCACGACCGTGAACAAGCCCGACATGTAGCCGCCGATGCGACGGAACATCTCGTTGGCCAGGTATTTCGTCCGGGGACGCCGCGAGGCGGGCGCGAGTTGGTAGATGGTCTCCTTGATCGAGGGTAGGGACGCCAGGAACCACAGGGTCAGCACCAGGGTCACGAGGAAGCTGAACAGGATGTTGGCGATGGCGACCGAGGCGCCCAGGATGCCGCCGAACAGGCCCTCGATCCACGATCCGGACGTCATGACGCTGGTGACGCGGTTGAGCAGGTCGAGTTGCCCGTCGAGTTCGGCCACCTGCGGGTTCTCGCGCAGACTCTGCAGATAGGTCGCGGTGTTCTGGACCAGAATGTTGACCTGCTCGGTGAGCACGGGGAGCACGGCCCAGGCGCCCAGCGCGAGCAGCACCAGCAGGCCCAGTGCCACGACGGCCACGGAGAGGCCGCGGCCCAGGCCTCGGCGGTACAGCGCCTCGACGAGCGGGCTGAGGCCCAGCGCGAGGTACAGCGACAGCAGACCCAGCACCAGGACGCTCTGCAACGCGGCCAAGGCGGCCAGCAGGCCGAACGCGACGAGGCCGCCCATGGTGACCAGGAAGCCGATCTGGAACGGCGAACGGTAGAGCAGGCTGGTCGGGCCCGGCGTGTCGTCGGTGCGAGGCAGTTCGGGGTCTGCCGGCGTGAGCTGGGAGGACCGGCGCAGTTTGCGCCACCAGCGTCGCGGTTCGGACGTCGTGGTGGGCGGGGTCGCGGCGGAGGCGGGAGTCCCGCCCGGCTGATCGGCGGGGTCGGGCTCAGCAGCGGTCGCGGGGGCCACCCCGCCAGGATCGCGTCGCGCCCCGTTGCCGGTGTGCAACGAGGCACTGCCGCTCACGAATCCTCCCGTGCCTCACTGTCGGTCTCGGCGTCGACAGGGGCCTCGCCGACGGCGAGGAGCGCTTCGCCCCAGGACTCGATGGGTCCGGTCGACTCCTCTTCGGGGAACTGGTCGGCGGTCTGGGTCGCCAGGCTCGACAGCTGCGCGAGCTGGCTGAGCAGCGCATTCTTGCGCTGGCGCAGGTGGCGTTGTTCGCGCCTGAGCTTCTCGTTGCGGGCGGCGAGTTCGTGATCGGCCTGCGCCAGGATGCTGTCGGCCTTGGCGCGCGCGGACGCCACGATATCGCCCGCCTCGGAGATGGCGGTCGCCTTGATGTCCTCGGCCTCGCTGTAGGCGACCTGCTGGCGGGTGCGCAGATTCTCGGACGCCTCGAGGAGCGCCATCTGAACCGCGTCGGAGTGTTCGCGCGCCTGCGTGGACGAGGCCGCCAACTGCTCGGACAGCGCCGCCTGCTCCTCGTGGAAGAGGCCCAGGTGCTCTTCCTGTTCGGCCGCGGCGTTGGCGCGCAGGACGGCGATCTCGTTCTCGGCGGCCGCGCGCAAGGCCTCCACCTGGCGTCGTGCGGCGTCGGTGAGCGCTGCGGACTGCTGCTCGGCCTCGGTCCTGATGATGGCGGCGTGCTCGTCGGCGGAGCGCCGGAGCCCTTCGGCTTCGGCGCGGGCGGCCTCGAGTTCGCGACGCGTCTGCTCCTGGAGCTCGGTGCGCAGGATCTTGATCGAGGCCACGCCTTCCTGGCGTGCCGACTCGGCGGTCTGGGCGGCGTCCGCCCGCGTACGGTCGGCCTCGGCGTGAGCCTCGGAGAGCATCACCTCGGCCCGGCTCTGGGCGGTCTGGATCATCTCACCCGCCTGGGCTTCGGCCACCTTGAGCAGGTTGGCGGTGTGGGCGCCCAGCTTGCTGAAGTCCGTGTCGTCGACGCGCAGGTTGGCTGAGGTCAACTCGCGCTGGACCGAACGCAGCTGGTGCTTGGCGAGGGACAGTTGACGCTCCACGTCACGGATGTAGTCGTCGACGGCCTTCTTGTCATAGCCGAGCATCGCGTTGGGAAAGCCGCGGACGGCGCTCGCCGCCTCGTCGAACAGGTCCAGACCGTGCGCGTCGTTCTGTGTCACCGCAAATCCTCTCCACCAAAGTCGCCGGGGGGCCGGCGCTTCGATGCTACCCCTTGAGTGGCCCGAACGAGACCGCAACAGGCCCCCGTGAGCGAACTCCGGGGGCCGGTCTGCCCGAGTGTGCGGTCACACCTACGAGTGGGCGGCGTCCTTGGCGGGCTCGACGATCTCCAGCAGGATGCCTCCGGTGCTCTTCGGGTGAGCGAACTGGATGCGCGAACCGCCCGTGCCGATCTTCGGCTCGGCGTACAGCAGGGTCGCGCCCCGCTCGCGGAGCGTGGCCGAGACGGCGTCGATGTCGTTGACGCGGTAGGCCACCTGCTGGACGCCGCCGCGTCCACCATTGCGCGTGAGCCACGTGGCGATCGTGGAGTCGGGGTTCAGCGGGGCGAGCAGCTGGATCTGGGCGTTCTCGGAGTGCTGGTCACCGGTGCCGAGCATGGCCTCTTCGACGCCCTGCTCCTCGTTGGTCTCGCGGTGCAGCACGCGCCAGCCGAACACCTCCGTGTGAAGCTTGATGGCTTCGTCGAGATCGGGGACGGCGTAGCCGACATGGTCAATGCACACGAAAAGGTCAGAATTCTCCATACCCCCACACTGGCACGCCTGCGCGCCGGACGCCCGTCTTCGGCACGAATGCCTGCCGGATGAATCGGGAGGCGCTCCTTCAGGACCGGCGGTAGTCCTGCATCCGCCGGCGGAAGTGCGGGCGGCGAGGGTGATGCAGCCAGACCCGTGACCCGCGTGAGGGGCACGGGTCTGGCTGCACGGACGAGGTCAGCTGAGCACGGCGTCCACGACCTGCTTCGCCTCGGTCTGCACCTGGGCCAGGTGATCGGGACCCTTGAAGGACTCGGCGTAGATCTTGTAGACGTCCTCGGTGCCCGAGGGGCGCGCGGCGAACCAGGCGTTCTCGGTGACGACCTTCAACCCGCCGATCGAGGCCCCGTTGCCGGGGGCGTTCGTCATCTTCGCGACGATGGACTCACCGGCCAGCTCGGTGGCGCTGACATCCTCGGGCGCCAGCTTGCCGAGCTTGGCCTTCTGCGCACGGTTGGCCGGGGCATCGACCCGGGCGTACGAGGTGGAGCCGAACTCGGCCTCCAGCTCGGCGTAGTGCTGCGAGGGCGTCTTACCGGTCACGGCGAGGATCTCGGACGCCAGCAGGTCCAGGATGATCCCGTCCTTGTCGGTCGTCCACGTCTTCCCGTCGAGGGTGAGGAAGGACGCGCCCGCCGACTCCTCGCCGCCGAAGCCGATCGAGCCGTCCGACAGGCCCGGTACGAACCACTTGAACCCGACCGGGACCTCGACGAGCTTCTTGTTGATCTTCTTGGCGACATTGTCGATCATCGAGCTCGACACGAGCGTCTTGCCGATGCCGGCGGCCGGATCCCAGCCGTCGCGATGGCTGAACAGGTACTGGATCGCCACCGCGAGGTAGTGGTTGGGGTTCATGAGGCCGGCGTCGGGCGTGACGATGCCGTGCCGGTCGGAGTCCGCGTCGTTGCCGGTCGACAGGTCGAAGGCGTCCTTGTTGTTGATCAGGGAGGCCATGGCGTACGGGCTGGAGCAATCCATGCGGATCTTGCCGTCCCAGTCGAGCGTCATGAACGGCCACGCCGGGTCGACGGTGCGGTTGATGGCCGTGAGGCCGAGATTCATGGTGTCGGCGATGTAGGACCAGTACTGCACGGACGCGCCGCCCATCGCGTCGGCGCCGATGTTGAGGCCAGCGCCCCGGATGGCGTCGAGGTTGATCACGTTGACCAGGTCGGCGCAGTACGGCGTCCGGTAGTCGTGGCGGGTGATCTCGCCGGCGATCTTCTCGTACGGCGTCCGCTTGATGGAGCGCCAATCGCTCAGCAGTTCGTTGGCGCGCGCGGCGATCACCGACGTGGCGTCGGAATCGGCCGGCCCACCGTGCGGCGGGTTGTACTTGAAGCCGCCGTCGGCCGGCGGGTTGTGCGAGGGCGTCACGACGATGCCATCGGCGCGCGGGCCGGAGTGATCGCGGTTATAGACGATGATCGCGCGGGACACCGCGGGGGTCGGCGTGTACTCGTCGTCGCGTTCTGCGCGCACGTCGATGCCGTGGGCGTGCAGCACTTCGAGCGCCGTCTTCCAGGCGGGCAGCGAGAGGCCATGGGTGTCTTTGCCGATGAACAGCGGGCCGGTCACCCCCTGCGCGGCGCGATATTCGACGATCGCCTGGGTGGTGGCCGCGATATGGGCCTCGTTGAATGCCGTGTTGAGGGAACTGCCCCGGTGGCCCGAGGTGCCGAACACGACCATCTGGTCGGGGTTGGCCGGATCGGGGACGAGGTCGTAGTAGGCCGCGAGGACGTCGTCGACATTGATGAGATCTTGGGGCAGTGCGAGTTGCCCGGCGCGTGCGTGAACCATGCGGCCCATCTTGCCCCCTGATCGGACTCCCCGCACCTCCCCGTTTCGTGTCCGGCGGGGTTTCGGCGCGTTTCGCCCGTCTTGCAGCGCAGGCGGGGGCGATCGGTCCGCACGCGGGGGGTGGAACAATGGAGGCCATGACCTCTGTGCCGTTCCATGGTGGAGCTATCGACCTGTCCGCGCTCAAGCCCGCACCCCCCGCGCCTGCCGGCGCCGTGTGGTGGACCGAGGCCGACGTCCGCAGTTTCGAGTCCTACCTGGGCTTGTCGATGCAGCACCCCGTCGTGGTCGAGTTCTGGTCGCCGCGCGCGCCGAGCGGCGCGCAGTTGTCCGCCGATCTCAAGGACCTCGCGAACGCGTCGGCCGGCGGCTGGCTGCTGGTGCGGGTGAACGTCGACGAGGCACCCGCGATCGCGCAGGCGCTGCAGGTGCAGGCCGTGCCGATGGTGGTCGGGATCGTCGGTGGCCAACTCGCCCCGCTGTTCCAGGGCACCGCCGAAAAGGCGCAGGTGAAGGCGGTGATCGATCAGCTCGTCGCGCTCGCGCACCAGCAGGGCCTGGCCGGGCGGGCGCAGCCCGTCGTTGCGGACGCCGCGACCGCCGAGGGTCCCGACCCCCGCTTCGACGCAGCGGACGCGGCCCTCGAGCGCGGCGACTTCGAGACCGCGATCGAGGAGTTCGACAAGCTCCTGGCCGCCAACCCGGCCGACGCGGAGGCGTCCGCCGGGCGGGCGCAGGCGCGGCTCATCCGACGCGTCACGACCGCCGATCCCGAGGTGGTGCGCGCCGCGCTCGCGCTCGATGGCGCCGACGTCGACGCTCACCTCGCCATGGCCGACCTCGAACTGGCCGCCGGCAACGTGACCGCGGCCTTCGCCCGACTGACCGAGCTTGTTCGCACGACGACGGGAGCGCCGCGCGAGAGGGTCCGCGTCCGGCTGCTGGAACTGTTCGAGACGGTCGGCCCCGCCGATCCCGCCGTGCTGAAGGCCCGCCGCGACCTGATGACGGCGCTCTTCTGAATCAGCGCAGCAGACCAAGCCGATGCGCCCGCGCGATCGCGGCCGCCCGGGTGCCGACCTCGAGCTTGAGGTAGATGGACGCCAGGTGAGCCTTGATCGTCCGCTCGCCGACGTACAGCGACGCCGCCATGTCGCGCGTCCGCAACCCGTCCGCGGCGAGCCGGAGCACCTCCCGCTCGCGTCGGGTCAAGCCGGCCGTCAAGACGGACGAGTCCGCCGCACCGGGCGATGGCCCGGCGGTAGCGCCGGCATCGCCTGACGTCGCCAGCACCTGGGCGAGGACGTCCGCCTGGAGCAGCGCGTTGCCCGCGGCCGCGGCGCGGATCGTGCTGGCGAGCTGCTCCTGGGTGGTGTCCTTGAGCAGGTAGCCGCGGGCACCGGCCCGCAGTCCGCGCAACAGCAGACCGTCCTGGTCGTAGGTGGTCAGGATGACGACGGCCACCTCCGGATGGTCGACACGCAACCGCTCGGTCGCCTCGATGCCGTCGACGCGCGGCATCCGGATGTCCATCAGCACGACGTCGGGCCGGTACTCCGCGGCGGCGCTGAGCGCCTCGGCCCCGTCGGATGCCTCGCCGACCACGTCGATGTCGTCGTTCGTCTCCAGCAGCAGTCGCAGCCCTTGGCGGACGATCGCATGGTCGTCGACGAGCAGCACCCGGATCATCGGGGTACCTCCACGCGGACGCTGGTGCTCCCCGGCCGGGACTCGACCCACAGGCGTCCGCCGATCAGCGCGGCACGCTCGCGCATGCCGACCAAGCCGTAGCGACCCTCGCCGACGGCGTCCGTGTCGAAGCCGTCGCCGTCGTCGGTCACCTGAAGGACCAGGCCGGTGCCGCCGTCGCTGAACTGCACGAGCACGTGGCCGGCGCCCGCGTGCCGGGCCACGTTGGCGAGCGCCTCGTCGATCACCCGCAGCAGGTGCTCGCGGGTTTCGGCGGCCAGCGCCCCCTCGCCACCGATCTCCACCGTGCTGCGGATGCCGCTCTCGCGCGTGAACCGCGCGGCCCGGGCGCCGATCTCGGACGCCAGATCGTCCGGGTTGCGACGCAGGTCGTCGATGGCCCGGCGCGAGGACGCCAGCGTGGCGCGCGCGCTCGTCAGCGCCTGCTCGACGATGGCGAGGGCGCGCGGGGCGTTACCGCGTTCGAGGTGGCCGCGGGTCGCCTCGAGCTGCAGCGTGAGGCCGGTGAGGCCCTGGGCGAGCGTGTCGTGGAGTTCGCGCGCCATCCGCTGCCGCTCGGCGTGCCGGGTCAGCGTCGCGACCTGTTCGGTCGAGGCGCGCAACTCGGCGGCCAGCGCCTCGGCGCGCCGCCGTTCGGCGTCCGCACGGTTGTAGAGCACCACGAACACGATCACCGTGGCCGCCAGCAGGCCGAGCTGGTTGAGCGGCCCGACCCAGGCGCTGGGCGGTGTGAACACCAGGACGCTGCCAGCGGCGGCCCCGAGGTAGGCGCCAGTGAGGGCAAACCCGCGCCGGGTGTTGCCCCAGGTGCCGAGCGCCTCGCCGGCCAGGCACAGCAGGGCCGACTCGGCCAAGGAGATGTCGACCCGCACGACGACGCGCGTGGCGAGGATCAGGACGCCGACGAGCAGCGACTGGACGAGAACGTAGGCCGGCCACCAGCCGGGGTGCTCCTCGCGGTAGGCCTTCCACCAGAAAGCCGCGATCAGGGCTGCCACGGTGACCGTGACGACGGCGGCCACCACGGCCCGCTCCTGCCGCATCAGGTCCGCGACCGTGTGCCAGGCGAGCAGCGCCAGCACCCCGCTGAGCAGGAGGTAGATGACCAGAGTGCCCGTCTGCGGGCGCGGCGGCACAGGCCGCTCGCCCGTGGCGATCCTGGCGTCGGTCATGGCGTCCTCCTCCGATCCGTCGTCTGACCCTGCCCCGATCGTAGGACCTGGAGGCAGCCCGGGCATCGGCCGAACGGGCCTCCGAACGGGCACCCCCGCGGGCGATGGCGCGGAGGTCCGACGTCCGTAGCGTCGTGTCCACACCGAGAGCCAGGAGGAAGCCATGTCGCCCGTCACCCGCATCGCGCTGCTGACCGGGATCGTCGCCGCGGCGGCGTTCACCGGCGGTTCGTGGAACGTGCCCGTCGCCGCCTGGGCCGGCGCCGCGCTCACGCTGGCGTACTACCGTGCCACGCGCCGCCCCGTCCTCGACTTCGTCGTCGTGTCCCTGCTCGTCGGCGGCGCGGGCGCCCTCGCCTGGAACGGTGTGGTTCCGGCGGTGGTCACCGCGCCGCTGCCGACCGCCGTCCTCCCCCTCGCCGGGGCGCCGGTGGGCATGCTGGCGTTCGTGCTCGACCGCGCGGTGCATCGCCGGGTCGGCGCCACGCCGCTCGCATCGCTGGTCTTCCCGTCGGCGTCCACAGCGATGGACACCCTGACCACCGCCGGCGCCGACATCGGCACCTTCGGTTCACAGGCCTACACCCAGGTGGGTGCGCCCGCGATCCAGCTCACCGCCGTCGGCGGGCTCCCGCTGACGGTCTTCGCGATCGGGTGGGGCGCGAGCGTCGTGGTGCTGGTGTGGGAACGCTGGGGGGACGTACCAAGGGCGGCCTGGGCGGTCGCGGCCCTGGTGGGTCTCGTCCTGATCGCTTGCCTGGCCCGGCCCCTGGCGACGCCCGGCCCCGATCGGTGGGTGCGGGTCGCCGGCGCGTCGCTGCCGAACGGCGCCATCGCCGACGCCCTGGCGCTGGAGGCCGACTCGGCCGCGTTCGCCGACGCGGTGGCTGCGACCCACGCGCACCTCGCGGACGAAGCCGAGCGGCTGGCCGCCTCCGCCGACCTGGTCGTCTTCCCCGAGGCAGCCGGCTTCGGAACGGAGGCCGAGGTCGCCGGGCTCCGGGCCGACCTGGCGGAGGTGGCCCGACGCCACGACGCCTGGATCGTCCTGCCGATCCTGACCGTGGACACGCAGCCCGTGGCCAACCGGGTCGAGGTGCTCGATCCCCGCGGCGAGGTCGTCCTCTCGCACGTCAAGTACGGTGGCAACGCCTTCGAGGGTTCGCTGCGCGGCGACGCCCGGCTGTCGGTGGTGGACACGCCGTTCGGACGCCTCAGCGCGGTCATCTGCTGGGACGCAGACTTCCCGGAGGTGGTCCGCCAGGCGGGCGTCCGAAACGTCGAGGTGATGGTGATCCCCGCCAACGACTGGGTCGAGGTGCGGCGCATCCACGCGGACATGAGTGTCGTCCGCGCCGTCGAGAACGGGATGGCCGTCGTCCGCCAGACCGGCTCGGGCGTCAGTCTCACGGCCGACGCCTACGGCCGTCAGGTGAGCCGGGTCGACTCGTTCGACGCCACCGCTCGGGCGCCGGGGGAGCAGCGCGTCGTCTTGCCCGTGAGTGCTGTCCGGACCTTGTATCCGGTGGTCGGGCCGGCGTTCGGGCTGGTCGCCGGCGCCGGGACGCTGCTCGCACTCGGGTGGCTGCTGCGCGAACGGTATCGGCGCCGGGCCCCTCGGCGGTGACCGACCGCCCTCAAGCAGAGCCCGGCCCCGGGGAGCGGTCGCTCCCCGGGGCCGAGTCGTGCCTCAAGCTGATCAGCCGATCAGGCGGAGGCACCCAGTTCGTCCTCGATCGCCCGCTTCGGAGCAGCATCCTCGGCCTGTTCCAGGCGGAAGAACACCGCGCCCAGCGGCGGCACCTGCACGGTCGCGCGTGCGGGGAAGGCGCCCCACTCGCCCTCATGGGCGTCCACCCCACCGAAGTTGCCGATGCCCGAGCCGTCGTAGTCGGTGGCATCGGAGTTGAAGATCTCCGTCCAACGGCCCACCGCGGGCAGCCCGATCTCGTAGTCGTACCAGGGCTCGGAGCTGAAGTTCACGACGACGGCGATCTGCTGCCCGTCGTTGTCGCGCCGCAGCCAGCAGTAGGTGTTCCGGCTGGCGTCGTCCGCATTGATCCACTGGAAGCCGAACGGGTCGTTGTCCAGCCGCCACAGCGCCGGATGCTCGGTGTACACGGCGTTGAGGTCCTTGACGAGACGCTGAAGGCCCTGGTGCCCCCACAGGTCGGAGACCCACCACTCGAGGCTGACGGCCTCGTTGAACTCCGAACGCTGGCCGAATTCCTGCCCCATGAACAGCAACTGCTTGCCCGGGAAGGCCCACATGAAGCTGTAGAACGCGCGCAGCGTCGCGAACTGACGCCAGGCGTCTTGCGGGATCTTGTTGATCATCGACCCCTTGCCGTGCACGACCTCGTCGTGGCTGATCGGCAGGACGAAGTTCTCGCTGTACTGGTACACCATCGCGAAGGTCATCTCGTGGTGGTGCCACTGGCGGTAGACCGGCTCGAGCGCCAGGTAGCGCAGCGAGTCGTTCATCCAGCCCATGTTCCACTTGAAGCCGAAGCCGAGGCCGCCGAGGTTGGTCGGCTGGGTGACGCCGCCGAACGACGTGGACTCCTCGGCGATCATGGTCACGCCGGGGACACGCTCGTAGAGGTGACGGTTCACGTAGCGCAGGAAGTCGATCGCCTCGAGGTTGTGGTTGCCGCCGAACTCGTTCGGCACCCACTGACCCTCTTCGCGGCTGTAGTCGAGGTAGAGCATGGACGCCACGGCGTCCACCCGCAGCGCGTCGATGTGGAACTCGGTCACCCAGTACAGCGCGTTGGAGACGAGGAAGCTCTTCACCTCGTTGCGTCCGTAGTTGAAGATGTAGGTGCCCCACTCCGTGTGCTCGCCCTGGCGGGGATCGGCGTGCTCATACAGCGCGGTGCCGTCGAAGCGCCCCAGCGCGAAGGAGTCCTTGGGGAAGTGGCCGGGCACCCAGTCGAGGATGACGCCGATGCCGGCCTGATGCAGGCGATCGATCAGGTACCGCAGTTCGTCGGGACGGCCGAGGCGCGACTCCGGGGCGAAGTAGTTGGTGACCTGGTAGCCCCACGACGGCTCGAAGGGATGCTCGGTGATCGGCATGAACTCGACGTGGGTGAACCCCTGCCAGGTGACGTACTCGACGAGTTCGTCGGCGAGCTCGAGGTACGTCTTGCCCTTGCGCCAGCCGCCCAGGTGCACCTCGTAGATGCTCATGGGCTCCTTCTGGAAGTTGCGGCTCTTGCGCGTCTCCATCCAATCGCCGTCGCCCCAACCGAACTGGCTCGTGTAGACGATCGAGCTGTTGGCCGGTGCCTGCTCGGCGAAGGCGGCCATCGGATCGACCTTCTCGTGCCACTGACCGTCGGCGCCGAGGATGTTGAACTTGTACATCGTGCCGTCGCCGACACCTTCGACGAACAGGCCCCACACGCCGGTGCCGGGGATGAGCTGCATCGTGTCGCCCGTCCACCAGTTGAAGTCGGCGTTGATGCGCACCTCGCGCGCGTTCGGAGCCCACACGCTGAATCGGGTTCCGGATATCTCGCCGCGCTCATCGTCGTGCATCGTCACGACATGCGCTCCCAGGCGCTTCCAGAGCTCGGTATCGCCCCCGCTGTGGAATCCCTCGAGATCCCAGCCGGTCAGTCCGCCGAACGGGTCATGTGCCATGGTTACTCCTTGTTGGTGGGGATCGACGAGGCGGAAGTGGCGGACGCCTCGCTGATTGCCCTCATCGGGATGGAAACCCAGTTGGGCCTGTTTCGCACTTCGTACACCACTTCGTAGACCGCCTTGTCTATCAAGTACGCCCCGAGGAGGCCGCTCGGGCTGTGGGCACCACAGTATCCTTCCAGGAGGGCTCTGCGGGAGTCATCGGCCCAACCTCGGGCCGCATCGCCGGACGGCTGCTCGTGTGCGCTGCGCGCGTAATCGAACGATCGCACCATGCCGGCGACGTCGCGCCAGGGCGAATCGAAGGCGCGCCGCTCGGCGGCGGTCTTGGCGGGTTCGCCCTCGAAGTCGATCAGCGTCCAGCCCCGGGCCGAATGCAGGGTTTGGCCGAGATGGAAGTCGCCGTGGACGCGTTGCACCTCGATCGCGGCGCGGCCCACCGCGGAGAAGGCGTCCCGGAGTGCGGCGGCGTGGGCGGCGAGGGCGGGGACTGCGGCGACCGCGACGTCCAGACGCTCGTTCATGAGCGCGGCCACGTCGTCGCCCTTGATGCGCCGGACGCCGAACGCCTGCGCCAGCAGCGTGTGGGTGTCCCTCAGGGCGACGCCCAACTGGTGCGCCTGGACGGTGAAGTCCTCGCCGGACGCGCAGGCCGCGGTGGCCATGTCCCAGCCGTCCTTCGCCTCGGGGATCCGCTCCAGGATCACCCCGAGATCGGTGACCTCGCCCTCGGGCCAGGCGCCGGTCAGGCGTCCGCGCACCTCGGGCACAGGGCCGCCCGCCAACGCGAGCAGCACCTCGGTGTCCAGGTTGGGGCCCGGCTCCACGCGGCGGAACAGTTTGTACAGGTCGTCGCCGCCCAGGGTGAGGGTGGTGTTCGACTGCTCACCGCGCCACACGCCGACCGGGCGCCCGCCGAAGGCGGGCGCGGATCCCGCCACGAACGCCTCCAGGGCTTCCGCGTCCGTCGTCGCGTCGCCGACCTGGACCAGCCGACGCTCGGCGTCGGGCTCGATGCCGAGCACGGGACCGGGCGCCGGGGCGTCCGCCGGTCGATGTGTCACCAGCAGGTGGTAGTACTCCTGGTGACCGTCGGGATAGGCGAGGGTCGCGATCTCGCTGAGCACCCGTGGCCACGCGTCCGGCGGGGTGTGGGCGGACAAGGGGTGCCGACGCACGATGCGTGCGCCGGCCCCCTTGCCACCGAACCAGCGAACGGACTCCAGGTGCCGCATCCAGGCCTGGTCGAGGACCTCGTTCACGAGGACCGGATCTCTACAGCACCGCCAGGATGTGCGCGGGCTGAGCCGGGGTGAGCCGGACGAAGTTGCGCGCACCCCAGGTGAACGTGGCGCCGGTCAGCTCGTCGCGCACCGGCAGCGGCGCGTCGGCGGCCAGCCCGAGCTTGGTCAGGTCGAGATGCACCTCGGACTCGATGGCGTTGTCGGGATCCAACGACACGATGACGACCACGCGGTCGTCGCCGTCGACCTTGCTGAACGCCAGCAGTTGGTGGTCCAACGCGAGATGGAAGTCGATCTGACGCAGTTGCTGCAGCGCCGGGTGCGCCAAGCGGATCTCGTTGAGGCGTCCCATCAACAGGTTGAGGTTCGGCTGCGCGGCGTGGTCGCGAGGTCGGAACTCGTACTTCTCGGAGTTCAGGTACTCTTCGCGCCCCGGAGCCAGCGGCTCGTACTCGAAATGCTCGAAGCCGGAGTAGACGCCCCAGGAAGGCGACAGCATCGCCGCGAGGATCGCCCGGATCGCGAAGATCGCCGGGTTACCCGACTGGAGGTGGAACGGCAGGATGTCCGGCGTGTTGACGAAGAAGTTCGGCCGGTAGAAGGAGTCCGTGTCGCGCGACAGCTCATACATGTACTCCTCGATCTCCGGCTTGCTCACGCGCCAGGTGAAATAGGTGTACGAGGTGTGGAAGCCCACCTTGCCGAGCGCGTGCATCATCTCGGGCTTGGTGAAGGCCTCGGCGAAGAAGATCACGTCCGGATCGGTCGCACGAATCTGCTCGAAGATCCAGCCCCAGAACTGCACCGGCTTGGTGTGCGGGTTGTCGATGCGGAAGATCCGGACGCCGTGGGCCATCCACAGCTTCAGGATGCGGAGCACCTCGGGGTAGATGCCGTCGGGGTCGTTGTCGAAGTTGATCGGGTAGATGTCCTGGTACTTCTTCGGCGGGTTCTCGGCGTAGGCGATCGTGCCGTCGATGCGGGTGGTGAACCACTCCGGGTGCTCGGTGACCCACGGGTGATCGGGGGACGCCTGCAGCGCGAAGTCCAGCGCGACCTCGAGGCCGAGCTCGGTGGCCTTGGCCACCAGGCGGTCGAAGGACTCCCAGTCGCCGAGATCGGGATGGATCGCGTCATGACCACCGGCCGCGCTGCCGACCGCCCACGGGGAACCGGGATCCTTCTCGGTGGCGTCGAGGGTGTTGTTCTTGCCCTTCTTGAATGCGCTGCCGATCGGGTGGACCGGCGGGAAGTAGACGACGTCGAAGTTCATCGCCGCGACTTCCTCGAGCCGGCGGTGGCAGGAGTCGAAGGTGCCGGACGTCCAGGTGTCGGTCGCCGCGTCGTAGGTCGCGCCCTCGCTCCGGGGGAAGAACTCGTACCAGGACGCGAACAGCGCCTTCTTGCGGTCGGCGAAGATCGGGAAGTCGGCGGTGGGGGAGACGAGCTCGCGCGGGCCGTACTTGCGCATCGCCTTCGCCAGGCCGGTGCCGTTGGCGACGTCCAGCAGGTCTTCGGCGGGGCGCTGCGGGATCAGCAGCTGCCCGGTGGCGCGCAGGATGGACGCCTCGATCGGATCGCCCTCGGCGTCGGCGACGACGGCCGTGCGTTCGAAGAGGTCGCGGCCCTCGAGGCACACCAGGTCGATGTCGACGCCCGCAGGCAGCTTGGCCTGGGCGTTGTGCAGCCACGTTCCCCACGGATCGGACCAGCCCTCGACGCGGAACGTCCAGGTGCCCTCGGCGTCGAGACTCACCCAGGCCTCCCACTGGTCGAGCCCCGCAGGGGGCAGCGACGCCATGTCGTGGCGTGTCTCGTGGCCGGAGGGATCGGTGAGGATCACCGACGCGTTGACGGCGTCGTGGCCCTCGCGGAAAACTCTGGCACGGACGGGAATCAGCTCCCCGACGGTGGCTTTCGCCGGGTAGGCGCCGCCCTCGATCACGGGGGACACCTTCGTCACGGGGATACGTCCGAGGCCACGCACGACGGTCGTTGTCGCGGTCAGATCCACCGGGACGACTGCCTCCTGGCCGACGTTGGCGAGGGGCGAGGGCTGGGTCACTTTGCTCTGCGTCACGGCGCCCACGCTACTGCACGGCCACCGTCTGCGCATCAGCCTGACACGGGCATCGCTACGGCTGGTCCAGGGCTTTCATCACCACGATCGTCCGCCCGCGCACCGGCAGCCGGAAACCCGCTTCGAGAATGGCCGCAGGGAACTCCTCGGGTTCGCCGGTGTGGGCGAGGATCTCGAAGCCGTCCGACCAGGGTCGGCCCGGGAGCGTCACCACGATCGGATCGGCGCCGGCGTGCACGAGGATGTAAATCCCGTCGAGTTCGTCGCACACGTACATGCCGAGCGTCTGGCGTCCGCTGTCGTGCCACTCGGCGATGGTCATCTCGGTGCCGTGCTCGGAGAACCACGCCGATTCCATCCGGCCCAGGCCGTCGCCGTCGCCGTCGACGATCTCGGTGCGCCGGCGGAACGAGGACGGCCGCAGGACGGGGTAGGTCGCCCGGAGCGTCAGCAACGTACGGGTCAGCTCGGTCAGGTCGCCCCATTCCTGCGCGGCGGTCCAGTTGACCCACGACAGAGGGGAGTCCTGGCAGTAGGCGTTGTTGTTGCCGTGCTGCGTGCGACCCATCTCGTCGCCGGCGAGGATCATCGGCGTCCCTGTCGACAGCACGAGCGTCGCCATCATGTTGCGCAGGGTGCGGCGGCGCGCGGAGACGATCTCGGGATCGTCGGTCTCGCCCTCGCCGCCGTGGTTCCAGGAGCGGTTGTCGTCGGTGCCGTCCCTGTT
This sequence comes from Propionibacteriaceae bacterium, assembly GCA_032229785.1. Lineage (GTDB taxonomy): Bacteria > Actinomycetota > Actinomycetes > Propionibacteriales > Propionibacteriaceae > Propioniciclava. The sequence goes on from JAVTWJ010000024.1 coordinate 150,962, forward strand.
GCGCTCCCCGTTGGCCTCGTTGTGCTTGAGGTCGTAGGTGACGACGTCGCGCAGCGTGAAGCCGTCGTGCGCGGTGACGAAGTTGATCGAACTGGTCGCGGGGCGTCCGTCGTGGTCGAAGATGTCGGCGGAGCCGGCCAACCGGGTGGCGAGTTCCTCGACGCCGTGGACGGCGCCGCGCCAGAAATCGCGGGAGAAGCCTCGGAAGCGGTCGTTCCATTCGCTCCAGCCGCGGCCCCAGCGCCCGACCTGGTAGCCGTAGGGGCCGAGATCCCAGGGCTCGCTGATCATGATCACCTCGGACAGGACCGGGTCGGCGGCGATCGCCTGCTTGAAGGCGTGGGTCTGCTGGACGTGGTGGTTCTCGTCGCGGATCAGCGTCGTGCACAGATCGAACCGGAAACCGTCCACGCCCATCTCGGTGACCCAGTAGCGCAGGGAGTCCAGAATCAGGTCGAGGACTCCGTCGAACGACGTGTCGACGGCGTTGCCGCAGCCGGTGACGTCGTAGTCGTTGCGCAGGTCGGAGGTCAGCCGGTAGTAGCCGGCGTGGTCGATGCCGCGGAAACTCAGCGTGGGGCCTTCGTGGCCGCCCTCCGCGGTGTGGTTGTACACCACGTCGAGGATCACCGCGATGCCCGCCTCGTGCAGCGCCGAGACCATCTGCTTGAACTCGGCCACCTGCTGTCCGAGGGTGCCCGAGCTCGAGTACGGGGCGTGCGGGGCGAAGTAGCCGAGCGTGTTGTAGCCCCAGTAGTTGACGAGTCCCTTGCCGATCGCGAACGGCTCGGAGATGAAGTGGTGCAGCGGCAGGAACTGGACCGCATTGATGCCGAGCGAGACCAGGTGGTCGATCACGGCCGGGTAGGCCATGCCCGCGTACGACCCGCGCACGTGTTCGGGAACGGACGGGTGAAGCTGGGTGTAGCCCTTCAGGTGAGTCTCGTAGATCACGAGGTCCTCGATGTGCGGCCTGGCCGCCAGCGGGCGCGGCGGCGGGCTCTGCGCCACGACCACGCTGAGCGGCACCGAGATCGACGAGTCGCGCGGGTCGGGCTTGAAGTTGGAATCCGGCGTGTGATCGCTGATCGGGCCCGCGTAGTCGATGCCGCCGGTGATCGCGCGGGCGTAGGGGTCGATCAGCAGTTTGGACGGGTTGAATCGTTGGCCGGTCTCGGGGCTCCAGGGCCCGTGGACGCGGTAGCCGTAGCGCTGGCCCTCCCCGACGCCCGGCACGATGACGGTCCAGACGCCGTCGGCGTCGTGCACGAGGTCGTGATCGACCTGGCGGCGGTCGGTGCCGACCAGCACGACCTGGACGCGGGTGGCGCGGGGGGCCCACAGCGAGAACCGAGTTCCGCCCGCGACCATGCGAGCGCCGAGGAGCGAGGAGTCCAGCGGGCGTGGGAGCGAAAGGCGCACGTTGTCACTTTCCAGGATCGGAACACCCGGGCCTGGAGCAGTCCGAGCGAGCCGGGCCATTATGGCGCACCCCGGGTACCGGTTGCACGTTCGCTCCCCGTATCGGACGGGTCGGCGACGCCTCAGGAGGCTCGTTATGCTCGGTCCCACCGCGTCCAGCAGCGCTGAGGGAAGGGGTGCCATGGCATCGCCCGGCCGCGTCCGGCACTACCTCGACCATGCCGCTTCCAGCGCGTTGCGCCCCGCCGCGGCGACCGCCGTGCAAGCCGCCTGGACGTCGGCGGGCAACCCCAGCTCGTCGCACTCCTCCGGACGCCTGGCCCGCGCGATCCTGGAGGGCGCGCGCGAGCAGTTGGCGGACGCCGTGGGCGCCCACCCGAGCGAGATCGTCTTCACGTCGGGCGGCACGGAGGCGGACCATCTCGTGATCGCCGGCGGCGCCGGCTGGGGCGGCGAGCAGGGCCGGCCGCTCGTCGCGGCCTCGACCGTGGAGCATCCCGCGGTCGCTCAGAGCGTGCGCGCGTTGGGGGAGCGCGCCGTCTGGCTCGACGTGGACGCCGACGGCGTCCTCACGACGACGGCGCTCGGCTCGCTCGACGCGCAAGTCGCCTGGGCGTCGGTGATGTGGGTCAACAACGAGACGGGTGCCGTTCAGCCGCTCGGCGCCGTCGTGGAATCCTGCCGGCGCGCGGGCGTCCGGGTCCATAGCGACGCGGTGCAGGCCCTCGGCCACGTGCCGGTCTCCTTTGCGGAGGAGGGTCTGGACGCGATGACGCTGTCGGCGCACAAGATCGGCGGACCGGTCGGCATCGGGGCGCTGGTGCTGCGGCGGGACGCCCCGCTGGCCGTCGTCAGCCACGGCGGGGGGCAGGAACGGAGGCTGCGCTCGGGCACGGTCTCCGTCGCGCTGGCGGCCGGTTTCGCGGCGGCCGCCGCCGCGTCCGTTGCCGACTTGGCGGAGGAGGCCGCACGCTTGGGCGTCCTGCGTGCGCGGCTGGCGGCAGGGCTGACGGCCGCGGCGGACGTCCGCGTCAACGGGCCGGGGCCGGGCGGAACGAGCCCCGCGATCTGCCACGTCACCGTGCCGGGCACGCGCGCCGACGACGTCCTGCTCCTGCTGGACGCCGCGGGCGTCGACTGCTCCACCGGATCGGCCTGCACCGCCGGCGTCCACCAGCCCAGCGAGGTGCTGCTGGCCATGGGTGCGAGCGAATCGGACGCCACCGCGTCGGTGCGGTTCTCCTTCGGGCACACGACGACGGACGCCGACATCGATGCGGTCCTCGCCGCATGGCCCGACGCCGTCGCCCGTGCGCGCGCGGCCTACCGGCCAGCGGCGGACTGACGCCGCGGCGTCCGGCCCGGGCATCCACCGACGGGCCGTAGAATCGCCGGGTGCGTGTATTGGTGGCCATGTCCGGGGGTGTCGATTCCTCCGTCGCTGCCGCGCGTCTCGTCGCGGACGGGCACGAGGTGGTCGGCGTCCACCTGGCGCTCAATCGCAACCCCGAGGCGTACCGGTCGGGCTCGCGCGGCTGCTGCTCGCTGGAGGACTCCCAGGACGCCCGGCGGGTCGCCGACGTGCTCGGGATCCCGTTCTACGTGTGGGACTTCTCCGAGCGCTTCCACGCCGACGTCGTCGAGGACTTCCTCGCCGAGTACGCGGCGGGACGCACCCCCAACCCGTGCCTGCGCTGCAACGAGAAGATCAAGTTCGCGGCGGTCCTCGACCGCGGTCTGGCGCTCGGATTCGACGCCGTCGCGACCGGTCACTACGCCAGGCTGGACTGGGCCGGCGACGAGGCACGGCTCTACCGCGCCGCGGACGCAGCCAAGGACCAGAGCTACGTGCTCGGCGTCCTCACCCAGGCTCAACTGCGCCGCTCGCTCTTTCCGCTGTACGGCACCGAGAAGCCCGAGGTGCGCGCCGAGGCGTCCGCGCTCGGTCTGCGGGTGGCGTCCAAGCCCGACAGCCACGACATCTGCTTCATCTCCGACGGTGACACCGCCGGCTTCTTGACGCGCGCGCTCGGCGAACGCGAGGGCACGATCGTCGACACCGGCGGCGCCGTCGTGGGCCGGCACCTGGGCCACCACCAGTTCACGGTCGGGCAGCGCAAGGGGCTACGGCTCGGCGTCCCGGCCGCCGATGGACGCCCCCGCTACGTGCTCGCCATCTCACCGGCCGCCAACACCGTGACGGTGGGGCCACGCGAGGGCCTGTCGGTGTCGGTGATCGACGGCATCCGGCCCACGTGGGCGGTCGCCGAACCGCGGCTGGGCCGCTGGCGCGGGCTCGTGCAGGTGCGCGCGCACGGTGCGGCCATGCCCTGCGCGGTCATGGCGGACGCCGACGGCGTCCGGGTCGAGCTGGACGCCTGTGCCGAGGGCATCGCGCCCGGCCAGGCCGCCGTGCTCTACGACGGCGACCTCGTGGTCGGCGCCGCCACGATCGCGAGCGCGGCGTGAGGACGTCCGGCGTGGGCTCGCTGCCCGGCACCGACGTGGGCGCCGGCGTCCGGCTCGCCCTGGACGCGACCTCGGTGCCCTGGCTGCCGGAGCTTCCCGCGCGCGGGCCGTGGGCGGGGACGATCGGCCGCGCTCTGGGCCTGCTCGACGGGCTCGGCGCCGCCCTGGACGCCGGAGCGTGGAAGCTCGCCGCCGTCCCCGGCATCGACCAGCGCCGCGCCTGCGCGACCCTGCGCGACGACCTGGACGTGCTGGAGGAGAACGCCCAGGGCCTGACCGGACCGCTCAAGGTCGCCCTTGCCGGGCCGTGGACGCTCGCCGCCGCCACGCTGCTGCCGCTCGGCGGGCGCGTCCTGGGCGACCGGGTGGCGCGGCGCGACCTGGCTCAGTCGCTGGCGTCCGGCGTCCGCGACCTGGTCGCCGAGATCGAACGGCGTCTGCCCGGCGTCTGCGTCCTGCTGCAGGTCGACGAGCCGTCGCTGCCCGCCGTGCTGGCCGGCGCCGTGCCGACCGAGGGTGGCTACTTCCGGCACCGCCGCGTCGACGGTCCCGAGGTGGCCGACCTGCTGAGCCCGGTGGGCGGGCATGTGCTGCACTGCTGCGCGCCCGGTCTCGACGTCGGCCTGGTGCTCGGCGAGCGGGGCTCCGGGTTCACCGGCGTCGCCCTCGACCAGGACCTGATCGCGCCCGCCGACTGGGACGCGCTCGGTGCCGCGATCGAGCAGGGCCACGAGCTGTGGCTGGGCTGCGCGCCGACGGCGTCCCCGTCCGGTGCCACCGTCCCGAACCCGGACGCGCTGACCCGGCGGGTGCTCGATGTGCTGCGGCCCCTCGAGCTCGGCCCGGTACTCACCGAACGGGTCGTGCTGACCCCCGCCTGCGGACTGGCCGGCTGGCAGCCCCGCGACGCGTCCGCGCTGCTGCGCGCGCTGGGCGTGGTCGCCGGGCGGATGGACGACGAGCTGAACCGCTGAAGCCCGGTGTCCGGGCGGCCCGGCCCGGCCCGGCCCGCATGCGACGCGGTAAGTTCTCCCGGGTGATCGATCCCCGAACGCGGCACGCCGAGCTGGCCCAGCTGATCAACGACGCCCGCTTCCAGTACTACGTGCTGGACGCCCCGGACCTCACCGACGCCGGGTTCGACACGCTGATGGACGAACTGGCGGCGCTCGAAGAACGGCACCCCGAGCTGCGGACGCCGGAATCGCCCACCCAGCAGGTGGGCGGCGCCGTCTCGGCGACCTTCGCGGCCGTCGAGCACCTCCAGCCGATGATGAGCCTCGACAACGCGTTCACCATTCAGGAGGTCGAGCGGTGGTACGCCCGGCTGGGCGGCGAGGCCGAGCTGCTGTGCGAGGTCAAGATCGACGGTCTGGCGCTCGATCTGGTCTACCGCGACCGTCGCCTGCACACCGCGGCCACCCGCGGCGACGGGCGGTTCGGCGAGGACGTCACCGCGAACGTCCGCACCATCGCCGACATTCCGCTGGTGCTCGACCCCGCGGCCCCCGACCTGGTCGAGGTGCGCGGCGAGGCGTTCATGCGGCCCGCGGACTTCGCCATTCTGAACGAATCGCTCGAGGCTGCCGGACGCCCCCGCTTCGCGAACCCCCGCAACTCGGCGGCCGGATCGCTGCGTCAGAAGGACCCGCGCGTCACGGCGTCCCGGCACTTGCGCTTCTACTGCCACGGGCTCGGGATGACGTCCGGGGAGCCCTCCGGGCGTCAGTCGGACGCCTACGACCTGCTCCGCGCGTGGGGCCTGCCCGTCAGCAGCCACAACGAGGTCGTCGCGGACCTCGCGGCGGCGCTGGTCTACATCCAGGAGCGCGAGTCGGCCCGTCACGACCTGGAACACGAGATGGACGGCGTCGTGCTGAAGGTCAACGACCGGGAGCGCCAGCGGACCCTCGGCTTCACCTCCCGTGCGCCGCGGTGGGCGATCGCGTTCAAGTACCCGCCCGAAGAGGTCAACACCACGCTGCTGCGCATCGCGGTCAACACCGGCCGTACCGGACGCGTCACGCCCTACGGCGTCATGAAGCCCGTCCTGGTGGCCGGGTCGACCGTCGAGATGGCCACCCTCCACAACGCCCACGAGGTGGCGCGCAAGGACGTCCGGCCCGGCGACACCGTGATCCTGCGCAAGGCAGGCGACGTGATCCCCGAGATCGTCGGGCCGGTGCTCGCCCTGCGCCCAGAAGGCCTGCCGGCCTGGGTGATGCCGACGCACTGCCCGAGCTGCGGCACCGAACTGCGCGAGCAGAAGGAAGGCGACAAGGATCTGCGCTGCCCCAACACGCGCAGCTGCCCCGGTCAGCTGCGCGAGCGGCTGTTCCACGTCGCCTCGCGGGTCGCGCTCGACATCGAGAACCTCGGCTGGCAGGCGGCGGACGCCCTCCTGTCGGCCGGGCTCGTGTCCGACGAGGGCGACCTCTTCTGGTTGAGTGCCGACGATCTCACGCGCAGCGAGTTCTTCACCCGCATCGACCCGAAGACCAAACAGCGGGTGCTCAACGCCAACGCGAGCAAGCTGCTGGCCAACCTGGAGGCCGCCAAGACCCGGCCGTGGGCGAAGTTCCTGGTCGCGTTGTCCATCCGGCACATCGGCAAGGGCGTGGCGCCCGATGTCGCCCGGGCGTTCGGGAGCGTGCGCGCGCTGCGCGCGGCGTCCGAGGAAGAACTGTCGGCGGTGGACGGCATCGGGCCGGTTCTCGCGGCGTCCATCGTCGAATGGTTCGGCGTCGACTGGCACCGCGCGATCGTCGACAAGTGGCTGGCGGCCGGCTGTGTGCTGGCCGACGAGGTCGATCAGGACGCCGCCGGCGAGCCGGCGGTCGCACAGACCCTCACCGGGATGACGATCGTGGTCACGGGAGCGGTTCCGGGCTACACGCGCGAGACGGCCCAGGAGGCGATCGTGGCGCGCGGCGGCAAGGCGTCCGGTTCGGTGTCGAAGCGGACGTCGGTGCTGGTCGCGGGGGAGTCCTCGGGGTCGAAGTACACCAAGGCAGAGACGCTGGGCGTCCCGATCCTGGACGCCGCCCGCTTCGAGGACCTGCTCGAGCGCGGCCCGGACGCGCTGGGTGAGTAGGGCGCGCGTCAACCATCCGCGCCGTTGCCTACGAAAAGAACCGTTGCGCACGAAATTCCGTAGGCAACGGTTCTTTTCGTGCGCAAGGGCGCGGGAATGCTCGGCAGGGTCAGGCGGCGAGGCGGTGGACGCCGCGGCCGGCGATCCAGCGGCTGGCGGCGTCCAGGCGGGCGCCGTCGCCGGACAGTTCCACGGTGAGGACGCTCACCGGGAAGATCTCCATGGTGGTGACGCGCTCGGCGAGCAGGCGGAACGACACGCCGAGCTCAGAGGTGAGCTGGCCGAGGGTGGCGCGGCCGACGTCCGTGCCGACGAAGACGAGATCGAGGGTCATGATGATGCTCCTGGGCTGAAGGATGAGGGAGGGGGGTCGAAGGCCCTGCTCCCGGTCAGCCGCGAGGCCGCGTCAGGAGAGGGCGCCGCGCATGCGGCAACAGCCCAGACAACAACGCGAGGACATGACGAAGGACAGCGTGTGCGTGCGCGCTGTCGAAACCATGTGGTCGAGCGTAGGCGGACGCCCGCGCCGTGAGCAAGCGCGGTGCCCGAGCGTCCCAGGATTCGGGCGCCCGGGTAGGCTGACGCGCGTGGAGGGCTTGAACAGCAACCTGAACCTGAACGGCGACGCGTCGCCGCGGGTCCGTCCCCGTGTGGGCGAGTGGGCGCCGGCCGACGTGCCGACCACGCGGCGCAAGCGCCACCAGCGGGTCTGGACGATCGTGGTCGCGACCCTCGCACTCACGGTCGTGGTCGCCTTCGGCACGTACGCCTACTTCCAGCTACGCGGCTTCTGACGCCGCACGGGAGTAGAGCGGCCCCGCGGGGCCGGACGCGCACGCTCAGGCGTGCTCGTGCTCGCCCGTGAGCAGATCGGACGCCCCCGGGGCCAGGGGCCAGACGCGCACCTCAGACATGCTCGTGCTCCCCCGCGAGCAGGGCGAGATGCTTCAGGCGGGCCAACTCCGTGGTGCGGAAGGGCGGGCCGGGGCGGGCGATGATGATGGAGTGGTCGTCGCGGAACGGGGCCGTCGCCACCGCGTGCTCGCCCCAGCCGTCCTGCCAGCCCACTTCCAGATCGAACACATGCGCGGTGGCCAGGTCGTCGAGCAGATCGAGGTCGATGTTGTCGACCGGCGCGAGCGAACTGCGGTGCACCATCTGCCCGCTCGGGCGATCGACGATGACGGCCCAGCTGCAGTGGAAGGTCGCCGGCGCCAGGTCTGCCAGGACCTCCTCGGCGTGTTCGGGCACGCTCACCATCTGCTCCAGCACGTCGATGTCGCCGGACAGACCCCAATTGTCGGGGTACACCGACACCCACATCACTTCGACGTCGGGCAGTTCGGCGCAGGCGCTGACCAGCGTGTCGGGGCGCGCGTCCGCAGGCAGGGTGAGCATGAAGTCGTCGATGACGAAGCCGTGGCCCTTCTCGATGATCTCGACGGCGTTGATGTCCGCGCGGGCATGACCGAGGGCCGTGGCGACTGCCCCGAGGGACCCGGGGCGGTCTGGAATGATCACGCGCAGCAGCAGCATGGCATCCTTGATACCCGAGGCCGGACCGTTATCCCAGTGCGACGGGCATGAGTTTCCTTACTCGTCATGCAATTGTCACGCGCGGGCGGCGTCCGGCCGACGACGAGTCGGCCCCTAGGATGGAAGCGTCTCGAACCCCCTCTGGAGGAGTTGCACCGTGGCCTTGACCACCGCCGATGTCGCGCGGCTTGCTGATCTGGCGCGCATCGAGTTGTCCCCCGGCGAACTGGAACGCCTCGCCCCGCAACTCGACGTGATCCTCGAAGCGGTCGCCTCCGTGTCTCAGGTGGCCGACGCCGAGGTGGCGCCCATGTCGCACGCGCTCGCGCTCACCAACGTGTTCCGCGACGACACCGTGCGGCCCGGCCTGAGCCCCGAGCAGGCGCTGGCGATGGCGCCCGCCGTCGAGGACGCCCGCTTCCGCGTGCCGCGCATCCTGACGGAGGAGAGCTGATGCCCGCCCCGATCCTGACGGCGACCGCATCCGACCTCGGTGCACGCATCGCCGCCCGCGAGATCACCTCCGTCGCCGTCACCCAGGCGTTCCTCGACCAGATCGGCCGCGTCGACGGCGACGTGCACGCGTTCCTGCACGTGGACGCCGACGGCGCGCTCGCGCAGGCACGCGCCGTCGACGAGCGCCTGGACGCCGGCGAGAAGCTCGGCCCGCTCGCTGGCGTCCCGGTCGCGTTGAAGGACCTGTTCTGCCAAGAAGGCGTCCCGACCACTGCGGCGTCCCGGATGCTGCAGGGGTGGCGTCCGCCCTACTCGGCCACCGTCACCCGGCGCCTGCTGGACGCCGGCATCGTGATCCTCGGCAAGACGAACCTCGACGAGTTCGCGATGGGGTCCTCGACCGAGAACTCGGCCTACGGCCCCACCCGCAACCCGTGGGACCTGAACCGGATCCCCGGCGGCTCGGGGGGCGGGTCGGCCGCAGCGCTCGCGGCGTTCGAGGCCCCGCTGGCCATCGGCACCGACACGGGCGGCTCGATCCGTCAGCCCGGGGCGGTCACCGGCACCGTCGGCGTGAAGCCGACGTACGGCGGCACGTCGCGCTACGGGGTGATCGCGATGGCATCCTCGCTCGACCAGCCCGGCCCGTGCGCCCGCACGGTGCTGGACGCCGCGCTGCTGCACGAGGTGATCGCGGGCCACGACCCGAGGGACTCCACCTCGATCGACGCGCCCGTGCCCCCGGTCGTGGACGCCGCCCGCTCCGGCGACGTCACCGGGCTGAGGATCGGCGTCGTCACCGAACTCGGCGGCGAGGGCTACGCGCCCGGCGTCACCCAGCGCTTCACCGAGGCCGTCGAGCTGCTCCGCGGCCAGGGCGCGGAGATCGTCGAGGTGTCCTGCCCCCACTTCCGCTACGCGCTCGGCGCCTACTACCTGATCATGCCGTCGGAGGTCAGCTCCAACCTCGCCCGTTACGACGCCATGCGCTACGGCCTGCGTGCCGGCGACGACGGCACCCGTAGCACCGAGGAGGTGATGAAGCTCACCCGCGACGCCGGCTTCGGCGACGAGGTGAAGCGGCGCATCATCATCGGCACCTACGCGCTGAGCTCGGGCTACTACGACGCCTACTACGGCTCGGCGCAGAAGGTGCGCACGCTGATCGCCCAGGACTTCGAGGCCGCCTTCGCGCGGGTCGACGTCCTGGTGTCGCCGTCCACGCCCACCACCGCGTTCGAGCTCGGCGAGCGCTTGGCCGACCCGCTCGCCATGTACGCCTCCGACCTGTGCACCATCCCGTCCAACATGGCCGGCAACGCGTCCGGGTCGTTCCCGTGCGGCGTGGCGCCCGAGGACGGCCTCCCGGTCGGATTCCAGGTGATGGCGCCTCCCCTGGCCGACGACCGCATCTACCGGGTCGGCGCGGCCCTCGAGCGCGCGCTGACCGCGCGCGATGGCGGCGTCCTCACTGATCGCCTGGCCCTCCGTTGGGCGTCCGGCGCGAAGAAGGAGGCCTGAGATGACCGATCTCACCCCGCTCATGGACTACGACGAGGTGCTGGAACGTTTCGACCCCGCGCTGGGCCTTGAGGTGCACGTCGAACTCAACACCGCGACGAAGATGTTCTGCGCCTGCGACAACACCCCTGGCGGTGAGCCGAACACCAAGACCTGCCCGGTCTGTCTCGGTCTCCCCGGATCGCTTCCTGTCGTCAACGGGAAGGCGGTCGAGTCGGCCATCCTGATCGGGCTGGCCCTCAACTGCCGGGTCGCGCCGTGGAGCCGGTTCGCCCGCAAGAACTACTTCTACCCCGACATGACGAAGAACTTCCAGACATCGCAGTACGACGAGCCGATCTGCTTCGAGGGCCATGTCGACATCGAGGTCGACGGCGAGAGCCACCCGATCGCGATCGAGCGCGTCCACATGGAGGAGGACGCCGGCAAGCTGACCCACGCCGGGGCGTCCGGCCGCATCCACGGCGCCGACTACTCGCTGGTCGACTACAACCGGGCGGGCACGCCGCTGATGGAGATCGTCACCAAGCCGATCCTCGGCCTCGGTCGGCGGACGCCGGAGGTCGCGCGGGCCTATGTGGCGCACCTGCGCGAGCTGATGCTGGCGCTCGGCGTGTCGGACGCCCGACTGGAGGCCGGCAACCTGCGCTGCGACGTCAACGTGTCGCTCGCGCCAAAGGGATCGGACGTGCTGGGCACCCGCTCGGAGACCAAGAACGTCAACTCGATGAGGTCGGTGGAAAGCGCGCTGCGCTACGAGATCTGCCGCCAGGGCGCGATCCTGGCCGACGGCGGACGCGTCGTCCAGGAGACCCGGCACTGGCACGAGGAGGGCTGGACGTCGCCGGGCCGCTCGAAGGAGGAGGCCGAGGACTACCGGTACTTCCCCGAGCCCGACCTCGTGCCGGTCGCGGCCGATGCCGACTGGGTCGAACGGCTGCGCGGCACGCTGCCCGAGCCGCCGGCCCGGCGCCGCGCCCGGCTGCAGGTCGCCTGGGGCTTCACCGACCTCGAGATGCGCGACGTGGCCGGGGCGCCTGGTTCGATCGACCTGATCGACGCGACGGTCGCGGCCGGCGCCGGCGCGGCGTCCGCCCGGAAGTGGTGGCTGGGCGAACTCGCCCGCCGCGCCAACGAGGCCGGCGTCGAGCTCGCCGAGGTGGGAGTCACCGCGGCGCAGGTCGCGGGCGTCCAGCGGCTGGTCGACGCGGGCACGATCAACGACAAGCTGGCCCGTGCGGTCTTCGACGGGCTGCTGGCCGGCGAGGGCACGCCCGACGAGATCGTCTCGGCTCGCGGGCTGGCGGTGGTCTCCGACGACGGCGCGCTCGGCGCCGCCGTGGACGCCGCGATCGCGGCCCAGCCCGACGTCGCGCAGAAGATCCGCGAGGGCAAGGTGCAGGCCGCGGGCGCGCTGATCGGCGCGATCATGAAGCAGATGAGGGGCAAGGCGGACGCCGCCCGCGTCCGGGAGCTGATCCTCGAACGGCTCTCGTGATCGCGGAGCCGGCGGACCCGCGCCACCGCGCCGTCTCTGCCTGGGTCATGGTCGTCTCGGCTCTCGCGCTCCAGCTGTGGGGGCTGTACACGACGAGCCCGCCCGACCCGGGCCCGCTGTCGTTCCCCGGCCTCGACAAGGTCGTGCACGTGGTCCTGTTCGCGGTGCCCACCTGGGCGCTGATGCGGGTGGTACCCCATCCCTGGATGGCGCTGGCGCCGATGCTGGTGCACGTGCCGGTGAGCGAACTGATCCAGCACTTCTGGATCGCCGAACGCGGCGGCGACGTGCTGGACGCCGTGGCCGGCCTGCTCGGCGTCGCGGTCGGCTGGTGGAGCGCCGTCCGCGTCGATCACGACGCCACGGCCCCGGAAAGGCGCTGACCGCATGACCGAATCCGTCCCCGGCCTGCGCGGCTACGCCCGCGTCCTGACCCACGGACCGGCCGTGCGGCCGTTCGTCGCGGCCGTGATCGGCCGGATGCCCGTGGGCATGAACGGGCTCGGGATGGTGATGGTGGTGCAGCAGGTCACCGGCCTGTACGCCGTCGCGGGCGTCGTGACCGGAGCCTTCGCGCTGGCCACCGCCGTCGGCGCGCCCGTGTGGGGGCGCCTGATGGACCGCCACGGCCAGCCGCGCGTCCTCGCGCCCACCGCGTGGGTGAGCGGCATCGCGGTGGCGTGCGTGGCGCTGGCGGCGGTCGGCGGCGCACCGCCCGCCGCGCTGGTCGCCCTGGCCGTCGTCGCCGGTCTGTTCTTCCCGCCGCTGTCGCCCGCGATGCGCGCGGCCTGGCGGGTCATCTATCGCGACGAGGAGTCGCGGCGGTTCGGCTACGCGCTGGACGCCTCCGCGGTGGAACTGATCTTCGTCCTCGGGCCGCTGCTGCTGTCGCTGCTCGCGACCTGGTCGGCACCGCAGACGCCCTTGCTCGTCTCGGCCGCACTGCTCGTGGTGGGCACGACCCTGTACAGCCGCACGGACGCCGCCCGCGCCAGCAGCCGGATCGCCGTGACGCTCGAGCGCCGGACGCCGTCTCGTCCGGCGATCCTGGAGCCCGGGATCGCCGCGGTGCTCGTCGTGTCGGCGCTGATGGCGGTCGGATTCGGCCAGCTGGACACGGGCATGGTCGCGGCCGCCGGGCAGGTGCTGGGCGCCACCACGATGCTCGGCGTCCTGTTCGGGTTCCTTGCCGGCGGGTCGGCCATCGGCGGCATCGCCTATGGTGCGCGGTCCTGGCCGGGCAGCGACCGCGGGCGTCTGCTCGTCCTGCTGAGCACGTTCGCCGCGACGCTGATGCCGTGGCCGTTCCTGCTCCGGACGGACCACCCCCCGATGCCGGTGCTGTTCGCCCTGCTGTTCGTGACCGGCCTCACCATCGCGCCGTCGCTCATCCTCTTCCAGCAACTCCTCGACGAGATGGCGCCCCCGGACCAGATGAACGAGGTGCAGGGCCTGCTGTCGGCGTCGCAGACGACCGGCGCGGCCGGCGGCATGGCGGTCGCGGGATTCACGGTCGACGCGTGGGGCGCGCCCGGAGGCGTCGCGGGTGCCGCGGTGGCCGTGGCGGCGTCCGCCCTGGTCGCCGGTTTGGTCCGGGTGCGCTGGCGCCGAGCGCAGTCCGCGCGCGTCAGCGTGCCGGTCGCCTGAGCGGTGCCGAGTCGAGGATCTGGCCTAGTGTGCGAGGAGGGCGAGCTTGGCGTCCTCGTCGCCGACCAGCCGGACGTCGGCGTCCGCCTTGCGGCCGAACGCGAACAGCAGCAGCTCGGACGGTTTGCCGATCACGGTGACCGTGGTGTCGCCGGCTTTGACGCGCAGCCGCTGTCGGCGGTCGGTGCGTTCCAGCACGATGCCGCACGGCGCGGAGCGAAACAGCGGCTTCGCCGTGGTGTTGAGGCTCTTGGCGATCGTGTTCTCGAAGTCCTCCGACAGCGCGCGGGGGCCGAGGCCGGCCGGGCGCCGGACGTCTTCGGTGTGCACGAAGAACTCGGCCGTGTTGGCCAACTCGTCCAGGACCGGCACCGCGAACACCGAGATGGGTCGTGGGCCGCGCCGGATCTGGCGGATCAGCTCGTCGTAGGTCCAGCGCCGCTTGACGGCCTGCATGCGCGCCGTCGTCACGTCGGCCAGCACGGGGAGCACGATGCCGGGCAGTGCCGAGGGATCGTTCTCGCGCACCCAGATGTGCGCGGCCAGGTCGTGGGTCGTCCAACCCTCGCACAGCGTCGGCGCGTCGGGGCCCGCGGCCTCGAGCGCGTCACCTAAAGCCGTTCGTTCCTTCTTGGCGAAACCCATGCGCCCACACTAGCCAAGCCCACCACCGGACGAGGCGGGCCTGGTGAGAACGCCGTGGAACAATGGCGGCCATGCCCAGCACGCTTCCTCCCGAGCTCGCGGACGCCCTCAAGCGCAACGCGGACGGCCTGATCGCCGCCGTCGCGCAGGACGCCACCACCGGTGCCGTCCTGATGCAGGCATGGATGAACGACGAGGCGCTGGCCCGCACGCTGCGCACCCGCGAGGCGACCTACTGGTCGCGTTCGCGCGGCGAGTTGTGGGTGAAGGGGCTGACCAGCGGCCACACGCAGCGGGTGCGCCGCGTCCAGCTCGACTGCGACGGCGACACGGTGCTGCTCGGCGTCGACCAGACCGGTGGGGCCTGCCACACCGGCGACGCCACCTGTTTCGACGCGCGCGAGCTCCTCGCCGACCCGGACGAGACGGCGAACCCGCCCGAGGTGGCCCTCACTCCCGACCTGGCCGGGTTCCGGGCGAAGGCGTCCGAGGACGGCTGCCGCGTCGTCAGCGTGTGGACGCGGCTGCTCGCCGACGACGTGACGGCGATCGGGCTCTACCACCACCTGTGCGGCGACCGGCCGAACACCTTCCTGCTCGAGTCGGCCGAGGCCGGCGTGTGGGCCCGGTATTCGATCGTCGGCGTGAACGCGGCGGCCGTGCTGTCCGAGGAGGACGGGCAGGCCCGCTGGACCGGCCGGGCGCTGGCGAACCTGCCGACGGGCGGCGATCCGCTCGCCGTGCTCGCCGAGACGCTCGAGCGGCTGCACACGCCGCGCGACCCCGAGCTGCCGCCGATGGTCTCCGGCATGGTCGGCTATCTCGGCTACGACACCGTCCGCCGCCTGGAGCAGCTTCCCGACGGCAATCCCGACGATCTCGGCGTCCCCGAGATGGTGATGATGCTGGCCTCCGACATGGCCGTGCTCGACCATCACACGGGCGAGGTCTGGCTGATCGCGAACGCGATCAACTTCGACGACACCCGGGAGCGGGTCGACCAGGCGTACGCGGACGCCGCCGCCCGCGTCCGGACGATGGCCGCGCGGCTGCGCGTCCCGGTCAGCCCGCTGCTGTCGCTGCCGGCGTCGACGCCCGACCCGATCCCGTTCACCCGCCAGCGCACCCAGGCCGAGTTCGAGGCGGCCGTCGTCGAGGCGGTCGAGGAGATCAAGGCCGGCGAGGCGTTCCAGATCGTCGTCAGCCAGCGGTTCGAGGCGCCGTGCCAGGCGGACGCCCTCGACGTCTACCGGGTGCTGCGCCGCAGCAACCCGAGTCCCTACATGTACCTGCTGCGCCTGGAGGGCCTGTCGATCGTCGGGTCCAGCCCCGAGGCGCTCGTGACCGTCAACGACCGGCGCGTGCTGACCCACCCGATCGCCGGGTCGCAGCCGCGGGGCGCCACCACCGAAGAGGACGCCGCCCACGAGGCCTACCTTCTGCGCGATCCCAAGGAGCGCGCCGAGCACCTGATGCTGGTCGACCTGGGCCGCAACGACCTCGGCCGGGTCTGCGTGCCGGGCACGGTGAGCGTGGTCGAGTTCATGGCCGTGCGTCGCTACAGCCACATCATGCACCTGGAGTCGACGGTCGTCGGCGAACTGCGCCCCCAGCACACCGCCCTGGACGCCACCCTCGCCTGCTTCCCGGCCGGCACCCTGTCCGGGGCTCCGAAGGTGCGCGCCATGGAGATCATCGACCGGCTCGAGGTCTCCCGGCGCGGGCTGTACGGCGGCGTGGTCGGCTACTTCGACTTCGCCGGCAACTCCGATGTGGCGATCGCGATCCGCACCGCCGTCCTCAAGGACGGACGCGCCTACGTGCAGGCCGGCGGCGGGATCGTCGCCGACTCCGTGCCTGCGTCGGAGGAGCTGGAGTCCCGGAACAAGGCGGCCGCCGCGCTGCGGGCCGTGGCCGTGGCGTCCGGACTGCGCAGGCTGGCGTGAGGATCGACCCGCGCCTGCCGCTGCTGGTCGCCGGTCTCGCCGGGCTGATCGTCGGCAACGTGCCCTGGTGGACCGCGGCGTGGACGTCGGAGTTCGCCGGCAGCGAGGTCTCCATCGGCGCGCAGCCGGGAACGGGAGGGCTGAGCGGCGCGCTGCCGGGCGTCGTGCTCGTGGCCGTCCTTCTCACCCTCACCCTGGCGGTGCGCGGACGCCGCATCGTCGGCGTCCTCACGGCACTCGTGGGTCTCGCGATGATCGCGGTGGGCCTCACCGTTTCCTCGCCGTCGGACGCCGTGGTGACGCAGGCCGCGCCTGCCGCCGGGCTGGCCGGGGCGTCGAGCGTGACCGCCACCGCCGGTCCGCTCGGCTACGCGCTGTGCGGCCTGCTGGTGGCCGCGGCGTCCGGGTGGCTGGTGGCGCGCCCGCCCGTGCCGCGCCCCCGGGGCAACACCGGTGCGCGCCAGGAGGTGGCATCTGCCCTCGATTCTTGGAAAGCTATGGACGAGGGTCTCGACCCGACCGACGACGAAAGGGACGGCGCATGAGCAGCAGCGCGAAGTACCACCACGGCAGGACCCCTGCCGCCTGGACCGCCACGGTGATCGCCGTCATCGGCAGCCTCGTGGGCGCGGTCGGCTTCCTGATGAACATCAGCTGGACGCTCGTGTGGGCGGGGATCGCCCTCATGGTCGGCGCCGCGGTGGTCGGCGGCATCATGGTGAAGCTCGGCTACGGCCAGCGGTACGCGGACTGACCGGATGGGTGTCCTCGACGACATCGTGGTCGGCGTGCGCGAGGATCTCGCCGCACGACAGGCGCGACGCCCCTTGCCCGCGCTGCAGGACGCACTCGCGGACATCGCGCCCGCGCGCGGCGTGCTGGACAGGCTTCGCGCACCGGGGCTGTCGGTCATCGCCGAAGTCAAGCGGCGCTCGCCGTCCAAGGGCGCCCTCGCCGACATCGCCGACCCGGCCTCGCTGGCGCGCGCCTACGCCGCAGGTGGGGCGTCCGCGATCTCGGTGCTGACCGAGCAGCGGCGGTTCTCCGGCACGCTCGCCGACCTGGTCGCCGTGCGCGCCGCCGTGACGACGCCGGTCTTGCGCAAGGACTTCATCGTCACCGACTACCAGCTGTGGGAGGCACGTGCGGCAGGCGCCGACCTGGCGCTGCTGATCGTGGCCGCCCTGGATGACGACGAACTGGCACGGCTGCACGCGCTGGCGCTGCGCCTGTGCCTCACCCCGCTCGTCGAGGTGCACACCGAGGACGAGACCCGCCGCGCCGTCCAGCTGGGCGCGGAGCTGATCGGGGTGAACAACCGCAACCTGCACACCCTCGAGGTCGATCTCGGCCAATTCGAGCGGCTGGCGGGGATGATCCCCGACGACCGCGTCCGGGTCGCCGAGTCGGGCATCGCCACCGTCGCCGACGTGGAGCGGGTCGCGGCCGCGGGCGCCGACGCCATCCTGGTCGGCGAGGCGCTCGTCAAGCACGGCGATCCGCGCGCCGCGCTGTCCGCCTTCATCGAAGCCGGGTCCGCCGCTCAGCGCTGACCCGCCGCAGGCGTCGCCCCCGCCGCCGGCGTCCCTATGACAAGACCGGCGGCGCCACGCGCCGTCGAGGAGGAAGAATGCCTCACGTGAGCGAATCCACACTGCCCGACGAAGGTGGCCACTACGGCATCTTCGGGGGCCGGTACGTCCCCGAGGCGCTGAACGGCGCCCTCACCGAACTCAACCGAGCATTCGAGGAGGCCATGGCGGATCCCGCCTTCGGCGCCGAACTTCACCGGTTGCGCACCGAGTACGCGGGGCGTCCGACGCCGGTCACCTCGCTGCCGCGGCTGAGTGAGTTGGCCGGGAACGCACGGCTGGTGGTCAAACGCGAGGACCTCACCCACACGGGCTCGCACAAGATCAACAACGTCCTGGGGCAGGCGCTGCTCACCAAGCGCATGGGGAAGACGCGCGTCATCGCCGAGACCGGTGCGGGCCAGCACGGTGTCGCGACGGCGACCGCCGCGGCGCTGCTCGGCCTGGAGTGCCGCGTCTACATGGGCAAGGTCGACACCGACCGCCAGGCGCTCAACGTGGCACGGATGCAGCTGCTGGGCGCCGAGGTCATCGCGGTCGAGTCCGGATCGGCGACCCTCAAGGACTCGATGAACGAGGCGATGCGCGAGTGGGTCGCCACCGTCGACCACACGCACTACCTGATCGGCACGGTGGCAGGGCCGCACCCGTTCCCCCGTATGGTCAAGGAATTCCAGCGGGTCATCTCGACCGAGGCGCGTGCCCAGATCCTCGCCCGCTACGGCGCGCTGCCCTACGCGGTCGCCGCATGCGTCGGCGGCGGTTCGAACGCCATGGGCATGTTCGCCGACTTCATCGACGACCCGGATGTCCGCCTGTTCGGCTTCGAGGCCGAGGGCGAGGGCATCGAGACCGGGCGGCACGCGTCGTCCATCACCGGTGGATCGGTGGGCGTCCTGCACGGGATGCGCACCTACGTGCTGCAGAACGAGGACGGCCAGACGGTCGAGTCGCACTCGATCTCGGCAGGCCTCGACTACCCGGGCGTCGGCCCCGAGCATGCCTGGCTGGCGGCGTCCGGCCGGGCCAGCTACGAGCCGGTGACGGACGCCGAGGCCATGGAGGCGTTCAAGCTGCTCACCCAGACCGAGGGCATCCTGCCGGCGATCGAGTCCGCGCACGGCATCGCCGGGGCCTTGCGCCTGGGGCGCCGCCTGGCGGTCGAGCACCCCGACCTGGAGCCGTTGATCTGCGTGTGTCTGTCGGGCCGCGGCGACAAGGACGTGGCCACCGCGCTGAGCTGGTTCGGTCTCGACGGCACACCCGACCAGACCGTAGGAGGTTTCTGATGAGCGCCGACGCAGGCCTCTCCGGACGGGCGCTGCTCGCCGCACGCGACAAGGGCCGCCCCGCGCTGATCGGGTACCTTCCGGTCGGCTACCCCGACGTGCCCACGTCGCTGGACGCCATGCGCGCGATCTGCGGAACCCCGGACGCCCCCGGCGTCGACATGGTCGAGGTCGGCATGCCGTACTCCGATCCGGTCCTCGACGGCCCGGTGATCCAGCGCGCAGGCACCTCGGCGCTCGCCCGCGGCGTCCGCACCCGCGACCTGTTCGCCGCCGTGGAGGCCGTCGCCGCGACCGGCGCCTGCGCGGTGTCGATGACCTACTGGAACATCGTCGATCGCTACGGCGTCGACGCGTTCGCCCGCGATTTCGCCAACGCCGGGGGAGCGGGGCTCATCACCCCCGATCTCACCCCCGACGAGGGCGACGCGTGGACGGCGGCCTCGGACGCGCACGGCCTCGACCGGATCTTCCTGGTCGCGCCGAGCTCGACCGACGAGCGCATCGTGTCCACGACGAATGCCTGCCGCGGCTGGGTGTACGCCACGGCGGTCATGGGCGTGACCGGCGCCCGCGCGCAGACCTCCTCGGCCGCGCCCGAGCTGGTCACACGCATCCGGGCGCTCGCACCCGAGACGCTCGTGGGGGTCGGGCTCGGCGTGAGCACCGCTGCGCAGGCCGCCGAGGTGGGCTCGTTCGCGGACGCCGTGATCGTCGGCTCGGCCCTCATCAAGACGCTGCTGGCCGCCGAGGATGCGGGCACGCCGGACGACCTCACCGGACTGCGCGCGCTCGTTCGGGACCTCGCCGAGGGCGTCCGAGGATCGCGGCGCTGAGGCATCGGGCAAGATGGGCGCCGTGATCCTCTCCATTCCCAGCCCCGACATCAGCAAGTTCGAACTGGGTCCCGTGACGATCCACATCTACGCGCTGTGCCTGATCGCGGGAATGGCTGCCGCGTGGGTGATCGGCAGTCGACGCTGGGTGGCCCGTGGCGGACTCGCCGAGACGTTCGAGACGATCGTGCTCGTCGCGATCCCCTCGGGCATCGTCGGCGCCCGGATCTACCATGTCCTCACCCACTGGGGGGACTACTTCGGGCCCGGCCGCGACCCGGTCACCGCCCTGTTCATCTGGCAGGGCGGCATCGCGATCTTCGGCTCGCTGATCGGGGGCGCGATCGGCGCCTGGATCGCGGCCCGCAAGCTGGGCGCGCGCATGCCGGCCTTCGTGGACGCCCTCGCTCCCGGTCTGATCATCGCCCAGGGCATCGGACGCCTCGGCAACTGGTTCAACCAGGAGCTGTTCGGTGGGCCTGACGACGGCCCGCTCGGTCTCGAGATCGACCCGGTGAACCGGCCCGCCGGCTATGCACAGGTGGAGACGTTCCAGCCGACGTTCCTCTACGAGATGGTGTGGAACGTGTCCGGTGGCGTCCTGCTGCTGTGGCTGGACCGGCGACTCAAGCTCGGATGGGGACGGGTCTTCGCGCTCTACATGGTGGTGTACGGGTCGGGGCGGTTCGTCATCGAGGGGCTGCGCACCGATGTGAGCTACTACGTGGGTCCGTTGCGCACCAACCAGGTGGCGGCACTGGTGTTCGCCCTTGCCGGAATAGCCCTGTTCGTCGCCTCGGCGCGGTTGCGCCCGGGGCGCGAGCCCTGGGTCGAGCGCCGGGGAGTGGATGGTCCGGACGCCCACGACGACGAGTCTCAGCCGAATAACGACTCGAAAACGGTGCGATAATCTGGGGGTCCCCGTAACGCGGCCGTCATGCAACGCGCGCTATTTTGTTCGGGCACCATGCGGTGTGGCCAGGAAGGCTGCCCTTGAGGGGCGGCTGCCACAAAGCCCGTTGGAGCAGGAGACAACAAGTGAATGCTATGACCCATCGGCCCGACGAGGGCCTCTACCGCCATGATTTCGAGCATGACGCGTGTGGTGTCGCTTTCGTTGCTCACCTGAGTGGCAACGCGACCCACGACATCGTGGCCCAGGGCCTGCTGGCCCTGGAGAATCTCGACCACCGCGGCGCCACCGGTGCCGACGAGGCGGCCGGCGACGGCGCGGGAATGCTGCTGCAGGTGCCGGACGCCCTGTTCCGGGACACGGTCGACTTCGTCCTTCCGCCTGTCGGCGCTTACGCCGTCGGCATGGCCTTCCTTTCGGCCGACGCCGCCGAGCGCGCGGACACCAAGCGCCGCATCGAACACACCGCCATCGAGGAGGGCCTGCGCGTCCTCGGCTGGCGCGACGTTCCCACCACCTCGCACACGTTGAGCCCGGTCTCGATCGCGGTCATGCCGCACTTCGAGCAGCTGTTCGTGACCGGCCGTCGCGGCGTCCGCGGCATCGACCTGGACCGCCTGGTCTATCCGTTGCGCAAGCGCGCCGAGCACGAGGTCGGCGTCTACTTCGCGTCGCTGTCCGCTCGCACCACCGTGTACAAGGGCATGCTGACCACGCAGCAGCTCGGCGAGGTGTTCCCCGACCTGTGCGACGAGCGGACGGCGTCCGCGCTGGCCCTGGTGCACTCCCGGTTCTCCACCAACACGTTCCCGGCGTGGGAGCTGGCGCACCCGTACCGGATGCTCGCCCACAACGGCGAGATCAACACCGTCAAGGGCAACCGCAACTGGATGCGGGCCCGTGAGGCGCTGCTGGAGACCGACCTGATCCCCGGCGATCTGTCTCGGCTGTTCCCGATCTGCAACCCGAACGGCTCCGACTCGGCGTCCTTCGACGAGGTGCTCGAACTGCTGCACCTGGGCGGACGCCCGCTGCCGCACGCCGTGCTGATGATGATCCCCGAGGCGTGGGAGAACCACACCGAGATGGATCCCGCCCGCCGGGACTTCTACTCGTTCCACAGCTCGGTGATGGAGCCGTGGGACGGTCCCGCCGCGGTCTGCTTCACCGACGGCACCCTGATCGGAGCCACCCTGGATCGCAACGGGCTGCGCCCGGGCCGCTACTGGGTGACCGACGGCGGCCTGGTGGTGTTCGCGTCCGAGGCGGGTGTTCTGCCGATCGACCAGTCCACGGTCATCGAGAAGGGACGCCTCCAGCCGGGTCGCATGCTGCTGGTCGACCTCGCCCAGCAGCGGCTGATCAACGACGAGGAGATCAAGTCGACGCTGGCCGCCGAGCAGCCCTACGGCGAGTGGGCCTCGCACCGGATGGCCCTGGAGGACCTTCCGGAGCGTCAGCATGTCGTGCACAGCCACGCGTCGGTGACCCGCCGTCAGCAGGTGTTCGGGTTCACCCACGAGGAGCTGAAGATGCTGGTCGCGCCGATGGCGCAGACGGGCGCGGAGCCGATCGGCTCGATGGGCACCGACGCGCCGATCGCGGTGCTGTCGGACCGCCCGCGGCTGCTGTTCGACTATTTCAGCCAGCTGTTCGCGCAGGTGACGAACCCGCCGCTGGACGCGATTCGCGAAGAGTTGGTCACGTCGCTGGCCAGCACCGTCGGACCCGAGGCCAACCTGTTGTCAGCGGGCCCGGAGTCCTGCGGGCAGATCGTGATCGGATATCCGGTGCTCGACTCGGACGAGCTCGCGAAGCTGGTCCGGATCAACCGCGACGGCTCCATGCCGCAGTTCGACGCTCACGTCGTCCGCGGGCTCTACCGGCTGCTCGATGGTCCCGAGGAGCTGGGACGCCGGCTGGAGGAGATCTGCGCCGAGGTGAGCGCGGCGATCGCGAACGGCTCGCGGATTCTGATCCTGTCCGACCGGCACGCCAACATCGACTACGCCCCGATCCCGTCGCTGCTGCTCACCGCGGCGGTCCACCAGCATCTGGTTCGCGAGAAGACCCGCACGCAGGTGGGCCTGATCGTCGAGGCCGGCGATGTCCGTGAGGTTCACCACGTCGCGCTGCTGATCGCCTACGGAGCGGCCGCAGTGAACCCCTACCTGCTGTTCGAGTCGGCCGAGGATCTGGCCCGGCGCGAGGTGCTGGTCACCGTCGATCCCGAGACTGCCGTCAAGAACGTGCGCAAGGCGCTCGGCAAGGGCGTGCTGAAGGTGATGAGCAAGATGGGGGTCTCCACCATCGCGTCGTACGCGGGTGCGCAGATCTACGAGGCGCTCGGCCTGGCCTCCGACTTCGTCGCCAAGTACTTCACCGGCACCACGAGCCGGATCGAGGGCATCGGTCTGACGGAGGTCGCTGCCGAGATCCAGGCCCGTCACGACGTGGGCTACCCGGTCGACCGTCGCACGCTGCCGCACCGCACCATCGAGGTGGGTGGCGAGTACAAGTGGCGGCGCGAGGGCCCGCCGCACCTGTTCGACCCCGAGACGGTCTTCCGGCTGCAGCACGCCACGCGCGAGAGGCGCTACGACGTCTTCCAGCAGTACACCGCGCGCGTGAACGACCAGGCCAAACGCCTGATGACCTTGCGCGGACTGCTCGAGTTCGATGACACCCGCACGCCGGTGCCACTGGAGGAGGTCGAGCCGGTCAGCGAGATCGTCAAGCGGTTCTCGACGGGCGCCATGAGCTACGGCTCGATCAGCCTCGAGGCGCACGAGACGCTGGCGATCGCGATGAACCGACTGGGCGGCAAGTCCAACACCGGCGAGGGCGGTGAGGACGCCGACCGTCTCTACGACCCGGCGCGCCGTTCCGCGATCAAGCAGGTGGCGTCCGGCCGCTTCGGCGTGACGAGCGACTACCTGACCAACGCCGACGACATCCAGATCAAGATGGCGCAGGGCGCCAAGCCCGGCGAGGGCGGCCAGTTGCCCGGCCAGAAGGTGTACCCGTGGGTGGCCAAGACCCGCCACTCGACGCCGGGCGTGGGCCTGATCTCGCCGCCGCCGCACCACGACATCTACTCCATCGAGGATCTCAAGCAGCTGATCCACGACCTGAAGTGCGCCAACCCCGTCGCACGCATCCACGTGAAGCTGGTCGCCGAGGTGGGCGTGGGCACGGTCGCGGCCGGCGTCTCCAAGGCGAAGGCAGACGTGGTGCTCATCTCGGGGCACGACGGCGGCACCGGAGCGGCTCCGCTGACCTCCCTGAAGCACGCGGGCGGCCCGTGGGAGCTCGGCCTGGCCGAGACGCAGCAGACACTGCTGCTCAACGGGCTGCGCGACCGGATCGTCGTTCAGGTCGACGGCCAGCTCAAGACGGGCCGCGACGTCGTGATCGGCGCCCTGCTGGGCGCGGAGGAGTTCGGCTTCGCGACCGCGCCGCTGGTCGTGTCCGGCTGCGTGATGATGCGGGTCTGTCACCTGGACACCTGCCCGGTGGGCGTGGCCACGCAGAACCCGGACCTGCGCGCCAAGTACGCCGGCCATGCCGACTTCCTCGTCAACTTCTTCGAGTTCATCGCCGAGGAGGTGCGCGAGCACCTGGCGGCGCTCGGCTTCCGCTCGATCCAGGAGGCGGTGGGCCACGTCGAGGCGTTGCGCACCAAGCCCGCGATCGATCACTGGAAGGCCGAGGGCCTCGACCTCAGCCCGGTCTTGCACCGCGTCGCGACCGACGGCCCGCTGTTCCGGACCAGAACCCAGGACCACGGACTGGCCGCCAAGCTCGACAACGAGCTGATCGAGCGGGCGCGCCCGGCGATCGAGGACGGCACGAAGGTCCGCTTCACGACGAAGGTCACCAATGTCGACCGCACGGTCGGCACGATGCTCGGCAACGCGGTCACCAAGGCGACCAGAGGCGAGGGTCTGCCCGAGGACACGATCGCCCTCACCTTCGAGGGCACGGGTGGCCAGAGCTTCGGCGCGTTCGTGCCGCGGGGCATCACGATGCGCCTGATCGGCGACACCAACGACTACTTCGGCAAGGGCCTGTCCGGCGGACGCCTGTCCGTGCGCCCCCCCGAGGACGTGCCGTTCGTCGCGGAGGATCAGATCATCGCGGGCAACGTGATCGGCTACGGCGCGACGTCCGGCGAGATCTACATCCGCGGCCAGGTCGGCGAGCGGTTCTGCGTGCGCAACTCCGGCGCGACCGCCGTCGTCGAGGGCGTGGGTGACCATGCGTGCGAGTACATGACCGGCGGTGAGGCGTTGATTCTCGGACGCACCGGCCGCAACGTGGCCGCGGGCATGTCGGGCGGTCTCGCCTGGGTTCTCGATCTGAACCGTGCGCGGCTCAACACCGAACTGGTGGACGCCTGGCCGCTGACCGATTCCGACGTCGACCGGATCGAGACGCTCCTGCGCAGGCACGTCGCCATGACGGGGTCTGCCGTCGCCCAGCGCCTGCTGGACGCTGGGGCGGCGTCCTGGCGGGGACGGTTCAGCAAGCTGGTGCCGCGAGACTTCGCCCGGGTGCTGGCCGCCCGCGCGGACGCCGAGGCCGCGGGCCTGAGCGAGGAAGAGACGGTTTCGAAGATGATGGAGGCGACTCATGGCTGATCCGAGGGGCTTCATCAAGGTCACCCGGCAGGTGGCCGACCGGCGTCCGAGCGATGAGCGCGTGACCGACTGGAACGAGGTCTACCCGGGCACGCCCGGGCGCGCGGTGCTGCCGATCATCCGGCAGCAGGCGTCGCGCTGCATGGACTGCGGCATTCCGTTCTGCCACCAGGGCTGCCCGCTGGGCAATCTCATCCCGGAGTGGAACGACCTGATCTACAACGATCTGTGGCGCTCGGCGACCGACCGGCTGCACGCGACCAACAACTTCCCGGAGTTCACCGGGCGGTTGTGCCCGGCGCCGTGCGAGACGGCGTGCGTCGTCGGCATCAACCGCGAGCCGGTGACCATCAAGAACATCGAGGTCGCCATCGCCGACAAGGCGTGGGACGACCGTCGGATCGTGGCGATGGTGCCGGAGTGGCACACGGGCAAGACGGTGGCGGTCGTCGGTTCGGGCCCCGCGGGGCTGGCCGCCGCCCAGCAGTTGACCCGCGCCGGGCACACGGTCGTGGTGTACGAGCGCGCTGATGACATCGGTGGACTGCTGCGCTTCGGGATCCCGGAGTTCAAGATGGAGAAGAAGGTCGTCAACCGGCGGCTGAAGCAGATGCGCCAGGAGGGCACGGTCTTCAAGCCCCGCACGAACATCGGCGTCGACATCACCGGCGAGCAGTTGCGCGAGCGCTTCGATGCGGTCGTGCTGGCCATCGGGTCGACGGTGCCGCGGGATCTGCCGATGGCCGGTCGGGATCTGGCCGGCATCCACCAGGCGATGGAGTTCCTGCCGCAGGCCAACAGGGTGGCGGTGGGAAGGCCTGTGGCCGACCAGATCACGGCGACCGGCAAGCACGTCGTGGTGATCGGTGGCGGCGACACCGGGTCGGACTGCATCGGCACGTCGCTGCGGCAGGGGGCGGCGTCCGTGACTCAGCTCGAGATCATGCCGATTCCGCCCGAGGCGCGGCCCGCCGGCCAGCCGTGGCCGACCTACCCGATGACGTTCAAGGTCAGCACCTCCCACGAGGAGGGCGATGTCGACCGGGTGTTCTCGGTGTCGACCAGCGAGTTCGTCGGGAGCGAGGGGCGGGTCACGTCGCTGCGGCTCTCGGAGGTGCGTTTCGCCGCCGGCAAGCTCGAGGTGGTCGAGGGCACCGAGCGGGAGATCCCGGCCGATCTGGTGCTGCTGGCGATGGGCTTCGTCGGTCCGGAGAAGAACGGCTTGGTGACCGAGTTGGGCGTCGAGTTGGACCAGCGGGGCAACATCGCCCGCGGCGACGACTTCCAGACGTCGGTTCCCGGGGTGTTCGTCGCCGGCGACGCCGGACGCGGCCAGTCGCTGATCGTGTGGGCCATCGCCGAAGGCCGCAGTGCGGCCCACGGTGTGGATGTCTACCTGCAGGGGAGTTCGCCCCTGCCGCGTCCGATCGCGCCGACCGATCGTCCGCTGATGGTCTGAGGTTCGTGCCTCGTGTATCTGACCGGGCCGGCTCCCTTGGGGGCCGGCCCGGTCTTCGGTTGTGCAGTCGAGTGGTGCGGAGCCTTGGACGAGGCGGACGGAGAGAGGGCGGCCGTCCTCTCCCCGTGCGCCTCGCTCGGTGCGCCGTGGTGGGTGTGCGGTCCGGGGCTGCAATTCATACCCTCTGGCGTCGGTGATGCACGCCCGAACCGCACACCCTGATCCGTGCGGCGGTCCGCGTCAGGACCAGAAGGCCGCGAGGTGCGGGGCGAGGCGGCGTCCCTGGTCGTGGCCGGCGCGTGCGGCGGCCGGACGCAGGGACAGGTCCATCGCGTGGGCGCCGAACAGGGTCTCGGACGCGGCGTCCGGAACGATCGTCTCGACCGTGCTGCCGCCGGCGCGGAGTTCGTCGACCTGCGTCGCGAGTTGCATGCCCCATGCCTCGGGATGGCGGGTCCGCCCGCCGAACGGCGAGAGCACCAGCACCCGCGCGCATCCGGCCGCCAGGTCGGCGTTCTCGTTGCGACGGTAGCCGCCGTCGACGAAGCGTCGCTCGCCGATCCGGTAGGCGAACGTGCTGGCGCAGCTGGCGGCCACCGCGTCGACCAGGTCGACCACGCCGTCGCGGTCGAACACCACGGGCTCGCCAGTGTCGGCGTCGACGGCGGTGATCAGCAGGGTGTGCTCGGGCCAGTGCGGGCTGGGGAGGCGTCCCGCGACGGTGGCGCGCCACCGCGCTTGCGCGGCGTCGTCCGAGGTGGCGTCCAGGGCGAGCGCCGCCCGGCCGATGCGGCGGCGCATGTCGGCGGGGTCGTGCGCGGCGGCGATGAGGGCGCCGGTTCGCGTCATCTGGTCGGACGCCGCGCGGACGCGAGGACGTTCGCGTCCCGAGCCAGGGGGAGGCCCAGGCTGTGGGGGTGCGGTGAGGATCGCACCCAGCAGGCCTGCGGGGCTCGCTCCGGCGAGCTGAGCGGCGGCGGTCGAGCCCGCCGAGGTGCCGATCGTCACGTCGGCGGTGGTCACGTCGAGACCGGCTTCGGACAGGCCGGCGAGGACGCCGATCAGCCACGCATTGCCGGTCGATCCGCCACCACCGAGGACGAGTGCCCGGCGCGGATGAGAAGGTGTGGAGTTCATGGGAGTCGCCTTTCGCGGAGGATTCCTGACGGACGCTCCCGGTGCCGACTACCTCGGCCGCACGATCGTGGACGGTGGGGGAGCACCCATGGCGGATACTGCGTTCATGGGTCTCACCTCCTGGCCGGGCATCACGATCACGGCGACGTTAGCACGCCCGAACGGATGATCGCCGCGCCTGACGTCGCGCACCTGGCCGTGGGGCGGGGTTCGTCGTGTAGGTGATGTCTGAAGAGAGCGGTGACCGTTCCGTGTCGGCACTCCGGTGACGGTCGGACGCGGGTGGCCGTTGCCGACGTACTGATGCCGGGTGTCGCGAACCCTGAGAGCGTCACCGAAGCCGGATGCAGGACGGTCGCCGATGCGCTGAGGAATGACGGAAACTGCGCCTCTCCGGCTCTTGGTTTCCGACGTGAGTTCGAATAAAATAGGTGCATGCCTACCCCCGGTATCGAACTCGCCAGCGTCTCTGACGCTCTCGCGGCGCTCGACCACGCCACGGGGGCCTTGCGGGCCGCTGAGATCGGGCAAGTCCTTGCGATCGCCGCGTTGTGTGATCTGCACCGGGTGGATGAGACGGTCCTGGTCGAGGGCTGCGAGCGCTGGGTCCGTGGTGGGGCTGATGGGACGCCGAGCATTGGTGAGTTCATTGCGGCTGAGATCGGTGGTCTGCTCGGGGTGAGTTCGGCGAGCGCGATGGGGCGGATCGCGCGGGTGCTGAACGTGCGGCATCGGCATCCGGTGTTGTGGGCGGCGGTGCTCGACGGTGGGGTGCGTTTCTACGAGGCCGACCGGGTCGCCGGCGCCTGTGTCACGGCTGGGCTCAGCGCCGAAGCCTGCCTCTGGCTGGACCGGCAGTGTGCCATCGCGCTCCTGACTCGGCCGTGGGCACGCGTCCGGGGCAAGATCGATGGCTGGATCCTGATGGCCGACCCCGCGCTGGCGGCCGGGCGCGCGGCCCGCGCGGCGGCGGCGCGGCAGGTCGGGGTGGGCCGGATCGTGGACGGTCACTGTGACCTGTGGGGACGGCTGGATGCGGCGGATGGTATCGCGTTCGACCAGGCGTTGAACGCGATCGCGGTCACGCTCACCGACGACCATCTCGACGCTGGGAGTGTCGAGGGCGATGCGATGCGTGCACAGTTGTCGCGTGATCATCGGCGTGCCGCGGCGGTTGGCGTCCTGGCTCGTCAGGCGCTCGGCCAGGCCGAGTTGCCGCGCGCGGCGGAGATCATCGTCCGGATCGACGCCACCACCATTCATGACGTCGATGCCGCGATCGCCACACCTGAGTCTGATGATCGTCCCGCCCGCGCTGCGAACGACGAGGTCGCGGTTTCTGGCGGCGGCTTGATGGTGTCGCCGGTCGCCGAGGTGCAGGGTTGGGGAGCAGTTCTCACCAGCCGGCTTGGCGGTCTGCTGGATGGCTGCAAGGTCACGGTCCGACCGGTGGTCGATGCTCGGCGGTTGGTGCCGGTGCCCGGGTACGAAGTCCCCGACACGATGCGGCTGGCGGTGACCGAGCGGTGGCCGGTGGACGCGTTCCCGTACGGCACCCTGCGTTCGACGGCGTGCGATCTGGATCATTCGACGCCGTATGGCGAGGGCGGACTCACGGAAGTGGGGAATCTGGCGCCGTTGAAGCGGTTTGCTCACCGCGTCCGTACCCATGGCGGTTGGAGAGTCGAGCAGTCTGAACCGGGTCGGCTGACCTGGACGTCGCCTCACGGGTACACCTACGAGGTGACCCCGTCGGGCACGCTGCGGATCGGGCGTCCGCCACCGAGTGCGCATGATTGGTGGAACCAGGAACCCCCCGACTGGCTCGCCAAATAGACGACCACCCTGGCTCGCCGAATAGACGACCCCCGCTGGTGGCGGTGGTGATGCCCTCCATGGCCTAACGGATGCAGTCGTCCGCCTCGCGGTTTGTGGATCCCTCGCACGGCACCATGTCGCGTGACCGCGGAGAACGCGCGGCGAGGTAGGTGCCCGGTCGCCGTCAGACCTCGCGGATGAGAGGGACGACGGGCACTAGCCCATACGGACGGCGATGAAGCGCAGGCGGACGTAGTCGGCCCGCCAGAGGCCGTCGTCGCCGATCAGTCGGTCGCGCAGGAGTTCGTCGGTGCGCGCCAGCAGGGCGTCGTGCACGGCGGCCGGGAACTGGGCGAGTACGGAGGGGCCGAACATGCGCCACCAGTCCGCGGCCGTGTCACCGGCGGCGAGCGGTGTCGGACGGTCGAAGTAGTGCAGGCGGCGGACCTCGAAGCCGCAGCGCTCCAGGCGAGCGGCGTGCTCGGCAGGGCTTGGGAAGTACCACGGCAGTTCGACGCTCACGCCGGGGTGGATCTCGGCCGCGGCCGACCGCAGGCCCCGGATCAGCGTGCCGACGTTCCGCCCGCCGCCGAACTCGGCCACGAAGCGACCACCGGGTACCAGCGCGTCGCGGACCTGGGCGATCACCGCATCTGGCCGCGTCATCCAGTGCAGGGCGGCATTGGAGAAGACGGCGTCGAACGGCTCGTCCACGGTGAAGGCGTGCGCGTCGGCGACAGCGAACGTCGGACCACCGTCCGCCGACCCGTACTTCTCGACCGCGGCACGGATCATCGCGGCGTCGCCGTCGAGCCCGTGCACGCGGGCACCGGAGGCCGTCATCTCGGCGGCGAGGTCGCCGGTGCCGCAACCGAGGTCGAGGATCCTCTCACCCGGCTGGGCGTCCAGCAGCCCGAGGACGCCGCGTCCGAAACCGGAGACGAAGGAGAAGTTGCTGTCGTACTGCGTCGCGTCCCAGGCCATGCGGCGTAGCTTGGGCCACCTGACCGGCACAAGGCGCCTGTCCTGAAGAGAGAGACGCAGTCGGCGTTCCGCGGACGACCAACGAGGAGAGGCTTCTTGAGCCCTGATCGCTACCGGTCAAGGCCGAGGTCGTGAGCCAGGATGGCCAGCTGTATGCGGTGGGGTGCGTCCCGCACCATCGAAAATCAGTGATGAGAGGAATTCTGATGATTACGAAGCCCCTTCTCAGGGTTCTCGCGATGGCCGTGTCGGTGGCCATTGCCGGATTTGGTACCCTTCCCTCTGCCTTCGCAGACGAACGGACGACGCTGTCGAGTGACGACTATGCCATTTTGACGAGAGTCTTCGGACATGAACCATCTGAGGCTGAACGGATCGCCTACATCGAGAGTTTTCGTCGAGTGCCAACTGAAGCTGAGATTGCCGCATACATCGAGAGTCAGCGTGCGGAGTCATCCGCTTTAGGGGAAGTGCCTGGTGTGATGCCGATGGTGGTATGATATAATGATGCTTGATCTGTTGCCTTTGGTGTTGGTTTGCCTCGGTGCGGGCCTCGCCTCGTCGGCTATCTTCCTCGCGCGCAAGAATGTGTTGATCGTGCGGGGGGCGCTGGGCCTTGTCGGCGTCATCTTCATAGGGATTGTAGTTGTTTCGGCGCCCTATGTGGCTTATGTGTTTCGAGGAGATCCGGACGTCTGGGACTTCTAC
Organism: Propionibacteriaceae bacterium; assembly: GCA_032229785.1. Classification (GTDB taxonomy): domain Bacteria; phylum Actinomycetota; class Actinomycetes; order Propionibacteriales; family Propionibacteriaceae; genus Propioniciclava. The sequence goes on from JAVTWJ010000024.1 coordinate 182,575, forward strand.
AGATCCGTATGGTGGCTGCCCGCTGTCGTCCTTGGTCCCCTGGCAGCGTTGGCGACCTATTTGATAGGATTCAGGAATCCATCAAGTGGGCGGCCAGGAAGCGCCTGACCGGTGGTCGCCTCGGTCTGGTGTTATGCGCGCCATGTGGGTCATATCCACAATCAAACAGGAGTGGGTTGTGTTCACTGCCGGACCAATCGATCCGCGCGATATTTCCTGGGAACAGGACGTCGCTGTGTATCGTGTCTATTTTGAGGATAGGACTGGCGCTACTGATGAATGGCGAATCACCGGAGCGGCCAACGTGTCTGAGGTCCTGACGTGGCAGAGCTCCAAGCGCTTGGCAGGATGGCCACCATCTACGTCGAGGTGGATGTGGTCAATGACTATCGAGGGATGATCCAGATCAAGAAACTCTGGCCAGAGCGGGGCCGCCGACTGCCGCTACTCCGAACGTAGGCTCCGTCTCTTGGCGCCACCGCCGGCACGTGCCGCACCTGCTCGGATCGCTTACTCGCGCTCCAGCGGACCGCCGCCGCGGCCGTGGCGGATCAGGTCGGTGAGCTGGTGCCACGACGACACCTTGACCCGGGCGCGGCCCTCGAGCGAACCGCGGGCGCGCTCCTCGGCGTCGATCGCCTCCCAGTCGGCGAACGTGGACGCCACCAGCCCGCGCGAGGCGAGCAACTCGCCGGCGTCCGGACCACTCACCTCGCGGACGCCGGCCGCCAGGTCGGCCAGCAGCGCGACCACGGTGGCGGCGGCGTCCGACTTGTTGGTGCCGATCACCCCGATCGGGCCGCGCTTGATCCAGCCCACCACGTACTCGCCGGGGCACGGCTGCCCCCCGGCGGTCCTCACGCGTCCGTCGATGTTCGGGATGACGCCCGCCCGGTCGTCGAACGGCACGTCGGGCAGCGGACGCCCGCGATAGCCGATCGCCCGTAGCACGAGCTGGACGTCGATCGTCTCGGACTCGCCCGCATCCACGACCGCGCCCGAGGCGTCCAGCCGGGTGCGTTCCAGCACGACCGCCTCGACGGACCCTGCACCGATCAGCCGCACCGGACGCCGCCAGAACCGCAGGTGCAGGCGGGTATGCGCGTCCGGGACGCGGCGGGCGGTCGCGGCGGTCAGGGCTTCGACGTTGGCCCGAGCCCGGCGGTCGAGCCCCGTGGGGTCGATCCCTGCCAGATCGGCGGGATCGATCAGCGGCTGCACGCCGGGCAACTCCAGCAGCTCGCGCAACTCGACGGTGGTGAAGCTGGCGTGCTGGGGGCCGCGGCGTCCGACCAGCCAGACGTCGTCGATCGCCGAGGCGCGCAACTCGTCCAGCACCGGCCCGGGCATGTCGGTGGCCTCGAGATGGGCGGACGCCACCGACAGCACCCGCGCCACGTCCACGGCCACGTTCCCGACGCCGAACGTCATCGCGCTTCGGACGCCCGCCAGGTGCTGGTGCGCGGCGTCCGGATGCCCGCAGTACCAGGCGACGAACTCGCGCGCCGAGCGGCTGCCGGCCAGATCCTCGCCCTCGATGCCGAGCCGGCGGTCCTCGGACGCGCCGGCGGCATAGACGACCGCGTCGTAGGAGCCGATCAGGTCGGCGCGGGTGAGTGTCGTGCCGAACTCGACCATTCCGAAGAAGCGCACCCGCTCGGAGCGCAGCGGCTCCGCGAGTCGCGGCTGCATCGCCTGGATGCTGGTGTGGTCGGGGGCGACCCCGTAACGCAACAGCCCGAACGGCGTCGGCAACCGGTCGATGACGTCGATCAGCACCTCGGGATCGCGGGACAGCAGCGCCTGAGCGGCGAACAGCCCGGACGGACCCGCCCCGACGATCGCGACCCGCGGCACACGCTGTGTCATGGCCGCATCCTGCCACGCCCAGCCCGCACGGCACGGCGAGTTGCCGAGACCCGCACGATCCGGCGCCACGACCGGTGGCGCACGGCCGAATCCGGCGGCGTAGAGGCTAGGCTGAGGGCGGCCTGTAGGAGGTTCACCACATTCATGGGCGACCAATTCGTTCACCTGCACTGTCACTCCGAGTTCTCGATGCTGGACGGTGCCGCGCGCCTCAAGGCGCTGCTCGCCGGCGCCGAGAAGATGAACATGTCCGCGCTGGCGGTCACCGACCACGGCAACATGTTCGGCGCCTACGAGTGGTACCGGACGGCCAAGGGATCCTCGGTGAAGCCGATCATCGGGCTGGAGGCGTACCTGACGCCGAAGACCCACCGCAGCGAACGCAAGCGGGTCCAGTTCGGCGACGGCACCGGTGACGACGTGGCGTCCAAGGGCGCCTACACCCACATGACGATGTGGGCGTCCACCACGGACGGCATGCACAACCTGTTCCGGCTGAGCTCCCTGAGCTCGCTGGAGGGCTTCTTCTACAAGCCGCGGGCCGACCGCGACCTGCTCAACCGGTACGGCCAGGGCCTGATCGCCACCACCGGATGCCCGTCAGGCGAGGTGCAGACCTACCTGCGGCTCGGCCAGTACGAGCAGGCGCGCGAGTCCGCCGCCGAGTTCCGCGACATCTTCGGCGAGGGCAGCTTCTACGTCGAGCTGATGGACCACGGCCTCGACATCGAGACCCGGGTACGCGCCGACCTGCTGCGGCTCGCGAAGGACCTGAACCTGCCCCTGGTCGCGACCAACGACCTGCACTACGTGCACGCCGAGGACGCCGAGGACCACGACACCCTGCTGTGCGTGAGCGCCGGCGCCAACAAGGACACCCCCGGCCGGTTCAAGTTCGACGGCTCGGGCTACTACCTGAAGTCGCCCGAAGAGATGCGGACGCTGTTCAGCAACCTGCCGGAGGCCTGCGACAACACCCTCGCCATCGCGGAGCGCTGCTCCGTCGAGTTCGAGGAGGGCACCGGCACCTACATGCCGGAGTTCCCGGTGCCCGACGGCGAGACCGAGGCGTCCTGGTTCGTCAAAGAGGTGCGCCGGGGACTCGGTGAGCGCTTCCCCGACGGCGTCCCCGACTACGCGATTCAGCAAGCCGAGTTCGAGGAACGGGTCATCATCGGGAAGGGCTACCCGGGATATTTCCTCGTGGTGGCCGACTACATCAGGTGGGCCAAAGAGAACGGCATCCGCGTCGGTCCCGGACGCGGCTCGGGCGCCGGCTCGATGTGCGCGTTCGCGATGCGGATCACCGACCTCGACCCCGTGCCGCACGGCCTGATCTTCGAGCGCTTCCTCAACCCCGAGCGTCCCTCGATGCCCGACTTCGACGTGGACTTCGACGAACGCCGCCGGGGCGAGGTGATCCGCTACGTGTCCGACAAGTACGGCGACGACCGGGTCTGCCAGATCGTCACGTACGGCACGATCAAGGCGAAGCAGGCGATCAAGGACGCCGGACGCGTCCTCGGCAAGCCCTTCGCGCTCGGCGAGCAGATCACCAAGGTGTACACGCCGGCCGTCCAGGGCAAGGACGTGGCGATCGCGGACGTCTTCGACCCCGAGCACGACCGCTACGGGGAGGGCACCGAGTTCCGCGAGCTGTACAACGCCGACCCCGACGTCAAGCAGGTCGTCGACACCGCACGCGGCATCGAGGGGCTGAAGCGGCAGTGGGGCGTCCACGCCGCCGGCGTGATCATGTCGAGCAGGCCGCTGATCGACGTGATCCCCATCATGAAACGGGAGCAGGACGGCCAACGGATCACGCAGTTCGACTACCCGAGCTGCGAGAACCTGGGCCTGGTCAAGATGGACTTCCTGGGCCTGCGCAACCTGACGATCCTCGACGACGCCGTCAACAACGTGCAGATCAACGCGGGCATCGACATCGACCTGGACGCGCTGGCCCGCCAGCCGGACGACACCGCCACCTACGAGCTCCTCGCCCGCGGCGACACGCTGGGCGTGTTCCAGTTCGACGGGTCGGGCTACCGGGCGCTGTGCCGCCTGATGCGCCCCGACAAGTTCGCCGACATCACCGCGCTCGGCGCCCTCTACCGTCCGGGCCCGATGGGCACCAACACCCACGTCAACTACGCGCTGCGCAAGAACGGCCAGCAGGCGGTCACCCACATCCACCCCGAGCTGGCCGGGGGCCTGGAGCGGCTGCTGGGGGAGACCTACGGCCTGCTGGTCTACCAGGAGCAGGTCATGCAGATCGCCCAGGAGCTGGCCGGCTACAGTCTCGGCTCCGCCGACCTGCTGCGCCGGGCGATGGGCAAGAAGAAGAAGTCGGTGCTGGACGCCGAGTTCGCCAACTTCGAGGCCGGCATGCTGGCCAACGGGTATTCGTCCGAGGCGATCAACGCGCTGTGGGAGACGATGGTGCCCTTCTCGGCGTACGGCTTCAACAAGTCCCACGCCGCCGCCTACGGGGTGGTGTCCTACTGGACGGCCTACCTCAAGGCGCACTATCCGGCCGAGTACATGGCCGCGCTGCTCGAATCGGTGCGCGACGACAAGGACAAGTCGGCGATCTATCTCGCCGAATGCCGGCACATGGGCATCAAGGTGCTGCCACCCGACGTCAACTCGTCGCAGGGGCGGTTCACCCCGGTCGGCTCCGACGTCCGCTTCGGGCTGGGCGCCATCCGCAACGTGGGCAACAACGTGGTCGGCGGGATCCTGGCCGGGCGTGAGGATCACCCGGCGGCGTCCGACTTCAACGAGTTCCTCGACCATATGCCGGCCGTCGTGTGCAACAAGCGGGTCATCGAGTCGCTGATCAAGGCGGGCGCCTTCGACTCGATGGGGCATACCCGCCGAGGCCTGATGGAGGTCTTCGAGACCAAGGTCGACGAGGTGCTCGACCTCAAGCGCAACGCCGAACGCGGCCAGGACGACCTGTTCGCCGACTTCTTCGGCGCGGCCGGCGACGATGACGACGCGGGTGCGCTGGCGGCGTCCCCGGTGCCGGATCTGCCCGAGTGGGAGAAGACGACCCGGCTCGCGTTCGAGCGGGAAATGCTCGGCCTGTATGTGAGCGACCACCCCCTGAACGGCCTGGAGCACATCATCGCGGCCAACCGGGACCTCGGCCTTCAGAAGCTGCTCGCCGAGGACGGTCCGCGCGACGGTCAGGTCACGATCTGCGGGATGATCACCGGCATCCAGCGCAAGCAGACCAAGGACGGCAAGATCTGGGCGATCCTGACGGTGGAGGACCTGGACGCCTCCCTCGAAGTGATGGTCTTCAACAAGGCCTATATGCCGGTGGCGATGGCGTTGGGGACCGACGTGATCGTCCGGATCAGGGGACGCCTGCGCGAACGGGACGAGTCGGTCGAGCTCACGGCGTCCGAGGTGACCTTCCCCGACGTGAGCACCGGCCCGACCGGTCCGGTGACGATCTCGTTGCCCCCGACCCGCTGCACCCCCGAGGTCGTCGACCAACTCAGGTTCACGCTGCGCCAGCATCCAGGGACCCAGGAGGTGCGCGTCAAGGTGGCGGCGCCCGGCCGGATGAAGCTGTGGCGCCTGGATGACCGGCTGCGCGTGCAGCATTCGAGTTCGCTGATCGCCGACCTCAAGGCTTTGTTGGGACCGTCCTGTGTCAGCGCCTAGCATCGAACCCATGACCCCCGCGCGCGTGCTGACACGAATCGGCCAACTCGCCGCACTCGCGATCCTCGTCGGGGTGGTGGGCTCCCTCGTGTGGGCGAACATCACCTACCTGCCGAGTTATGTGGTGCATGCGGACGGCCACGCGGCGATCAGCGACTCCGACGTCGGCCTGCTGTTCTCGCGCAACTTCTGGTTCGTGATCATCGGCTTGGGCGCGGGCCTCGCGGTGGGCCTTGCCGGATGGATCCGACTGCGCAGCATCGGCTGGCCGGTGGCGGTGATCTCGGCGGCCATGGCACTGCTGGCGGCGCTCGTCTGCTGGAAGGTCGGTCAGTTGATCGGGCCGGGACCGTTCGCCCCGAGACTCGCGTCCGCACAGCCCGGTGACAGCGTACCGGTGGCGCTGACGCTGACCACGCCGTCGGGACTGGCCGCCTGGGCGTTCGCGGCGGTCGCCGTGCCGTTGTTCGCCGCATCCCTGGGACCCGACCCCGACCCCGCCCCCGCCCATCGCACCGGAGTGGGCGCGCGCCGGCGCCCCTCAACCGACGACAGCGCACTAGTGGGAGTGACCGATGACTAAACCGATGACCGCCAGCGACGTCCTCACGCGCTGGATGACCAAGCAGATCGGAATCGTGGTCACGCGCGAGGCCGACGTTCGGGTGGACGCGCCGGACGCCGTGCACAAGACGCGGGTCGCGACGCGGCGCCTGCGCAGCATGCTGAAGACGTTCGCGCCGCTCTTCCGTCCGCGCCGCGCCCACGCGCTTCGCACCGAACTGAAGTGGCTGGCCGGCCTGCTCGGCGAGTCCCGGGACGCCGAGGTGCTGCTCGCCACCTTCACCGCCCTGCTGGATGAACTCGGACCCGACCAGGTGAACGAGCAGGTGCGCGACCGGCTGCTTCAGCACCTGACCCGCCAACACGACGACGCCCACGCCGACCTGGTGGAGGGGCTGGACACGAAGCGCGCCCGGAAGCTGCGCGAGGCACTCGCATCCGCGCTGGACCATCCGCCGCTGCGCGCGGACGCCGACCTTGCCGCGGCTCGTGTGCTGCCGCCGTTGCGGGCGCGCGCCGTCGCCGAGGTGGCGCTGCTCGGCGCGCACGCGCTGATCGAGCCCGAGGAACTCGAGGACTGGCACGAGGTGCGCAAGGCCGCCAAAGCCGTGCGCTACGCCTCCGAGGCGATGACCGACGAACTGCTGGGCAAGGGCGAGATCGAGCGTTGGGAGGCCGTCACCGAGACGTTCGGCACCCTTCAGGACACCGCCGTGATGCTCGAGGTGATCGACCTGCTCGCCGAGGACGCCTCGGACGAGGAGCAGGCATCCTGGCAGGTGCTGCGCGCCGCCGAACTCGCGCGGCAGGCGAAGGCGCTCACCGACGGCGAGGAGGCGCTGGATCGCGCGCTCGGCACCACCCTGTAGTCGTCGGGTTCAGCGGGCGATCGGCGCGAACACCGCCGAGGTCAGCCGGGCCAGATCGGCAGGGGCCAGACCGAGCTGGAGGCCGCGTTTGCCGCCCGAGACATACAGCGGGTCGTGTTCTCGGGCCGTGACGTCGATCACGGTCGGCAGCGGCGTTCGCTGCCCGAGCGGCGAGAGGCCACCGACCACGTAGCCGGACGAGCGCTCGGCGACGGTGGGGTCGGCCATCTCGACCTTCTTGACGCCCAGCGCCGCCGCCATCGCCTTGAGGTCGAGGCGTCCGCTGACCGGTACGACGCCGACGGCCAGCTGCCGCGGCCCCGCCGAGACCACCAGCGTCTTGAACACCGACGCCGGGTCGAGCCCCGTCTGCCGGATCACCTCGGCGCCGAAGTCGTTGGCCTCGGCGTGATGCTCGTACTCCACCGTCGTGAAGGCGACGCCCGCCGCACTCAGCGCGTCGGTGGCGGGGGTGCCGCCGGACTTCTTCTGCTTCTTGGCCATGGGCGGTCTCCTTCGGGTCAGATGAATGCGGCGACGAGCGGGACCAGCACCGGCGCGATGACCAGGGCGGGCAGCAGATCGCCGACCGGAACGGGCTTGAGCTGCAGCAGCCGCAGGCCGAGCCCGATGAGCATGACGCCGCCGGTCGCGGTGAGGGCGTCGATCTGGGCGGCGCTGAACAGGTCGCCGAGGAAGAACGCCGCCAGCGTCAGGCTGCCTTGAACAACCCCGAGGATCACGGCCGCCACGAGGACGCCCCAGCCGAGCGTGCTGGCGAACGCGATGGCGGCGAAACCGTCGAGGGTCGCCTTGACCAGCAGCTGGTCCGTGCCGTGACCCATGCCGTCCGAGATCGTGCCCAGAATGGCGAGCGGGCCGACGCAGAACAGCAGGGTGGGCGTGACCACGGCGTCCACGAAGCGACCGGATTCCCCGGCGCCCGCGAAGCGCGCCCGGAGCCAGTCGGCGCCGCCCTCCATCCGGTGCTCCAGCCGCAGCACCGAGCCGAGGAGGCCGCCGGTCAGCAGCGACGCCAGCACGATCAGCATGCCCGCCGATCCGACCGCCCCGGTGAGCCCGGGCCCCGACAGTGACAGCGCCGACGAGACGCCGAGCACGACCGTGATCAGCCCGAGCACGTCGGTGACGGTGTCGCGTGTCCGTTCGGGAATCCGGTCGCCGAACAGGACGCCGACCCCCGCTCCCAGCGCGACGGTGACCACGTTGACGACTGTCCCGAATCCGACGAACACGACCGCCATACAATCAGCTTCGTGAAACTGCGCCTGATCGATGTCCGAGGAACGAGCCCCGATTACCGGGCGGTGGTGCCGCGCGGGAGCTTCGATGTCGAACACGCGGTCACGATCGTGGCGCCGATCTGCGACGCGGTGGCGGAGCGCGGCGAGGCCGCGTTGCGTGAGTTCGCCGAACGCTTCGACAACGTGGTGCCCGAGCGGGTGCGGGTGCCGGCCGAGGTGCTGGCCCGCTGCGCGTCCGAGCTGGACGCCGACGTGCGCGCGGCCTTTGCGGAGTCCATCCGGCGCCGTCGCGCGGTCGCCGAGACCGAGGGGTCTCCCGCGCTGGTGCGCGCCGAGCTGGCCCCCGGCGCGGTGATCGAGACCAAGACCGTGCCGGTCCAGCGCGTCGGTCTGTACGTGCCCGGCGGGCTGGCGCCGTTGGCGTCCAGCGTGCTGATGAACGTCGTCCCGGCCCAGGTCGCCGGTGTCGGCAGTCTCGCGGTGGCGACGCCGCCCAGCGCCGAGTTCGGCGGCCTGCCGCACCCCAGCATCCTGGCGCTGTGCCACCTGCTCGGCGTCGACGAGGTCTACGCCGTCGGCGGCGCTCAGGCGATCGCCATGTTCGCCCACGGCATCCCCGGGCTGTGCGAGCGCGTCGACCTGGTCACCGGGCCCGGCAACATCTACGTGGTGGCCGCCAAGCGCTACCTGCGCGGGCTGGTCGGCATCGACTCCGAGGCCGGGCCCACCGAGATCGCCGTGCTGGCCGACGACACCGCCAACGCGGCGTTCGTCGCGGCCGACCTGATCAGTCAGGCCGAACACGACCCCATGGCCGGCTCGGTACTCGTCACCGACTCCGAGGCGCTCGCGGACGCCGTGAACGTCCTGATCGACCCTCAGGTGGCGACGCTCGGCACCACCGACCGGATCGAGCAGGCGCTCGCCGGCCCGCAGTCGGCGATCGTCCTCGTGGAGGACCTCGAGCAGGGTCTCGCCGTCGTGGACGCCTACGCGGCCGAGCACCTCGAGATCCACACCCGCGACCCGTACGAGGTCGCGCACCGCGTCCGCAACGCCGGCGCCATCTTCGTCGGGCCGTGGGCGCCCGTTCCGCTCGGCGACTATTCCGCCGGGTCGACCCACGTTCTGCCGACGGCCGGCATCGCCCGCCACGGTTCGGGGCTGACCGTGCGCAGCTTCTGCAAGACCGTGCACCTGATCTGCTACGACGAGGCCGCGCTGCGCGAGGTCGGCCCGTTCGTCGAGACGTTCGCGACGGCCGAGCGATTGCCCGGGCACGCCGCGGCGATCACGGTGCGCACCCGCCGCGAAGGGACCGACCGGTGGTGAACGCCGACCTTCCGCCGGCGGGCATCGCGTTGGCCGACCTGCCGCTCCGCCCCGAACTGGTGGGCGAGGAGCCCTACGGCGCGCCGCAGCTCGACGTCGCGGTGTGCCTCAACGTCAACGAGAACCCGTACCCGCCCTCGGCGTCCACCCTCGACGACATGGCCGACGCGATCCGGGCGGCCGCCTACCACCGGTACCCCGACCGGGAGGCGGGCGAGTTGCGCGCGCTGCTGGCCGGCTACCTGGGGCATGGTCTCTGCGTCGAGAACGTCTGGGCGGCGAACGGCTCCAACGAGGTGATGACCCACGTGCTGGGTGCCTTCGCCGGTCCCGGACGCCGTGTCCTCACCTTCACGCCCACCTACTCGATGTACCCCGAGTACGCGCGCAACACGCACTCGGAGTACGTGACCGTGCCGCGCCGCGACGACTTCTCGCTGGACGCCGCCCTGGTGCGCGACGCGATCGCCGCCCACGACCCCACGGTGGTGATCCTGACCACGCCCAACAATCCGACGGGCACCAGCACGCCGCTGACCGTGATCGAGGAGGTGCTCGCGCACACCCGCGCGATCGTCGTGGTCGACGAGGCCTACCAGGAGTTCGCCAGGAACCCCGAACAGACCGCACTCACCCTGCTGCCGCGCTTCGGCAATCTGGTCGTGAGCCGCACCATGAGCAAGGCGTTCGCGTTCGCGGGCGGACGCCTCGGCTACCTGGCCGCGGCGCCGGCGATCGTGGACGCCTGCCGCATCGTCCGGCTGCCCTACCACCTGTCAGCGCAGACGCAGGCGATCGCCTGCGTCGCGCTGAGGCACGCCGACGAGATGCTGGCCCGCGTCGACGACCTGCGCGCGGCCCGCGACGACCTGCTGCTTCGCGCGCCCGCGATGGGCTTCGAGGCAATCGACTCCGACGCCAACTTCGCCCTGGTCGGACGCTGGGCGGACCGGCACCTGGCCTGGCAACAGCTGTTGGACCAGGGGGTGCTGGTCCGGGAGACTGGCCCGGCAGGCTACCTGCGCGTGAGCGCGGGAACACCACAGGAGATGGAGGCGTTCTACGCCGCGTTGGGGCGCGTGGACGCGCCGAGGATGGGGGAGTGATGGCACGCACCGCGCGCATCGAGCGCAGTACGTCCGAGAGCACGATCGTCGTCGAGCTGAACCTCGACGGCACCGGGGTCGGCGAGATCAGCACCGGGGTCGGCTTCTATGACCACATGCTGACCGCACTGAGCAAGCACTCGCTGATCGACCTGCGGGTCGAGGCATCCGGCGACGTCCACATCGACGGTCACCACGTGGTGGAGGACACGGCGATCGTGATCGGGCAGGCGCTCAAGCAGGCCCTCGGCGACAAGGCGGGCATTAGGCGCTTCGGCGACGCGCTGGTGCCCCTCGACGAGGCGCTCGCGGGCGCGGTCGTCGACGTCGCCGGCCGTCCCTACGCGGTGTGCACCGGCGAGCCCGACGGCCAGGTGTACGCGCTGATCGGCGGGGACGGCGTGCCGTACGCCGGGTCGATGACGTACCACGTCGTCGAGGCGCTCGCCCTGAACGCCGGGCTGTGCATCCATCTCGAACTGGTGCGCGGACGCGACCCGCACCACATCGTGGAGGCCCAGTTCAAGGCGCTCGCGCGGGCGCTGCGCACGGCCGTCGAGCCCGACCCGCGCATCGAGGGCGTCGTGCCGTCGACGAAGGGCGCTCTGTGAGCCCGACCGTGGCGGTGCTCGACTACGGCTCGGGCAACCTGCACTCCGCCACCCGCGCCCTGGCCGCGGCCGGGGCCGAGGTGATTCTCACCGCGGACGCCGACGCCTGCCTCGCCGCCGACGGCCTCGTCGTGCCCGGGGTGGGCGCGTTCGCCGCCTGCATGGACGGCCTCGCCTCCGTCGACGGCCCGCGGATCGTCCGCGAGCGGCTCGCCGCCGGACGCCCCGTGCTCGGCATCTGCGTCGGCCACCAGGTGATGTTCGACCGCGGCGTCGAGCACGGCGTCGAGGCCGCCGGCGTCGGCGTCCTGCCGGGCGTCGTCGAGCGATTGGACGCCGCCCGCCTGCCGCACATGGGTTGGAACCTGGTCGAACCCGCAGCCGGCTCGGCCTTGTTCGCCGGCCTGGCGGGGGCCCGGTTCTACTTCGTGCACAGCTACGGCGTCCGCGCGGCGAGGGTGCCCGAGACTGGGCCGGCCGACGGCGTCCGGGTGACGTGGGCCGAGCACGGCGGCGACCGCTTCGTCGCGGCCATCGAGGCCGGCGCGCTGAGCAGCACGCAATTCCATCCCGAGAAATCAGGCGACGCCGGCGCGCGGCTGCTGCGCAACTGGATCGCCACGCTCTGAAGCCTGATGTTCTACTCGGCGGAAATCCCGATCCACGTCAAGTGGACGCCGGCATGGGTGCGCGACCGCGAGAGCTAGGGTCGTGCCCCGTGACTGATGCGCTCTATCTGCTGCCCGCCGTCGATGTGCAGGGAGGCCAGGCCGTCCAGCTGACCCAGGGGATCGCCGGCTCCGAGAAGACGTTCGGCGACCCGCTCGCCGCGGCGCTGCGCTGGCAGGACGCCGGCGCCTCCTGGCTGCACCTGGTCGACCTGGACGCCGCCTTCGGGCGCGGCTCGAACGCCGAGTTGATTGCGTCCATCGCGGGCAGCCTGGGGCTCAACGTCGAACTCTCCGGGGGCCTGCGCGACGACGCCTCACTCGAGCGGGCGCTGGCGACCGGCTGCCGCCGGGTCAACATCGGTACCGCCGCGCTGGAGAACCCGGCCTGGTGCGAGAAGGTCATCGCCGAGCACGGCGACCGGATCGGCATCGCGATCGACGTCAAAGGCGACCGGCTGGCCGCCCGCGGCTGGGTGCGCGAGGGCGGCGACTGGCGCGAGGCCGTCGACCGGCTCTCGGCGGCCGGGTGCGCCACGTTCGTGGTCACGGACGTCAAATCCGACGGCATGCTGAGCGGCCCCCACCTCGACCTGCTCCGCGAGGTGGCGGCCCGCACCGACGCCGAGGTCATCGCGTCCGGCGGCATCGCCCAGCTCGACGATCTGCGCGCGCTGCGCGAACTGGTGCCGCTCGGCGTGCGCGGCGCCATCATCGGCACCGCGTTGTACGTCGGCAACTTCACGCTCGAGGACGCGCTGGCCGTCGCGGAGGGCTGAGCGCGGCCGGGGGAGAACTCCTCGGGGGACTAGGATGGTCCGCGGACCAGGCACGTCACGAGCGAAGGAGCCCCATGTCCGGACACTCCAAATGGGCAACCACCAAGCACAAGAAGGCGGCGATCGACGCCAAGCGCGGCAAGCTTTTCGCCAACCTGGTCAAGAAGATCGAGGTGGCCGCGCGTCTGGGTGGTCCCGACCCGTCGGGTAACCCCACGCTCTACGACGCGATCCAGAAGGCCAAGAAGAACTCCGTCCCCAACGACAACATCGACCGCGCCGTCAAGCGCGGCGGCGGCGAGGGCTCCGACGGCGTCGACTACACCGAGATCATGTACGAGGCCTACGGCGCCGGCGGCGTGGCGCTCCTCATCGAGGTGCTCACCGACAACCGCAACCGTTCGGCGTCCGACGTGAAGGTGGCGATCACCCGCAACGGCGGCACCCAGGCCGACGTCGGCTCGGTGAGCCGCATCTACGACCGCAAGGGTGTCGTCGTCGTGGCCAAGACCCAGGATGGCAGGAAGGTCACCGAGGACGACCTGCTCGAGGCCACCCTGGAGGCCGAGCCCGAAGACATCGAGGACGCCGGCGAGGCGTTCGAGATCGTCTGCGATCCCGCGGTGCTCGTCGATGTCCGCAAGGCCGTGCAGGCCGCGGGCCTCGACTACGAGTCGGCCGACGTGGAGTTCCGCGCCCAGTACGACCAGGCGCTCGACACCTCGGAGGCCGCCGAGAAGCTGTTCAAGCTGATCGAGGCCATCGAGGACGTCGACGACGTGCAGAACGTCTACAGCAATGAGGACGTGCCGGACGAAATCCTCGCCGAACTCGAAGACTGACCCTAGAATCCGAACATCTGTTCGGGCGGTCGTGTTCCGTCCGGGCGGCAGGCAAGGAGGGGTGATGCGGGTTCTCGGGGTCGATCCCGGCCTGACCAGGTGCGGCATCGGGGTGATCGAGGGCACGCCCGGCCGGACGCCGGCGCTGCTGCTCGCCGACGTCGTGCGCACGGCCTCCGACCTGGAGACGGGCCAGCGCCTCGCGGCCCTGGAGCGCAGCCTGGTGCAGGCCATCGCCGAGTATCGTCCCGACGCGATCGCGGTGGAACGGGTGTTCGCCCGCCGCGACGTCAGCACGATCGTGGGCACGATGCAGGCCTCCGGCGTGGTGCTTCTCGTGGGCACACGCGCGGGCCTGCGGGTCGCCGAGCACACGCCCACCGAGGTGAAGGCGTCCATCACAGGCAACGGCCGGGCCGACAAGGCGCAGGTGGGGCAGATGGTGATGCGCATCCTGCGCCTGGACGCCGCACCCAAGCCCGCGGACGCCGCCGACGCGGTGGCGCTGGCGATCTGCCACCTGTGGCGTGCGCCCGCCATCGCCCGGCTGGCGCAGGCGCAGGAGCGCCGCGAACTGGCCCAGGGCCGCGCCACCGCCCGGGCGCGGGCCGCGGCGCACGCCCGCGACGTCGCCGGGAGGGACGCATGATCGCGCAGTTGACCGGGACCGTCGCCTCGGTGGGCGGCACGTGGGTGGTGCTCGACCTGGCCGGCTTCGGCGTCCGGGCGCTCTGCACCCCCGCGACCGTGGCGGCCGTGCGGGTGGGGGCGAGCACAACCCTGCACACCTCGCTCGTGGTGCGGGAGGACTCGCTCACGCTCTACGGTTTCGCGGACGCCGACGAGCGCGACGCGTTCGAGCTCGTCCAATCCGCCTCCGGGATCGGCCCCAAGATCGCCCAGGCCGTCGTGTCGGTGCTTCCGCCCGGCGACCTGCGCGCGGCGATCGTTGACGAGAACGTCACCGCGCTCACGCGCGTGCCGGGGATCGGCCCCAAAGGCGCGCAGAAGATGATCTTCGAGCTCAAGGACAAGGTGAAGGCGCTGGGCGTCGTGGCGAGCCTTCACCCCGCCGCACCGGTGGCGGCCGAGGAGTCATGGCGCGCGCAGGTGAGTTCCGGCCTGGAGTCGCTCGGCTGGTCGGCCAAGGACGCCGCCGCCGCGGTCGAGCGGGTCGCGCCCCTGCGCGAGGACGACCCCGGCGTCGGGATCGGTGAGCTGATGCGCGCCGCGCTGCGGAGCCTGGCCCGATGAACGCCGCGCCGCTGCACCCCAGGCGCGCCGACGATCCGCTCGACCCGAGTCGTCACGCCGGCGAGCAGACCGTCGACACCGCGCTCCGCCCGCCGAGCCTGCGCGAGTTCCGCGGTCAGCCCCGCGTCGCCGAACAACTCGGCCTCGTGCTCGAGGCGGCCCAGCAGCGCGGCGTGGTGCCCGACCATGTGCTGCTGTCCGGCCCGCCGGGCCTGGGCAAGACGACGCTCGCCATGATCATCGCCAACGAGATAGGGGTGCCGCTACGGATCAGCTCCGGGCCGGCGATCCAGCACGCCGGCGACCTGGCGGCGATCCTGTCGGGGCTGACCGAGGGCGAAGTGTTCTTTCTCGACGAGATTCACCGGATGAGCCGGCCGGCCGAAGAGATGCTCTACCTCGCAATGGAGGACTTCCGTGTCGACGTGATCGTGGGCAAGGGGCCCGGCGCCACCGAGATCCCGCTCGAGATCCCGCGGTTTACCCTCGTGGGCGCGACCACGCGCGCGGGACTGCTGCCCGGGCCGCTGCGCGACCGGTTCGGGTTCACCGGGCAACTCGACTATTACGCGGCCGCTGACCTGGTCGGCATCGTCGCCCGCAGCGCGTCGCTGCTGGGGCTGCGGCTGGATCAGGCCTCGGCCGAAGTGATCGCCCTGCGCAGCCGGGGCACGCCGCGCATCGCGAACCGGCTGCTGCGCCGCGTCCGCGACTACGCGCTGGTGAAGGCCGACGGGCGGATCACCCCCGAGGTAGCGGCGTCCGCACTGGAGCTGTACGAGGTCGACGAGCTGGGTCTGGACCGGCTCGACCGCGCGGTGCTGGAGGCCGTCTGCGTCCGCTTCGCCGGTGGCCCGGTGGGCCTGTCGACCCTGGCGATGAGCATCGGCGAGGAGACCGAGACCGTCGAAGAGGTCGCCGAGCCCTACCTGATCCGCCAGGGGTTCCTGATGCGGACGCCGCGGGGGCGCGTCGCCACACCTCGCGCCTGGCGCCACCTCGGCCTGGCAGTGCCCGCCGCACGTGCGGACCTGTTCAGCGACGTGGAAGGCTAGACGGTACTCTTGCCGATTGGTGGGCCGTCGCTCGGCGGCCCGCTCCCAGAGAACGAGGTTTGTGAAGAGATGCCTGCTGACAACTCGATGCTGTCCACACTGCTGATGCTGGTGGTGATGGGTGGAGCCTTCTACCTGCTCCTCATCCGTCCGGCGCAGAAGAAGCAGAAGGCCCAGCAAAGCATGGTCGACGAGCTGGTCCCCGGCGCGCGCGTGATCACGACGGCGGGCGTCCTGGCCAGCATCCGGCACATGGGCGAGCGACAGGCGATCATCGAGATCGCTCCGGGCGTCGAGATGACCGTGCTCAAGCAGGCCATCATGCGCGTGGTGCCCGCGAGCGAGGAAGAGTTCGAATACACCGACGATGCCGCCGCCGACGATGCGGACAGCGGCGACGTGGCGCTCAGCGATGACGTGGCGCCGCCGACGTTCGAGTCCGACTTCTCCTCGACCGACGCCGGCCCCGACGAGCAGCCCGGCGATCACCGCGCCTCGTACTGATCCCCACCTGTCCCAAGAGCTCGAACGGAGCCTGAACCTGTGGCCACCGAAAGCAGGCACAAGCAGCGTCCGCTGCGGCCGCTGATCTCACTGGCGATCCTGATCGCGGTGATGTTCGTCATCATGGCGCTCGCCAACTCGTGGACGCCGAAGCTCGGCCTGGATCTGCGCGGCGGGACGACGATCACGCTCACCGCCCGCAACACCACCGGCAGCGGCGCCGTGGATGCGGTGAGCCTCGAGCAGGCGCGCACGATCATCCAGCAGCGCGTGGACGCGATCGGCGTCGGCGAATCCGAAGTGGCGACGGTCGGCGCCAACCAGATCACCGTGTCGGTGCCCAACGTGGCGCCCGCCCAGCTCCAAGAGATGGTCGGTCAGACGGCCCAGCTGTACTTCCGGCCCGTTCACTCCGCCGCGGCGGCCACGGCGGCACCCTCGGGATTGCCACTGCCGCCGCCCGAAGCGCGCCCGACGGAGCCGTCCGCGACCCCGCTGACGACCGACGAGGCGCTCGCGTGGCAGCCCACCGAGCGCGACCTGGCCGACTTCGAGTCGTTCGCCTGCGGCGACCCGTTTCCCGACGTGCCTGATCAGCCGCTGATCGCCTGCACGCGCGAAGGCGACTCCAAACTGCTGCTGGCTCCCGCGGTCATCAACGGGGACATGCTGACCGGGGCCTCCGCCGGCATCCCGCAGGGGGGCGTCAGCTGGATCGTGACGCTCTCGCTCAACGACGAGGGCGCCCGCATCTTCGAGCAGGTCACCGGCGCGATCGCGCAGCGGACCTCACCGCAGAACACGTTCGCGGTGGTGCTCGACAGCGCCGTGGTGACCTACCCGAGCGTCAGCGCGGCGATCCCGGGCGGCAAGGCCGAGATCAGTGGCAGCTTCACCCAGGAGACGGCGTCCGACCTGGCCAGCGTGCTGAAGTACGGTTCGCTGCCGCTCACCTTCGACCTCTCCGAGGTGGCGAACGTGTCGCCGACGCTCGGCGGCGAGCAGTTGCGGGCGGGCATCATCGCGGGTCTGATCGGCATCGGCCTGGTGATCGTGTACTCGGTGATCTACTACCGGGCACTGTCCGTCGTGGTGGTGGCGTCGCTGGTGATCGCGGCCACCCTGACCTACCAGGTGATGGTGCTGCTCGGGGAGTCGATGGGGTTCGCACTCAACCTGCCGGGCATCGCCGGCGCGATCGTCGCGATCGGCATGACGGCCGACTCCTTCATCATCTTCTTCGAACGCATCCGCGACGAGGTGCGCGAGGGGCGTCCGCTGCGCAGCGCCATCGAGATCGGCTGGATCGGCTCCCGAAAGACCATCCTGATCGCGGACGCCGTGTCGCTGCTGTCGGCCGCGGTGCTGTTCGTCCTCGCGATCGGATCGGTGCGCGGCTTCGCGTTCACGCTCGGCCTGACGACGCTGATCGACATCGCGATCGTGTTCTGGTTCACCAAGCCGCTCGTCACCCTCCTGGGCCGCACCCGCTACTTCGGCGAGGGCCGCCGCTTCTCGGGTTTCGAGGCCGAGCACATGGGAGTCCAGCGCCGTTCCCCGATCCGCCGCGTGCGCGCGGGTACCCCGAAGGAGGCGTGATGAGCGCGCAGACGAAGACGAGCCTGGCCCACAAGCTCTATACGGGCGAAATCAGCTACGACTTCATCGGCAACCGCAAGCAGTGGTACCTCGTCTCGCTGGCGATCGTCGTGATCTGCGTGCTCGGCGTCGCCATCCGCGGGTTGAACCTGTCGATCGACTTCACCGGCGGCTCGGAGTTCACGGTGCCGGCTCAGGTCACCGCCACCACGATCGACGACTACCGCGACGCGGTCGCCGACAGTGGCCTTCCCGAACTCGGTGAGATCAAGGTCAACACCGTCGGCGAGGGGCAGGTGCGCATCCAGGTGCGGGCGCTGGGCGCCGAAGAGATCAACGACATCACGGCGCTGCTCGCGCAGAAGGCCGGCGTGCCGACCGAGCAGATCACGAACAACCTGATCGGCGCCTCCTGGGGGCAGCAGATCACGCAGCAGGGCCTGACGGCGCTGGTGATCTTCCTGTTCCTGGTGTCGCTGATGATCTGGGCGTACTTCCGGAACTGGAAGATGTCCGTGGCCGCCATCGTGGCGCTGCTGCACGACCTCGTGCTCACGATCGGCCTTTTCGCGCTGCTGCAGTTCGCCTTCACGCCGGCCAGCCTGATCGGCATGCTGACGATCCTCGGCTATTCGCTGTACGACACCGTCGTGGTGTTCGACAAGGTGCGCGACAACACCCGCGAGATGAGCAAGCAGAGCCGGACGTTCTCCGAGGCCACCAACCTGGCGATCAACCAGGTGTTGGTCCGCTCGATCAACACCACCATCATCGGCGTGCTGCCGGTCGCCGCGCTGCTGTGCACCGGCGTCTTCGTGCTCGGCACCGGCCCCCTGAAGGATCTCGGCCTGGCGCTGTTCGTGGGCATGATCGCCGGCGCCTATTCGTCGATCATGCTGGCCGCGCCGCTGTTCGCGCAGATGAAGGAGCGCGAGCCTGAGATGGTGGCCCACCGCCAGCGCCTGGAGCGCCGCGATCGCAAGCCGGCCAAGGCCTCCGCGACGGTGGGCGCCGCGGTCGGGGTGACGGCGATCGAGGTGTCGGCGCAGGCGTCCGAGCACGACGCGTCGGGGCTCCTGGTGAACGGCTCCGCGCCCATCGACCCGGCGGCGCTGGGTCTCGTCCGGCCGGAGGCGCTGCGCGAACGCCAGCAGCCACGGCACACCACGCGCTCCCAGCGGAAGCATTGACGTCGTGAACGCCAACCAGACCCTCGTGCACGAGTTGATCCGCGACGTCGCCGACTGGCCCGTCGAGGGCGTCGTCTTCAAGGACATCACGCCCCTGCTCGCGGCGCCCGACGGGCTCCAGGCGGCGGTCGACGAACTGGTCGCGCTGGCCCCGGCCGCCATCGACGTCGTGGTCGGCATGGAGGCGCGCGGATTCATCTTTGCCGCACCGGTGGCGCTGAGGCTCGGTGCGGGCTTCGTGCCCGTCCGCAAGCCTGGAAAGCTACCGGGCGCGGTCGACGAAGAGGCGTTCTCGCTCGAGTACGGCGCGGAGGTGCTGACGATCCACACCGACGCGCTCTGGCCGGGCGCGCGCGTCATGATCGTCGATGACGTGCTCGCGACCGGCGGCACGGTGGGTGCCACGGCCGCGCTGATCAAGCGTCAGGGGGCGCAACTGGTCCACGTCGCAGTGGTCATGGAGCTCGGCTTCCTCGACGGGCGGCGCACGCTGGCCTCGATGGGCGTGGACGCCGTCTCGGCCGTGGTCACGGTCTGATCGCCGTGGCCAAGCGCGGCCTGCCCGGCTACCAGGCGCTGATCAGCCTGCCGACCCACGATCAGAATCCGTGGATCGAGTTGCTGCGCCGCGGCGCCCTCGCCCTGCTCATCATCGCGGTCAACTCGCTGATCGTGTGGCTCGACCGGGACAGCTATCGCGACAACATCAACAACGACGGCGTCAGCTTCATCGACGCGGTGTACTACGCCACCGTGACCGTGACGACCACCGGCTACGGCGACATCACGCCGGTGGCCGACCACGCCCGCCTGTTGAACGCGCTCCTGGTCACCCCGTTGCGCATCGCCTTCCTGATCCTGCTGGTCGGCACGACGATCGAGGTACTCGCCAACCAGGGACGACGTGCGTTCCTCGACACCCGCTGGAGGAGAAGGATGCGCAACCACACCGTGGTCCTCGGTTACGGCACGATGGGCCGCAGCGCATTGGCGACCCTGCTGCGTCAAGGCGTCGACCCCGAGCGAATCGTCGTGGTGGACGCCAGCGCGGCCGCCGTCGACGAGGCCAATCAGGACGGCGTCGCGGCGATGCTGGGCGACTGCACGTCGCGCGACCTCCTGCGGCGCGCCGAGATGTCGAAGGCCAAACACATCGTCATCACGGTGAACCGCGATGACACGGCGATCCTGGCCACCCTGACCGCCCGGCAACTCAACCCGCACGCCCACTTGGTCGTCGCCGTCAGGTCCGCCGAGAACGTCCCGCTGCTGCGACAATCCGGTGCCGACGGCGTCGTGACCAGCACGGACGCCGTGGGCCGCCTCGTCGGCCTGTCGGCGGTCAGCCCCGATCTGGGCGCGACGGTGGAGGACCTGCTCAACTACGGCGACGGTCTCGACATCGCCCAGCGGCAGGTGGCGCCCGACGAGGTCGGCGGCACCACGCAGGCGATCGCCGGCGAACGCGTCCTCGGCGTCGTTCGCGGCGGCCTGTTGCGGCGCTTCTTCGATCCCAGCGTGGCCCTGCTGAAGACCGGCGACGAACTCATCGTCGTGCGGCCCAGCCGCACGCCGCGGTCGCGGGCTCGCGCCCGCGGCCCTGAGTCCTCCTGAGGGCGCCGGTACCGGCCGCAGCGGTACACTCGCTGCACCGCAAGCAGTGGGGGTGAGAACCGTGAGCGACAGCGTCCGTCCGGTGCCGGGCAGCCAAGCCGATCAGGCCGATCCGCGCGTGCCGATCACGCCCGAGGCGCCCATCCGGGCGCAGGCCGCCATCGAGCCGCCCCGGCGCAGCATGCGGCGCATGCTGGCGATGCTGGGCTCGCAGCGTCCCTCCGGCTCGGCCGCGCTCGACCCGCTCTTCGCGGCCATGCGGCAGCACCACCAGAAGGTGGACACCGCGCTGATCGAGCGCGCCTACGCGACCGCCGAACACCACCATTCCGGCCAGACCCGCAAGAGCGGCGACCACTACATCACGCATCCGCTCGCGGTGGCCACGATCCTCGCCGGCCTCGGGCTCACCGAGCCGACCGTCGTGGCGGCGTTGCTGCACGACACGGTGGAGGACACCGGATACACCCTGGAGCAGTTGACGCTCGACTTCGGCGACGAGGTCGCCACGATGGTCGACGGCGTGACCAAGCTCGACAAGATGGTCTACGGCGACTCCGCCAAGGCCGAGACCATCCGCAAGATGGTGCTGGCGATGAGCCGCGACATCCGCGTCCTGGTCATCAAGCTGGGCGACCGCCTGCACAACATGCGCACCATCGGCTCGCTGCGCCAGGACAAGCAGATGCGCATCGCGCGCGACACGCTCGAGATCTACGCCCCACTGGCGCACCGGCTGGGCATGAACGCGATCAAGTGGGAACTCGAAGACCTGTCGTTCTCGGTACTGGAGCCCAAGATCTACTCCGAGATCGTCAAGCTGGTAGCCGAGCGCGCACCGCAACGCGATCAGTACCTCGGCACGGTGATCGACCAGGTCAAGCAGGACCTGGTCGAGAACAAGATCAAGGCGACCGTCTACGGACGCCCCAAGCACTACTACTCGATCTATCAGAAGATGATGGTCCGAGGCCGGGACTTCTACGACATCTACGATCTCGTGGGCATCCGCGTCCTGGTGGACACCAAACGCGACTGCTACGACGTGCTCGGCGTCCTGCACGCGCGCTGGCGTCCGCTGCCCGGCCGGTTCAAGGACTACATCGCGATGCCGAAGTTCAACCTCTACCAGTCGTTGCATACGACGGTGCTGGGGCCTGGCGGCAAGCCGGTCGAACTACAGATCCGCACGCACGACATGCACCGCCAGGCCGAATTCGGTGTGGCCGCCCACTGGCGGTACAAAGAGGGCAAGACCTCCGGCGACCAGATCAACTGGGTCCAGTCGATCTCGGAATGGCAGCGCGAGACGGAGGACTCGGGCGAGTTCCTCGACACCTTCACCGAAGAGATCGCCAAGAACGAGGTCTTCGTCTTCAGCCCCAAGGGCGACGTGCTGTCGCTGCCCGCCGGCTCCACACCCGTCGACTTCGCCTACGCGATCCACACCGAGGTCGGCCACCGATGCATCGGCGCGCGCGTCAACGGCAAGCTGGTTCCCCTCGACTCGGCGCTCGAGATGGGCATCAGCGTCGACATCCTCACCTCCAAGGCCATCAACGCCGGCCCGAGCCGCGACTGGCTGAGCTTCGTGAAGACGCCGCGGGCCAGATCGAAGATCCGGCAGTTCTTCACCCGCGAGCGTCGCGACGAAGCCATCGAGTTGGGCAAGGAAATGCTCACCAAGCAGATGCGCCGCCAGCAGATCGCCTCCCGGCTGCTCGTCCCCGAGGTGCTGGCCGGCCTCACCCAGCACTTCCATGTCTCCGACGTGCCCAGCCTGTTCGCGGGCATCGGCGAGGGGACCATCGGAGCGCAGGCGGTCGTCACCCAGATCATCGCGAACGTCGGCGGCGGGGAGGCTGCGGCGGAGGCGTCCCTCGTCGATCAGGCGCTGCTGGTGCGCACCGCCAGCAAGCTGCCGCGCGGACACTCGGGCGTGGTCGTGGACGGCGACCCGGACCTGTACACGAAACTCGCCAAGTGCTGCATGCCGGTGCCCGGCGACCGCATCATCGGCTTCGTCACCCGCAGTGAGGGCATCTCGGTGCACCGCGAGGACTGCACCAACGTGACGTCGCTACGGCGGACGCCCGAACGCATCGTCGAGGTGCGGTGGGCCCCCACCGCGGACGCCGCGTTCCTCGTCGCGATCCAACTGGAGGGCATCGACCGCTCCGGCATGCTGAACGACGTCACGAAGGCGCTCGCCGAGATGCACATGAGCATCGTGTCGGTCAGCGCGAACACGACCAAGGACCACGTGTTCACGATGCAGCTCACGTTCCAGACACCCGATCCTCGGCACCTGGAGACCGTGCTGAGCAGCCTGCGCCGCCTACCGGGCGTGTACGAGGTCAGCCGGGTCAAGCCCGGCTGACGGCGGACGCGGCCGGGCGAACCTCAGCGGGTGAAGTCCGCCAGGGTCGCCTTCGCCTGATCCAACCACGTCGCGTAGGTCGTGATCGAGTCCTGCGCCTTCTTGGCGGCCTGCTGGTCGCCGCGGCCGGTGGCCTTCTCGGCCCGGACCGTGAGCTTCTCGATCTCGGCGCTCAGCATGGCGACCGTCTCCTCGGCCCGTTGACGCGCCTCGGGATCGGTGCGCTTCCACTCGTCCTCCTCGGCCTTCTTGACGGCCTGCTCGAGCGCGCGGACGCGGTTGTCGACGCCCCGGATCGCGTCACGCGGCACCTTTCCGAGCGCGTGGTACTCCTCGAGGAACGTGCGGAACGCGGACCGGGCCCAGACCGCGTCCGTCACAGGGACGATCGTCGCCTCGGCCTCGGCGAGCAGCGCCTCCTTGGCGGCCAGGTTGCCGGAGAATTCGGCGTCCTGGGCAGACTGGGCGGCGGTGCGGGCGTTGAAGAACTGGTCCTGCAGCGCGCGGAACTCGGCCCACAGCTTGTCGTCGGCGTCGCGGGCGGCCGACCCGGCGGCCTTCCACCGGGCCATGAGGTCGCGGAACGCACCCGACGTCGGACCCCACTCGGTCGAGTCGGCGAGCCCCCGCGCCTCCTCGATGATGGACTCCTTGATGGACTTCACCTCGCCCCAGCGAGCGGACTGCTCGGCGAACTGCGCCTTGCGGCGGCGGGTGTAGGTGGTGCGGGCGGAGCTGAAGCGGTGCCACAACGCGTCGTCCGTCGCGCGGTCGATGCGGGGGAGCGCCTTCCAGTCGTCCAGCAGTTGGCGGAAGCGGTTCACACCGCCGCGCCAGTCGTTGCCGAGGGCCAGCGCCTCGGCCTCGGCGACCATGGATTCCTTCGCGGCGCGGGTGGTCTCGTGTTGACGCGCGCGCTCGGCCTTG
This sequence comes from Propionibacteriaceae bacterium, assembly GCA_032229785.1. Taxonomy (GTDB): domain Bacteria; phylum Actinomycetota; class Actinomycetes; order Propionibacteriales; family Propionibacteriaceae; genus Propioniciclava. The sequence goes on from JAVTWJ010000024.1 coordinate 206,684, forward strand.
CGTGCTTCGGACGCCTCGGCGAGCTTGGGCGACAACGCCTCAAGCCGACCGTGCAGCCCGGCGAGGTCGCCGACCGCCCTCGCTTCGGTGACCTTCCTGCGCAGGTTCTTGATGGTGTGCCGCGCGTCATCGGGCGACACCGCGCCGGAGCCCAGCCGCTGTTCCAGGAAGGTGACCTCGAGTTCGAGGGACTCGAAACGGCGGACGAAGAAGGCGAGGGCCTCGTCCTGCGTCGCGTCGGGAACCTGACCAACCGCTCGTTCGCTCTCTCCGGTGACCACGTAGACGGTGCCATCGGGATCGACGCGACCAAAGCTGGCCGGACCTGCAGAGTCAGTCATGACTCCCATCTTGCCCGAAAACTCATCCCTCATGCGTGCGCTCAGCACTCGATAAGGTGACGATCATGTTCTTGACCTCCTTCCCGGCCGGTCCGTGGCAGGCGAACTGCTACCTGTTCGCCCCCGACGGCACCCGCGCGGTGATCATCGATCCGGGCGTCGGCGCGGCCGAGCAGGTCCTCCGGATCGTCGAGGAGGCCGGGCTGGTCGTCGAGGGCGTCCTGCTGAGCCATGGGCACATCGACCATGTGGCCGGCGCCGCGGATGTGGCCGACCATTACGGCGTCCCCGCCTGGATCCACGAGGCGGATCGCGAGTTGCTCACCGATCCCGGGATGCCCGGGCTCTCGCGGGAGTTGCTCCTCGCCCAACTCGGGGTGCATCTGCGCGAGCCCGCCGACCTGCGGGAACTCTCGGGCGGCGAGCACCTCGCCCTCGCGGACGCCTCATTCGAGGTGCTGCACGCGCCAGGCCACCGTCCCGGCTGTGTGATGCTGCGAACCAGGCCCGGCTTGGCGTCGCCGCAGACGTCCGAGGTCGGCGAGCTCGTCTTCACCGGCGACGTGGTGTTCGCCGGATCGATCGGGCGCACCGACCTGCCCGGCGGCGATCAGGCGGCCATGCTGGACTCGCTGCGCACCGTCGTGCTCCGGCTGCCGGACGACACCCTGCTCCTGCCCGGCCACGGGCCGCGGACCAGCATGGGTCACGAGCGCACCACGAACCCTTTCCTGCAACCGTCCTTCCTGGGGTAGACCAATGCGACCGAAACCACTGTCCGGATTTCCCGAGTTCCTGCCCGGCGGGCGGATCGTCGAACAGGCCGTCCTCGATTCGCTGCGCGAGACCTTCGAACTGCACGGGTTCGCCTCGGTCGAGACCCGCGCCGTCGAGACGATGGCCGCCCTCACCCGCAAGGGCGAGATCACCAAGGAGGTCTACGTCGTGCGTCGGCTCCACGCCGAACCCCAGGACAGCCGCCGCGACGCTGACGAACTGGGTCTGCACTTCGACCTCACCGTGCCCTTCGCCCGCTACGTGCTGGAGAACGCCGGCCACCTGGCCTTCCCGTTCCGTCGCTACCAGATTCAGAAGGTCTGGCGCGGTGAGCGGCCCCAGGAGGGCCGCTTCCGCGAGTTCGCCCAGGCCGACATCGACATCGTCGGTGAGAACGCGCTCGCGGCGCACCACGACACCGAGGTGGCGCTCGTCATGCTGGAGGCGCTCGAGCGGCTGCACACGCGCTTCGGCGTCCCGCCCGTCGTGATGCATGTCAACAACCGCAAGCTCGCCGAGGGCTTCTACCGCGGCCTCGGCGTCGAGGACCACATGGCGGTCCTCCAGCGGGTCGACAAGCTCGACAAGATCGGCCCGGACGCCGTGCGTGCACTGCTGGTCGACGAGGTGGGCATGTCCGTCCACGACGCCGACAAGTGCCTCGAGCTGGCGACGATCCGCACCGCCGACACGTCCTTCGTGGAGCGCGTCCGGGCACTCGGCGTCCGGCATGAACTGCTCGAGGAGGGGTTGGCCGCGCTCGCCGACGTCGTCACCGCCGCGGCTGCGGCCGTTCCCGGACGGCTCGTCGCCGACCTGAAGATCGCCCGCGGCCTGGACTACTACACCGGCACCGTCTACGAGACCGAAATGGCGGGGTTCGAGTCGCTCGGCTCGATCTGCTCGGGGGGGCGCTACGACGCGCTTGCCTCGGACGGCAAGCGCACCTGGCCGGGCGTCGGCATCTCCGTGGGGGTGAGCCGGATCCTGGTGCCGCTGATCGCCAAGGGACTGCTGACGGCGTCCCGGTCGGTGCCGACCTGCGTGCTGGTGGCGGTCGATGCCGAGGAGACCCGTGGCGATGCCATGGTGACGGCGGCGCGACTGCGCGCCCGCGGCGTCCCCTGCGAGGTCGCGCCGAAGGCCGACAAGTTCGGCAAGCAGATCCGCTACGCGGACCGCCGCGGAATCCCCTATGTGTGGTTCTCGGACGGCTCGGTCAAGGACATCCGCTCGGGTGAGCAGAGGCCCGCCGATGCCGACACCTGGCTGCCGCCGGACGCCGATCTGCGCCCGGTCGTGGCGCCGCCCGCCTGATCGCCCGCGACGATGGTGCAGACATGGGCAGTCCCGAGCAGGGTGCTCCGGCTGAGCGGCCTCCTCGCCTCGGCGTTGCTCGTCACGGTCGTCGTCGGGTACGTCCTCGGTGGCATCCCGGCCGCGCTCGCCGTCGGCATGGGGGCGATGGCCGCCTCGCGGCCCGCGTTGCTGGGGCAGCCCGGGCAGGCGGTCCTGCTGACGCTGCCTGTGGCGATGGCCGGTGCCGTCGCGGTCTCGTTGCGCGGCGACGCGCTGGCCGGTGCGCTGTTCGTCGCGCTGTGCTGCCTGATGACCGTGCCGGCCGGCGTGATCAGCGGCGGCCTGCTGGCCACCCTGCCGACGGTCGCCTCCGTGCTGGTGGCCGTCCCCGGCGCGTTCGAGGTGGGGCACACCCTGCTGTGGATGCTTGTCGGCTCGGTGGTCACCATCGGGCTCGGCCTGCTGATCCCCGTGCCGGAGCCCATGCCTCCCCTCCCCATGCATGAGGCGTGGCCCCACGCCGTGGCGATGGCCGTCGCCGCCGGCGGGGTCGTCTTCGCCGTCCTGGCCCTGGACCTGCGCCACGGCTACTGGGTGGCGTTGACGCTGACGGTGCTGCTTCGCCCGGTTCACAGCGAGACGTGGCGGGCCGCCGGCCAGCGGATCGCCGGCACGCTGGGCGGCACGGTGCTGGCGCTCGTCCTGGCGAGCTTCGCCCCCTTGTGGGGCCTCGCGATCGCATTGCTGGTCTGCGCGGTGCTCATGCTCGCCTATGCGCTGATCGGCGACACGACGCGCCAGGTGCTGTTCATGACGCCGACGGTCGTGCTGCTGGGAAGCGCCGGCCAGGTCGGGACCGCGGCGGCCGAGCGTGTGGTGGCCACACTGCTGGGCTGCCTGCTGGCCGGGGCGCTCGCGCTGCTGCTGGCCGGCTACGAGAAACGATCGTCCTCGGGAAGGAACGACGATGGGCAGTGAGGCCGGAGTGCTCGTCTGGCAGGTGGCGCTATCGCTCACCCTCACGCTGGTCGTCGGCGGGGCGTTCGGGGGCATCGCGCGCTGGCTGGTGCGGTCGAAGGCGAGGCTGAGCGCGTCCACCGCCGTGCTCATCGCGATCGCGGGCTGCGCGCTGGGCCTGTTCGTCGCCGGTCTCGTACGGCCGTCCACGGCCCTGTGGAGCCCGCTGACCGTGGTGAGCGCGCTGGGGATGTCGGTGCTCGGCGTCGCCGCCTACGGCGCGATCGCCGCGCACGTCCAGCGGCCGCAGCACACCCCGCTCGCCGAACTCGTCCGCGCCGGGGAGTCCGCCCAGGTCGAGTTCAAGTCCACCGCGCGGGTGAATCTGCACACCGGCCGGCGCGACGACAAGATGGAACTGGTGATCGCGAAGACGATCTGCGCCTTCCTCAACGACCGCGGCGGCACTCTCGTCATCGGCGTCGCCGACGACGGCCGCACCCTCGGACTGGATGCGGACATGGCGACGCTCAAGGCGCCGGACGCCGACCGCTACGAGCTGTGGCTGCGCGACCTCGTCTCGACGACGCTCGGGCCGAACGCCGCAGCGCTGGTCCAGGTCGACTTCGGCATGCTGCCCGACCCGGACGGCGTCCAGCGGCAGGTCTGCCGGGTGATGATGCCGCCGTCCTCCCAACCGGTGTTCCTGCGCCCCGCCAAGGCGGGGGCCCCCGAGTTCTGGGTGCGCCAGGGCAACTCCACGCGCCAGCTGGCCGTGGACGCCGCCAGCGAGTTCGTCATGCAGCACTGGCCCCTGGGGCCCGCCGCCAACGTCTCCGCGCAGATCCGGGCGGCCGTCCGGTCCTCCGGCAGCGGCGCGCCCTCCAGCTGAGCCCCGCCCAGCACCCGGAACCCGCGGTCCTCAGTCGACGAGCGGCGACTCCGAGCCGTCCGGTGCGGCGGTTCCGGCCTTCCGTCGGTCCCGTCGCAGACGACGGCGTTCGCGTCCGGATTCGAGCAGGTCGTAGAGCACCGGCACCAGGATCAGCGTCAGCAGCGTCGAGCTGACGAGACCGCCGATCACGACGATCGCCAGCGGCTTCGAGATGAACACGCCGCCCCCGGTGAGGCCGAGCCCCATCGGCACCAGCGCGAAGATCGTGGCCAACGCCGTCATGACGATCGGCCGCAACCGCAGCCGCGCGCCGTCCTGGATGGACTCCTCGACGCCGGCCCCGGCCGCCCGCCGCTGATTGATCAGGTCGATCAGGACGATCGCGTTCGTCACCACGATGCCGATGAGCATCAGCAGACCGATCATGCTGGGCACGCCCAGCGGCGTGTCGGTGAGCAGCGACAAGCCCAGGGCGCCGGTGGCGGCGAACGGCACGGACACCAGCAGGACCAGCGGCTGCAGCAGCGAACCGAACGTGCCCACCATGATCAGGTAGACCACGAACAAAGCGATGACCATGGCGAGGCCGAGGTCCCGGAACGACTCCGCCTGCTGCTGCGAGACGCCGCCGACGCGGACGGTCACGCCGTCCGGCAGGTCGAGCGCCTCCAGCCCCGCCTCGATCGCGCTGGTCGTCGCGCCGAGGTCGCTCGCCTCGGAGCTCGCCGTCACCGTCGCCGCGCGGACGCCGTCCACGCGGGTCACCACGCCGGGGGCCTGAACGACGGAGACCTTGGCGATGGCGTCCAGGCGCACGGCGCCGGCGGTGGCGTCGGCGGCGTCCTTGCCGGCGTCGGCGATGGCTTGCTGCTTGGCCTGCGCCTCGAGTTGGGAACTGCGCGACGTGGCGAGCCCGTCGAGCTGCTTGTCGATCGACTCCACGCCGGCGCGAGACGACGCGGCCGTCGCCGACAACTGCGCCGCCTGCGCGGACACGCCGGCGATCTGCTGCGTCAACGCGTAGATGCTCGCCGTGACCGCCGGATCCAGCGGGTTGGGATTCTGCTGCGCGAGCGCGAGCTGCTGCTGCAGGTCGGCGAGCTGCACCTTGGCCGCCTCCGCCTGCTCGTCCAGCCCGGAGGCCGCCTTCAGCGCCTGGGCGCGGCCGTCGCGCAGCGCGCGCACCTGGTCGTCGTAGGCGTCCAGCGCCTGGGCCTTGGTTTGGGCCGCCAGGCGCTCCGAGCGCGCGGTGACGGCGTCCGCGGCGTCCTGCTTCGCGTGCGCGTTCATCAGCTGCGTGACCGGGAGGCGCAGGGCCTTCAACTCGTCGATCGAGGTGACCGGGTTCTTCGTGCGCAGCAGCACGGGCAGGGTCGAGTCGCCCTGCGCCAGTGTTCCGATCTGCTGGCCGCGCAATGCGCGGGCGACCGACTGCCCGATCGACGCCTGCGTCATGCCCAGGTCGGCCGCGGACTGGTGATCCAGGTCGACCGCGAGCATGTCGCGCGAGACACCCAGGTCGCTGGTCACGTTGCTGAGCCCGTCGACGCCGCGCATCATGGCGACCACGGCGTCGCTGGCCTGGGCGAGGTGCTCCGGATCCGAGCTCTCGACGTAGACGACCAGGCCTTCCTGGCCGCTGCTGGCGCCCACGGAGACCTCGATCGTGCCCGCGTCCGGGCCGAGCTGGCCCAGATCCTCACGCAACCGCACGGCCACCTCGGACGCCTCCGCGCCCGGCACCAGCGGCACCGTGAAGTTCGCCTCGTTGGTGTCGGACTGCCCGCCCATGAACAGCGACGAGCTGCCCCCGATGGTGGTCGTGAAGGTCTGCACGTCGGGGTCGGCGGTCAGCACCTCCTCGACGCGCTTGGCGGCGGCGTCCGTGCCGGACAACCCGGTGCCGAGGGGGAGCTCCTGGCTGATCGAGAGGCTCTCGGTGCCCATCGCACCGATGAAGTCGGTCTTCAGCCGGGGCACCAGCGCCATGGTGCCCGCGAAGATGGCGACGGCGATCAGCACCGTGAGCCAACGGTGGGCCAGTGACCAGTTCAGCACCGGCATGTAGGCGCGATGCAGCCAGCCGTCGGTCTCCTCGCCGACGTCGGGCGCCGTGGCCTCGGCCTCCGGCCCTGCCGCGTCCGGTGCCGGTGCGGCGCGCATGAACACCGACGCGAGGACCGGCACCACGGTCAGCGAAACCAGCAGTGAGGCCGCCAAGGCGACCACGGCCGCGATCGCGAACGGCCGGAAGACCTGGCCGGCCTGACCCCCGACCAGGCCGATCGGCGCGAACACCGCGACGGTGGTGAGGGTCGAGCTCGTGATGGCACCCGACACCTCGCGGACCGCCCCGACGATCGCGCCGCGCCCGGTCTGGCCGAGGCCCTGGTGTCGCTTGATGTTCTCGATGACGACGATCGAGTCGTCGACGACGCGTCCGATGGCGACCGTGAGCGCGCCGAGCGTGAGGATGTTCAGCGTGTTCCCGCCGACCCACAGCCCGATGACGGCGATCAGCAGCGACAGCGGGATCGAGATCGCGGTGATCAGCGTCGGACGGATCGAGCGCAGGAACAGCAGGATGACCAGCACGGCCATGGCGAGACCGATGCCGCCTTCGACGGTGAGGTCGTGGATCGACTGCTCGATGAAGGGCGCCTGGTCGAAGACGGTGATGAAGGACGCCCCGTGCCCGAGTTCCTTCTCGAGGGCCGCCGTCGCCTCGTCGATGGCGTGGGAGACGGCGACCGTGTTGGCGTCCGCCTGCTTGGTGATCGAGATGGTGACGGCGGCCGCGCCGGCCACGCGCGAGATGGACGTGGTCGCGACCGGCTGCTCGCTGACCGTGGCGACCGCGCCGAGACGCACCGGCCCGTCGCTGCCCAGCAGGCGCAGATCGGCGATCTCCTTCGTCGAGGAGACCGTGCGCCCGGTCTGGACGTCGAGGTTGGCCGAGTCTGTGTGCAGCGTCCCGGAGGGGATGGCGGTCGCGCCGGCCGCGAAGAACTGGCCGATGGTGGCGGGATCGATGCCTTCGGCGTCCAGCTTCGCAGGGTCGTACGCGATGGCGATCTCGCGCTCCTCGCGCCCGGCCACGCTGGCCTCGCGGACGCCGGGCACGGACTGCAGCGCCGGGATGACGACGTCGGTGGCCTTGGTCGACAGAGCCGCGAGGTCCTCCTCGGAGGAGAGGGCGAGCATCACGACAGGGATGTCGTCGGTCCCACCGGTGATGACCCTGGGGTCGACGCCCTGCGGCAGCGTGCTCGACACGCCGTCGACGGCGGTGCGCAGCCGGTTGGCCATCTCGTCCGCCGGCACACCGAACGCCCAGGTCACCGACACCTGCGACACGCCCGAGGACGACCGCGAGGTCACCGAGGTGACGCCGTCGACGCCCTTCACGGCGGTCTCGATCGGACGCGATACCTGCGCCTCGACGACATCGGGCGAGGCGCCCATCTGGACGGTCACCACGGTGCCCCGCGGCAGGTCGATGGAGGGGATCATCTCCTGGCGGAGCGCGCCCGCGGCGTACACGCCGAGCACGATGGTCAGTACGGTGAGCAGCATCACCACGGTGCGGTGCGTGAGGCTGAGCCTGGTCAAGCGGACCACGTGGGTCGATCCCTTCGTCGCGCCCGGTGGGCGTCCTGGCTGGCCGACGGTGGTCGACATCGTTTAGGATAACCGAATCATTCGGAGAAACGAAAGTAATGTGATGCGTCTTCCCGAGGGCCTCGACGCCGAACGCGCGCGGCGGATGGGGGAGTTGTCCGCACTCAACGCCGCCGTCCACCGGCGCGCCATGTGCTTGGTCGGGCCGCTGCCGGTGCCGGGCGATCTCACGATGCAGCAACTGCGCGCGCTCATCGAGGTGACCACGGCGCCGGGCATCGCCGGCCACGAACTGGGCGAGCGTCTCGGGGTCAGCGCGCCGACCGCGAGCGGCCTCATCGACCGGCTCGTCGACAAGGGTCTCGTCGACCGGGCCGAGGATCCACACGACCGCCGCGTCCGGCGCATGACGCTGACCGAGGCCGGCCAGCAGCAGATGCTGGCCATGGACTCGATCCTCGGGCGCCTGCTCGGCGAACTCGCCCTGTCCCTCACGCTCGAGGACATGGCGCTGCTCACACGCGCCTCGCAAGCCCTCATGGCCGCGCTGGAGCGCGTGGCGGACGCCCGCGCGTAGGCCCGCGAGCGGCAGGCTTCGTTTGCCCGGACCGGGGTGCTGCGCGCATGATGGGGACTCGTATTCCCGACGAACGGACGCGTGATGACTGATCTCGGCACCAGCCGCTGAACCAGCGCTGAGCCGTCGAGTCGCCCCGTGGGGCCGCTCCGGTGGCAGCGCCTCATTGTCGCTGCGATGTCGGGAGTCCTTTCCGTGTTCCATTCTTCTTCTCTTTCCGTGTCCCTGGTCGACCTCACGTTCGCCTACCCGGGCGCCGAACCCGTGCTCGACGGCGTCACCGCGACGTTCCCGCGCGGCCGCACCGGGCTGATCGGTAGCAACGGGTCGGGCAAGTCCACCCTCTTTCGCCTGATCGCGGGCGAACTGCGGCCGAGTTCCGGTTCGCTCACCGTGCCCGGCGGCGGGCCGGTGGGGTATCTGCCGCAGAACCTGACGCTGCGGGCGGACGCCACGGTCGCCGACCTGCTAGGCGCGTCCGCGGTGCTGACCGCCATCGCCGCGGTCGAGGCCGGCGACGCCGACCCGGCGCACTTCGAGGTCATCGGCGACGACTGGGATCTCGCCGAACGGCTCGTGGCCAGGCTGGCGTCCGTCGTCGGCTCGCTGGACGGCGACGACGTGCTGAGCCGAACCGTGGGCACGCTCTCGGGCGGCGAGACGATCCTCACCGCGCTCGTCGGGCTGGAGGTGGCCCGGACGCCGGTCGTGCTGCTCGACGAACCCACGAACAACCTGGATTCCGACGCCCGCGGCCGGCTGTACCGGCTGCTGGAGACGTGGCGCGGCGTCCTGGTGGTGGCCAGCCACGACCCCGCCCTGCTCGAGTCGATGGACGCCACGGCCGAGCTTCGTGCCGGCGCGCTCACGCTGTTCGGCGGTCCGTTCTCGGCGTACCGCGAGGCGCTCGCAGTCGAGCAGGAGGCCGCGACCCAGGCCGTCCGCACCGCCGAGCAGCGGGTGCGCGCGGAATGGCGGCAGCGGACCGAGGCGCAGACGCGGGCAGCGCGATCGACGCGCCAGGGCAAGGCCCGCGCGACCAAGGGCGAGGCGCACATCGCGATGGACTGGCGGCAGAACCGGGCCGAGAAGGCCCAGGGCGGAGGCAAGGCGCTGCAGGACGCGCGCGAGGCGTCCGCGCGGGCGGCGCTGACCGAGGCTGAGGCGCGGCTGCGCGCCGACGCGCGGCTCAGGCTCGAACTCCCCGACCCGGGGGTGGGCAACGGACGCCGCCTCGCGGAACTGCGCGGCACCGGCGATGATCCGGCGCAGAGGATCGTGCTCGCCGGGCCCGAGCGTGCGGCGCTGGTCGGCCCGAACGGCGTCGGCAAGACGTCGTTGCTGCTGCACCTGGTCGCGGGCGTCCATCTCAGCGGTGCGGCGACGGCCCGGGCGCTCACCAACCGGATCGGCTACCTGCCGCAACGCCTGGCCGGCCTCGACGACCGATCGTCGCCGCTGGCCGCGGTGGGCGCCGCGGCGCCGCACGTGCCCGACCGCGACCTGCGCAACCGCCTGGCGTCCTTCGGGCTTCCGGGCGACCTCGCCCACCGGCCCCTCGGTGCGCTGTCGGGCGGCGAGCGGTTCCGGGTCGCGCTCGCCACGCTGCTGCTCGCCGAGCCGCCGCACCAGTTGCTGGTGCTCGACGAACCGACCAACAACCTCGACCTCGCCACCGTCGACGCCTTGGTGGACGCGCTGGCGGCCTACCGGGGCGGCCTGCTGGTGGTCAGCCACGACGGGGCGTTCCTGGAGCGCCTCGCCCTCGACCGCATGATCCGGCTCGACGCGGAGGGGTCGCTGACCGAGATCTAGGAGCGGGCTCCTCGGCCCGCGTCTGCCGCGCGACGCCCGCCGGGCGGCTGGGCCGGTCGGGGGCCTGACGGGGTCCGATAAGATGCTCCGACGTGCCCGCACCGTCTATGCGGGGCCAAGAAGGGAACACCGAATGTTGCGCACGCATGAGGCCGGAACGCTCCGCGCCGACCAGGTCGGCCAGGCCGTCACCCTCGCCGGATGGATCGCCAAGCGCCGCGACCACGGCGGGGTCGCGTTCATCGACCTGAGGGACGCCTCGGGCATCTGCCAGGTGGTCGTCCGCGACGAGTACCTCGCTTCGGCGGGCATCCACGATCTGCGCAACGAGTTCTGCATCCAGGTGAGCGGCGTCGTCGACGCGCGGACCCCCGAGAACGTCAACCCCCACATCGCCACGGGCGAGGTCGAGGTCGCCATCCGCACGCTCGAGGTGCTCAACGCCGCCGCGCCGCTGCCGTTCCAGATCGACGAGCGCTCCGGCGTGGGCGAGGACGCCCGCCTGAAGTACCGCTACCTCGACCTGCGGCGTCCGCGCCAGCACGAGGCGCTCGTGCTCCGCTCGAAGGTGACGCAGGTGATCCGCGACGTTCTCGCCCGCCGCGACTTCTACGACATCGAGACTCCGACGCTGACGCGGTCGACGCCCGAGGGAGCCCGCGATTTCCTGGTGCCCGCGCGCCTGCACCCGGGCAAGTGGTACGCGCTGCCGCAGAGCCCCCAGCTGTTCAAGCAGCTGCTCATGGTGGCCGGCATGGAGCGCTACTACCAGATCGCGCGCTGCTACCGCGACGAGGACTTCCGCGCCGACCGCCAGCCCGAGTTCACCCAGCTCGACATCGAGATGAGCTTCGTCGACCAGGACGACGTCATCGCGCTGGCCGAAGAGGTCATGGCCGCCTGCTGGGCGCTGATCGGCGCCGACGTGGCGCTGCCCCTGCCTCGGATGAGCTGGCACGACGCCATGGACGATTACGGCTCCGACAAGCCCGATCTTCGCTTCGACCTGAAGATCCGCGAGCTCACCGCGTTCTTCGCCGACACGCCGTTCCGGGTGTTCCAGGCGCCCTACGTGGGCGGCGTCGTCATGCCGGGCGGGGCGTCGCTGCCGCGGCGCCAGTTCGACGCCTGGCAGGAGTGGGCCAAGCAGCGCGGCGCCCGCGGCCTGGCCTACATCACGGTCGGCGAGGACGGCACGCTCGGCGGCCCGGTCGCCAAGAACATCTCCGCGACCGAGCGCGACGGCATCGCCGCGGCGATGGATGCCTCTCCCGGCGACGCGATCTTCTTCGCCGCCGGCGCGCGCGAGACCTCGCAGGAGCTGCTCGGCGCCGCACGGCTCGAGATCGGACGCCGCACCGGCCTGATCGACGAGGACGCCTGGTCGTTCCTGTGGGTGGTCGACGCGCCCATGTTCAAGTCGGCCGCGGATGCCGTGGCCTCGGGCGATGTCGCCGTGGGCGCCGGGCGGTGGACGGCCGTGCACCACGCCTTCACCTCGCCGAAACCAGAATCGCTGGAGACGTTCGACACCGATCCCGGCTCGGCGCTGTCGTACGGCTACGACTTCATCTGCAACGGCAACGAGGTGGGCGGCGGCTCGATCCGTATCCATCGCCGCGACGTTCAGGAGCGCGTCTTCGAGGTGATGGGCCTCTCGCCCGAGGAGGCGCAGGAGAAGTTCGGCTTCCTGCTGGACGCCTTCTCCTACGGCGCCCCGCCGCACGGCGGCATCGCCTTCGGCCTCGACCGGCTCGTCATGCTGCTCGGCGGGTTCGAGACGATCCGCGACGTGATCGCGTTCCCGAAGTCGGGCGGCGGCTTCGACCCGCTGACGGAGGCGCCGGCGTCCATCACGGCGCAGCAGCGCAGGGAGGCGGGCGTCGACGCCAAGCCGAAGGCGGACGCCGCGACCGAAGCCTGAGCCGGCGCCCGAGTCACGCCAGGCCGAAGTGCCGGGCTCGTAGTTCGACGATCGACCGGAGGCGGCGGCGCGTCTCGTCGGGCTGGTGTTCCAGGAATGACGCTGTGAAGCGGTGTCCTTCCCAGCCCTGCGACGCGAGGTCGGTGTCCCGGTCGCGATCATGCTCGAAGGCGCTTCGGGCGTGGTGATACTCGAACCCGTCGGCTTCGAAATAGAGCCGCAACGCGGGTATCGCCGCGTCGAGGAATGCACGGCGCCCGTTGGTGAGGTGGACGAGACAGTTGGTCGCGTAGCGCCACGGGAGGCGTTGTTCGCGGAGGTACCGGTGCAGCAGGCGTTCCGCTTCTGACCACGGGGCGTCGCGCGAGTCCTCCAGGAGCGTGCGACGCTGGGCGTTGCCGGCCCTGCCCGGCGTCAGCGAGAACGCCTGCCACAGCTGCGCCAGCGCGACTGCCCTGCGGCGCAGCGCCTCGTCGATCGCGCGCCCGCCCTCGGTGCCGATGAGATCCAACACCGTCAGCGCGGGGCTGGTGAATCGAAGACCACCCACCTCGTCGATCAGCTCGGCTGGGATGCCTCGTCGTTCCCAGACGAAGCCTGCCGCGGGCGCGGATTGCCGGCGGCGAACCGCCGTGAGAGACGAGGCGGCCAGCTCCGGCCACCACGTCAGGCGTGCGGCGGCCGACCCGGTAATGACGGCATCGGGATCGGCCATTCGCAGGGCGACGGCGCGGTGGATCAGTGACGCCGCGCTGCCGACCGGGCCGTAGACCCCTGGAAGAAGACGGACCATCTCGCCCCGGAGAACGGCCCGTTGGGTGGTCTTTTGCGGCCTGCCGGCTGCGGGGCGAACGATGCCGTGAGCTGTCGCGCGGTGGTCCATGCCGGTGCATTAGGCGGGCGCTGCCATGGATGCCTGGCGGCGCGGTGGCAATTCATCACACTGGTTTCGGGCGAGGCCGCCGGAACCGCAGTCGCACTGATGTTCTGGGGCGACGGCCGAAAACGAGCGTGACGAATTGCCACCGGACCTGCGGCCATGACCGGAGGAACGCCGGCGGGCGTACGCTCGGAGGTGGCAAAGGAGAGCGACATGAGTCGTACTGCACCGCTGACCTCGTTCGGTCGCACCGACATCGGCACGGCCGGGGGCAAGGGCGCCAACCTGGGCGAGCTGATCCGGGCCGGCTTCCCCGTACCGGCCGGGTTCGTGATCACGACCGCCGCCTACGAGCGCTACGTCGCCGAGCACGGCTTCGCGTCGAAGCTCGGCGAGGACGGCGCCGCCGCCCGCGCGCTGTTCACCGAACCCGTCGGCGACGCGCTCGCCGCCGAGATCGCCGCGGCTTACGCCGCGCTCGGCAGTGGACCCGTCGCCGTGCGCTCGTCGGCTACCGCCGAGGACCTCGTGGACGCCTCGTTCGCCGGCCAGCAGGACACCTACCTCAACGTCGTCGGCGACGCCGCTCTCCTGGACGCCGTCCGCCGCTGCTGGGCATCGCTGTGGACCGACCGCGCCATCGCCTACCGTTCTCGCGCCGGCATCGGCGAGGCGAGCCTCGCGGTGGTCGTGCAGCGACTGGTGGACGCCGAGGCCGCGGGGGTCCTGTTCACGGCCAACCCCGCCAACGGGCGCCGCGACGAGGTCGTGATCAACGCGGCGTTCGGGCTCGGCGAGGCGGTCGTCGGCGGCGCGGTGACGCCCGACGAGTTGGTGGTCGCCCGCGACGCCGTCGTCTCCCGGGTGACGGCCGACAAGCGGGTGCGCACCGTCCGTGACGCCTCGGGCACCACCACGGCCGACCTGGCCGAGGCGGAGCGCCGCCGACGTGTCCTCACCGACGCGCAGGCCATCGCCCTGGCCGCGCTCGGCCGCCGTGTCGCCGCCCACTTCGGTGCCCCGCAGGACATCGAATGGGCGCTCGCCGACGGGGTCTTCCACCTCGTGCAGAGCCGCCCGATCACGGCGCTGCCCGCGCCGGTCGGACCGGCGCCCACGTCGTGGCCGCTGCCCCGCACGGACGGCATGTTCATGCGGGCTTCCATCGTCGAGCAGTTGCCCGACCCGTTGTCGCCGCTGTTCGCCGACCTGATCCGGCCGGCGGTCGCATCCTCGTTGCGGATCGTCCTGGCCCGGTATTTCGGCGACGATGGCCTCGACCCCGACGACATGGACTTCCCGACGATCAACGGGTACGGCTACTACTTCTACTCGACCGCCGGCATGAAGCGGCTGATCGGCGCGACGCCGCGGGGCATGAGGATCGCCTTCAGCGCGAAGAGCGAATCGAACGGCGTGACGTTGTGGCGCGAGCGTGGATTACCGGGATACCGGACGATGGTCGGCGCACGACCCGGCCGGGATGCCCGCTGACAGGCTGCTCGCCGGCGCCACCGAGTTGGTCGCCGCCGGCGCGGAGTACTACACGTACGTTCAGGCGGTCCTGCCGCAGTCCGGGATGGCCGAGATCGCCTTCACCAGGCTCTACGCCACGCTGGTGCACACCCGCGGACGCCCGACTGCGCTGACGTTCCTGCTGGGCGAGGAATCCGAGCCGATCCGCGCGGAGCGCTCGTTGTACGCGCTGGGACAGTGGTGCCGGTCGACGCCCGAGGTCGCCGACGCGGTCGAGCACGACCGCCCGGTCCCCGAGGGCCATCGCGCCGACTTCGACGCCCGGCTCGCCGAGCATCTCGCCCGCTACGGGCACCTCACCTACAACCTCGACGTCATGGCGCCCGTTGCGGCGGACGACCCGGCGCCCGTGCTCGCCGCATTGCGCCACGTAGTGTCGGGGCAGGCCACCGATCCGGACGCCCGGCTGGCGCGCCAGGCGGACGAGCGGCGCGACGCGGAGGCGTGGTTGGACGCCCATGTCGACCCGGTGAGGCGCCGCGTGCTGGACACCCGGCTGGCCAGGGCGCGCGAACTCGGCCCGCTGCGTGAGGACGCCCTCGCGGACGTCGGCCTCGGCTGGCCGAGGGCCCGCCTCCTGCTCCGCGAGCTGGGGCGGCGCTTCGTCGCTGGTGGTCTGATCGAGGCGGTCGACGACGTGTTCTGGCTGACCGGCGACGAGGCCGCACTCGCCGCGTCCAGGCTGGACGCCGGTCGTCCGATCGGGCCGTCCGCGGCTCTCGCCGTCGAGGCGCGCCGGGCGACCTGGCGCGGAAACCGGTTGGTGAGCCCGCCCGGTTGGCTGCCCGCCAAGGGTCCGTTCTACCGCCTGTTCAAACGGTTCATGCCCAGCAACGAGGACGTGCAGACGGGGCCTTCGCTGAAGGGCTTGGGCGCCAGCGGCGGCACCGCGACCGGCCCGGCGCGGCTGCTGCGCGGCCCTGAGGACTTCTCGTCGATGCGTCCCGGCGACATCCTGGTGGCACGGATCACGACGCCCGCCTTCACGCCGTTCTTCGCCATGGCGGCGGCCGTCGTCACCGACGTGGGCGGGCCGCTGTCGCACAGCTCGATCGTGGCCCGCGAGTACGGCATCCCGGCGGTCCTCGGTACCGGGTCCGCCACCGCCCGCATCAACGACGGCGACATCGTCACCGTCGACGGCGACCGAGGGACGGTGCGTCTGGCGGAGTGACCCCGTCACGACGCGGGACCGCGCTCAGGGAGGTTGGTCCCGTTGCCGGTCCGGCGAGCTGACTGGCAGGGTGGGCGCATGGCCGAGAACAAGACCCGACCGACCACGGT
The DNA here is from genome assembly GCA_032229785.1 of Propionibacteriaceae bacterium. Classification (GTDB taxonomy): domain Bacteria; phylum Actinomycetota; class Actinomycetes; order Propionibacteriales; family Propionibacteriaceae; genus Propioniciclava. The sequence goes on from JAVTWJ010000024.1 coordinate 222,590, forward strand.
GCCCGTCGACGACTTCCTCGCGGGGCTGACCGAACGGCGGCGGACGGAGGCGTTGACGCTGATCAGCCTCATGACGCGGATCACCGGGGAGGCGCCCGTGATGTGGGGGCCGAGCATCATCGGGTTCGGCAGCGTGCACTACCGGTACGCGTCCGGCCGCGAGGGCGACATGCCCATCCTGGGCTTCAGCCCGCGCAAAGCGAAGCTGACCATCTACTTCGACGGATTCGACCACTACGCCGAGCAGTTGGCCGTGCTCGGCACGTACACCTCGAGCGTGTCGTGCCTGTACGCGACCAAGCTCGCCGACCTCGACCTCGACGTGCTGACCGCCATGCTCGAAAGGTGCCACGCTCGCGCGCTGTCGCCGGGCGAGTAGCCGCTCACCGCTCAGGTGCCGCCCTCCGCGGCGACGGCCGCGGCGGCGTGCTGCGCCGTGTGCGGGTCGAGATAGCGGGGTTCGCCGACGGCGTGCGGCCCGACGGTCACCACGTAGGGATGCCCCGCCGGGACGTTCAGGTGCTCGACTTCGGCGTCCGGGAGTCCGTGCATCACCGACGCCAGCGCACGCAGCGTGTTCCCGTGGGCGATCACGAAGACCGTGCTGTCCGGGCGTTCGGCGTACGGCCGGATCTCGTCGCACCACAGGGGCGCCACCCGCTCCGCGACGTCGGCCAGCGACTCGCCGATGCCGGCGGCCAGCGGCCCCCGTTCGGGCACCGGCGGCGGATCGGTCCAGGTCGCGACGGTCTCGGGGTCGGCGTGCGGCGGACGCCCGTACATCGTGCGCCGCCAGGCGAAGAAGGCGTCCTCGCCGTACCGCAGGCGTGCCTCGGCCTTCGACACCCGGGTGAGGCACCCGTACGCGCGCTCGACCAGCCGCCACGACTCCACGATGGGGATGCGCGCGAGATCGAGGTGCCCCAGGAGCAGTGCGGTCGTCCGTCGCGCCCGCAGCATCGTGGACTGCCACACCACGTCGGGCACCAGTCCGCCCTCCGCGACGAGTCGCGCCGCGATCGCCACCTGGGCTTCGCCGGCGGGGGTGAGGCCGGCGTCGAGCAGGCCCGTGAACACCTGGCCGGCGTTGAACGTGGTCTCGCCATGACGCAGCAGCATCAGTGTTCCCATAGGGGCATTCTGGCCCAGACGAGGCCGCCTCCGCCCCGGAAACCCCGACGTGCGCGGCCGGTTCGGGCGAGCGACGTCGCCACGATCCCGGACGCCGGTCCGCGGAGCGGCATTCCGATCGGCTCAGCAGAGACCCAGGAGGGAACGTGAGGGCTGGCCCGCCCGGATCTCGTAGTCGTCGCCGTAGACGCTCCAGCGCAAGGGCGGCGTCAGATCGAGGTTCGCCTCCCGGAGAAACCGGCGCTGCCCCGTCGACACCCGGGTGGTGTCCTGATGGCCCTGTTCGGCGCGCATCGCCTCCTCGCGGACGTCCAGGAACGCGTCCAGATAGTCGACCTCGTCGCCGCCCTGGGCGACGGAAGGTGCGCGGTCGAGTGCGCGCGCACGGATCCACTGGAAGGTCCCCGGCTGCTCGCCCGGCCCGTGCATGATCAGAGCGTCGACGTAGGCGAACTGGCCCAGCGCCCGGAGCCCGTCCGCCTTCGCCTGCCGGATGGCCGGGGCGAGATACATGTCCTCGGCGAGCCGCAGCTGCGCGTCCTGGAACGCCGGGTCCCGGGCGGCCTCGCGCCAGGCCTCCATGAACGGTTCGCCCAGGCCCTCCTCGGACGAGGTCCCCTCCACGGCCCGTAGCGCGTCGAGGAACGGCGACAGCGGGTTGTCCGGCGCCTCGTCCTCGTAGTCCTCGACCAGCGCGAGCATGTCGCTGAACCTGCTGGTGAATCCGACCAGGCCACCGGTATAGCCGCGGTTCTCCTCGTCGTCGCCCTCCACGTCGTACTCGATGTAGCCGTACTGGTCCTCCCAGCGCAGCGTCGAGTTCTCGGCCGAGGAGATGAGCATCATCGCCATGTCCCGCTTGACGGGATCGTCCAGGCCCGCGGAGGGGCGGTCGGTGGCGGACGCCCCAGTGTCCACACTGCGCAAGGTCTCGGGCGCCCGCCCTACCGGCAGGCAGCCGAGCGGTGCGTTCACCGCGACGGCCGCGAGGGCGACGATCACGGTCCCGAGGACGATCCAGAGTGTCGCGCGCAGGATCCGGGAGCGCCTCCTGCTCACCGCGCGGCCCGTCGTGCGGGGCGTCCGTGGGTGGGGATGACTTGGAAGGGGCGTCCGCCCGCGAGGTCTTCCACCCAGCCCAGCGCCATGACGATGACGGCAAGCAGGATCCAGGCGGTCACGAGCACGAGTGCGGGAGTGGACGATTCGTCGGCGAGGCCGCTCAGTGGCTGCCAGTCGACCAGCCCCCACGCTGCCCAGATGGCGAGGTTGCCCCACAGATAGACCGTCACGGCGCGCCGGTTGATGGCCATGACGAGGTAGTCCAGCGGTGGGAACCTCGCCAGCCACTCGAAGGTGAACCGGACCCGGAGCAGGAGCAAGGTCACGCCGAAGCCGTAGGCCAACGTCGCGACGGGCATGTCGGCCACGTTGGGTCCGCTCTGAGGGTCGGGGTAGGTGAACGCGAACCAGAGCCCGAAGGCCGCGGACGCCAGGCCCGCCCCGGCGAGCTGCCACCCAGGCAGGCGACGGATCATCCCATCGTGGTGGGCGAACCCGAGCATCCAGCAACTCGCATAGGTGCACACCAGGAGCACCATGGACCCTGCGCGGCCTTCGAGCGCGAGCGCGCCCACCGCCCACCCTGCCACGATCGCCACGGGGATCGTCAGCATCCGCTTCGGCCAGCGCCGGAACATCCACAGCAGCGCGGGGGACAGGAGCACGAACCAAAGGTAGGTGGAGATGTACCACAGGGAAACCACCCAGTCTGACCCCAGCCGGCTGCCGGGCGGGGGCGACAGGGGAAGCGCCCACAACCAGAGCGCCGCGACGTCGACACCGGGCTCGACGCCTCCCATGAATGCCGTCTCGTACCAGCCCAGCGCGAACATGACCGGCACGATGACGAGACCGAACGCCCAGAACGGCACGAGCAGCCGTCGTAGCCGTCGGCGCAGCACCTCGCGGTAGTGCGTCTTCTCGCGGTCCAGCGATGCGGCCATCAGCGACCCGGCGATGGCGAAGAGGATGTTCATCGAGGGAAAGGCGATGGGCAGCCAGATCCAGCCCATCGTGTGATACATCATCACTCGGGTGAGCGCGAGTGCCCGGAGCGTGTCGATGTAGCGGCTCCGAGCCGAGGCTGCCGTCGTGCGGCGGGGTGCGTCGAGCTGGCCCGTCCTGGATGCGGCGGCGCGGCGGGGCGCTTGGCCGCGGGTCTCGGCTCGGCGCGGCCGGGCGTGCGTGGCCATGGCGGTGACCGTCGTCACCCGACCGCGCTCGTGCCGAACGCGCCCTGCGCGGGTGCCGGGGGAGCCCACGCATCGAGCGTGCCGGTCCGGTCGATCTTGTTCCAACTCTCCCGGCCTCCCTTGATCGCGAGGTGGACGGATTTGTACAGCAGGTAGGCGCGCAGCGGCTCGTACACCACGCGGTAGACCGGAACCATCAGCAGGTGCCTCCAGTCCTCGCGCATCAACCGCACCGCCACGGCCGCGAAGCCGATATGGACGAGCAGGAACAGTGCGAAATACCCCACCAGAAGCTCAGGCTCGCGCTGCAGGCTGATGACGGTCATCACCGCCATGAACGGCAGGAAGACCAGCGGCACGAGGATGGACAGCACGTAGCTCGGAAGCACCCACCATCCGAGCGCACCGTAGCGGGCCCTGAACATGATGCGGCGGTTCTTGTACATGGCCTGCAGCGTCCCGTACGTCCACCGCACCCGCTGCTTGAGCAGGTCGTCCACGTTCTCGGGTGCTTCGGTGAGCGCCACCGCCTCATCGTCCTGCGTCACGCGCCATCCCCGCTGGTGGAGGGTGAGCGCAAGGTCGCAGTCCTCCGCCAGCGTCGCGTCCGAATACCCTCCCGCCTCCAGGATGGCCGCCGTCCGCCAGGCCGCACAGGCGCCGGGGATGATCGAGATCGCCCCCAAGGCGTCCTGGGCGCTGCGTTCCAGGCCGATCTGGGTGATGTACTCCAGCGCCTGCCAGCGGGTGAGCAGGTTGCGGCGCCGGTTGCCGACCCGGACGACGCCGGCCACGGCTCCCAGCCTGCCTGAGGTATCGATCGCGAAGTGCCGGACCAGGTTCGTGATGGTGTCGGGCGCCACGATGGTGTCGGCGTCCAGGGTGACGACGACGTCGCCGCTCGCGCGGGTCAGACCGTGGTTGAGCGCCCTCGCTTTGCCCGTGTTCTCCTGCTGGACCAGGACGATGAGTCCTGAAGGATCGGCAGACCGCTGGACCCGGCGGACGGCCGTTGCAGTGCCGTCGCTCGAGCCGTCGTCCACGACGATGATTTCGCGGACGGGGTAGTCGGACGCCAGGACCGTCTGCAGCGTTCGGGCGATCACCGCCTCCTCGTTGTAGGCGGCCAGAACGACCGACGTGGGTACCCGCATCTCGTCGGCGCCCGGCCACACCTTCCGGGAACGGCGATGATGCCGGACGACCGCGAGGACCGCGTTGAGGAGCCCCGCAACGAGCAGCAGGAGGATGGCCAGCCCGAACAGGGCGCGCATCAGATACTCGGGCCAGTTGAGGATCACCTGGGTCGTCGACAGGGTGAACCCGTCCCAAGCTGTGGCCTGGGCTGGCGCGTTCGCCCCCGCGAGGGCGGGCGTCAGCTGGGGCAGCGTGTGGAACGTGTAGCCGTTCGTGCGCGCATGGTCGATCAGCCGCTCGACATACTCGACGGTCCGTTCCCGGTTCGGGCCGCCAGCGTCGTGCATCAGGACCGTGACGTGGCTACCACCCGACAGGTCGGGGAGCGGGATGTCGCTCGCCTTGCCGTGCGGGTTCCGGTCGTACTCCCAATCGAGGGTGTCGAAGTCGTAGCCGGCGTGGGTGTAGCCCAGTTGCTGAGCCCTCAGGATCGTCGTCACGTCGCCGGCGCGCTCGGCGTGCCGGGGGTCGGTGTAGGGCGCCCGCCAGACGCTGGCGTCGTGACCCGTGATGGCACGCACGGTGCGTTCGGTGGCGACGAGCTCGACCTGCTCACGCCAGTCGGGGGCGTCCGCCAGATTGGAGTGGGTGACGCTGTGGCCCCCCACCGCATGCCCTTCGCGGATCATGCGTCGGATGATGTCGGGATGGGCCGCGGCGTGGCTGCCGAGGACGAAGAAGGTGGCCGGAACCTTCTCGCGCGACAGGAGGTCGAGAAGGATCGGGGTCACCCGAGGGTCGGGGCCGTCGTCGAAGGTCAGGGAGATGGTCTTGGGCGTGTCCTGCGGGTAGCCGTACTGCTGCAGGGCATAGCTGGCGCTGCCGGCGTCCGCCAACTCCTGCGCGGTGAGGGCGACACGCTCGCCGGTCGACGGGTCCGTGCCCGCCGGCTCACCCGACCTGTCGATGCGCAGAATCCGCTCGAACGGGCCGCCGCCGATGAGCGGCATGGTGTCAGCGTCCACCCCGGCCATCGCGGTTGTCGACCCCGAGGTGAAATGGGGCGGCTGAGCGGCGTTGCCGACGAATACGCCGAGGCCGGCGGTGCCCACCAGCGCGAGCATGCCGGCCACCAAGCGAATACGGCGCCATCGGCGCCCGGTCGGATCGGAAAAGACCGCACGTGGCGGTGCGGACGCCTGCGATCGCCCCCGCTTGTCAGCGGGCATGGCGCAGCTCGGTTTTGCCGTCATGATCCCCCCAGATCAGCCAACTTTCCCCCGGGCCGAATCGACCCGCCCCAGCCGTTGGCGTGTCCGGCGGCTTCTGGTGCAGATGCCTGCCGACGCGTCTGAGTGACCACAAATCTACGCCGCCGACTTCCGGGATGGCCAATCCGGTCGCGGCGGCGAGCGGCGCCGGATACCGTGACCGGGTGATGGATCTGTTCGGCAACCCGGATCCCGCCGAGGCGGCGGACGCCTCCCGCTCGGGTGGGTCGTTGTCGGGCGCCCGGCACCGCGACGTCCCGTTGGCCGTCCGGATGCGACCGCGGACGGTCGATGAGATCGTCGGCCAGCGACACCTGCTCGGGCCGGGATCGCCGCTGCGGCGCCTGGCCGCAGGCCAGCCGATGTCGGTGTTCCTGTGGGGGCCGCCGGGGGTGGGGAAGACGACCATCGCGTCGGTGGTGTCGCGGGCGACGAACCGGCGGTTCGTCGAGCTCTCCGGCGTGACGGCCGGGGTCAAAGAGGTGCGCGCCGAGTTGGACGCCGCCAAGCGCGAGCTCGCCCGGGGATCCGGCACCGTACTGTTCGTGGACGAGGTCCACCGCTTCAACAAGGCCCAGCAGGACGTCCTGTTGCCCGCCGTCGAGAACCGCCTGGTCACCCTCATCGCGGCGACCACGGAGAACCCGTCGTTCTCGGTCATCTCGCCGCTGTTGTCCCGGTCGTTGCTGCTCACCCTCACTCCGCTCAGCGACGATGACGTCGACGCGCTGCTCACCCGCGCGCTCTCCGGCGACCGCGGACTGCGGACGCCCGAAGGCGGCGACTACGCGCTCGACCCGGACGCCCGCGCCACCCTCGTCCGGTTGGCCGGCGGCGATGCGCGTCGCGCGCTGACCTACCTGGAGGAGGCGGGGGCGTCCGCTTCTGCACTGGGTTCGACGACCATCACACCCGAGGCACTGGAATTGGCGGTCGACAAGGCCGCGGTCCGCTACGACCGGGACGGCGACCAGCACTACGACATCATCAGCGCGTTCATCAAGTCGATTCGCGGCTCCGACGTCGATGCCGGCCTGCACTACCTCGCCCGCATGCTGGCCGGGGGAGAGGATCCGCGGTTCATCGCCCGCCGCCTGATCATCCTGGCCAGTGAGGACATCGGCATGGCCGCGCCCTCCGTGCTGGCGACCTGCGTGGCCGCGGCCCAGGCGGTGCAGTTGATCGGCCTGCCCGAGGGACGCCTCACCCTCGCCCACGCGGTCGTGGCCTGCGCGACGGCGCCCAAGTCGAACGCGGTGATCACCGCGATCGGCAAGGCGCAGGCGGACGTCGCCGCAGGCAAGGGGGGCCCGGTGCCGGCGCATCTGCGCGACGCGCACTACGCGGGCGCGAAGGCGCTCGGACATGGACGGGGTTACCTGTACGCCCACGACCAGCCGCATGGCGTCGCCGCCCAGCAGTACCTGCCGGACGATCTCGCCCACGCGCGCTACTACGAGCCGACCCGGCATGGGAACGAGGCCGCAATCGCCGAACGCCTCGACGCGATCCGCGGCCTGCTGGGCCGAGGCTAGGAGACCGGCTCGGTGGCGCGGTCACGCCCGCCCCGCCCCGACTGCACTAGGCTCGACGCCATGACTGTCGGAGAGGTCGCCGGGCTCATCGCGGCGATCGCGTTCGTGCTGCTGGTCGGCATGTGCGCGATCCCGTTGTTCAAGCTGGGCAGGGTGCTGGACGAGTTGGCCGTGGTGGTGCGTGACATCGGCACGGAGACGACGCCGATCCTGACCGAGCTGAAGGGCACGGTCGAGGTGACCAACGCCGAGATCGCGAAGATCGGCGACGTGACCGCGGAGGTTGAGAAGGTCACCGCCGATGTGGCCCGGGTGAGCGGTCACGCGTCGACGGTCGTCGAGAACACCGCGGCCGTGTCCACGATCATGACCGCCGCCATCGGACGCCCGCTCGTCGCCGTCGCCGCCACCTCCCACGCCCTGCGGGCCGCGATCGCCGCGAAGCTCGACGGGAGCAAGCGGTGAGCCGCACGTTCTGGTTCGTGGCGGGCGCGGCGGCGTCCGCGTTCGTGGTGGTGAAGGGGCGGCAGTACTATCGACGCCTGACCCCGGCCGGGGTCGCCGAGCAGATCGAGCACCAGGTCGAGGAGACCGCCCAGAAGACGGGCGACTGGCTGGCCGATTTCGTGGAGACGTTCAGCAACGCGCGCACGGCCAAGAAGTCCGAGCTGACGGCGCTGCTCACTCGTGAGGAAAGAGGACAACTCGAATGAAGACCGCTGAGATCCGGCGCCGGTTCTTGGACCACTTCACCCGCGCCGGTCACACGCTGGTGCCCTCGGCTTCACTCGTCTACAACGATCCGACGCTGCTGTTCGTGAACGCGGGAATGGTGCCGTTCAAGGCCTACTTCACCGGCCAGGAGGAGCCGCCGTTCGACACTGCGACGAGCTGCCAGAAGTGCGTCCGCACGCTCGACATCGACGAGGTCGGCAAGACCACCCGGCACGGCACGTTCTTCCAGATGAACGGCAACTTCAGCTTCCGCGGCTACTTCAAGGAAGGCGCCATCACTCACGCCTGGGACCTGGTCACCGGGACGCTCGAGTCGGGCGGGCTCGGCTTCGACCCCGAGAAGGTGTGGGTCACGGTGCTCGGCCCCGGGCATCACCGCGACTTCCCCGAGGGCGACGCCGAGGCGGTCGAGCTGTGGAGGTCCGTGGGGCTGCCCGACGAGCGGATCCAGCGCCGCGACCTGAAGGACAACTACTGGAACATGGGCGTCGCTGGTCCGGGCGGTCCCTGCTCCGAGATCTACATCGACCGCGGCCCGGCCTACGGCCCCGACGGTGGCCCGGTGGTCGACGAGGACCGCTTCCTGGAGATCTGGAACCTCGTCTTCATGCAGCAGGAGCTGTCCCAGGTGCGCGCCAAGGACGACTTCGACGTCCTCCGCCCGCTGCCGCGCCCGCGCATCGACACCGGCATGGGTCTGGAGCGCGTGGCCTACCTGATGCAGGGCAAGGCCAACATGTACGAGATCGACCAGATCTTCCCGGTGATCGAGAAGGCCGCCGAGCTGTCGGGCAAGCGCTACGGCGACGACACCGCCGATGACATCCGGATGCGCGTCGTGGCCGACCACGTCCGCTCCGGACTCATGCTGATGACCGATGGCGTGACGCCGGGCAATGAGGGGCGTGGCTACGTGCTGCGCCGTCTGGTGCGCCGCAGTGTCCGCGCCATGCGCCTGCTGGGCGTGACCGATTCGGTGCTGCCGGAGTTGCTGCCGGTCTCGAAGGCGCTGATGGAGGAGTCCTACCCCGAGGTGACGGAACAATGGCAGCGCGTCAGCGACTCGGCCTACGCTGAGGAGGACGCCTTCCGGCGCACGCTGGCCTCGGGCACCAAGATCTTCGACACCGCGGTCGTGGCCGCGACACGAGCGGGCTCCACGACGCTGCCCGGCGACCAGGCGTTCGAACTGCACGACACCTTCGGTTTTCCGATCGACCTGACGCTCGAGATGGCCGCCGAGGCGGGCCTCACGGTCGACCGCGACGAGTTCAGCCGTCTCATGGGTGAGCAGCGCGCCCGAGCGAAGGCGGACGCCCGCGCCAAAAAGGGCGGCGCGGTCAGCACCGAGGCCTATCGCGAGCTCCGCGAGGCGGGGGAGACGCCGTTCTTCGGCTTCACCGACCTCAGCCTGTCCAGCCGGGTGCGCGGCCTCGTCCGCGACGGCCGGATCGTGCCCGCCGCCGGCCCGGGCGAGGTGGTCGAGATCGTCCTCGACGAGACCCCGTTCTACGCCGAGGCCGGTGGCCAGGACGCCGACAGCGGCGTCGTCACCGCGTCCGGGCTGCAGCTCGACGTGCTCGACGTGCAGCGCCCCGTCCAGGGCCTGATCGTGCACAAGGTGCTGGTGAACGAAGGCGAACTCTCCGCGGGCGCCGAGGTGCTCGCCGAGGTGGACGCCGCCGCGCGCCTCGGCGCCTGCCAGGCACACACCGCGACGCACATCGTGAACGCCGCGCTGCGCCAGATGCTCGGCGCGACGACGCACCAGGCGGGCTCCTACAACAAGCCCGGCTACCTCCGTTTCGACTTCAACGCGCACGCCGGCCTGTCCCTCGGCCAGAAGACCGAACTGGAAGACATCGTCAACCAGGCGGTGCGCGACAATTTCGCGGTCACCGACCAGGAGTTGGCGCTCGACGAGGCCAAGGCGCTGGGTGCCCAAGCGATGTTCGGCGAGAAGTACGGCGCCGTCGTGCGCATGGTCGAACTCAACGGCGCCTGGAGCCGCGAGCTGTGCGGCGGCACCCACGTCGGTTCGACCGCGCAGATCGGGCTGGTCAACCTGCTCGGCGAGGGCTCGGTGGGCGCGGGAATCCGCCGCGTCGAGGCGCTGGTCAGCGGTGACGCCTTCGACCGGTTCGCGTTTGAGCGGACGCTGGTGAGCACCCTGTCCGACACGCTGAAGACCCGGCCTGACCAACTCCTCGACCGCGTCGAGAGGTTGCTCGGGCAGCTCAAGGCCGCCGAGAAGGAGATCGCGGGCCTGCGCACCCAGCAACTGCTCGGCAACGTCGGCGACCTCGTCGCGGGCGCGAGCACCGTCCACGGTTTCCGGCTCCTCGCCCGCGCGTTGCCCGGCGTGCCGGGCAACGACCTGCGCACGCTCGCGCTGGAGCTGCGCGGACGCCTCGGCGCCGAGCCCGGCGTGGTCGCCCTGATCGGCGGGGACGCCAAACCCGTCATCATCGTGGCGACCACGCAAGCCGCTCGCGCGCGGGGAGCCAGGGCCGGCGCGCTCGTCGGGGCCGCGGCCCCGCGGCTGGGCGGGCGCGGCGGCGGTAAGGACGACCTCGCCCAGGGCGGCGGTTCGGACGCCTCGGGTGCCGCTGCTGCGCTCGCGGCCATCGAGGAGGCACTCCCGCGGTGACGGTCGACGAGTTGCGCGGCGTCCGCCTCGGCCTCGACTGGGGCCGGGCCCGGATCGGTGTCGCCGCCTGCGATCCGGCCGGTGTGCTCGCCTACCCCGTCGAGACCATCAGCCCCGCGGGAGACCGGCCCCACGTGTTGGCGCGCCTCACCGCGATCCTGGACGAATACGGTCCCTCCGTCGCCTACCTCGGCCTGCCCCGGCACCTCAAGGGCGGCGAGGGCGCCTCGGCCGCGATGGCCCGTGGTCAGGGCCGCTGGCTCGTCGAGCGGTTCCCTGGGCTTGAGGTACGTCTGGTGGACGAACGGATGACCACCGTGACGGCGTCCCGGCAGCTGCACGAGGCGGGCCGGACGGCCAAGTCTCAGCGCGGGGTGATCGATCAGGTGGCCGCCGTGGCAATCTTGACCCATGCACTCGACGCCGAACGCCACACCGGCGCCCGCGCGGGCGAACGCATCGACGGAAGGACAAGCGAGTGATGAGCAAGCCCCGCCGCCGGCAACGGGACCGCCTGCGCGACCCGGAAACGGGACAGTGGGACATGGACGAGGTGCGTCACCGCAGCAAAGGGTGGGTGGCCGTGATCATGGCCATCGCCGTCATCGTGGGCGGTGTCTGGTTCTTCGGTGGCCGTGCCTGGAACGCGCTGATCGATCTTCGCACCAAGGAGGACTTCATCGGCACGGGCGTCGCTGACGTCGAGGTCGAGATCCCTCGCGGTTCCTCGATGCGGCAGATCGGCGAGCTCCTCCAGGAAGCCACGGTGGTCAAGTCGGGCGAGACGTTCCGGCGCTACGCCCAGTCGCGCCCCGAGGAGGCGGCCACCGTCCAGGCGGGCAACTACAAGATGCGGACGGAGATCTCGGCGTCGGCGGCGTTCGAGCGGCTGCTCGACCCGGCCTACATCGTGCGCAACATGATCCAGCTGCGTGAGGGGCAGCGGCTTTCCGAGGCGATCGCCTCCATGGCCGAACAGACCGGCCTGCCTCAGGCGGATTTCGAGGCGGTGGTCGCGGCACCAGAACCCTTAGGACTGCCGACCTGGTCGAAGAACAACCCGGAGGGCTTCGTCTTCCCGGACACCTACGAGATCCCGGCGACGCCCACGGCGTCCGGCGTGATGACGATGACCGTGTCGCACTTCAAGACGGTCGCCGCCGAGCTCGAGTTCGAGCGGCGGGCGAAGGAGTCGCCGGCCAAGGATCCGTACACGGCGCTGATCATGGCGAGCCTGGTCGAGCGCGAGGCCATCGGCGCGGACGACCGGGCGAAGGTGGCCCGCGTCTTCTACAACCGGATGGCCGCGGGCATGGCGATGCAGTCGGACGCCACCGTCGCGTACGCCAACAACACCACGGGCCGGATCCAGACGACGGAGGCCGAGCGCAGGATCGACTCCCCGTACAACACCTACCTGCCCTCGACGGCGGGCAAGCTGCCACCCGGCCCGATCACGTCGCCGTCACGCAGCGCGATGGAGGCGGCGGTGGCGCCGGCCGACGGCGCCTGGTTGTTCTTCGTCACGGTCAACCTCGACACCGGCGAGACCGAGTTCAACACCGACCTCGCCGGGCACAATCGCTCGGTCGCGAAGTGGCAGCAGTTCTGCAAGACCTCCGACAAATGCTGATCCGCGCCGGTTTCACTGCCTGAGGGCCGCCACGGCGTCCCGCGAACGAACGGAAGACTGCACCCATGCTGCGTTACCTCACCGCGGGGGAATCCCATGGCCGCGCCCTGGTGGCGACGATCGAGGGGATCCCCGCCCACGTCGCCGTCGACTCCAGCGACATCGAAGACGCCCTTCGCCGCCGCAGGCTGGGCGTCGGTCGCGGCGCGCGGATGAAGTTCGAGGCCGACGAGGTCACCGTGCTGGCCGGCGTGCGGCACGGCGAGACGTTGGGCTCGCCGATCGCGATCATGGTGGGCAACAGCGAGTGGTCGAAGTGGGAGACGGTCATGGCGCCTGACCCGGTCGATGCCGATGCGCTGGCCTCGCAGGCGCGGAACGCGGCGCTGACCCGCCCGCGCCCTGGGCACGCCGACCTGGCGGGAATGCAGAAGTACGACTGGGACGAGGCGCGTCCGATCCTGGAACGCGCGTCGGCGCGTGAGACCGCGGCGCGGGTGGCGCTGGGCCGGGTCGCCTCCCACTTCCTCGACCAGGCCTGCGGCGTCCGCCTGGTGAGCCACGTGGTCGAGATCGGCCCGGTGGCGACCTCCTCACGGCTGCTGCCCACGCATGCCGATCGCGACGCAATCGACGCGGACCCGGTCCGCTGCTTCGACCCGGACTCCTCGGCACGGATGCTCGCCGAGATCGAGTCCGCCAAGGCCGAGGGCGACACGATCGGCGGCGTGGTCGAGGTCGTCGTGACCGGCGTCCCGGCCGGCCTGGGCTCGCACACGCAGGGCGACCGTCGTCTGGACGCCCGACTCGCGGGCGCCCTGATGGGCATTCAGGCGATCAAGGGTGTCGAGGTCGGCGACGGCTTCGAGGTGGCTCGCACGCGTGGCTCGCTGGCGCATGACGAGATGCTGCTCACGAAGGGGCGCATCGAGCGCGCCTCGAACCGCTCCGGCGGCACCGAGGGTGGCATGAGCACCGGCGAGGTGCTGCGCGTGCGAGCCGCGATGAAGCCGATCGCGACGGTGCCGCGGGCGCTGCGCACGGTGGACGTCGCGTCGATGAAGCCCGCGCAAGCCCACCACCAGCGTTCCGACGTGTGCGCCGTGCCCGCGGCGGGTGTCGTGGCCGAGGCGATGGTCGCGCTCGTCCTGGCCGAGCTGGTGCTGGAGAAGTTCGGCGGCGACTCGCTCGCCGAGACCGCCCGCAACCACCGCGCCTACCTCGATCGCCTGGCCGAGAGGCGGCTGGCATGACCACGGTCGCCCTGATCGGTGCGCCCGCCAGCGGCAAGAGCACGGTGGGCCACCTGCTCGCCCAGCACCTGGGCGTGGAGTTCGTCGACGTGGACGCCGTGATCGAACGCCGCGAGGGCCGGCCGATCCGCGACATCTTCGGGACCGACGGGGAGCCGGCCTTCCGCGCGCTCGAGCACGCCGTCACGCTCGAGTTGCTCGCGAGACCCGGGGTGATCAGCCTGGGCGGCGGCGCCCCGATGACGCCCGGGATCGCCCAGGCCCTCGTCGGTCTGGACACCGTGTGGCTCCAGGTCGACGTGGCCAGCGCGGTCGCCCGCGTGGGTCTCGACTCGGGACGCCCCCTGCTGCACGGCGAGATCGAGTCCACTCTCGCCCAGCTCATCGACCAGCGGACGCCCGTCTACCGCGCCGCGGCACGGCACACCGTCGACACCAGCGGGCGTGAGCCGTCCGAGGTGGTGGCCGACATCCTCGGCATGCTCGACCGGGTGCGCTGAGCGGTGAGGGCCACTGTCCGAGTCGAGACCGCCCAGCCCTACGACGTCGTCGTGGGGTCGGGAGCGCGCCACGGGCTGTCCGCGCACGTGGCCGGCGCCGCGAAGGTCGCGATCCTGCATCCCGGCGTGCTGGCGCCCTCCGCGCGCGAACTCGGGTCGGGCTTGGACGCCGACGTCTCCTACCTCGAGCTTCCGGACGCCGAGGACGCCAAGACTCCGGCCGTCCTCGCGGACTGCTGGACCACGCTCGCCAAGGCGGGCTTCACCCGTTCGGACGCCGTCGTGGGCCTCGGCGGCGGCACCACGACCGACCTGGCCGGTTTCGTCGCGGCGAGCTGGCTGCGGGGCGTCCGATACGTCTGCGTGCCGACCACCCTGCTGGCGATGGTGGACGCGGCCGTCGGCGGAAAGACCGGGATCAACCTGCCGTCGGGCAAGAACCTGGTCGGCGCGTTCTGGGAGCCCGCCGCAGTGCTGGCCGATCTCGACTACCTGCGCACGCTGCCCGCCGATGACCTGCGCGGCGGTTTCGCCGAGATGATCAAGCACGGCTTCATCGCCGACCCCCGCACGCTGGACCTCTTCGAGGCGGACCCGGTCGCGATGTTCGACCCGTCGGGCGAGGCGCTGCACGAGGCGGTCGTCCGGTCGATGAAGGTCAAGGCCGGCGTGGTCGCGGGCGACTTGCGCGAACGCACCAGTGCGGCGGGGGCCGGCGCGGTCGGGCGCGAGCTGCTCAACTACGGGCACACGCTCGCCCACGCGATCGAGCGCCGCGAGCGTTACACGATGCGTCACGGCTACGCGGTCAGCATCGGGGCGGTGTTCGCGGCGCTGCTCAGCCGCAACCTCGGCCACGCCGATGACGCGTTCGTCGCCCGGCACCGCGCGGTCTTCTCATCGGTCGGGCTGCCCATCCACTACGTTCCCGGCGCCTGGGACGAGCTGCGGGCGACGATGAACGTCGACAAGAAGACGCGCGGTGGCAGCCTGCGCTTCGTGCTGCTGGACGCCGTGGGCGCCCCCTTCATCGCGCAAGCGCCCGATGAGGCCGTGCTGCGCGCCACCTACGCCGAGCTGAGCGAGGGCTGAGATGTACACGCCGCGCCACTTCGCCCTCGACGACGACCGGACGCGGGCGATGCTCGCCTCCGCCGAGACGGCGCAGCTGGTGACCGCCCACGAACACGGGCCGGTCGCGACGCTGCTGCCGGTCGTGTGGAGGCCCGATCCCTCCGGCGAGGGCCTGGGCTCGCTGGTCCTGCACGTGACCCGGGTGAACCCGGTGTGGAAGGAGCCCTACCTGGGCGACGCGCTGGCGATCCTGTCGGGGCCGGACGCCTACATCCACCCGGACTGGTACGCCTCCAACGCGGAGGCGCCGGGCGTCCCCACCTGGAACTACGTAACCGTGCACGCCTACGGGCCGCTCGTCGTCCATGAGGACGC
The DNA here is from genome assembly GCA_032229785.1 of Propionibacteriaceae bacterium. Taxonomy (GTDB): domain Bacteria; phylum Actinomycetota; class Actinomycetes; order Propionibacteriales; family Propionibacteriaceae; genus Propioniciclava. The sequence continues at coordinate 238,139 of JAVTWJ010000024.1, forward strand.
CGGATGGCTGCGCGAGGCCGTCTGGGAGCTGTCCGACCGCTTCGGCTACGACGCCCGCCAGGTGGACGAGGTCGCCACGACCCGCATGCTGCGCGCCATCGTCGGGCTGGAGTTGCCGATCGTCCGCGTGGAGGCGAAGGCCAAGCTGAACCAGAACCGGACGCCGGACGACATCCGCGGGGTCATCGACGGGTTGCGCACGGTGGGGGACGCCGCGATGGCGGAGGCGATGACCGCGATCAGCGTGCCGCACGCCGAGGCCCGGCAGCAGGTCATCGCGCAGGTGCGCGGGCGCAGGCTCGGTGAGGCGCGTCCTGCCGGCCCGACCGCCATGACCTGAGTCCTCGGGACGGACGCGATGCGCGCGCACGCGTGCGCACCCGGTAAGGTACTTCGTTGGATACGCGACGCCGGAAGGATCACCATGCCCACGATCTCGACCAACGACCTCAAGAACGGCACTGTGCTCGACCTCGACGGTCAGCTGTGGCAGGTCACCTGGTTCCAGCACCACAAGCCAGGCAAGGGCAACACGGTCGTCCGCAGCAAGCTCAAGCATGTGCTGACCGGCAAGGTCATCGACAAGACGTTCAACTCCGACACGAAGGTCGAGCACGCCAACGTCGACCGGCGGGAGATGCAGTACCTCTACCAGGACGGCGATTCCTACGTCTTCATGGACACGACGACCTATGACCAGCTGAACATTCCCGACGTCACGGTGGGTGAGGCGGCCGACTACATGCTGGAGAACCAGCTGGCCACCGTCGCGACGCACGACGGCAACCCGCTCTACATCGACCTGCCCGCCTCGGTCGAGCTGGTCATCACCTACACCGAGCCCGGCCTGCAGGGCGACCGCAGCTCCGCCGGCACGAAGCCCGCCACGCTCGAGACCGGCAAGCAGATCCAGGTGCCGCTGTTCATCGAGCAGGGCACCAAGGTCAAGGTCGACACCCGCGACGGCAGCTACCTCGGCCGGGTCAACGGGTGACACCGCACCGCGACAACGCGACGCGGACGAAGGCGCGCAAGAGCGCGCTGGACATCGTCTACGCGAGCGAGCTGCGGGAGCGCCCGATCGCGCAGACCCTGGCGGACCGGATCGCGCTGGGGCCCGTGCGTCCCTTCACGATCGCGTTGGTGAACGGCGTCGCCGAGCACGGCCCGGAGCTGGACGCGGTGCTGGCGGCGAGCCTGACCGGCGGCTGGTCCCTCGATCGTCTGGCCCGCATCGACCGTAATCTCGCGCGCATCGCGCTGTTCGAGATCGTGCACACGGACACGCCTGCACCCGTCGCGATCAACGAGGCCGTCGACCTGGCGGCCAAGCTCTCGACCCCGGATTCGCCCGCGTTCCTGAACGCGGTCCTGGCTGCGGCCGCCGCGCACGCGGTCGCGTCCGATTCCGAGGAAGGCGCGGAGATCGCGCCGGGAGATCCCGAAGACGAGTGAGGAAGGACTTCTCCATGGAACATCGCACCGAAGTGCCCGCATTGTTGGTTCTCGAGGACGGTCGTTCATTCCGTGGGGTGTCGTTCGGCGCTCGCGGGGAGACCTTCGGCGAGGCCGTGTTCTCCACCGGCATGACCGGCTATCAGGAGACGCTCACCGACCCGTCCTACCGCAGGCAGGTCGTGGTCGCCACCGCGCCGCAGATCGGCAATACCGGCTGGAACGACGAGGACGACGAGTCGCGACGGATCTGGGTCGCCGGCTATGTCGTGCGCGACGCCAGCCGGGTCCGCTCGAACTGGCGCTCCAATCGCAGCCTCGATGAGGTGCTGCGCGACCAGGGTGTGGTCGGCATCGCCGAGATCGACACCCGGGCGCTCACCCGGCACCTGCGCGAACGCGGAGCGATGCGGGTCGGCGTCTCGACCAGCGAGCTGGACGCCGGGGTGCTGCTTTCCCGCGTGCTGGAACAGCCGCCGATGAGGGGCGCGAACCTGGTGTCCGAGGTGAGCGTCGCCGAGCCGGTCGTGGTCCGGCCCGAGGGCGAGCCGACCCACAAGGTGGCCGCGATCGACCTGGGCATCAAGGCCATGACCCCGACGCTGATGGCCGCGCGCGGCATCGAGGTGCAGGTGCTGCCGGCGTCCGTCACGATCGACGACATCACCGCGCTCGGCGTGGACGGGGTGTTCTTCTCCAACGGCCCGGGCGACCCGGCGGCCGCCGAGGACGCGGTCGCACTGCTGCGCGCGGTGCTGGACGCGGGCCTGCCGTACTTCGGCATCTGCTTCGGCAACCAGATCTTCGGGCGTGCGCTCGGATTCGGCACCTACAAGCTGAAATACGGCCATCGCGGCATCAACCAGCCCGTCATGGATCTGCGCACCGGCCGGGTCGAGATCACCGCGCAGAACCACGGCTTCGCCGTCGACGCGCCACTGGACCGGGCCACCGACACGCCGTGGGGCAGCGCGCGAGTCAGCCACGTCTGCCTCAACGACGACGTCGTCGAGGGCGTGGAACTCACCGGGCCGGACGGGCGCGTGCTCGCCTTCAGCGTCCAGTACCACCCCGAGGCGGCCGCCGGGCCGCACGACTCGGCGTACCTGTTCGACCGATTCATCGAGGTCATGGACGCCGCCCGCACCGCCACCACTTCGCAGGAGAACTGATGCCCCGCCGTACCGACATCTCCTCGATCCTGGTCATCGGCTCCGGGCCGATCGTGATCGGTCAGGCGTGCGAGTTCGACTACTCCGGCACGCAGGCCTGCCGGGTGCTCCGCGAGGAGGGCTACCGGGTCGTCCTGGTGAACTCCAACCCGGCGACGATCATGACCGATCCCGAGTTCGCGGACGCCACCTACGTCGAGCCGATCACCCCCGAGATGGTCGAGAAGGTCATCGCGCTCGAACGTCCCGACGCGATCCTGCCCACCCTGGGGGGGCAGACCGCGCTCAACACGGCGGTCGCGCTGCACGAGAACGGCGTGCTGGAACGCTACGGCGTCGAGATGATCGGCGCGAACTTCGATGCCATCCAGCGTGGCGAGGACCGCGAGCGGTTCAAGGCGATCGTGGACGCGCTCGACGTTCCCGGCGTCCGGCCCGAATCGGCGCGATCGCTCATCTGCCACACGCTCGAGGACGTCCTGGCGGCGGCGGACGAGCTGGGCTATCCGATCGTGCTGCGCCCCTCGTTCACCATGGGAGGCGTCGGTTCGGGCTTCGCTCACGACGAGGCCGAGCTGCGCGAGCTCGCGGCGATCGGCCTGGCCGCGTCGCCGGTGACCGAGGTGCTGGCCGAGGAGTCGATCCTCGGCTGGAAGGAATACGAGCTGGAGGTGATGCGCGACAAGGCCGACAACGTCGTGATCATCTGCTCGATCGAGAACCTCGACCCGATGGGCGTCCACACCGGCGACTCGATCACCGTCGCCCCCGCGATGACGCTGACCGATCGCGAATACCAGGCGCTGCGCGATGTCTCGATCGCGATCATCCGCGAAGTCGGCGTGGACACGGGCGGCTGCAACATCCAGTTCGCGATCAATCCCGACGACGGCCGGATGATCGTCATCGAGATGAACCCGCGGGTGTCGCGGAGTTCGGCGCTGGCGTCCAAGGCGACGGGGTTCCCGATCGCGAAGATCGCGGCGAAGGTGGCCGTCGGCTACACGCTGGACGAGATCCCCAACGACATCACCGCCGAGACGCCGGCGTCCTTCGAGCCGACGCTCGACTACGTCGTGGTCAAGGTGCCGCGGTTCGCGTTCGAGAAGTTTCCGACCGCCGAGGACACCCTCACCACCCACATGAAGTCGGTGGGGGAGGCGATGGCGATCGGCCGCAACTTCCCCGAAGCGCTGAACAAGGCGTTGCGCTCGCTGGAGGATCCGAAGGCCCCCTTCGAGTTCGTCGGCGACGTCGCTGAGCCGCTGGAGGACATCCTGGCGGCCGTGGCGCGCCCGCACGACGGACGCCTGCAGCTGGTGATGCGAGCCTTCCGGGCGGGCGCCACCATCGCCCAGGTGCACGACGCCACCGGTATCGACCCGTGGTTCCTCGACCAGATCCTGCAGATCCACGAGATCGCGGACGCCGTCGGCCGGGCCCCCAGCCTCACGCCGGAGTTGCTGCGCCGTGCCAAGCGGTTCGGCCTGTCCGACAGCCAGCTGGCCGCGCTTCGCCGGACGAGCGACGAGGTGATCCGCGGCGTCCGCTGGGCGCTCGGCGTCACGCCCGTGTACAAGACCGTGGACACCTGCGCGGCCGAGTTCGCCGCCCGGACGCCCTACCATTACTCCAGCTACGACGAGGAGACCGAGGTCGAGCCGCGGAGCAAGAGCGCGGTCCTGATCCTCGGCTCAGGCCCCAACCGCATCGGTCAGGGCATCGAGTTCGACTATTCCTGCGTGCACGCCGCGCTCGCCTTACGCGAGATCGGCTACGAGGCGATCATGGTCAACTGCAACCCCGAGACGGTCTCCACCGACTACGACACCTCCGATCGGCTCTACTTCGAACCGCTCACCCTGGAGGATGTCCTGGAGGTGTACCGCGCCGAGCAGGCGGCGGGCCCGATCGCGGGCGTGATCGTCCATCTGGGCGGGCAGACCCCGCTCAAGCTCGCTCAAGCCCTCAAAGACCACGGGGTGCCGATCGTCGGCACCTCCCCCGAGGCGATCAACCTGGCGGAGGAGCGCGGCGCGTTCGGCGACGTGCTGGTCGCTGCCGGGCTGCCGGCGCCCCAGTACGGGATGGCGCGTTCGGCCAGGCAGGCGATCAGCATCGCCAACGACATCGGCTACCCGGTGCTCGTGCGGCCGTCCTACGTGCTCGGCGGGCGCGGCATGGAGATCGTCTACGACGATGACGCGCTCACCGGTTACATCGAGCGGGCCACCTTCATCACCCCACAGCAGCCGGTGCTGGTCGACCGCTTCCTCGACGACGCGATCGAGATTGACGTCGACGCCCTGTTCGACGGCACCGAGCTGTATCTCGGCGGCGTCATGGAGCACATCGAGGAGGCCGGCATCCATTCCGGCGACTCGGCCTGCAGCCTGCCGCCGATCACTCTGGGCGCGGACGTGATCGGCAGGATCCGCGCGTCCACCGAAGCGATCGCGCGCGGCGTCGGCGTCCGGGGCCTGATCAACATCCAGTTCGCGCTGCAGGGCGACACCTTGTTCGTGCTCGAGGCGAACCCGCGCGCCTCCCGTACGGTGCCGTTCGTGTCGAAGGCCACGGGGACGCCGCTGGCGAAGGCCTGCGCCCGGTTGATGCTGGGCGAGTCGATCGCCGAGCTGCGCGCGGCCGGGCTGCTGCGCGCGAACGGGGACGGCGCGGACGTGCTGGACTCCGCCCCGATCGCGGTCAAGGAGGCCGTGATGCCGTTCAACCGGTTCCGCACGGCCGCGGGTTCCTCGGTGGATTCGCTGCTGGGCCCGGAGATGAAGTCGACCGGCGAGGTGATGGGCCTGGACGGCACCTTCGGCACGGCGTTCGCCAAGAGCCAGACCGGCTCCTACGGTGGCCTGCCGCTCGGCGGCACCGCGTTCGTGTCGATCGCGAACCGCGACAAGCGGCACGCGATCTTCCCGGTCAAGCGTCTGACCGACCTGGGCTTCGCGATCGTCGCGACCAGCGGCACCGCACAGGTGCTGCGCCGCAACGGGATTCCGGTGTCGGTGCTCCGCAAGGAACACCAGGGACGCGGCCCGAACGGCGAGCCGACCGTCGTCGACGCGATCCTGAACGGCGAGGTCGACCTGATCTTCAACACCCCGCAGGGGGCCAGCCCTGACGGGCAGCCGCGCCGCGACGGCTGGTCGATCCGCTCCGCGGCGATCCTGCGGGACATCCCGTGCATCACCACCGTGCAGGGCCTCGCCGCCACGGTGCAGGGCATCGAGGCGGCCCAGGCCGGCCAGGTCGCCGTCCGGTCGCTGCAGAGCTGGAACGACGCGATCGCTTCCGAACTCGCGCAGGACCGGGCATGAACTGGCGCGCGGCGACCGTCGACGGCGGCTACCGACGCCTGCTGCGGCCGATCCTGTTCCGCGCGCACCGCGGCGATCCGGAGAAGATCCACGAAGACATGATCGGCGCGCTCGCCGTGCTCGCCCAGATGCCGGGCGTGCGGGCCTGCGTCGGTGGGCTCACCCGGGTCGCCGCCGACCCGGTCGAGGTGGCGGGGATCACCTTCCCCGGCCGCGTCGGCCTCGCCGCGGGCATGGACAAGGACGGACGCGCCGCGCGCGCCTGGCAGCATCTCGGGTTCGCGTTCGCCGAGCTGGGCACGGTGACGGCGCAGGCCCAGCCGGGCAATGAGCGGCCACGGGTGTTCAGGGCACAGGCATCACGGGGCCTGGTGAACCGGATGGGATTCAACAACCAGGGGGCGCTCGCGCTGGCCAACCGGCTCGCGGTCGCCGGCATCTTCCGCGGCAACCGCGCGGCAGGCATCCCGTTGGGGATCAGCATCGGGAAGACGAAGGTGGTCCCCCTCGAGGACGCCGTGGCCGACTACCTGACCAGCTTCGACCTCGTGCACCCGCATGCCGACTACGTGGCGGTGAACGTCTCCAGCCCAAACACGCCTGGACTGCGCACGCTGCAGGACGGGGGAGCGATGGCGGCGCTGCTCGGCGCCCTGACGGCGCGCGCCCACGCGCTGGTGCCGCGGGATCCGGTGCCGGTGTTCGTCAAGATCGCCCCCGACCTCACGTGGGAGCAGATCGACGAGGTGCTGGACGCCGCGTCCGCCCACGGCGTGGCGGGCGTCATCGCGACCAACACCACGCTGAGCCGGGACGGGCTTGCCGCCGCGGACGCTCACCTGGCGCAGGAGGCCGGCGGCCTGTCCGGGGCACCCCTCACGGTGCGTGCGCGTGAGGTCGTCGGCTACGTGAGCGCGCACACCGACCTGCCCGTCATGGGCGTGGGCGGTCTCATGAGCGCCGACGACGCGCTGGCGATGCTGGACGCCGGCGCGCGGCTGCTCCAGCTCTACACTGGTTTCATCTACGCGGGGCCGGCCCTCGTCGGCGCGATCAACGAGGAGGCTCGGTGAGCACCTACCGTCAGCGGCTCAAGAATGTCACCGCCCAGCGCGGAAACCTGTGCGTCGGAATCGACCCGCACGCCTCGCTGCTGACCGCCTGGGGGCTGCCGCACACGGCGTCCGGCCTGGAACGCTGCGCCCGCGGCATCGTGGAGTCGATCGGCGACGTCGTGGCGGTGTTCAAACCGCAGGCGGCGTTCTTCGAACGGTACGGATCGGCGGGCGTGGCCGTCCTCGAGAAGGTGATCGCCGACATCCGCGACGCGGGCGCCCTGTCGATCGTGGACGCCAAGCGCGGCGACATCGGCTCGACGATGGAGGCGTACGCCGACGCCTACCTCGGCCCGGATTCGCCGCTCGCCGGCGACGCCGTCACGCTGTCGCCCTACCTCGGATTCGGCTCACTGATGCCGGCCTACGAGCGCGCCATCGCCCACGACCGCGGCGTCTACGTGCTGGCGCGCACGTCCAATCCCGAGGGTGGCCAGGTGCAGCTCGCCCTGGGTCGCGAGGGGTCGGTCGTCCAAGAGATCATCGACGCCGCCCGCCAGCTCAACACGAGCGCCCGGACGCGGGCGATCGGCCTGGTCGTGGGCGGCACCCACGCCTCGCTGGCCTGCGACGTATCGGAGTTCAACGGGTCGATCCTCGTGCCGGGGATCGGCACGCAGGGCGGGCGCCTGGAGGACCTTCCCGACCTTTTCGGCGCGGCCTGGGACAACGTGCTGCCCATGGTCGGCCGCAGCATCCTGAAGATGGGCCCGGACGCGGCCGCACTTCGTGCGAAGGTCGATACCTTCACGGTCGCCTGATTGCTACGCTGTGCCTCATTCGGCCCACGCCTTCGGCGTACGGTCGCCGGCTTTTCGATTTCGATGGAGCACAGAGTGTCGATTCCTCAGTTGACCAGTGAGCAGCTTCAGGCTGCCCGGGCCGCCGCGACGCAGGCACGCCGCGCTCGCGCCGATTTCAAGGCGAAGGTGCGCGCCGGTGACGTGTCCCTGGCGCAGGCGCTGGAGGACGCCGCAGACGACGAACTGCTCGCACACATCAAGGTGGTCGACCTGCTGAAGTCCCTGCCGCGCGTCGGCGAGAAGCGCGCCGCCGCGGCCATGGAGAAGCTCGACATCGCCGCCAACCGCCGGCTGCGCGGCCTCGGCCGTCATCAGATCGCCGGCCTGAAGTCCGAGTTCAAGTGAGGTCCGGCATCACGGTGATCTCCGGGCCCGCGGGAGTGGGCAAGGGCACCGTGGTGCAGCGCCTGCGCGCCGAACACCCGCAGGTGTGGGTGTCGGTCTCCGCAACCACCCGTCCGCCTCGGGCCGGCGAGGTCGACGGCGTCCATTACCTGTTCGTTTCCGAGGCCGACTTCGATGAGCTGATCGCCTCGGGCGGGCTGCTCGAGTGGGCCACGGTGCACGGCAGACACCGCTATGGCACGCCTGCGGCCGCCGTCCGCGAGGCGGCCGCGCAGGGGCGAACGGTGATCCTGGAGATCGACCAGCAGGGGGCCCGGCAGGTGCGCCGCACTCTTCCGGAGGCCCGATCGGTGTTCCTGTCGCCGCCGGAGTGGTCGACGCTCGAGGGACGCCTGCGCGGACGCGGCACCGAGACACCCGAGCAGGTCGCGCGCCGTCTGGAGACGGCCCGCTCCGAGTTGGCCGCGGCGGACGAGTTCGACGTGACCATCGTGAACGACGAGTTGGGGGCAACCGTCGCCCAACTGGTAAGCTTCTTGGGTTTGTAGCCCTAGCCGCCTGTTGAAGAGGTTCCATTGAGCACCCACATTCCCGAGGGCATCACCAACCCTCCGATCGACGAGCTGTTGAGCAAGGTCGATTCGAAGTACCGGCTGGTGCTGTTCGCAGCCAAGCGTGCCCGTCAGATCAACGCCTACTACAGCCAGCTCGGCGAGGGCCTCCTCGAGAACGTCGGCCCGCTGGTCGAGACCTCCGTGCAAGAGAAGCCGCTGACCATCGCGCTGCGCGAGATCAACGCCGACGTGCTGGAGTGCACCAAGATCGATCCCGAGGCGGAGGCCGCGGCCCGTGCGAGCGCCGAGGCCGATCCGGACTTCGAGCTCGATCCGTTCGATCCCGCCGACCTGGCCTGAGCGGCGCGCCGTCGGGTGAGGCCGTGAGCCGTATCGTCCTGGGAGTCGCCGGAGGCATCGCCGCCTACAAGGCGTGCGAGGTGCTCCGGCGCCTGAGCGAGGCGGGCCACGAGGTCACGGTCGTGCCCACCGCGAACGCGCTGTCGTTCGTGGGTGAGGCCACGTGGGCCGCGCTCTCGGGGCGTCCGGTGCACACGACCGTGTTCGACTCGGTGCACGAGGTTCCGCACGTCCGGATCGGCAGGCAGGCCGACCTCGTCGTCGTCGCCCCCGCCACCGCCGACCTGCTCGCGCGGGCGGCGTCCGGTCGCGCCGACGACCTCCTGACCAACGTGCTGCTCACCGCCTCCTGTCCGGTGCTGATGGTGCCGGCGATGCACACCGAGATGTGGCTGAACCCGGCGACGAGGGCCAACGTGGCCACGCTGCGCGGGCGCGACGTGCTGGTGATGGATCCCGCGGAGGGACGCCTCACCGGCGCCGACTCGGGCCCCGGTCGCCTGCCCGAGCCACAGGACATCGAGGCGGTCGTCGCCTCGCTGCTGGACGATCCCGCGACCGTGGCGGCCGTGCGCGCCCGCGACCTGGCAGGCGCCCATGTCGTCGTCAGCGCGGGCGGCACCCACGAGGCCTTGGATCCGGTCAGGTTCCTGGGCAACGCGTCCAGTGGCCTGCAGGGCATCGCGCTGGCGCGCGCGGCCGCGCTCCGGGGCGCCCGGGTGACCCTCGTGGTCGCCAACGTGGCGCAGCCGCTGCCCAGCGGCTGCGCAGTCCTGCCCGTGACCTCGACCGCCGACCTCGCCGCGGCGATGCTCGACCTGCAGCCGGACGCCGACGCGATCGTCATGGCTGCGGCGCCCGCCGACTTCACCCCCGAGGCGCCGAGTCACGGAAAGATCAAGAAGGACGCCGACGCTGGGCTGCGGTTGAGTCTGGTGCAGACCACCGACGTGCTCGCCGCGCTGGGAGCGCGGAGGTCGCGTCCGCAGGTCATCGTCGGGTTCGCGGCGGAGACGGCTGCCGACGACGCCGAACTGCTGATGCTGGGCCGCGACAAGCTGGCCCGCAAGGGGTGCGATCTGCTCGTGCTCAACAACGTCTCGGGCGGGGCCGTGTTCGGCCGGCCCGACAATGCGGTGACCATCATCGACGCCACCGGTCCGGTGGCGTCGGCCCGGGCGGGCAAGTCGGTCGTCGCGCACCGGATCTGGGACGCCGTGGTGGCGTCCATCCAGAAGGAGAACCCGTGAGTCGTCTGTTCACGTCGGAGTCGGTCACCGAGGGGCACCCCGACAAGGTCGCCGACTCGGTCAGCGATGCCGTCCTCGACGCGTTGATCGCCCAGGATGTGGGCAGTCGTGTCGCCGTCGAGACGCTGGTGACCACGGGGACGGTCCACGTGGCGGGCGAGGTCGCGACCGAGGCGTACGTCGACATCGCCGGGATCGCCCGCGAGCGGATCAGGGCCATCGGCTACGACCGGGCCGCGGCGTCGTTCGACGGCAAGAGCTGCGGCGTCCTGGTGTCGCTGGGCAACCAGAGCCCGGACATCGCCCAGGGCGTCGACAACGCCGAGGAGGTGCGCGACGGCTCCTCCTCCGACGCGCTGGACCGCCAGGGCGCCGGCGATCAGGGCCTGATGTTCGGCTACGCCTGCACCGACACGCCGACCCTGATGCCGCTGCCGATCGACATCGCGCACCGGCTCTCGGAGCGTCTGGCCGCCGTGCGCCGCACAGGCGAGCTGCCGTGGGTGCTGCCCGACGGCAAGACCCAGGTGACGATCGAGTACGACGGCGACGTGCCGGTGCGTGTCGATACCGTCGTGGTGTCGACCCAGCACACCGAGGAGGCGTGGCGCGACGGCATCGTCAAGGATGCGCTGCTGCGTTACGTGATCAGGCCGGTCCTCGACGCCTACGCGATCGCCTCGAGCGGCCACAAGACTTTCGTGAACCCGACCGGCAAGTTCGTCATCGGCGGCCCGATGGGCGACGCCGGTGTGACGGGGCGCAAGATCATCGTCGACACCTACGGCGGCATGGCCCGTCACGGCGGCGGCGCGTTCTCGGGCAAGGATCCCTCGAAGGTCGATCGGTCGGCGTCGTACGCGATGCGCTGGGTTGCCAAGAACGTGGTGGCCGCGGGCCTGGCCGAACGCTGCGAGGTGCAGGTGGCCTACGCGATCGGCCGCGCCCATCCGGTCGGTTTCTACACCGAGTGCTTCGGCACCGAGAAGGTGCCGGTGGAGCGGATCAACGACGCCGTGCTGGCGGTGTTCGATCTGCGTCCGGCCGCGATCATCCGCGACCTGGACCTGCTGCGTCCGATCTACTCGCTGACGACGAACTACGGTCACTTCGGCCGTGAGCTGCCCGAGCTGACCTGGGAGCGCACCGACCGGGCGGACGCCCTGGCCGCGGCCGTTCGCGGCTGAGCGGACGGCGGGGGTCCTGAAAGGGCTCGTGAATGGTCGTTCTCACTGGAGTAGGTCGCTGGCGAGCAGGTCTGGGCGCAGAGATGGTCGTTAAAGAGGTGGCAACAGGTGCGCATAACGACCACCTGTGAGCCCGGACCTGAAATCCGCCGAACAACCGGGCTGAGAACGACCATTGGTGCGCCCGAGGCTCGGTTGCCCTCGACCGGATTTCCTGGTGTTCCGAGCACCCTCAACCTCAACTTCACCTCCATGTTCTGTCTCGCGCGGCTGCGGGACGGACGGTTAGCGTGAGCGCGAAATCAAGCCCGCATAGTCCTTTGGGAGGACTCTCGTGTCCCGACGCGCTCTCGTACCCGCCCTCGCCTCCACGCTCGTACTCGGCCTCGGCGCGGCCCTGCTCGTCGGTCTTCCGGCCGATGCCGCGCCCGCCGCGGAGGTGGAGTCCGTGGTCGTCGACCTGACTGCGGCACCTCAGAATGTGGACCTGCCTGCCGCGGCCGAGGCGGAGCAGGCCGAGGCGACCGATGCCGAGGCGACCGATGCCGAGGCGCCCGATGCCGAGGCGGAGCAGGCCGCGGCGCCGGATGCCGCACCCGAGGTCGGCTTCGCCCGTCAGCAGATCACCGAGCCGGTGGCGATCGCGGCGGTGACCGTCCCCGCCGGCGCCGACCCGGGGCAGGTGTTCGTGCGCACCGTCGAGAACGGCCAGGCGACCGACTGGGAAGAGGTCGACATCGACGAGGTCGGCCCCGACGACAAGGCGGCCAGCACGGTGCCGGTGATCGTCTCCGGCGCGGACGCCGTCGAGGTGGCCGCGGTGGAGCCGAGCGAGCCCGCGACCCTTCAGGTGTTCAGCTCGACCGTGACCAAGTCCGACACGGCGGCGTCCGACTACGCCTGGAGCAACCCGCAGATCCTGAGCCGCAAGGCGTGGCAGGCCGACGAGTCCCTGGTCCGCCAGGCGTACACGGTCGGCTCGGTGACCGGCGCGATGATCCATCACACGGCGGGCACCAACGACTACACGGCGACCGAGGTTCCCGCGCTGCTGCGCGCGATCCAGCGCTACCACGTCGAGGGACGCGGCTGGAACGACATCGCCTACAACGTGCTCGTCGACAAGTACGGGCGGGCCTGGGAGGGACGCGGCGGCGGCCTGACCAAGGCCATCGCCGGCGGCCACGCCTACGGCGAGACCAACAAGCGGGTCTTCGGCATCTCCCTGATGGGCAACTACGAGGAGGCGCAGCCCTCGGCCGCCATGCTGGAGACGATGGACCAGGTGATCGCCTGGAAGTTCGCGCTGCACGGAGTCGACCCCACCGCCAGCACCTGGGGCTCCGGCGGCCAGGACGGCGGCAGCACCTACCTGCCCGCCATCTCGGGTCACCGTGACGAGAACGCCACCCTGTGCCCGGGCAAGTACGTCTACGCCAAGTTCCCCGAGATCCGCGCACGCGTCGCGCAGATCATGGAGGGGAAGGTGAGCGGGCTGGCGACCAGTACACCCAAGCCCACCGCCTCCAGCACGCCGAAGCCCACCGCCTCCAGCACACCGGCGCCCACGGCGTCCAGCACACCGGCGCCCACGGCGTCCAGCACGCCAAGACCGACGGCCTCCAGCACACCGGCGCCCGCGACCGCCTCGCCGACGCCCACGACCCCGCTGAGCGCCTTGCAGTTCTCGGACGTTCCGGCCGGGACGCCGCATGAGGAGCACATCGCCTGGCTCGCGGCCAAGAAGATCAGCACGGGCTACGAGGACGGAACATTCCGCCCGACGCAGGCGGTGAACCGTGACGCGATGGCGGCGTTCATGTACCGCCTGGCGGGCTCGCCGGCGTTCGAGCCGGCCGGCCGGCAGTCGTTCATCGACGTCACGCCGACCGCCCAGTTCTACAAAGAGATCGAGTGGCTGGCCGCGACGGGCATCTCCACCGGGTGGGAAACCGCGAGCGGCCAGGAGTTCCGTCCCGTCGATCCGGTGAGCCGCGACGCGATGGCCGCGTTCCTGTACCGCCTCTACGGCTCGCCGGCCCATGCGACCCCGGCCACCGCGCCGTTCCTGGACGTGCCGGTCGGAACGCAGTTCGACAAGGAGATCGACTGGCTCGCCGCGAGCGGCATCTCGACGGGCTGGGCGGTGAGCGGCGGCGCCGAGTTCCGCCCGTCCGAGTCGGTCAACCGGGACGCCATGGCCGCCTTCATGCACCGCGCCTTCGACACGTACGGGACGCCCAAGCTGACGTCGGCTGTCTGACCCGGCTCCTACGATCGGGTTCATGAACGATCGGGCAGAGGCGGGCGAGCCGACGCGCGTGGCGCGCGTCACGGTAGACGTGCCGCTGCCTCACCTGGACAGGCCGTTCGACTACGCGATCACCGAGGCCCAGGCGGACGCCGTGGCGCCCGGCGTGCGGGTGCAGGTGCGCTTCGCGGGGCGGCTGGTCGACGGCTATGTGCTCGAGGTGGCCGACTCCACCGATCAGCCCAGGCTTCAGCCTCTGCACAAGGTGCTGTCACCCGAGCCGGTGCTGGCGGCGTCCGTGGCGCGGCTGGTGCGCCGGGTGGCCGATCATTGGGGCGGAACGTTCGCCGACGTGGTCCGGCTCGCGGTGCCGCCGCGGCACGCGATCTCCGAGTCGGCGGCCCGGCCCAAGCGCCCGGCGCCCGCGCTCGATGCTCTGCCGGGCGTGCTGGCGTCCTATCCGGGCGGCGAGCGCTTCCTCGACGGTCTGGGCGCGGGGGAGCCGCTGCGCGGGCTGTGGAATCCGGTGCCGGTCTTCGACGGTCCGGGGGACTGGGCGGGTGGAATCATGGACGCCGCGGGCGCCGCGCTGGCGTCCGGCAAGGGCGCGTTGATCGTGGTGCCGGACGCGGATGCGCTCGCCCTCGCCGAGGCGCGCTGCACCGAGACGTTCGGGGCCGGATCGTTCGCGACGCTGAGCGCGGATCTCGGTCCGGCGGGACGCTACCGGAGCTTCCTGGCCGTCGCGCGGGGCGACGTCCGCCTGGTGCTCGGCACACGCTCGGCGGTGTTCGCGCCGGTGCGCGACCTGGGCCTGGTCGTGGTGTGGGACGAGGGCAACGACGCGTTCGCCGAGCCGCACGCCCCGTACCCGCACGCGCGCGAGATCGCCGCGCTGCGCGCCACGCTGGAGCCGTGCGCGCTGATGCTCGCCGGGTACGGACGGACGGCCGAGGCGCAGGCGCTCGCCGAGCGCGGCTGGCTGGTGCCGATCGCCCACGACGTGCGGACGACCCGCCGGCTGGCCCCCGCGGTGCGGGTGGCGGCCGATCACGACCGGGCCCTCGACCGGGATCCGGACGCCCGCGCGGCCCGGCTGCCGCACGACGTGTTCACGGCGATCCGGGCGGGGTTGGCGTCCGGGCCCGTCCTGCTGCAGGTACCGCGGGCCGGCTACGCGCCGAGCCTGGCCTGCCAGCGGTGCCGCACCCGCGCGCACTGCCCGCGCTGCGCCCACCCGCTGCGCGGTGAGCAACAGGGCGGGAATCTTCGCCTCGTGTGCCCGGTGTGCGGTCCAGTGGACGGACCGTGGGCGTGTCCCGAATGCGGCGACCGGCGCCTGCGCGCCCCCCGGGTCGGCGTGGTGCGCACGGCCGAGGAGTTGGGGCGTGCGTTCCCGCAGACCCGAGTCGTGCAGTCCTGGTCGGGCCACAAGGTGGCGGCGGTCGACGACGAGCCCGCCCTGGTGCTGGCCACGCCCGGCGCCGAGCCGACGCCGTCGGCGGGCTACGCGGCGGCCGTCCTGCTCGACACGGGGGTCATGCTCGGACGACCCGATCTGCGCGCCGCCGAGGAGGCGCTGCGCCGCTGGTTCACCGTC
Source organism: Propionibacteriaceae bacterium (assembly GCA_032229785.1). Classification (GTDB taxonomy): domain Bacteria; phylum Actinomycetota; class Actinomycetes; order Propionibacteriales; family Propionibacteriaceae; genus Propioniciclava. The sequence goes on from JAVTWJ010000024.1 coordinate 253,563, forward strand.
TGCGCGCTGGTGCGCCCGGCCGCCGAGCAGGGCACCGTCGTCGCGGTCGGCGAAGCGGACGCGCGGGCCCTGCAGGCGTTGGTGCGGGTGGACGCGCCCGGGTTCGCCGAGCGCGAGCTCGCCGAGCGGGTCGCGACCCGGTTCCCGCCCGCGGCGCGGATGGCGCTGCTCGAGGGCCCGCGCGCGTTCCTCGACGAGGCCGAGGCCGCCTGGCGTCCGGTGCCGGGCGCCGAGTGCTTCGGTCCGGTGCCGGTCGAACCGGACCGGCCGGCTGTCGTGCCGGGTGAGCCGGGCGATCCACGCGAGGACGGCGTCTGGCGGGCGACGGTCCGCTGCCCGCCCGGGTACGGCGACGCTCTGGTGGCAGGCCTGCGCGACGTCCACGCCTCACGCCTGGCGCGCAAGGCCCCCGGAGCGATGCGTCTGGTCATCGACCCCGCCGCCATCTGAGGGCTACGGCCACCTGATCGGGCGCGAGCAGTCGAGCCCTGTCGCTGCCCATGGCGCACAAGCACTGCACCCGGTTCCTGGATCCGACACTCGACGACAGCGCGGCCTCCAGCAACGACACCGCGCCCGACAACGACACAGCGCCCGACAACGACGCGGCGTCCGACAATGGGACAGCGCCCGAGGACAACTCGGTGCAGGACGCCCGTTAGGCTGGCGCCATGCGTGTCGTCTTCGCCGGAACCCCCGCCGTGGCCCTGCCCTCGCTGCAGGCGCTCGTCGCGTCCGATCACGAGGTGGTCGCCGTCGTGACCCGTCCCGACGCGCCGCGGGGGCGCAGCAAGAGGCTGGTGCCCAGCGAGGTCGGGGCGTGGGCCCAGACCGCCGGAATCCCTGTGCTCACGCCGGCCCACCCGCGCGACGGCGACTTCATCACCCAGCTCACCGCCCTCGCCCCAGACGTGTGCGCCGTCGTCGCCTACGGTGCGCTGATCCCGCAGCGGGTGCTCGACATCCCGACCTACGGCTGGGTCAACCTGCACTTCTCGCTGCTGCCGCGCTGGCGCGGCGCGGCCCCCGTCCAGCGGGCGATCATGGCCGGCGACGCGCTCACCGGCGCGACGACCTTCCTGCTGGTGCCCGAACTGGACGCCGGCCCGATATTCGGCACCATCGAGTGGGCGCTCACCGGCACCGAAACGGCCGGCGAGGTGCTCGGCACCCTCGCCGAGGCCGGCGCGACCCTGCTGCTCGACACGATCAACCGGCTTCCGGACGTCGACCCGATTCCGCAGGTCACCGCCGGCCCCGACGGCCGGCCCTTGCTCACCCTCGCGCCCAAGATCGCGGTCGAGGAGGCACGCCTCGACTGGACCCAGGACGCCGGGACGCTCGACCGGCTCGTCCGCGGCTGCTCGCCCGAACCGATGGCCTGGACGACCCTCATCACCGCCGACGCCCCCGACGACACGGTAGGAGAGCGGTTCAGGATCGCCCTCGCCCGGGTCAGCGACGTCACAGACGTGCGGTCCGGCGAGGTGCGCGCCGAGAAGCGCCGCGTCCTGGTCGGCACCGGCACCACGGCGCTCGAGCTGGTCCGCGTGCAGCCGCAGGGCAAGAAGGTGATGCCCGGCGCCGACTGGGCGCGCGGCCTGCGCGGCGCCAGCGTCCGGTTCGCCTGATGCCGCGCACCACCCTGCGCCGGCGGCGTCCGGACCGGCCCCGTCAGCTCGCCTACCGCATCGTGCGCGCGGTCACCGCCGACGACGCCTACGCCAACCTCGCGACGGCGCGGCTCCTGGCCGAGGCGAGGATGGACGCCCGCGACGCCGCCTTCGTCACCGAACTCGTCGCCGGCACCTGCCGGCTGCGCGGCAGCTACGACCGGATCCTCGCCGCGGCCTCGGGGCGTCCGCGATTCGATCCCCCGCTCGCCGACGCGCTGGCGCTCGGCGTCCACCAGCTGCTGTCCATGCGCGTACCCGCCCACGCCGCCATCAGCGCCACGGTCGACCTCGCCGCCGCCGAGGTCGGCGAGAAGGTCGCCGGCCTCACCAACGCGGTGCTCCGCAAGGTCGCCGTGCGCGACCTCGACGCGTGGATCGACGAGCTGTCCCGCGGCGAGGACGACCTCGGGCGCCTCGCCCTGCGCACCCATCATCCGCGCTGGATCGCGGAGGCCCACCGCGACCTGCTCGGCGACGAGGCGGACGAGGCGCTCGCCGCCAACAACGTGGCGCCGCTGCCGACCCTGGTCGTCCGGCCCGGCCTGGCCGACGTCGCCGAACTCGGCGGCGACCCCACGCCGTTCTCGCCGTTCGGGGCCCGCCGGGCCGGCAACCCCGCCGAGATGCCCGCCGTCCGGGAGGGACGCGCCGGCGTCCAGGACGAGGGCAGCCAGCTCGTCACGTGGGCGCTCGGCCGCGTCGACGCACCCGAGGGACCATGGCTCGACCTGTGCGCCGGACCGGGCGGCAAGGCGGCGCTGCTCGCCGGCCTGGCGGCGGCGTCCGGGGCATCGCTCCTCGCCGCCGAACTGCAGCCGCACCGGGCCGAGCTGGTCCGCGAGAACCTGCGCGGCTACGACCCCGCGCCGACGGTGGTCGCCGCCGACGGCACCCGGCCGGCGTGGCGCCCGGCGTTGTTCGCCCGCGTCATGGCCGACGTCCCCTGCACCGGGCTGGGGGCGCTGCGGCGGCGTCCGGAATCGCGCTGGCGCCGGACGCCCGCCCACCTCGCCGAACTCGCTGCGCTGCAGCGCCGCCTGCTGGACGCCGCGGTCGACGCGGCGGCGCGCGGCGGGGTGATCGCCTACGTGACCTGCTCGCCGCACCGCGCCGAGACGACCGACGTCGTCGAATCCCTGCTCGCGACCCGCGACGACGTCGCGGTGCTCGACGCGCCCGCCGTGCTCCCCGAGGTGCCCGACGCCGCGCTCGGTCCGTTCCTTCAGCTCTGGCCGCACCGGCACGGCACCGACGCGATGTTCTGCGCGTTGCTGCGGCGCCGGTGACCCCACGGGGCGGCTCTCGCCACTAGAGTCTGCCGGGTGACCCATCGCATCCACCCGAGCATCCTCAACGCGAATCTGGCCGGCCTCGACGATGAGATCCGGCGGATTCCGAGCGCGGACGGCATCCACGTCGACGTCATGGACAACCATTTCGTGCCGAACCTCACCCTGGGCCTGCCCGTGGTCGAATGCCTGCGCGCCAACCACCCGGACGTCTTCCTCGACATCCACCTGATGATCGAGAACGCCGACCAGTACGCGCCCGCCTACGCCGAGGCCGGCTGCGAGTCGGTGACGTTCCACCTCGAGGCGTCCGATGCGCCGATTCGCACCGCCCGCCAGATCCGAGCGCTCGGGTCGCGCGCCTCGCTCGCCCTGCGCCCGCAGACGCCCATCGAGCCGGTGGCCGATTTCATCACCGAGTTCGACATGGTGCTGATCATGACCGTCGATCCCGGCTTCGGGGGGCAGACGTTCCTCAATTCGATGCTGCCGAAGATCCGCCGCACGCGCGCGCTGGTCGAGGCGACCGGCCAGGAGATCTGGATCCAGGTCGACGGCGGCGTCTCCGAGTCGACCATCGAACGCTGCATGGACGCCGGCGCCGACGTCTTCGTCGCCGGCTCGGCGGTGTTCCGCGCCGACGATCCGGACGCCGCGGTCGCCGGCCTCCAGTCGAGGGCGGCCGTCGGCTGCGTGGGGCACTGACCCGTGGCCCTCCCTAAGCGCGCCACCGCCAACCGCAGCCAGCAGGCGCTCGCGACGCCGAGCGCACCCGGCGACGGTCCGGCCTTCCTCCATCTCGCCCGTCTCCTCGGCGTGGTGTTCCGGCTGACCAGCCGCGAGGTCTGGGACGACGCCGCCGCGCTCCCGCCCGAGGGCGGCGTGATCGTCGTCAGCAACCACGTGTCCTACGCCGACCCGCTCGCGGTCGGCCGCTACCTGATCTGGTCGGGGCGCTGGCCGCGCTACCTCGGCAAGGCCGAGCTCTGGACGATGCCGGTGATCGGCTGGTTCGCCCGCGCCTGCCACCAGATCCCGGTCTATCGCAACAGCATCCGCGCCAAGGACGCCCTCAGCGCGGCGGAGGCCGCGCTCGCGGCGGGCGAGTGCATCGCGATCTACCCCGAGGGCGGACGCAGCCGCGACCCCGAAGGGTGGCCGCAGACCGCGCGGACCGGCGTCGGCCGGCTCGCCCTCGTCACCGGGGTGCCGGTCATCCCCACCGCGAACTGGGGCGCGCAGAACCTGCTGTCGGCCCGCCGCCGCATCCAGGCCGGGTGGTGGCGGCGTCCGCGCATCGAGCTGATCATGGGCGAGCCGGTCGACCTGAGCGATCTGAGCGGCCGCCGCGACGCCGCGTCCGCGCGTGAGGCCACCGCCCGGATCATGGCCGCGGTGACCGCGCTCGTCGAGGATCTGCGCGGCGAGCCGGCCCCCGAGACCATGTGGGACCCGCGCAAGCAGACGCGCGTGCCGCGCCGCTGAGCGCCCGGGCCGTGGGCGGTCACCCAGGCCGAGACCCCGGTAACGGGCCGCCCGTTGGGCGCGGCGCTCGCGGCGCGGGATCGCCATCACGGTGAGCAGCGCCGCACGAAGCGCCTCGCCCAGGCCGAGGCAGAACGCCTCGCGGTCGCGGGCCGGGTCATCGGGCGGGCCCCTTCCCGGCAGGCTAGGACGCCGGACGCGCACGCCACGACTCGCGGTGCCCCGTGCTGGGCGTCCGTGGTTCAGCGACTGCGGCGGCGCAGGTAGCGCTCGAACTCCCAGGCGATTTCGTCGCCGGTCGCCTCGGTGGTGTCGAACCGCAGCTCCAGGCCGGAGACATATTCGGCGACGTCGGGATCCTCGGCGACCAACTCGTTCACGCGCTGCTCCCACGTCGCGGTTCGCGCCGGCAGGTCGCGGACGTCGATCTCGGCGTCGATGAACTCTTCGACCCGGCGCAGCAGCGCCAGGGTCGCCTTCGGGTTCGGCGGTTCGGCGACGTAATGCGGCACGGACGCCCACAGGCTCGTCACGGTGAGCCCCGCCTCCTTGCACTCGGCGGCGAGCACGCTCACGATCCCTGCGGGACCCTCGTAGTCGGTGCCGTCCTCGCTCACCGGCACCGCGCGGCTGTGCGGCGCGTCGGCGAGCATCGCTCCCATCGCGATGACCCGCTCGGGCTTGATCGACCGGAACGCCGACGTGAGCGCGCGGGAGAACGACCGCCAGCGCATGTTCGGCTCGGGACCGTTGACCAGGACCAGGTCGCGTTCGGGAAGGTGCGCGATCAGCACTTCGGTCGTGGCCCACTGAATGCTGATGTCGCCGTCGCCGTCGCGCACGTGGACCGGGCGGTTCTCGACGAAGTCGTAGTAGTCCTCGGGATCGAGATCGAAGCCGTACTCGGTGTCGTAGGCCTCGCTGAGGTGGTCCACCACGCCGGTGGCGGCATCGCCGGCGTCGTTCCAGCCGCTGAAGGCGAACAACACGACGGGACGCCGCAGATCCGTGAGCCGGGACGATGCCATGCGCGTCACTCTACCGAGCCGCCCCAGCACCGAGGGCCGAGCCGCGAGGCGGTCCGGACGGCGGGAGCGCGATCGCCTATCCTTGGGCGGTGCTCGAAACCCTGACCCACGCCCTGTCCCACCGCGTCGTCGTCGCCGACGGGGGCATGGGCACGATGCTGCAGGGCTTCGATCTGAGCCTGGACGACTTCAGCGGCCTGGAGGGCTGCAACGAAGTCCTCAACGTCACGCGCCCCGACGTCGTCGAGGCGATCCACGCCGCCTACTTCACCGCGGGCGCGGACGCCGTGGAGACGAACACGTTCGGCGCCAACCTGTCCGCCCTCGGCGAATACGACATCCCTGAGCGGATCGCCGAACTGGCCGAATCCGGCGCCCGGATCGCGCGGCGCGCCGCCGACGCGGCGTCCACCCCCGAGCGGCCACGCTGGGTGCTCGGATCGGTAGGCCCGGGAACCAAGCTGCCCAGCCTTGGCCATGTCGGCTTCCGCCGGCTGCGCGACGCCTACCAGGTGCAGGCCGAGGCGATGCTGCGCGGCGGAGTCGACGCGTTCCAGATCGAGACCTGCCAGGACCTGCTCCAGGCCAAGGCCGCCGTGCAGGCCGCCAGGCGAGCGCAACGCGCACTCGGCATCGAGGTGCCGGTGCTGGTCAACGTGTCCATCGAGACCAACGGCGCCATGCTGCTCGGCTCCGAGATCGGGGCGGCCCTGGCCGCACTCGAGCCGCTCGGCATCGACGTGCTCGGCCTCAACTGCTCGACCGGCCCGGAAGAGATGAGCGAGCACCTGCGCCACCTGAGCCGGTACGCCCGCATCGGCGTCGGCTGCATGCCGAACGCCGGCCTGCCGCAGATCAGCGCCGAAGGCGCGTACTACCCGCTCGGCCCCGAAGGCTTCACCACGGCACTCGACACCTACGTCGACGAGTTCGGTCTCAGCCTCGTCGGGGGGTGCTGCGGCACCACCCCCGAGCACATCCGCCAACTGGCCGATGTCGTGCGTGGACGCCCGGTCCAGGCGCGGGAGATCCCGACCACCGGATCGGGCGGTGCGCTCGTGTCGAGCCTGTACGCCGAGACGCCGCTGCGCCAGGACACCTCCTACCTCGCGGTGGGCGAGCGGACGAACGCGAACGGCTCCAAGGCGTTCCGCGAGGCGATGCTGGCCGGCCAGTGGGACGAGTGCGTCGACATCGCCAAGAACCAGTCCCGCGAGGGCGCCCACCTGATCGACCTGTGCGTCGACTACGTCGGGCGCGACGGCGCCGGCGACATGCGCGAGCTGGCCGCCCGCATCGGCACCGCCGTGCCGCTTCCGGTCGTGCTCGACTCGACCGAGCCGCCCGTCATCGAAGCCGGCCTGGAGTCGCTGGCCGGACGCTGCATCATCAACTCGGTCAACTTCGAGGACGGCGAGGGCCCCGAATCCCGTTTCGCCAAGATGATGCCGCTGGTCGCCGAGCACGGCGCCGCCGTCGTGGCGCTCACCATCGACGAGGAGGGCCAGGCACGCACCGCCGCCTGGAAGGTGAGCGTCGCCGACCGGCTGATCACCAAGCTGACCCACGAATGGGGGATGAAGGTCTCCGACATCATCGTCGACTGCCTGACCTTCCCGATCTGCACCGGCCAGGAGGAGACCAGACGCGACGGCATCGAGACGATCGAGGCGATCCGCGAGATCCGGCGACGCTATCCCGACGTGCAGACCACCCTCGGGGTCTCCAACGTCAGCTTCGGCCTCAACCCCGCCGCCCGGGCGGTCCTCAACTCGGTCTTCCTGAACGAGTGTGTCGAGGCGGGCCTCACCTCCGCCATTGTGCACCCGAGCCGGATCCTGCCGATGGCCCGCATCCCCGACGAGCAGCGCGAGGTCGCCCTCGACATGGTCTACGACCGGCGGCGCGAAGGCTACGATCCGCTGTCGCGGTTCCTGGAGCTGTTCGACGGCGTCACGACGGCGGGCGCGAAGGAGGCCCGCGCCGCCGAGCTGGCCGCGCTGCCGCTGGCCGAGCGCCTGCAGCGCCGCATCGTGGACGCCGACGACAAGGGCCTGTACGAGGATCTGGACGCGGCCCTCACCGAGAAGCCGGCCCTGGCCGTCGTCAACGACGACCTGCTGGCCGGCATGAAGACGGTCGGCGAGCTGTTCGGCTCCGGCCAGATGCAGCTGCCGTTCGTTCTGGCCTCGGCCGAGGTGATGAAGAAGTCGGTCGCCCACCTCGAGCCGCACATGGAGAAGGCCGACACCGAGGGCAAGGGCACGATCGTGCTGGCGACGGTGAAGGGCGACGTCCACGACATCGGCAAGAACCTCGTCGACATCATCCTCACCAACAACGGCTACACCGTGGTCAATCTGGGCATCAAGCAGCCGGTCGGCACCATCATCGAGGCGGCGGTCGCGCACAACGCGGACGCCATCGGCATGTCCGGCCTGCTGGTCAAGTCGACGGTCGTCATGAAGGACAACCTGCTCGAGTTGAACAGCCGCGGCCTGATCACCACCCCGGTGCTGCTCGGCGGCGCCGCCCTCACCCGCGCCTACGTCGAGCAGGATCTGAACGAGCTGTTCGAGGGCGAGGTCCGCTACGCCCGCGACGCGTTCGAGGGGCTGGCCCTCATGGACGCCGTCATGGCGGTCAAGCGCGGCGACGCCGCTGCTCTCCCGGCGCCCCGCAAGCGGCGGGTGGCGGCCAAGGCGTCCGATGGGGACGCCGGGCCTGAGGCGCCCGTGGACACTCGGCGCTCCGACGTGGCGCGGGGCATCGATGTGCCCACCCCACCGTTTTGGGGCAGCCGCGTCGTGAAGGGCATCAAGCTCGCCGACGTCGCCACCTGGCTCGACCACCGGGCGACCTTCATGGGCCAGTGGGGCCTGCGCGGCACCCGCGGCGGCGATACCTACGACGAGATCGTCGAGCGCGAAGGCATCCCGCGGCTGCGCGCCTGGCTCGACCGGATCGCGACGGACGGCCTCGCCGAGTTCGCCGTCACCTACGGCTACTGGCCGTGTCACTCCGAGGGCAACACGCTGATCGTCGGCGCCCCCGACGACCCGCCGCGCGAGCTGGCCCGGTTCGCGTTCCCGCGGCAGGGCCGGGACCGGCGGCTGTGCCTGGCCGACTTCTTCAGGGACGCCGACGAGGCCGCCGAACTCGGCCCGGACGTCATCGCGTTCCAGCTGGTCACCATGGGGGCGCGGGTCGCCGAGGAGACGGCGGTGCTGTTCGCGTCCGACTCCTATCGCGAGTATCTCGAACTGCACGGCCTGTCGGTGCAGCTGACCGAGGCGCTCGCCGAGATGTGGCACGCCCGCGTCCGCGAAGATCTGGGGCTCGTCGGCAACGGCGACCGGGACGCGATGATCCGCGACCAGGCCTACCGCGGCTCGCGGTACAGCTTCGGCTACCCGGCGTGCCCCGATCTGGAGGACCGCGCCAAACTCGTGGCGCTGGTGGAGCCGGAGCGGATCGGCGTCGTGCTGAGCGAGGAACTCCAGCTCCACCCCGAGCAGTCGACCGACGCGCTCGTCGTCCACCACCCGGAGGCCAAGTACTTCAATGCACGCTGAGCGCACCCCCGCGACCCACGTTCCCGCAGACAGGCCAGGGGACTCAGACCGGATCTTCGGCGAAACCGAGCACCAGGGACGGCCGGACGAGGAACGACTGATGTGTGATGAGTAGGCCGGGCCTGCTGGCCGGCGTGGTGACCGCCGCGATGATCCTGTCCGGGTGCACCGGCGGCGCGTCCACCCCGTCGTCGACACCCTCGGCATCCGACGAGCGCCCGTTCACGGTGATGACGACACAGGCGCCCACCCGGTTCGACCCGGCCGCCGCCGCGACGGCCGCCGACTCGATCGTCGCCTTGAACGCGTTCAGCCGGCTCATGGTCGTGCACCCCTACGGCGCCGACCTCAAGCCCGACCTGGCGCGCGACTGCCTCTACACCTCGCCGAAGACCTACCAGTGCGACCTGCCGCCCGGGCTGAGGTTCCACAACGGGCACGCGCTCACGGCGTCCGACGTCAAGTTCAGCATCGAGCGCGCCTACCGCCTGAGTGCTCCGTCGTCCTCCATCACGCTGTTCGACTCGCTGGAGCGCATCGACGTGCTCGACGAGCTCACCGTCCGATTCGACCTGAAGTATGCCGACACGCAGTTCGGCTACGCGCTGGCCACCCCGGCCGCGAGCATCGTCGACGAGGAGATCTACGACCCGGATGCGCTCCGGCCGGACGGCGCCGACGTGGTCGGCTCGGGGCCGTACTCGCTGGTGACCACCGCTGAGGACCACCTGGTGTTCGAGCGCTTCAAGACCTACCGCGGCGCGATGACCGGCGTGATCGACCGGATCCGGTTGCAGTTCATCGCTGACAGCGCCGCCGCGGAGCAGGCGATGGAGGACGGCTCCACCGACGTCGTGTGGCGCAGCCTGACGTCGGCCGCGCTCGAGCGGGTGTCAGCCGAGATCGCCGCCAACGAGGGGAAGACCAAGTCGGGGTTCACGCGCGTGGGCCTTCCGCCGGTACGGATGCAGAGGCTGGCCGTCCAACCGTCCTCTCCCTACCGCGAGAACGCTGCCGTCCGGGCGGCCGTCGCCGCGGCCCTGCAGGCCGACCGAAGTGTGGCGTCCCTCATTCCCCCGGCGGTCACGGGTGCGGTGCCGTCGTTCCCGGTGGGCGGCGCGGCCACGATCCCCGAACTGGGCGGGCAGCGGCTGCGCCTGACTCTGAGCTACGCGTCGGCGTCCCAGGGGCAGCGCGACGTGGCCGGCCTGCTGCGCGACCGGCTCGAGGAGCGGGCCGGCATGTCGGTGCAGCTGGTGCCGGACGCCGCCGATGCCGATCTGGCGCTGACCGATGAGCCGGCCTGGGTCAACACCGCGTTCGGCTGGCTGCAGGCCTACGTGGACGGCGCGCTGCCCGGGTCGCGCGCGAAGGTCGACGACCTGGTGCATCGGGCACGCGAGACGCCGGATGCCGACATCCGCGCGGCGCTGCTGGCCGAGATCCAGCAGCAGGCCGCCGTCGACCTGACGCTGCTGCCGCATTCCCTCGGCACCGAGACGCTTCTTCTCGGACCGGGCATCACCCTTCAAGGCCAGGCATTCGGCCCGGCCTGGCAACTCGGATTGTGGAGCCTGCGCGCATGAACGACTATCCCGTGACCACCGGAGTGCTGCGCGAAGGCGAGCGGGTGACGTTCGCGGACGCCAAGGGCCGCCGTCACTCGGTGGTGCTCCGCGCCGGCGGCGTGTTCCACACCACCAAGGGTGGGATCGTCCACGATTCGCTGATCGGCGGTCCCGAGGGCGTCGTGGCCGTCTCAGTGGGCGGTGGGCAGTTCTCGGTGTTCCGGCCGCTGCTGCACGACTTCATGGTGTCGATGCCGCGCGAGGCGGCGGTGATCTACCCCAAGGACGCCGCGGCGATCCTGATGCAGACCGACATCTTCCCGGGCGCGCGCGTGCTGGAGGCCGGAGTCGGATCGGGGGCGCTGTCGCTGGCACTGCTGCGGGCGCTCGGCCCCACGGGGCGGTTGTACTCCTACGAGCGGCGCAGCGAGTTCGCGGACGTCGCGCGCAAGAACGTGCGGTCGTTCTACGGGTCCGAACCGGAGAACTGGGAGGTCCGCCTGGGTGATCTCGCCGAGACGATCGGGCCCGAGCAGATCGACCGGGCGATCCTTGACATGCTGGCGCCCTGGGACTGCATCGACGCCGTGTCCGCGCGGCTCGTGCCCGGGGGAGTGCTGTGCTGCTACGTGGCGACGGCGACCCAGCTGGGCCGGACGGCCGACACGCTGCGCGCGCACGGTGGCTTCACCGAGCCGGTGATGAAGGAGATCACCCAGCGCGACTGGCACGCAGAGGGGCTGGCGATCCGCCCGGGGCACGCGACATCGGGGCACACGGGCTTCCTGCTGTTCGTGCGCCGGATGGCACCGGGCATGGTGGCGCCGATGAAGCGCCGGCGTCCCGCGCCGGGGGCCTACGGCCCGGATTATGTCGGCCCCAAGCCCGCGCAGGTGCTGGCGGCCGAGCGCGCCCGCGATCGGGAGCCGGGGGAGACCCTCGCCGACTGACGGGCTCACGAATGGTCGTTCCCACGGCGGTGGTTCGCCCCTGAGTGGGTCTGGGCCAAGAGATGGTCGTTATGGAGCGGAGGGAGGCGGCCCATAAGGACCACCTGTGAGCCCGGACCCGAAATTGCCCGAGTGACCCCGCTGAGAACGACCATTTCTGAGCCCGAAGGCCCGACTCAGCCCTTGGCGCGCTTGGCGGGGTTGCCCGAGCGCAACGGATCCTTGGGCTTGGCCGGCCGCGGGCGGTTGCGGCGCACCAGCCACCAGAGCGCACGCCAGCCGATGAGCGTGGCGGCGAGGAACACCGCGGTGACGACGATGAAGCCGAGTTCGGCGGTATCGCCCAGCAGCAGCCGGAACAACACTCCTAGCGCGAGCGTCATCGCCCAGGCGAACACGCCGTTCACCAGGGTCATCCCCGAGTGGCGTTTGAGCAGGAAGCCGATCCAGGCGATCAGCAGGCCGGCGACGAAGGGCAGGGCCGTGCGCTGGATTCCCACGTAGTCGAAAGACTCGCCGTGCGAGGCGCGGCCGATGGCGGCGAAGGCGATGACCAGCAGCAGGTCGAGCAGGATCGCCACACTGCGACTCATCGTGGTCTCCTCCGATCGAGCACGTCCGGCTTCGGTGACGACCACCCTATCGGGGTGCGCGCGCCCACGCCCGTTTCGCCGGACGCCGCCCGCGCCGGACGCCTCGGCCTCCGGCGATAGACTCGCGCGGTGATCGACGTGAGCCTCAGCCCCGCCCTGGTGATCGGCACGGGGCTGGTGGGTGCCTCGGTGGCGCTGGCCCTGCGCCACGCAGGTGTCGAGGTGCACCTGGCTGACCGCCGCCGCAGCCATGCGGTGGTCGCGGCGTCGCTGGGCGCCGGCAGCATCGAGCCGGTCGACCCCGCCGAGTGCCGGCTGGTCGTGGTCGCCGTGCCGCCGAACGCGCTGGCCGACGTGATCGCCGAGGCGCTCGAGGGCTACCCGAACGCGACCGTCACCGACGTCGGATCGGTCAAGGGCGTGCCGCTCGCCGACCTGCGCACACGCGGCCTGGACCTGTCCCGCTACTGCGGTTCGCACCCGATGGCCGGCTCGCAGAAGGCGGGGCCGCTCACGGCGTCCGGGCACCTGTTCGTCGACCGCACCTGGGTGATCACGCCGCACGACACGTCGGCGGCGCAATCGGTGCTGGTGGTGCGCAAGCTGGCCGAGCTGTGCGGCGCGCGCCTGATCACGATGGGCGCCCAGCACCACGACGAGGCCGTCGGACAGGTGTCGCACGTGCCGCAGCTGATGAGCGCCCTGGTGGCGGGCGGCCTGCTCGATCTGCCGGCCGAGCACCTCAAGCTGGCGGGCCAGGGCGTCCGGGACGTCACCCGGATCGCCGGCGGCGACCCTGGCCTGTGGCGTCAGATCATCGCCGCGAACTGGCGGACGCTGCGCATCGAACTGAAGGAGATCCACACCGATCTCGGTCGCCTCATCGACGTCCTGGACGACCCGGACGCGGTCGAGGCGTTCCTCGATCGCGGACGCCGCGGCACCCGCGTGCTGCCCGGCAAGCAGGGCGGACGCCCGGTCGACTGGGCGCACGTCGTCGTGGAGATCCCCGACACGCCCGGCTCGCTCGCGCGGCTGTTCGCCGACATCGAGGCGGCCGGGGTCAACGTCGAGGACATCACCATCGAGCACGACGCCGAACGCCGCGCGGGCTGGCTGGGAGTCGACGTCTCCGAAGAAGCAGCCGACCACCTGGCCGACGCGATGATCGCAGCCGGCTGGAACGTCCGGCCCGGCCCGCGCTGACCCGACCGGACGCCCAGTCCGGCTAGGCCAGACGCAGAATCCGCGACTCCCAGGGCGCCAGTTCCCCGGCGTCCGCGGCCACGCCCGGATGCGTGCCCAGCACCAGGGCGGCGCCCGCGAGGTCGGGCAGTCCGCCCACCGGGAGCGCGCAGGGCGCCGACGAGCAGTTGGCGATCACCAGCAGCCGGTCTTCGCCCCGCGTGCGGGTGAACGCCCACAGCTGCTCGTGGTCGGGCAGCAGCAGGGCGAAGCGGCCTTCGCGGACGGTCTCGTCGGTGTGGCGCAGCGCGATCAGCTTCTGGACGTGCGCGAAGACCGACCCGGGGTCGCGGCGGGCGTCCGCGGCGTTGATGGCGGTGTGGTTGGGGTTGACGGTGAACCAGGGAGTCCCGGTGGTGAAGCCGGCGTTCTCAGTCGCGTCCCACTGCACGGGCGTCCGGGCGTGGTCGCGGCTCTTGGTGACGAGCGAGCGCAGCACGTCGGCCTCGGCGCGGCCGCCGGCGAGCGCGAGCCGGTGATAGTTGAGCGACTCGACGTCGCGGTAATGGCCGACCTCGGTGAAGGGTGCGTTGGTCATGCCGAACTCCTCGCCCTGGTAGAGGTACGGGGTGCCCTTGTGCAGGTGCAGCACCGTGGCGAGGGTCTTGGCCGAGTTCACCCGGTGCTCGGGGGAGTCGTCGCCGAAGCGCGACACGGCGCGCGGCTGGTCGTGGTTGTCCAGGTACAGCGAGTTCCAGCCTGCGGCGGCGAGGCCCTCCTGCCATGCGGCGAGGTTGCCCTTGAGGGTGGGCAGTGCGAGATCGGCGAGATCCCACTTGGAGCCGCCGGGGAGTTGATCGAGGTTCATGTGCTCGAAGGTGAACACCATGCTGAGCTCGTGGCGCGCCGGGTCGGTGACGGCCCGGGCCAGGTCGATGGTGGCGCCGGGCATCTCGCCGACGGTGAGCAGCCGCTGCTCGTCGAGACCCACGGCCTCGTTCATCTCCGCGAGGAACTCGTGCAGCCGCGGGCCGTTCGCGATGCGACGCAGCGACGACTCGCCGCGAAGGGGCAGGACGGCGCCCGAGGTCAGCTCGTCCGGCTTGGAGATGAGGTTGATCACGTCCATCCGGAAGCCGTCGATGCCGCGGTCGACCCACCAGCGCATCATCGCGTAGACGGCCTCGCGCACCTCGGGGTTCTCCCAGTTGAGGTCGGGCTGCCCGGGGCTGAAGATGCCCAGATAGTACTGACCGCTCGCGGGATCGAAGGTCCAGGCGGAGGGCGCGAACGCGGCGACGCTGTCGTCCGGTTCGGCGCCCGGAGTGCCCGGCACCGTGCCGGGGCGGGCCGGGCGCCAGAAGTACCAGTCGCGCCTGGCCGAGGCCGGGTCACGGGCCTCGACGAACCAGGCGTGCTGGTCGGAGGTGTGGTTGACGACGAGGTCCATCACCAGCGTGATGCCGCGCTCGTGCGCCGCGGCGATCAGCGTGTCGAAGTCGTCGAGCGTGCCGAAAAGGGGATCGATGTCGCGGTAGTCGCTGATGTCGTAGCCGTTGTCGAGCTGCGGCGAGCGGTAGACGGGCGAGAGCCAGATCACGTCGACGCCCAGTTCGCCGAGGTAGTCGAGCCTGCTGGTGATGCCCGGGATGTCGCCCACGCCGTCACCGTTGGAATCCTGGAAGGAGCGCGGATAGATCTGATAGACGACCGCGGATTTCCACCACCCCTCGGGGCGCAGGTCGGCGGCGGGCATGGCGGCGGGGAACGGTGCAGGACTCATCACAGGACAACCGTATCGGCCGGCCCCCGTTCCGGGTCGGGCCCGATCACGGCTGCCGAAGGGCGGTGAGTAGACTGCCCCGGTGCCAGCAGACCGCTTCGTGATCGCCATCGACGGGCCCAGTGGGTCCGGCAAGTCGTCGACCGCCCGCGAGGTGGCACGGCGTCTCGGGCTGGGCTATCTCGACACCGGCGCGATGTATCGCGCGGTCACGGTCGCGTTTCTGGACGCCGGCGTGCCGCCCGACGACACCGCCGCCCTGATCGCCGCCACGACCGGCGCCGACCTCGCCCTCTCCCTGGACCCCGACGAGCGCTGGGTGCGGGTCAACGGGCGTGACGTGACGGCCGAGATCCGCGAGCCGCGCACGGCGCAGCACGTGTCGGCGATCTCCCGGATCCCCGAGTGCCGCGCCGACCTGGTCGCCCGGCAGCGGGCGCTGATGGATTCCGATCCGCGCGGCTGCATCGCCGAAGGGCGCGACATCACGACGGTGGTGTACCCGGACGCCGACCTGCGCATCCTGCTCACGGCGTCCGAACAGGCCCGCCTGGCCCGCCGCGGCGGCGAGCTGGGGGCGTCCGTCGGCGCCGCAGAACTGCGTGCCCAGGTGGTGGGCCGCGATGCCGACGACAGCCTGCTGGTGAACTTCACGACGGCGTCCGACGGCGTCCTGGCGTTGGACACCTCCGATATGACACTCCGCGAGGTCGTGGACGCGATCGTCGCCCTGGCGAAGGAAACCGTATGACCGAGACCAAGCCCGTCCTCGCCGTGGTCGGCCGCCCCAACGTGGGCAAGTCGCAGATGGTGAACCGCATCATCGGACGCCGGGAGGCGGTCGTCCAGGATCTGCCCGGAGTGACCCGCGACCGGATCAGCTACGACGCCACCTGGAACGGGCGCGACTTCATCGTCGTCGACACCGGCGGCTGGGTCTCGGACGCGGAGGGCATGGCCGCGCGGATCGCCGAGCAGGCCGAGCTGGCGATCGGGGCCGCGGACGCCGTGTTGTTCATCGTGGACGCCGTGGTGGGCGTGACCGACGAGGACGAGGCGGTCGTCCGGGTGCTGCGCCGCTCGGGCAAGCCCCTCGTGCTGGCGGCCAACAAGGTCGATGACCAGCGCCAGGAGGCCGACGCGTCCGCGCTGTGGAACCTGGGGCTGGGCGAGCCGTTCGCGGTGTCCGCGCTGCATGGACGCGGCACCGGCGACCTGCTGGACGCCATCCTGGCCGCGCTGCCGCAGGCGCCGCACGCCGACTACGAGCCGGTCGCCGGGCCGCGCCGGGTGGCGATCGTCGGCAAGCCGAACGTCGGCAAGAGCTCGCTGCTGAACAAGCTCGCCGGTCAGCAGCGCTCGGTGGTCGACAACGCATCCGGCACGACGGTCGATCCGGTCGACGAGCTGGTCGAGCTGGGCGGCGAGGTGTACCGCTTCATCGACACGGCCGGGCTGCGCCGTCGCGTCAAGGAGGCGTCCGGGCACGAGTACTACGCGTCGCTGCGCACGCAGCAGGCCATCGAGCGCGCCGAGGTGTGCGTGGTGGTGATCGACGCGTCCGAGTCGATTTCGGATCAGGACATGAAGATCCTGACGATGGTCGAAGAGGCCGGCAAGGCCATGGTGATCGCCTACAACAAGTGGGATCTCACCGATGACGAGCGCCGCCACTACCTTGAGCGCGAGGTCGAACGCGACATTCGCACGTTCGGCTGGGCGCCGCACGTGAACATCTCGGCCCTGACCGGCCGCAACGTCGACAAGCTGAAGAAGGCGTTGGACGCCGCCCTCGAGGGCTGGGAGACCCGGGTGACGACGGGCAACCTCAACTCGTTCCTGGGCCGGGTCGCGGCCGCGCATCCGCACCCGGTGCGGTCGGGCAAGCAGCCGCGCATCCTGTTCGGCACGCAGGCGCAGAACTGCCCGCCGACGTTCGTGCTGTTCACCTCGGGCAAGTTCGATCCGCAGTACACCCGCTTCGTCGAGCGCCGGCTGCGCGAGGACTTCGGCTTCGTCGGCACGCCCGTCCAGGTCGAGGTCCGGGCGCGCGAGAAGCGCAAGGATCGGCGATGACCGGGCGGCTGCCCCCCACTCCCTATCTGGCGGTCGACCTCGCGGTCCTGCAGGCGAACATCGACGCCGCGGCGTCCTGGGCCGACGATCGCGGGGTCGCGCTGCGCCCGCACGTCAAGACGCACAAGAGCGAAGAGATCGCCCGCATGCAGGCGGACGCCGGCGCCGTCGGCATCACCGTGGCGACCCTCGGCGAGGCCGAGGTGTTCGCGCAGGGCGGTTTCGACGACGTGTTCGTCGCCTACCCGTTGTGGGTGGACGCCGCGCGCGCGAAGCGCCTGACCCGGTTGAGCCGGGACGCCGCCGTGCAGGTCGGCTTCGACTCGCTCGCCGGCGCCCGCACCCTCGTCGGCACCGGCGTGCGCGGCGTCGTGGAGGTCGACTCCGGGCATCACCGCTCGGGCGTCGCTCCTTCCGACGCCGGGCTGCTGGCGGCATTGGCGTCCGAGGCCGGGCTCGAGGTGGCGGGCGTCTTCACCTTTCCCGGGCACAGCTATGCGCCGCACGGACGCCTCGCCGCCGCCGCGCAGGAGGGCGAGGCCCTGGCGGTGGCCGCCGCGTCGATGCGGGCGTCCGGGGTGACGCCGGGCGTGGTCTCGGGCGGGTCGACGCCGAGCCTGGCCGGTCTCGCCGAGGGCATCGGCGAGGCGCGTCCCGGCGTGTACGTGTTCAACGACGCCCAGCAATGGGAGCTCGGGGTGTGCGACGCGGCGCAGATCGCGCTGACCTGTCACGCGAGCGTGGTCAGCCACGCGGGCGGACGCCTCGTGCTCGACTCGGGTTCGAAGGTGCTCGGCGCGGACCGTCCCGGGTGGGCGTCCGGCTTCGGGCGTCTGCTCGACCATCCGGACGCGCGGATCGTGCTCTTGTCCGAGCACCACGCCGTCGTGGACATGGCGGGGGATCCCCTGCCGCCGTTGGGCTCGACCGTGCGGGTCGTGCCGAACCATGTCTGCAACGCCGTCAACCTGGTCGAGGAGTACGCGGTGTTCAGCGATGGACGCCTCCTCGACCGGTGGGCGGTGTCCGCGCGGGGGATGAACGCGTGAGCGGGCCGACGGGGGAGCGCGGCTCCTGGTCGGGCCTGCTGATCGCGTTGACGTCGGCGGCGATGTTCGCGACGTCGGGTGCGTTCGCGAAGCCGTTGCTGGAGGCCGGCTGGTCGCCGGCCGCGGCGGTGCTGGTGCGGTTGGGTGTGGCCTCGGCCGTGCTGGCGGTGCCCGCGGCGTTCGCGTTGCGCGGCCAGTGGCGGGTGCTGCGGGATCGTTGGCGCGCGATCCTGCTCTACGGGCTGTTCGCGTGCGCGGGCGTGCAGGTGGCCTACTTCAATGCGCTCACCTTCCTTCCCGTGGGCGTGGCGGTGCTGCTGGAGTACCTCGGCGTCGTGCTCGTGGTGCTGTGGGTGTGGGTGACGACCCGGCGGCGGCCGGGGTGGACGACGCTGACCGGCATGGCGGTCGCGATCGCCGGGCTGGTGGTGCTGCTCAACCCGGGAAGCATCGGCGTGGTCGATCCGCGCGGCCTCAGTTGGGCGTTCATGGCGGCGTCCGGAATGGCGGTCTACTTCGTGGCGTCGGCGTCCACGCCGGGGATCCCTCCGGTGGCGTTCGTGTCGGCCGGTCTGGGCGTGGGTGCCATGACGTTGCTGGTGGTCGGCCTGCTGGGCTTCCTGCCGCTGCAGGCGTCCACCGCTGACGTCGTCATGCTCGGGGTGCCGTGGCCATGGTGGACGCCGCTCGCCGAGTTGGCGATCGTCGCCGCCGCCCTGGCGTATGTGACGGGCTTCGTCGGCGCCCGCCGGCTGGGAGCCACCGTGGCCAGTTTCGTCGGACTCACCGAGGTCGTCTTCGCCGTCGCGTGGGCGGCGCTGCTGCTCGGCGAGCTACCGACGTGGGGCCAGATCGCCGGCGGCCTCGTGCTGCTGGCCGGCGTCGCCGCGGTCGAGGCGGGAAACCGGCGCGACGCCCTGGCCGCGCTTCCGACCCCCCGACGCTCCGATTCCACGAATCAGGCGGTTTCGGTGTAGCGTAGGACGCCGTGACCGGGTGATCCGGAAACGAGCGGGCTGTGGCGCAGCTTGGTAGCGCACTTGACTGGGGGTCAAGGGGTCGCAGGTTCAAATCCTGTCAGCCCGACCGTTTTGACTAGGGCAAACGCTCTAGAAATGGCAAACGTGCCAGATAATCTGGCAACACCGTGAGGTTTCTGGAACGGCGTCCCAGTGGGGCCCGCGCCTTGGACGCCTACGGAACGTGCAGCCTGAACGACAGAAGACGCCCCCAGCCAATGGCTGGGGGCGTCTTCTTTGCCCGCCGCACGGGCAGCCCCCTGGTGAACCTTCTACAGCACAGCGGTTCGGAGCGGTCGGAGGAGCTTGTCAACGTCTGCGGGGTCCACCCGGAGGATCTTGGGCCCGTCTCGATAGGCGCGGAGCTTGCCGGCGGAAATCCGCCGTCGCAGGGTCTTCACGCTGAGCGAGGTCCGCTCCGCCGCCTGGGCGAGGGATTCATACGTCTTGTTGGGGGTCATGGTCTCTCCCTCCTTGCCCTCCAGAAGTGACAAACCGGCCCGTTAGCGGACACCTCACCGCGAAGTTCATGACGCGAATCTGCGGGCGGTGGTGTCGGTGGCGATCGTTGACCGCCCGCCGTCCACAACCGCGAGATCCCAACCTCCTGGGATGTCCGTGGAGCCTGGTTTTCGCGACTTCTGGATTGCGAGAGCATCTGGAAGGGCGGGACGCCATGGATGGGTCGTGGGCGCTGGCTTTGGCGCTGGGGCATGTGCGGAGCGCGGCGGCCGCGTTCGTGTCGGTGGAGGACCCGTCGGGGGGAGTCGCTGTTCCTGGCGGCGGAGTGCCTGGAGTTGGAGGGGCGGTTCGCCGACCTGGGAGTCGAGCCTGAGCTGGTCGATCCGTCAATGGACGCGATCGCGTCGTTGGACGCGGCGTCCGAGGCGTTGGCGACGGCGCGCTCGACGGTGCCGCTGATCCTGTGGGCCGGGTTGCAGGCGGTGCGGGCGAGGGCGTCGCGATGATCACCACGGTCGGGACGTTGCTGGACGATGTCCATGCCCGTGCCTGGGACCTGTGCTCGCAGTTGGGTGACCACGACGGGGATGGCTCCGGGGATGATCGGGCCGCGGGACTGCTGGCGGCCTGGCCGCGATTGGCCGCCGCGGCCGGCCGCCTCCTGGACGCCGTCGCCCTGGAGCCGACGTGGCTGGACGACACGCGGGCGGTCCGTGACGTGCTGGCCGAGGTCACCGGCCCGCCGCTGTCCACCCTCGATGACTCGGTGACGCGTGCCGCGGTCCCGGACCGGGAGCTGGTGGCCGTGGCGGTCCGGCTGGGGATGATCGCAAACCTGCTGGCGGGTGAGCCCGCGGCCAACACCGCGGTGGATCGGGCCGCCGTGGTGGGGTTGCAGGCCAACGTGGTGGCCGTAGTCCACGCGGTAGCGGTGGCCACGCTGGCGGCGTTGGACGGCCAGCGGGACGTCCAGTTGTCGCGATGGTTGCTGCGGGGGGTCCTGGTCCGCACCGAACGATTCGCCGCGATGCCCACGGAGCAGCGGAGCGGCCGCTACGAGGACGTGGCCGCGGTGACGCCGGATGGTTCCTTGGACGCCGCGATCACCGACTGGGTTCGGGCGACGGTGGCGGTGTTGGGCTCGCCGCAGCGGGTCACGCAGACGGCGCTCCAGTCGGCCGCAGGCGACGCTTTGATCTTGACGGCGGCGGCAGCCACCGTGTGTACCTCGGCGGCCCAACTGGGGCGCGTGGACACGGAGCCAACCGCTTCTGCGGGGTCGACGCTGGCGGCGGCGCATGCGGCGTGGCGGACGCCGACGTCGTGGCCGTCGACGGTTCGGCTGGACGGCGTCCGGGATCTGGAGCAAGTGCGGGCATCGCGGCGGCTTCGACATCTGATCACCGAACAGTTGCGGGAGGGGCGCGGCTGGTTGCCCTCGGAGGCGCTGGGGGCGCGGTTCGACGTGGCTGCCCTGCTGGGCACCATGCGCCGTGGAATGCATGCGGTGGGCAACGTGGCCCTGGCGCACTTCCAGGCGGTCGACACGCTGGTGCGTGGTCCGGGCCAACTGTGGATCGCCGCCACGGCGGTCACCCAGCCCGCCTATCGCGGGTACGCGACCATCGAGGCCGCCTGCCGGCATAGGTGGGTGCCGATGCCGCCCAGGGAGCCGGCCGGGCTGGCGATGCTCGCGGACGCGAAGCGCGCGCTGACCACCACGACGCTCGCGGTCGCCGCCCTGGACAGCACCGCCTGCACCACGACGTCCTCCACCGGGGAGGCGGCGGGAACGTTGCGGTGGGACCGAGGCCGGATCGTGGCCTATGGAGTCCTGGACCAGTCGCCCCTCTTCGAGACGGTCCGTTCCACGGGCCTGGCCGGGGCGAAGTCAGAGCAGCGGACGCCAATCCCGATCGACCACCGGCCCGGCTGGGGGCCGCGTCGGTGACGGCCGGTTCACCCACGTCTCGCAGCAAGAAGGCGTCCGTGGAGGTCGACGGCTGGGCGCTGACCACCCGCATCAGCCCTCGGCGTGTAGTCCGCGCCGCGGCGGTGGACACCGACGGCCAGCCACTCAACAGCTATCCGTTGGTCCACCCGATCACCGGGGCACGGCCCTGGACGCCGTGGGCGGTGCACCTGGCTGATCCGACCGGGCGCTTCCGGCTGCTGTGTGCAGACTTGGACGCCAAGACCTCGGCCGAAGCGACCGCCGCGGATGCCAGCCGCCTCGCTGGTCTGTTGACGGAGCTCGGGATCGAGCACCTGGTGTGTGCGTCCGGCCCCACCGGTGGCCAACACGTGTGGCTCGGCCTGCAAGCCCCGCTCGACGCCGAGACGGTCAGCGCGTTGGCGCACCTACTCAAGGCCTTGCTGCCCACCCTCGACATCGCCCCCCTCGTGAATCCGACGTCGGGCTGTGTGCGCCCACCCGGCGCTCCCCACCGGCTCGGAGGCAGCTCACGGGTCATCGCCGGCTCAGTGACGGCTCTCACTGAACCGGCCGTCGCCACCGACCAGATCCGCGCTCTGATGGTCCGGCTCGCCGCGCACGTCCAGAACTCCACGCGCATCGCCCAGCTCCCGAGGCGGCGTCGAGTGGCCGACGTGGACGGCCAACCGTTCCTGCCCGGCCCGAAGCGCGCGCTGTCGGAGTCCTGTCGCGCACTGCTGGAGGCCACCCCAACCGGCGATCTGTCGGCGGTGCTGTGGCGCATCCTGTGCGGGGCGGCCGCCGCTCGTTGGCGGTACTCCGACGTCGCAGCGCTCGCGGACGCGCCCGGGCTCGAGCACGCCCGCACCCTCCGTGACGGCCTCACACGGAGGCCGCGACCAGCGCGAGGTCCGGCATCCCCTGTCGCGGTGTTGCGCCGGCAGTGGTCCCGCGCCGTCCAGGCGATGGCCGATCTTGCCCCCGGCGAGCCCCATCAGGGCACCGACGCCACCTTCGACTCCCGCGCCGAGACCATCACCGCGCTCGTCCGCACCGTACAGCTCTGCGCGGACGCCGCCCCCGTCCGCTGGGGCCGATCGCGGGCGGGCCTGGCGCAGCGCCGGATTCTGGACGCGCTGTGCCTGTTCCACCTGCAGGCCGTCCGCGCCGATGAGGTTGAGGCCGACATTCGACGGCTCGCCCTCACCTGCGGCCTCGACCGCGAGACCGCCCGCCGCAGCCTGCTCGCCTTGACCGCTGATGGCTGGATCGCCCGCACCCATCCTTCTGCCGGACGCCGTGGCGCCCGCTGGACCATTGATGCCGGCGGCGGGATCCACACCCGGGTGTGCAAGACGCTGTCACAAGCGGACCCGCGCCCGGCAGGCACCGGCGCGGCCCTGCGTCTGCTCCTCCTCGGCGAACTTGGGCGCCGACTGAGCGACGCTGCCCATGATGCGTTCGCTCCTCAGCGAGGGCTTGACATCGAGGCCGGCGGCCTGTTCGCCCGCCTCCGGCACCCCACCAACACGGTGCTCGCCAGCCGGGTGATGGGCTGGACCCTCGACCACACCATGCACGTGCTGGCCGGCTTGGCCGCCTCCGGACTCGTGCATCGGGAGCAGGATTGCTGGCGTCAGACGACGCCGGCCCTCCTCGACCAGGTCGCGGAGGAGCTTGGAACGGCAGGCCGCGGCCACGCCCGTGCCGTCGGCTACGCGCTCGAGCGGTCGGCTTGGGCTTGGTGGCGTGCCGAGATGACAAGGAAGTCCGCCATGCGGGGCCGAAGCGGGGGAGGCCGAAACGCCGCTAGGGGAAGTGTCAGAGGTCGATCCTGGCCCGCTCATCCCCGCCGAAGGGACGGGCGCGCTGACTTCGCTGCCGCGCGCTGGGCGCTGCTCAATCTCGGCTCACTCGGGTCGCGCACCTCCATGGGTCACCCGTCCCAAAGTACCGGTTCGCCCGTCACGGGCCGGTACGAAGGTACCGATCTTCACCTTTGGGATTCCCCCGTCCGAGTTCCGGCGTTTACCGTGACGCCCTGAACGGCGAATACCACCGAACTTGGACATCCCGTCACGGTGCAACCACTCCGGCACCCGACTCCCCTAAGAAGCGTGCAAGATTTCGCTCCTTGGTGACCGCGAAGCCCGCTCCGCCGCACTTCTGGTAGGTGAAGGAGGAACGAATGACCACAACGACGCGCACCGGCTGCGCCCTGCTGGCCCTCGCAATCACGGCCGGCGCCACCGCCTGCACGCCGACAGGAGGCCCAACAGCCACCTCAACAGGCGCACCAGCGGCGTCCACATCGACATCGTCAACGACGACGGCAAGCACCGCGACGCCGTCCGTCGAGCAGCAAGACATCGCAGCAGCCAAGAACGCCGTCGTGAGGCTGTGGGCGGTGGTAGACAGGCTCACCAACGACACCCGAGCCTCGCTCCAGACCCTGGATTCCGTCGCCACCGGCCCCGCCTTGACGATGTTTCAGCAGAACCTCGTGAAGTACCGGGCCGCTCAATGGTCGGTTCAGGCGTATCCTGAGCGGTGGGACGTTTTTCGGACCGGGTTTCCAACATGTGTTTACGCAGTCTG
>JAVTWJ010000025.1:0-10892 GCA_032229785.1 Propionibacteriaceae bacterium
CGCCGAGCAGCCACACCGCCGGATACTTCATCGTCACCTTGGAGCCGATGTTGCCGTCGATCCACTCCATGGTGGCGCCCTCTTCGCAGGTGGCGCGCTTGGTGACGAGGTTGTACACGTTGTTCGACCAGTTCTGGATCGTCGTGTACCGCACCCGGGCGTTCTTCTTCACGACGATCTCGACGACCGCCGAGTGCAGCGAATCCGACTTGTAGATCGGCGCCGTGCAGCCCTCGACGTAGTGCACGTAGGAGCCCTCGTCGGCGATGATCAGCGTCCGCTCGAACTGGCCCATGTTCTCGGTGTTGATCCGGAAGTAGGCCTGCAACGGGATCGCGACATGGACGCCCTTGGGCACGTAGATGAACGAGCCGCCCGACCACACGGCCGTGTTCAGCGCCGAGAACTTGTTGTCGCCGGTCGGGATCACCGTGCCGAAGTACTCGGCGAACAGCTCGGGGTACTCCCGCAGGCCCGAATCGGTGTCGAGGAAGACGACGCCCTGGCGCTCGAGCTCCTCGTTGATCTTGTGGTAGACCACCTCGGACTCGTACTGCGCGGCCACCCCGGACACCAGGCGCTGCTTCTCGGCCTCGGGGATCCCGAGGCGGTCGTAGGTGTTCTTGATGTCGTCGGGCAGGTCCTCCCAGCTGGTGGCCTGCTTCTCGGTCGACTTCACGTAGTACTTGATCGTGTCGAAGTCGATGGTGCCCAGGTCGGCGCCCCAGGTGGGCATCGGCTTGCGGCCGAACAGCTTCAGCCCGCGCAGGCGCCGCTCCAGCATCCACTCCGACTCGTTCTTGCGGCCGGAGATGTCGCGCACCACGTCCTCGTTCAGGCCGCGGCGCGCCGAGGCGCCCGCGGAATCGCTGTCGTGCCAGCCGAATCGGTAACTGCCGAGGGCCTCGAGGTGCTCGTCCTGCGTGGCACCGAGGCCGGGGGCCTGGGTCTGAGTCATGAAGGCGTCCTCTCGACAGGGTGAGGGATGTGCGTGGTGCACACCCCGTCGCCGTGGGCAATCGTCGCGAGCCGCTGGACGTGGCTGCCCAGCAACTCCGAAAACAGTCGGGTCTCCGCCGCGCAGAGCTCGGGGAACTCGCGTGCCACGTGCGCCACCGGGCAGTGGTACTGGCACAGCTGGGTTCCCGAAGCCACCGGTTGCAGCGAGGTGACGTAACCGCGTTCGTTCAACACCTCGGCCAACGCATGGACGGGCGTCGCGTATTCCGCACCCTCGCCGGTGAATCGGCGGCGCACCTCTTCCATCACCTGATCGGCAAACGCCGTGACCGCCTCCGTGCCGCCCGAGGCGCGCAGGAACTGCAGCGCGTGGATCGCCAGCTCGTCGTAGGCGTGATGGAACGACTCGCGCCCCTCATCGGTGAGCACGAAGACCTTGGCCGGACGCCCCCGCCCCCGCTGCCCGTAGACCCGCTGCTCGCGCGAGGTCAGATGCCCGGCGTCCATCAGCACGGCCAAGTGCCTGCGGACCGCGGCCGGCGTCAGGTACAGACGCTGAGCCAGCTCGGCGGCCGTGGACGGGCCGTGCTCCAGGATCGAGCGCGCGACACGGTCTCGAGTCGAGGCGTCGTCGCGAGCGTGGTCGCTGCCGGGCTCGATGCTCAGTTCGATCATCGGAACCACCTCCCTCGCATTTGGCAACGCTACTCTTAACAAATATAACGCGGCGCGCAACTCGCCCCGACCGGCCTTCCGGAATCGGGCCCCTCGAGCCTGGGCATCTCGAACCTGAACATCGCCGGACGGCGGCCACTACACGTCGTAGTATGCGAGGGTGCGCCAATGCGGGCGCTCTCGACCATGCAAAGGACGTCACCGTGGCCAGCCGCAGGCTTCCCCTCCTCCTCGCCCCCCTCGTGGTGGCACTCGCCGGGTGCTCCACCGGGGTCAGCACCGGCGACACCCATAGCGGCGGCGGTGAGGCGAACCTGCACCTACCCGACCTCGGCGCCGCCACCTTCTTCGGCGGCGCCATCAACGGCGTCTGGCTGCTGATGATCGGCCTGGTCGTGTGCGTCGGCGGCCTGCTCTTCGGTCTGGCCAGCTACACGGCGCTACGCCGCCTGCCCGCGCACGAGGCGATGCGGGAAGTCTCCGAGCTGATCTACTCGACCTGCAAGACCTACCTGGTGCAGCAGGGCCGCTTCCTGCTGATCCTGTGGACGTTCATCGCCTCGGTGATCTTCATCTACTTCAAGTTCCTCGCCGGCGCCGGCTGGGGCCAGGTGTTCATCATCCTGGCGTTCTCCCTGATCGGCATGGCCGGCAGCTACGGCATCGCCTGGTACGGCATCCGCGTCAACACGTTCGCCAACGGGCGCACCGCGTTCGCGTCGCTGCGCGGGCGTCCGTACCCGCTGCACCAGATCCCCCTGCGGGCCGGCATGAGCGTCGGCATGGTGCTCATCTCGGTCGAACTGCTGATGATGCTGGTCATCCTCCTGTTCCTGCCGCCCCAGATCGCCGGCTCCTGCTTCATCGGGTTCGCGATCGGCGAATCGCTCGGGGCGTCCGCGCTGCGCATCGCCGGCGGCATCTTCACCAAGATCGCCGACGTCGGCTCCGACCTGATGAAGATCGTCTTCAAGATCAAAGAGGACGACGCCCGCAACCCCGGCGTCATCGCCGACTGCACCGGCGACAACGCCGGCGACTCGGTCGGGCCGTCCGCCGACGGCTTCGAGACCTACGGCGTCACCGGCGTCGCCCTGGTCACCTTCATCATGCTGGCGATCCCGTCGAGCGAGGCCCTGCTGCAAGCCAACCTGCTGGTGTGGATCTTCTTCATCCGCGCCGTCATGGTCGTCGCGTCCGGCATCTCCTACGGCGTCAACGCGTTCCTCACCAAGCGCCGCTACGAGCACGCCCACGAGATGGACTTCGAGGCGCCGCTCACCTCGCTGGTGTGGATCACCTCCCTCACCTCGATCGCGCTCACCTTCGCCACCTCCGCGCTGCTCATCCCCGACCTGGGCGACGGCTCGACCTGGTGGAAGCTGTCGCTGATCATCTCCTGCGGCACCCTCGCCGGCGCCCTGATCCCCGAACTCGTCAAGGTGTTCACGTCGGTGAAGAGCCGCCACACCCAAGAGGTCGTCAAGTCGGCCAACGCGGGCGGGGCGTCCCTCGACATCCTGTCCGGCCTGGTGGCGGGCAACTTCTCCGCCTACTGGCTCGGCATCGCCATCGTCGGGCTGATGGGCGTCGCCTACGCCGTCTCGAACACGCTCGGCTTCGGCACCACCATGGCCGCCCCCGCGGTGTTCGCGTTCGGTCTCGTGGCGTTCGGCTTCCTCGGCATGGGCCCGGTCACGATCGCGGTCGACTCCTACGGCCCGGTCACCGACAACGCCCAGTCGGTGTACGAGCTGTCCACCATCGAGGACGTCCCCCACGTCAGCGAGAACATCGAGCGCGACTACGGTTTCGCTCCCGACTGGAACCGCGCCAAGGGCCTCCTCGAAGAGAACGACGGCGCCGGCAACACGTTCAAGGCGACCGCCAAGCCCGTCCTGATCGGCACCGCCGTCGTCGGCGCCACCACGATGATCTTCTCGATCATCATGGGCCTCACCGGCGGCCTGCAGCACGACGTCGAAATGCTGTCCCTGCTGCACGCGCCGTTCCTGCTCGGACTGGTCGCCGGCGGCGCGGTGATCTACTGGTTCACCGGCGCGTCCATCCAGGCGGTCACCACCGGCGCGTTCCGCGCGGTCGAGTTCATCAAGGACAACATCAAGCTGGACGAGGACGCCACCCGCGCGTCGGCCGAAGACTCCCGCCGCGTCGTGGAGATCTGCACCGTGTACGCGCAGAAGGGCATGTTCAACATCTTCCTCGGCGTGTTCTTCGCGACCCTCGCGTTCGCGTTCACCGACCCGTTCTTCTTCATCGGCTACCTCGTGTCGATCGCGCTGTTCGGCCTCTACCAGGCGATCTTCATGGCCAACGCCGGCGGCGCCTGGGACAACGCCAAGAAGATCGTCGAGGTCGACCTCGCCGCCAAGGGCACCGACCTGCACGACGCGTCCATCGTCGGCGACACCGTGGGCGACCCGTACAAGGACACCTCCTCGGTCGCGCTCAACCCCGTCATCAAGTTCACCACCCTGTTCGGCCTGCTCGCCGTCGAACTGGCGGTCTCGCTGACCTCGGCCGGCCACACCGTGCTGGTGGGCGCGCTCGCGGTCGTGTTCTTCCTCGCCTCGACCGTGTTCGTGTGGCGCAGCTTCTACGCCATGCGGATCGACGCCCCCATGCTCACCGCCGACGACATCAGCCACGTCCGCCTGTAGAGGCCGCGCTGGAGGCGTCACGCTGGAGGCTTCATGCTGTAGAAGTCATGCTGTAGGAGTCACGTCGCAACCGAGTTGTGAGGTTCAAAGGACGCCTGCGCTCCCCCCGGAGTGCAGGCGTCCCCCTATTGTTTGGCAATGGCAGCCCACACCCCTCGCTCGCGACGCGTCACTCTCGGCGCCCTCGCCCCGATCGTCCTGCTTCTCGCGGGATGCTCCCCGGGTGCCGCGGCGCCCGGGCAGGGGCACGGCGGCGAGGCGAACCTGACCCTGCCCGACCTGTCGAAGGCCGTCATCGCCGGCGGCATCGACGGACGTCTGCTGCTCGTGATCGGCATGGGGATCTCGCTGGCCGGGCTGGTCTTCGGCCTGGTGAACTACCTCGGCCTGCGTCGGCTGCCCGTGCACCGGTCGATGCGCGAAGTGTCCGAGCTGATCTATGCGACCTGCCGCACCTACCTCGCTCAGCAGGGCCGGTTCCTGGCCGTGCTGTGGCTGTTCACGGCGACCGTCATCTTCGTCTACTTCGCGTTCCTGGTCTCCACGCCCCTCGGCAACACCCTGGTCATCCTCGGGTTCAGCCTGCTCGGCGTGGCCGGCAGCCTCGGGATCGCCTGGTTCGGCATCCGGGTCAACACGTTCGCCAACGGACGCACCTCGTTCGCGGCGCTGCGCGGGCGTCCGTACCTGCTGCACCAGATCCCGCTGAGGGCCGGCATGAGCATCGGCACCGTGGTGATCTCGCTCGAACTGGTCCTGCTGCTGACGATCCTGCTCGTCCTGCCCGGGCACCTCGCAGGCGCCTGCTTCATCGGGTTCGCGATCGGCGAATCGCTCGGGGCGTCCGCGCTGCGCATCGCCGGCGGCATCTTCACCAAGATCGCCGACATCGGCTCCGACCTGATGAAGATCGCGTTCAAGATCAAAGAGGACGACGCCCGCAACCCCGGCGTCATCGCCGACTGCACCGGCGACAACGCCGGCGACTCGGTCGGCCCGTCCGCCGACGGCTTCGAGACCTACGGCGTCACGTCCGTGGCCCTCGTCACCTTCCTGATGCTCGCCGTCACGCCCGCGATCGTCGGTCCGGACGCCGTCGAATCGACCCAGGCGACGCTGCTGGTGTGGCTGTTCTTCGTGTCCGCGATGATGATCCTCGCGTCGCTGATCTCCTACCTGATCAGCTCGTGGCTGACCTGGCGGCGCTACGCCAACGCCACCGAGATGGACTTCGAGGCGCCCCTCACCCGACTGGTGTGGACGACCTCCGTCACCTCGATCGCGGTGACGTTCGCGACCTCGGCGGTGCTGATCCCCGACCTGGGCGACGGCACGCTGTGGTGGAAGCTCTCCCTGATCATGTCGTGCGGCACCCTCGCCGGCGCACTCATCCCCGAACTCGTGAAGGTGTTCACCTCGGTGCACAGCAGGCACGTGCAGGAGGTCGTGAAGTCGTCCCACTCGGGCGGGGCGTCCCTGAACATCCTCTCCGGCCTGGTCGCGGGCAACTTCTCGGCGCTCTGGCTCGGACTGGCGATCGTGTTCCTGATGTCCCTCGCCTACCTGGTGTCCCTGACCGGGCTGGGCGCGATCGTGGTCGCGCCGGGCGTGTTCGCGTTCGGCCTGGTCGCGTTCGGGTTCCTCGCGATGGGCCCGGTCACGATCGCGGTCGACTCCTACGGCCCCGTCACCGACAACGCCCAGTCGATCTACGAGCTGTCGACCATCGAGGACCTCCCGGACGTCGACGCCGACATCCGCGCCCAGTACGGCTTCGATCCGCAGTGGGAGCACGCCAAGGGCCTCCTCGAAGAGAACGACGGCGCCGGCAACACGTTCAAGGCGACCGCCAAGCCCGTCCTGATCGGCACCGCCGTCGTCGGCGCCACCACGATGATCTTCTCGATCATGATGGGCCTGACCGACGGCATGACCGCCAACATCGACAAGCTGTCGCTGCTGTACGCGCCGTTCCTGCTGGGGCTGATCACCGGCGGCGCGATCGTGCACTGGTTCGCGGGCGCGTCGATCCAGGCGGTGACGACCGGTTCGTTCCGGGCCGTCGAGTTCATCAAGGAGAACATCCGGCTGGACGGGGTGACGAAGGCGTCCGTCTCCGACTCGCGGCGCGTCGTGGAGATCTGCACCCAGTACGCGCAGAAGGGCATGTTCAACATCTTCCTCGGCGTGTTCTTCGCGACCCTCGCGTTCGCGTTCACCGACCCGTTCTTCTTCATCGGCTACCTCGTGTCGATCGCGCTGTTCGGCCTCTACCAGGCGATCTTCATGGCCAACGCCGGCGGCGCCTGGGACAACGCCAAGAAGATCGTCGAGGTCGACCTCGCCGCCAAGGGCACCGACCTGCACGACGCGTCCATCGTCGGCGACACCGTGGGCGACCCGTACAAGGACACCTCCTCGGTCGCGCTCAACCCCGTCATCAAGTTCACCACCCTGTTCGGCCTGCTCGCCGTCGAACTGGGCGTGTCGCTGCGCGGCTCGGACGCCCACGCGCTCGTCCTCGTCCTCGCCGGCGTGTCGCTGCTGATCGCGCTGGCGTTCATGTGGCGCAGCTTCTACCGCATGCGGATCGACGAGCCGATGCCCACCC
This sequence comes from Propionibacteriaceae bacterium, assembly GCA_032229785.1. Lineage (GTDB taxonomy): Bacteria > Actinomycetota > Actinomycetes > Propionibacteriales > Propionibacteriaceae > Propioniciclava. The sequence goes on from JAVTWJ010000025.1 coordinate 6,928, forward strand.
GCGAGGAACTCGCCCACGCCTCCACCGTGCGCTGAACCTCCACCGTGCGCTGAACCTCCACCGTGCTGAACCTCCACCGTGCTGAACCTCCACCGTGCTGAACCTCCACCGCGCTGAACCCTCCGCCGTGCGCTGGCGCCGGAGGGCACCGCTAGACTGACCAGGTGCCCGCGCGTCCTGCCCTCACCGTCGACGGGCTGGAGGTGACGCTCGGCGCGAACCCCGTCCTTCGCGGCCTGACCTTCACCGCGCACCACGGCCAGGTCACCGCCCTGCTCGGCCCCAACGGCGCGGGCAAGACGACGACCATCCGCGTGCTGACCGGCCTACTCGGCTTCTCCGCGGGCACCGTGGAGGTGCTCGGACGCCCCCCGGGCCACCCCGACGCGCTGACGCGGCTCGGGCTGATGCCTCAGGCGACCGGCGCCTGGTCAGGAATCCGGCCCGACGAGTTGCTGCGCTACCTCGCCGGCCTGTACACCGACCCGCAGCCCGTCGACGCCCTGGTCGAGGCGCTGGCGCTCCGCTCGTTCCTGCGGACGCCGTATCGTCGCCTGTCCGGCGGACAGCAGCAGGCGGTCAACCTGGCCGGCGCGCTGATCGGGCGTCCCGAGTTCGTGCTGCTGGACGAACCCACCGCCGGCCTGGATCCGCACGCCCGCCGCCGCACCTGGGCGCTCATCCGCGCGCTGGCGGCCGCCGGCGTCGGCGTCCTGCTGACGACCCACGCCATGGACGAGGCGTCCGAACTGGCCGACCGGGTGTGGATCATGGACGCCGGCCGCATCGCGATCAGTGGCACGGTCGCCGAGCTGACGGCGGAGGCGTCCCTGGAGGACGTGTTCGTCGCGCACACGCAGGAGCGCTCGTGAGCGAAGTGTTCGACGGCCTCGACCTCTCCCCCGCGCCCGGCGCCGCACCGCGCGGACGCCGCGTGCTGCGGCACGCCGGCGTCGAGGCGTCCCTGATGATGCGCAACGGCGAACAGCTGATCCTGGCGCTGGTGATCCCCGTCGGGCTGCTGGTCGCCGGGCTACTGGTCGGCGACCGGGTCGGGCTGGACGCGACCACGTTCCCCGCCTCGGTGCTGGGCCTGGCGCTGTGGTCGACGACGTTCACATCGCTGGCGATCGCGACCGGCTTCGAGCGCCGCTACGGGGTGCTCGAACGTCTCGTGGCGACACCGCTGACCCGCGGCGACCTCGTGGCGGGCAAGGCGCTGGCGTCCGGCTCGATCGCGCTCGGGCAGGTGATCGTCCTGACGATCGCGGCGTTCGCGCTCGGCTGGCGTCCGGTGCCGGCGCCCGCGCAGATCCCGATCGCGATCGTGGCCGCGCTGCTCGCCGCGACCACGTTCGCCGGCTTCGCGCTCGCCCTCGCCGGACGGCTCCGCGCCGAAGCCACGCTGGGCCTGGCCAACCTGATCTACATCGTGGTCGCCGTCGCCGGCGGCCTGGTCATTCCGGTCGCGGCGTATCCGGCGTGGGCGCAGCCCGTGGTCGGGCTGCTGCCGTCCGCCGCGCTCGGCGAGACGCTGCGCGCGCTGGCGTCCGGCGCGCTCGATCCGCTCCCGCTCCTGGTGCTGGCACTCTGGCTGGTGGCCGCGCTCGTCCTCGCTCGAAAGGCCTTCCGATGGACGTCCTGACCTCGACCCGCGCACAGCGGCGTTGGAGCGTGGCCAACCTGGTCGCGAACATGATGATCATCTGGACGGGGGCGCTGGTGCGGCTCACCAAGTCGGGCCTCGGCTGCCCCACCTGGCCGCAGTGCGAGCCCGGATCGTACGTGCCTACCGGCGACCTCGGCCTGCACGGGGCGATCGAGTTCGGCAACCGGCTGCTGACGTTCGTCCTCGCGGCGATCGCACTGGCCACGTTCCTCACGGCGTGGCGCCGCTGGCGGGCCGGCCAGGAGTCGGGCCGCCTGGTGTGGCTGTCGTTCGGCGTGGGCCTCGGCATCATCGCGCAGGCCGTCATCGGGGGCATCTCGGTGCGGATGCAGCTCAACCCGTGGGTCGTCGGGCTGCACATGGTGGCGTCCGTCGCGCTGATCCTGGTGTGCCTGGAGATCGTCCACCTGGCGTTCCGCATGGAGCGCAGGTACGTGCCGCAGCGGCTGGCGCTGCTGACCCAGGCGGTGTTCCTGCTCGGCCTGGTCGTGATCGCGCTCGGCGTGGTGGTGACCGGCGCCGGCCCGCACTCCGGCGACGGCGGCGTTCAGCGCAACGGGTTCTCCCCCGAATGGACGGCGAAGGCCCACGCCTGGTCGGTGTGGCTGCTGGTGGGGGTGACGGTGCTGGGCGTCGTCCTCGCCTGGGCCGACCCGCGACTGCGCCGGCTCTGGCTGGGCCTGCTGGCCGTGGAACTGCTGCAGGGCCTGATCGGCTACGTCCAGTACTTCACGCACCTGCCCGTCGTGGCGGTCCTGCTGCACATGGTCGGCACCACGCTTTTCGTGGCCGCGCTGGGTCACGTCGCGTTCCTGACCCGGCCCGAGTCGCTCCGCCCCGCGGTCCCCGAGCCGGCCCGCATCGGCTGAAGGGCGCTGGGCCCGGGCGGTCCCCGAGTCGGCCCGCATCGGCTGAAGGGCGCTGGGCCCGGGCGGTCCCCGAGTCGGCCCGCATCGGCTGAACGGCGCTGGGCCCGGAGCTGTGATGCAGCTCCGGGCCCAACAAGGCAACGCCTCCTCCTGCAGTACGCTCGAAAGACGCCCCTCCCCGACGTAGCTGCAATGGAAGCCCTCCCCCAAGGGCTTGCCTACTTCTGAAGACCCCGTGGCCGGCCGATGATGACGCGACTCTCGGTTCTTTTTCGACTTTCTTTTTCGAGCACCGCGCGATCAGCTCGCCGCGGCGACCGGGACAACCGCCAGCACCAGCGTTGCGCCGCCGCGCACCACCGTGATCATCATCGTCTCGCCGACGGTGCCCGAGGCCACCTGCGCCTGGAGTTGGGCCACGGACGTCACGCTCACCCCGTCGACCGCGACGATCAGATCGCCGGGCTGCACGCCGCCGGCCTCGGCCGGCGAGCCGGCCACCACCGTGACCACGACCGCGCCCGGTTGGTCGGCGGTTCCGTTGACCACGGTGACCCCGATCACCGGACGCGCCGGCGTCGGCGTGGGCGTCGGTGTCGGCGTGGGCGTCGGGGTCGGTGTGGGCGTCGGGGTCGGCGTCGGCGTCGGCGTCGGCGTCGGCGTGGGAGTGGGGGTCGGTGTGGGCGTCGGCGTGGGAGTCGGGGTCGGCGTCGGCGTCGGCGTGGGAGTGGGGGTCGGTGTGGGCGTCGGCGTCGGCGTCGGGGTCGGCGTGGGCGTCGGCGTCGGGGTCGGCGTCGGCGTCGGCGTCGGGGTCGGTGTGGGCGTCGGCGTGGGCGTGGGCGTCGGAGTCGGCGTCGGTGTGGGCGTCGGGGTCGGCGTCGGCGTCGGCGTCGGCGTCGGCGTCGGCGTGGGCGTGGCAGCCGGCGTCGTGGGCGCGGTGGTCGTGGGCGCAGTCGTGGGCGCCGTCGTCGTGGGTGCCGTCGTCGTGGGCGCAGTCGTGGGCGCCGTCGTCGTGGGCGCCATGGTGGTGGCGGCGGCCGCCGTCAGGGATCCCACCACAGGGGCCGCGGTCGTCGGCACGCCCGTGCCTGCGGGGTTCGTCGACGTGGGCCCTGTCGCCGCGCCGGCCACGGCAGCGCTCGCGGCCGGAAGAGCGACCGCGTCCGGGGGCGTCGCCACCGCGCCGGCGGAGACCGGCGCCGCCACCGAGGCCGCGGCCGGCGGGCTCGACGCAGGCCCGCCCGCGGACAGGAGGGAGCTCGCCGCGACGCTGGCGCCCGCCACTGCGGCCACCGCGACGCCGACGCCGCCCGCGACCTGGAGGACGCGGGAGGCCCTCCGCGCCGCACCGCGCCCGGCCCGACCCCCCACCGCGCTGCCCGTCGTGCCCGCACTGCCCGCGCTGCCCGTCGTGCCCGCACTGCCCG
>JAVTWJ010000026.1:0-10825 GCA_032229785.1 Propionibacteriaceae bacterium
CCACCGCGACCCACGCCGGACGCCGATCCTGCACCTCCGCGCGGCGGCGTGGCCCTGAGCCCTGTGGACAGTGGCGCTCGCCCGCACGCTTGGTGACTTGTACGGGCGAAGGGATTCATGGGCGCGCCCACGATCCGAGGACAACTGGAAGGAAGGGATCACGATCATGACCGGAGTGCCGATGCCCACCGAGTCGATCGCCAAGGTCGATCTGCTGCTGGGGCAGGCGACGATGCTGACCGCTGACCGCTGGGACGACCTGGCCGCGATGATCCACGAGGCGATGGGGATCTCGCTGTTGATGGCGGCCACTCACCCGTCGAGCCGGCCCGTGGACGTCCCGGGACTGACACGACTGACAGCGCTCGAGTGCGTCGAGAACGCTTTGCGCGAGGTTCATACCTGGGACCTGGCCCTCGCCGCAGATCTGCCCGACTTGGCCCGGCTGCGGGTGCTGTTGGCCGACGTCCGCAGGGAGTTGGACAGCACTGTCGGACGGCGAGGGTAACGGCCCATGTGGCAGGCCGTCCGGCGGGAACTCGCCCGCCTCGAGTGGGACGTCGAGCCGACACTCACTCTGGATCTGATGGCCGACTGGACCCAGACCGTGTCCAGCCTGGTGGCGATCCGCCGAGCGCTCGGCCCGATCTCCACAGCCGACCCCCTCGCACTGCTGGCCACCGCAACGACCGGCGCAGCGCGAACTGCTGACGTGAAACCGATCCTGGCGCCGACCCTCCACACGGTGGGCACGGCGCTAGCTGGGTTGGCCGGCGACGTGGAGGCCAGCTCCGACGTCGACCGCCATCGTGAGATCGCGACCCTCAACCATGTCGCCTACGAGCTCGCGCACTGGGTACGCGTTCGAACCCCGGACGACCGGGCGAGGGCGTGGCTGCAGGCCGGCGAGACCGCACTCGACGGCGCGATCCACGCCCCGACCAGCCGCTCTGCCGCCGGCGCCGGCCTGGCGGCCTGGCAGGACGCGCTCGCAGCCGTGCAGCCCGTTCAGAACGCACTGATCGTGCGCCGCAGCGTGGCGCTCGGGCACCTGGCGATCCTGCGCGACACCCACGCTCTGGTGGACGAAGCCAAGAAGGCCGGGGCGCTGCCACGCCCGTACGCTGACGCCCTCCTCGGCAGCATCCGCGAGCTCGCCCGCGCCCACCAGACCACGCTGAGTCAGATCGACGGCCGACGCCTCGGCGCCACCCGCGTCGACCAAGCCGTCATGCTTCAGGTCGGCACGGCCGTGCGGCAACTCACCGGACGCCCGGATCTCACCGAGCCCTCGCACGTGCGTCTCGACGCGCTGCTCCGCTCGGGCCTCGGCCAAGCAGTCCTGGTTGCCAATCTCACCGGCGAGCCGTCGGCCCAGCCCTCAGCTGCGAGGATCAGCCGACTCTCACTGGAATACCTGACCAACCCCCGGATGCTCCGCGAGGTCGACCTGCCGGAAGCCCTAACGTCGCCCGCACCGGTGGAGCCCAAAGCCGCAGCCGCGCGGGAGCCCCGAGCGTCGGCACGGATCGCACCCATGGAATCGACGGTCAGCCCCGGGACCGTCCTCGACGGCCCCTCCATCCTGGCGTTCTGCCAGGCCCGTGACCTTGGCGTCGCCGCTGCGACCGGCGATCCGTTGAACCCGCCCGAGATCCTCCGGGGGGTTGACTCATCGCGTTGGCCGCAGTTGGTCGCCGAGGGGCGGCAGGCCGTGACCGACTTGGTTGGCTCGGTCATCCCGATGGTGTACGCCCAGACCAGACGAACGCCAAACGCCGCGGACACCCGCGGTCAGATATTTGTTGAACTGATGGGCGCGGCGTATCGATTCGACCCCCAGCGAACCAGCCCCGAAGGTTGGGCCAGCTACGCCTGGATGACGATCAAACACTCCCGCTGGCGCGGCGTCGATGACGCCGGCGTCGTCCGCAAGCGCACCTCCGCCCCCCGACCTGCGACCGTGACCCTCGACGGCCGGGACCCGGCGAGTCGCGCGCCCGACCCGGGCGAGGTCGTCGAAGAGCGGCACGCCGTCGCTGCCATCACGCAGGCTGTCGGACAACTGCCCCCGTCGTTGCGGGAACCGCTGGAGGCGTCGATGCAGGGCCACCCGCTTCGGGTGATCGCTGAGGACCTGGGGTACTCCGAGAGCACCGCCCACCGACGGATCAACGAAGCGCGTGAGCGCCTCAGGAACGAACTCGCCTCGCGTGCGGAAGACCGCCCGTGGGTGCCTTTCGACACGGGGACCGATCACGTTCTGGAACGCGCGCAGCGCCTCTTCGAGCAGGCGTTCCCATTGACCCCAGGCAACGAGCCGGGCCGGGGGCTCGCACGTTGAGCTACATGGCGTCGCCCCGGTTGTCCGATGCCAACGTCGAGCGGTCCGCCTACCGCATCACGGTGAGCGGCCAGCTCTAGCCAGCTTGAGTCGAGCGCAGTGTGCCGAGTAAGGCGATAGGACCGCGATGAGCCGACGTCTCCCCCGAGCGATCGATCATGCAGCCTCGTTGAAGATCCGCCGCTGTACTTCGAGGTAGTGACGCAGGTTCACAACGACGCCGTCCCCGGACACTGGCGCCTGATCCTGCGGCTCGTTCAGGTCAACGGCGTTGGCCGCGGCAAGTTGCCGCGTGTAGTCGACAACGAGCCGCACCAGCGTCTCCGACTGCTCCGTCGTGAAGTCGACCGTGATCTTGGCGGTCTCCGAGTACTCCTTTACTGCATCGAGGTCGGCGATGAGCCGGTCGATGATCTCGGCGTCGAGGTGCTTGCTGCGGACTGCCTCGAGGTAGGTGTGGAGCGACTCGGTATAGCTCTTGACGCACTCGGGCATGGCGCGTCTTCGCCTCCCAGAGACTACGACGACTGCGGTAACCCCTGCCGCCACCACACCCACAACGGCGGTCGTGATAAGGACCACGGGCTTCCTCAAGAGCGAGAACGCAGCAGCTGCCGCCTCCTCGCTGGGCTTGGGAATGGAGACTTCCTTGAGGTGGGTTACGAGTCGTCCCGCGGTGTCACGAACCACTCCTCCGTACCGAATGAAGTCCCCGCTGAGCAATCCAGCCGCAATGTCTGGCGGGATGTAGAACGTGGGCTGAATAATCACTTCTCGTCCTCTTCGAAGGATCTTGGCTCTGCTGTTGGACCAAATCGTAGTGCCGGTGTCCGAAATCGCTGGCCGACGCAAGCCGCCAGCTGACGAGGTGGCTACGGCAGGACCGGAAGGCTTCTCGCCGCCTGACGCTGGGCGTGCCGAGAGGCGGAGAGCGTCGCGTGGAACCGGCCGTGGCGGTTTTGGTCGAGATTGAGCGGCAGCACGAACTCCGAAAGGAGTTCCGACTCGATCGCCCAAGGTGTCGGATCCACATACCAGCAGACCCGGGCGTGCTCAGCCATCCAGCTGGACAGCGCAGCCTCGCCGTCGCCGAAGGTCAGGCGCTCTGCGTTTCCCACACGGCGGAGTTGAAGGCCAAGCTCGCCCGCAAGGAGCGAACCGAGCGTCAGACGTAACGTCGAACCCGACGCGTTCCCTCGGAAGTGGTTGCGGATGCGCTTACGCAGGTCCTGCTTGCTCGGTCTGCTATCACTGCGTCGCGGCTCACGGGGCGCGATGCCTACGTAGAGCAGATGACCGAACTCACTTGCGTGGACGCCTTCGGTGGGAACACCTGGCGGCGGGGCGTCGAAGTACCAGGCGTACACACCCGATTGGGCGGGGAGCGGCGTTGACCGAGCCAGTGCCTCCGCGCGCGACGTCAGGTGGGCCGGCTCAAGGAGAGCGGCAACGTGGAGGTCACTGGCAATCACGCGAGCCTCTCGGCCTTCCCGTCGTTGACCTTCTTCAGTTCCTGGAGTTCCGCCCAGTGCTGCTCAAGACCCGCGAGCGTCGGGCTCACACCAAGGGTGACGAGCGGCTGCGAGTGGCCGTCGATGTATCGACAGGCCGCATCGAACACCTCGGTGACCTTGGGGATGATCTCGCCGAGCTCGCTGGTGTTGATGTCCGAGAGGGTCGACATCTGTACATTCGCTCGATACCGCCTAGTCACGCCCTTGAGCACCTCGTCCTCGACGAAGACCTCGCACCACGAGCGAAGGTGGCTGTATCCGTTGTGGACGAGCGCATCCCGCACTTCACCTTCCTGGGTGCGGGCTGTCTGGATTGTCTTGTTGATCCGCCCTTTGATGGCGTTCAGCGAGTCGATCCGCGGGCCGGTGGCCCGGGTGACCTGCCCCTTGCCGTTCTCGTCAGTTACCTGGAAGTAGACGCAACGCTTCGACTTCTCGAAGAGACTGAGTAACGTCGTGGCGAACAGGATGTCGTGGGTGAACACGATGACCTGATTGTCATCGGTCAACCGGGCGACTCGCTGGGCAACCTCGTTGATCCGACGATGGTCAAGGCTCGATACTGGGTCGTCGAAGATGACTGGTGCCGTGATACCGGCCAGCCGTGCCTCGGCCAGGAAGTCGGCGAGAGCGAGCACCTTCTGCTCGCCCTCCGACAGCACCCGCGACGGCTTGTGCTTGCCGCTCATAACCTTGCGACGCTGAGCCTTGCCCTCGCGCCCGACGAACTGGAGCTTCAGTGGTGGTGCCCGGAGCGCTTCGCACTCCTCGAGGAACAACGCGTCGAAGCTCTGATTGATCAGCTGGTCACTGGCGGTCTTGGCCAGCTCAGTGACGGCGCGCATCAGTGACGGAAGCGGGCGCTTTAGAGTCCTAAGCTGGTCGGCCTCCTTGGCGCTCTTGACCTGCCCCTCGATCAGCGGCCACGACTTGCCAAGCTCGACGGCGTCCTTTAGCTCCAGCAACTCGGTCTGCTTCTCGCCGAGCACCTGGGTCCGATTCGCCTGCTGGGTCTCCAGAGTCGAGATGCTGAGCCCGGCCGTCTCAAGAGCAGCGTCGACATCGGCCCCTGGATGGGCGACCAGGCCCGCGATCTTGTGGCTGGCGAGCTTGCCGCCGGACACGGCTGTCTCGAGCGCACTCCTAGCCCCCTCGATCGCGTCGACCTGGGAGAAGTAGGACGGCTTCTCTTCTTCGGCACCGTACTGATTGATGAATGCGATGAGCTCGCTGTTCTGGATACTCGCGACCTGACGGCTGTAGCCAAGGAGCGCGGTGTCGGTCGTGCGGATGTCAGCAGAGATCTTGTCTTCGAGGTAGGTCGAGTACCGGGACAGCAGGTCGCGCGCGGGATCAATCAGGGGCTGGCGGCAGTAGAGGCAGCGATCCGCATCGTGAGAGCCAAGCTCGACGAGGTGCAGACGGTAGGTCTCGCCGGCCTTGATGAAGTCGCTCCAGGTGTCGTCCGGATCGGCAGGCAGATCGGCTGCAGCAAAAAGCTCCCTGCGGAACGTCACGTGGTCGGTGGCAAGCTGTGCGCGCTTCGTGAGGGCTTGGTTGTACGTGGTCGCGTCGAACCCCAGGAGTGCCTTGGCGGCAGCAGCGGCCTGGGCCAGGACGCGCTGTTCGGCCTTGAGTGCCGTGATCTGGGTGCCGACGGTGTTCGCCCGCAGTGCGCCGACGGCTTGGGTGAGCACGTCGAGCTGCTCGTCGATGTCCTCGCCTGTAACAGCCTTTGCCCTCAGGTCCGTGAGGTCGGTGGACGCGCCAAGGGATTCAATCAGCGGGTAGATGGTCGACCCCCGCTGGAACCTGGAGAGCAACCCTGAGCTACCCGTGCCGAGTGTGCTGATGGCGGCATCGATCTGGCCAGCAACGGCTTGGATGGCGGCCGTGACGTGGTTGAAGAGCGCGAGCGAGGCTGGGGTGTAGACGTAGTCGAGGTCGTCATCGACATGGGTCGTGACGGCTGGGCTGTCGAAGATAGACATCCGTGTGAACGGCGCGACGCCGCGGTCTCCAGTCCAAGTCAAGGTCTGGTCGTCGTCCCCGAGCTTGTACTCCAGCTTGGCGGTCTGGACCTCCGACCAATCCGCCTCGATGTTGCCGAGGATAGTGTCCGCGGTGCGGCTGTTCGCGAGTGCCTTGAAGATGCGGGAGTAGCCGGTCTTGCCTGTGCCGTTCTCGCCGTAGAGGATCGTCAGCCCCCTATGCGGCTCGATCACTGCTCCGGGCAAAAGGGCGTTGACGCCGTGTACTTCGGAGAGGCGAGTCAGGGTCAAGGGGGGCGCGGACTCGTCCTGGCGTGCCTCGATGTCGAGTTTGGCAACGGCGGGCAGATCCCGCTTGTCAAGGACCTTCTCCTGGCGGAAGAGCTGGTATGCCTTCTCGATCGTCGAGGTGCCGACGGGACGTCCGGTAGCGATGACCTCGGATACGAGCAGGCGTGCCCACTCATCGTTGGCGTTCGCCCAGTCGGCGAGCAGCGCCCGGGGGTCGACGAACTCAGTTCCTTCTCGCTCTACAGCATCAGATTGTTCGCCCATCAGGCTTCGCACACCGAAGTGGGGCGAATGTCCTGACTGGGTGGCTGATCGCCTCGGTGGTATCTCTTCATCCTGCGCTCATGCTCCTCCGCACCGAACCGGCGCGCTCGTTGCTGTGTGTTGATTGCCTTCCACCTCGACGTTAGCCGGGAGGTGTGACAATTCCGCCGTCGCCGCGCCCCTCAACCGTTGCTGGGCAGGGCCTGCCACCATGCACCGGTTCTCTTCTCGTTGTCGAGGTTCGCCATGGCGAGTTCGCTGGCGAGCGCTGAATCGGAGATCGACGCGCTTCCTCGCGGTTCTGGGCGTCGGACTGGCTGGTCAGCTCCTGACGTCTTGGACCCGGACAGGCTTTAGCATAGGTTGCGGGACGGGAGAGGATCAGGGACCCGGATAGCGCGTTGACGCGCTGCTGCGCACCGTCGTCGTCGTCCGGTCGATGGTGTTCGCCGAGATCAAGCATCACAGGACCAAGTTGCTCGCCGACGAGTACCGCTGAAGGCTCTCCTCGTCTACCGGGACGGAACCTTCGCCTTTCTAGCAGCGGGTGCGGTGACCGGGGCACTCTCCAGATCAAGTCGACCGGCCCATCAGACGGTCGTGCGTCGAAAGGAGCAACTCTGCGACGTGAGTGGCCTCCCGGATAACGTATCGACCGGTCTCCTTGCTAATGCCGGTCGGCAGGGTGCGGCCGTGACCTGTGCCTTGGAGATTCCGCAACTCGTTGATGGTCGATGCAGTGGTCTTGGCCGACTGGTAGATGGCCCGCAGCTGTTTGCCCCCGGGTGCCATCGCGTTGACGGTCTGGGGCTGAAGCTGGAGCCGATCGAGCGCGAGGGCGAGCAACTCGTCGAAGTCCATTTTCCGGTCAGGGAGCATCTCCTGCTCCTCGAGAACGAATTTGCAGATCGACTCGAGTAGCTCCTTCGCACCGCCGAGCAGGGCACCTGGATCCTCAGCGTTGTGTCGGAGCCGTGCCAGCTGTTCGTCGAGCGCAGCACGGCCACCAGTGGCGAGGTCGATGGGACTGGCGCGTTGGAGTCGGCCTTCGGCGTCGAGTCCCGCGCCCTTGGCGGTGAGTGCGCTGCGCAGGGTGGAAACTCGTTCCTTGACGTTGGGGTCGGCCGCATGAAAGAGGCGGCCGACGCGCAGCGCGGTCAGAAGTTGTTCCAGTAGCTTGTCGTCGACGCCACCGGGTCGTCGGCGGGCCGCCGCACAGACGGTAAGCACACGCTGCTGCTTGTTCGGCATCCCTGCCGACGGGTCGTACGGGTCAACGTCCGCCAAGCCGCACGCCATGAAGCAACGCGTAAGGGTGGCGTGGCTGGGGCCGTCGCCGGAGTAGAAGAATTGGGCCAGGGCGGCGGAGACCTCGTCGGTCAGCAGGGTCGAACTCATGGGTCCATTCTGGCCGAGCGGCCGACGAGACTCGGTCGACTCTATTTGGCACACGAGTCACTGCGCTCCCGCTTGAGGGGACGGCGGCGTGTTGCCAGAAGGTAGCGAGTTCACCCTCCGCTCCGCCAACGGTGGCGAGACCCGCAACCAGCGCGTGGCTGCGCAGCCATCACCGTTTCAGTTGAAGGTGCGGCGCTGTCAGTGGCGCGGTGGATGGCCTGCGGGAGCACGCCGCGGTCTAGTTGTCCGGTGGGATGACGGCCCCAGCGAACGGGCGCTGGTGCCACCTGCCCGCATCGTCGCGAGCGACTCGAACGCCCGCACCAGCGGCGTTCTCGAACCGAGCAACGAAGGGGCCATGGTATCGACCAGAGAGTCTGTGGGCGTTTCACATCGCGTGTGTCCCGACTCTCCCGTGGACTGGGCGCCCTCGTTCTCCGACATCCTCGACTGGCATTGAGCGAGGTCACGTCAATCGAAACGGGCGTCCGCCGTTGGGTCCATGTGAGTAATGGGATGCCCGTCAGCAGGAACGCGACGCCACGACCCGTGGCGATGGGCTCGCCATCCTGTCGGTGCTCAACGTGGTAACGGCCGTCTCCAACCTTGGTCATGGCGAAGGCGGGCCTCACGCCATCGGGCGTCTCTTCGCGCTCACGGGGTGTGAGCCCCGCGATTCAGGTCCGGTGAGGGAGACAGGGCAAGCCTTCTTGGGTTCGCCCGATGTCCACCGCCAGCCGTTGGCGGCCGTTATGCCGATTGTCGGGCCGATGACGGGAGGCAACGATGCAGCACGAGATCCGCCGGGGCGGCGAGTTGGGGTTGGACGCCGACCGCGTCCAAGTCGGCACAGGGGTGGCGCGAGCCGTGCGGCAACGTCCACTGCTCAACCTCCGGCGCGAGAGCGGGGCTGCCGCGACCCTGGTCCAGGTCGACCAAGAAGGCATGGCCGCGCATCACTCCCCAACGGGGGTTGCGGCCGTGCGTGAAGACGAGCGCCGATTGGCGGACGTTCTCCTCATTGCCGAGAACCTCCTTCTGCAGGCCAGGAGGCTGGCGGAATCCGGCGCACCCCAAGAAGCGGTTGAGGCGATCCTCGACCAGGTCGCCGCCTTGCGTGAAGGCCGCAGCTGATGGCCGGGTACCGCAGGCCCAGCGAGGCAGAGCGCGCCGCAGCCGCCGAGGCTCGGCAGGCGACGCTCGACAAGCTCCACACACAGTTGAGTGACGGCATCCTCGCCCTCAACGACCCGCAGGCATGGCAGGCCTGGCTTAAGTTTTCCAGCCAGTTCCATCGCTACTCGTTCGGGAACTCGCTGCTGATCATGCTGCAGGACCCCCAGGCGACCCACGTCGCCGGCTACCAGGCGTTCAAGGCCATGGGGCGCCAGGTGCGCCGAGGCGAGTCCGGCATCAAGGTCCTCGCGCCGATCACGCGCCGCGAGCCGCGCCTCGACAACACTGGCCAACCTGTGCGCGACGACCAGGGCCGCGCGGTGCACCAGACACACGTCGTCGGCACGAAGCCCGTCACGGTGTTCGACATCCGCCAGACAGACGGTCCTCCGCTGCCCGACCCCAAGATCGGCGAGGCCGTTCTCCTCACCGGGCAAGCCCCCGTCGGACTGTGGGAACGCCTCCAAGGCCTCCTCGAGGAACGGGGATTCGACGTACGTCGCGGCGCGGACCTCGGCGGCCCGAACGGCTACACGGATTTCGGAAGCCGGCTGGTCAGGGTCCGTGATGACGTTGATGAGGCCCAGGCCGTTAAGACCCTCGCCCACGAAGCCGGGCACGTGCTCCTCCACCAAGAACTGATCAGCCGCGACTGTCGCGGGATACTCGAAGTGGAAGCCGAATCGGTCGCCTTCATGGTCACCAGCGCCCACGGACTCGACTCCAGCCAGTACACCTTCAGCTACGTCGCCGGGTGGGCCCTCAACGCGGTGACCGAGCAACGCGACCTCGCCGACATCCTCCGCAGCACGGGGCAACGTGTCATCGGCGCAGCCGACCTCATTCTGCAGACCACCCAGCCGGCTCCGACCATCACCGATACCGCGCTCGATGCCCTGGAAAGTGACATTCGAGTTCAGACCGACCCCACGCGCTGGGAGGCAGTCTCCGTCGGCGAGGCCAGCACGCCGGAGCCGCCGACCGTGCCTTCGCCGGCGCGGGTCCCCTCAGTGAGCCGCTGACCATGACGACCGCGATGGACGAGTTCTCCTCACCCAGCCCATGCGACAGCGTTGCGTCGTCGACGCCTGCACGCGTCCTTTTCCGCTGGCTCGCCAGTGATGCTGGGGTGGGCGCCGCCTATGCTGAAGGGCAGCTATGGACACGAGATCCGCGCGGATCTCGGGTGCGAAGCGATTCCCCACGTATTCCCCACGGCAAGGCGACGGCATGGCTGAGGCCCATCAAAATACCTTGTCAGGGGGCGATTATCGGCTGACAGAAGAGAGCTTCAACTCCTCTCTCGCGCACAAAAAGCGCCTCTGACAAGGGCAAATAGGACGAAAAGGCGAGAGGCGAAAACCTCTCGCCTTTCCCATGCCCCGCCGTGTGAGGTGCTGCTGACAAGCGCGAATGGATCGCTGAGGGTGCCGGCGCTTCCTCTGCCTGCCGCGTCGTTCCCCATGCGTGGGGTGTGTTCCCCACGTATTCCCCACGGGTTCGCCATGGTTTCGGAAGGGGCTCGTGGCGCCATGGCCAGGGACTCGATTGCGGCTGGCCGCCTGGACGGGACGCTGTCAGGTGCTGCCGTCTCCGCTGGTGGGGGACGCGTGGCTCACGGGCACGAAGTTTGGATCGAGGTCGACCACCGTCCACAACCACTACTGTTCCCCGACCACACGCCCCCGTGACCAGACCGGACTCTCCCCATCAGGGCCGCTCGCGGCCCCGGTCACTGAGCTGAGAGAAACAAGCAGCAAGCCGGAGGGAGCACCTGGCGGCGGCCTCCCTTTGGACCGTTCCCGGTTTGGTGGAGGGTGGGACATGTTTCGCGGGTTCCTGATCTT
>JAVTWJ010000027.1:0-9547 GCA_032229785.1 Propionibacteriaceae bacterium
CCATCGGGTTCGGCGTCGTGGTCGAGGTGAACGGCGATCACGGGCAGATCGGTGCCCTGGCGGCAAACCTTCAGGACCATCTGGCTGCCGGGGGGACCGTGAAGCTGCACCCGGATGGCACCCCCAAGATCGGGATGTTCACAGGCTCGGCGGTGAAGGCCTCGAAGCCGCTGTTCGACCAAGTGCGAGTCGCAGGTGTTCCCCCCACGACGCCCGAGCAGCTCGACACCGTCCTGCGATACCTCGATAACGCCCGGTTGCTGGATGAGCTCGACCGGTCGTGGCCGGACGACACCCCCATTCCTCAGGAAGACACTCACCGAGAGCGATTCAGCTGGCACGCGGGCGAACTCGAACAGCTGAAGCAGGTCGCAGCCATCTCCGACCTGATCGGCGCAGCAGTACGGCTCCTCAACGAGGCAGGTGCCGCGCCACCCGACTGGCGGAGCAACGAGAGCATCGAGGCGGTCCTCGCAGCCGCCGCGGGGGTCGAGGCGAGCCAGGCAGCAGACTCAGCCGGTGCACCCCTCGACGCCCTTCTCGCCACCCTGCGGGACGAGCTTGCTCTAGGAGGAACGGCAACCGCAGACCAGGAGTTGCTGGATGCAGCAGCTGCGGGGGACGTCGCCGCCTACGCCGCCGCCTGGGCACGCCTGGACGAGCTGGAGGAGACGGCGGCTCGTCTGCAAGAGCGGTCGTCCCTGGGCGACAGGATATGGGCGGGCGCGCGACGCCTGGCCGCTGCCGTAATCGAGGATCGCACAGACGAGGGATGGTCCCGGAAGCTGTCGCAGCTCGAAGAGGCGTGGGCGTGGGGCACTACGGAAGCCTGGATCAAGCAGCAGGAATCACTCGACGTCAATGCCGTGCAGAACGAGATCAAGGACGTGGAACACCGTATCCGCGCCCACGTCGAATCCGTCGCCGCGCTGCGCGCCTGGAACCATGCCGTGGGCAGTGACCGCCTCACCCCCGGATCCCGCGCCGACCTCACGCAGTACGCGCAGCTGGTCCGTCGCCTGGGCAAGGGGACCGGAAAGTACGCCGCTCACCAACGGGCCGAGATCAAGCAGGCCATGGATCGCTGCCGTCCTGCCGTCCCGGTCTGGATTCTTCCCATCTATCGCCTGGCCGATCAACTCCGCATAGAGCAGAACATGTTCGACGTCGTGCTCATCGATGAGGCGTCGCAGGCCGGCCTCGAGGCGACGTTTCTGCAGTACCTCGCGCCCAAGATCGTCGTGATTGGGGACGACAAGCAGGTGTCACCGAGTGCTGTCGGCGTCGACCAGGAGCAACTGCGCAAGCTCGGAGACCAGTACCTGTACGACGACCGGTACAAAGCGTCGTGGCAGGACCCCAAGCGGTCCTTGTTCGATGACGCGCTGATGCGCTTCGGCGGTCAGATCACGCTGGTTGAACACCGGCGGTGCGTTCCCGAGATCATCGGGTTCTCGAATCGCATCGCCTACGAGCCGGACAACATCCGGTTGCAGCCTGTCCGTCAGTTCGGTGCCGACCGACTCACCCCGATCAAGATGGTGCACGTTCAGGACGGCCTGATGACAGGGACGTCCAGCAACCGAGTGAACAAGCCCGAGGCTCGTGCGCTGGTCGACGCGCTCAAGGCGTGCCTGGACGACCCCAGGTATGACGGCAAGACGTTCGGCGTGATCTCCCTGAGTGGCCGTCGTCAGGCGCAGTACATCGAGACACTCCTCCTCCACGAGGTGACAGCCGAGGACTGGGCCGCGCGAGAGCTGAGGGTGGGCGACGCCCCTGATTTCCAGGGTTCGGAACGTCATGTGATGTTCCTATCGATGGTGTCTGCGTGGGAGCCGGGGACGCGCATGGCGGCGCTGACCCAGGAGATGTTCGTCCAGCGCTACAACGTCGCGGTCTCGCGCGCCCAGGATCAGCTGTGGCTCTTCCACACGGTCTCGATTGATCAGGTCCCACGCGAAGACGACATGCGCCACCAGCTCCTCGCCTATTGCGATGAGATCGTTCGCCATGGTCCTGACCTGGGGGCGAGTACGTCTGCCCTCGTGGCCGACGACGTCCGCGTCGCACCCTTCGATTCACTCTTCGAGCAACGGGTTCACAACCGCATCGTCGAACGAGGCTTCACCGTCCTCCCGCAGTGGGCAGAACAGGGCTACCTCATCGACCTCGTCGTCATCGGCGCATCGACACGGCTGGCGATCGAGTGCGACGGTGATGCGTGGCACGGGCCCGACGCGTACCAACGCGACCTTGCTCGCCAACGCGAACTCGAACGGTGCGGGTGGACGTTCTGCCGAATCCGTGAATCCGAGTTCTACGTCGATGGTCATGCGGCGATGAGCAAGGTGTGGGATGCGCTGGCCGAACTCGATATCACTCCCTACGAAGCACCGGCCGAGGTCGACGAAGCCACCCTTGGGGCCGACGTCGAGGACGCCGAAAACAGGCAAGCGCATCTCCAGGCGCAACTGCGGAGCGAGAACGAGTGGGTGCCGGCGGATCACTCTTCTGCCGTGGACGCCGATCCATCGGCGCACCCCGCCGAGGTCGTTCCGACTCCATCAGATGCCCCCGAGGCCAGCGTCGATGAGACCTCCGGCTTCGACTCACCCCAGCAACTTCGTGCCGACACGAGCACGCACGACGCCGTTCTGGCGCCCGAGCCGGAGCCAGCGGCCGAGCCCGATGATCTCGTACCGGGCTTGACGCTGGCGGAGTACGAAGAGTTTCGCGGGTCGGTGCCGCCCGTCGCCGACGCGGCTCCCAAGGACGTCATCGCCGGTCTTGTCGAGATCGTCGCCGTCGAAGGGCCGATCCTCGGGGAGCGCCTACGCAGTGGGTACGTGAATCACTCCGGCGGTCGACGGGTCGGACGCGCAACGGCCACCGTGCTCAATGAGGCGCTGAAACGCGCGCTGTCCACGGGCGTCCTGGTGAGTGACAACCCGCTGCGGGTGGCCGGCTTCTCCGAACAGGCCTTCCGTCTCCCAGACCAGCCGGAAATTCGGCCTCGGACCCTGGGGCCCAGGAGTCTCGAGCACGTCCCTGCCGCGGAGTTGGCACAGATGATGCGCGAAGCGGCACTGCATCACGCCGGTGCGGGCGCGCCCGACGTCTATCGGGCGGTGCTTGCGCGGCTCGGCCGCAAGGCGCTGACGGCGACAGCTCAGGCGCAGTTCGACCGTGTGATGACTGGACTGTTGGCTGACGACCCCGCTCTGGCCGCCTCACCCCTCGATGGCGTCGACGATGGTCCGTCCACGTCGTTGACAGCAGCGACTGCCGCCCTGATGGGCCAGGACGATGCCGTCCGTGCCGTTCTCGACCTAGTCGAGGCTCGGGGGCGGATCGCCCGCGCCGACGTCGTCACCATGACCGGCTACGAGCCGGCCAGGGCCACCGCCTTGTTGGGCGACCTCACGGCGGCAGGTCACCTCGAACGACGCGGTGAGCGGCGAGGAGCGCACTACGTGCTGCCCACAGACCCCGCGACCTCGGAATCTTCGCTTCGCCCCTTCGCCACCGACGGTAGTGACGAGTAGCAGTCTGGGTCACACCTTCCTCGCGCCGTCACGCCCAGGTACGATGTAGTCACGTAGCTACAACCGGGAGGTGTGTCATGACGAGCGTGTCGTCTCGTGAGTTCAACCAGAACACCAGCGCGGCGAAGCGAGCCGCTGAGTCGGAGGTCGTCTTCATCACCGACCGTGGGCGGCCGTCGCACGTCCTCATGTCCGTCGAGATGTATGACCGCCTCCGTGGGCGAGGCAGCCTCTACGACGCGTTGGCGATGCCGGATGCCGATGAGGTCGAATTCGAGGCGCCCCGCGCTCGGTTCGACGTCCGTGTCCCGGACCTCGGATGAGGTATCTCCTCGACACGAACGTCGTGAGCGAACTGCGCAAGGTCGCGTCGCCGCAGACCCACCCACGCTTCGTCGCGTGGGCGAAGACTCATCCGGCCGCTGAAGCGATCAGTGCGGTCACGCTGTTCGAACTCGAGATCGGAGTGCAACGCATCGAGAGGCGGGACCCGACTCAAGGGGTTCGGCTGCGGCGCTGGCTCGAAGGGGTGCAGATGACGTTCGACGGCAGCATCCTGCCTCTGGACGCCGACGTGGCTGTACGCGCGGCGCGGTTCCACGTGCCTGACCCCGCGTCGGACCGCGACGCCTTCATCGCCGCAACGGCTCAGGTCCATGGCTTGGCCGTCGTCACCCGCAACATCGCCGACTTCGAGACGTTCGGCGTCTCCCTGGTCAATCCTTGGGAGGGGTAGCCATCCCACCGATGCTGGAGGGCGCCGCGGGTCACCCTGCCGCCGACCGGCGACCAGCGCGCATCCGGCGGTCGGGGGACTCGCCCGGCGTCGGCATCGAGTCCTGCCTTCTCGTTCCATCAGGGGCTTGGTCAAGTCACCTGCGTGGGTGACCCGCGACCTACGGACTGCGCGAGACTGCAGCACGAGAACGCGACCTGCCACGTCCACGAGAAGCGAACCCGGGAGGCCTCGCCATGACACGCACCCACCTCGACGAACTGGCCCGCCTCCTGGGCGGGGAGGCCTCCGCGCGTTCGAGCGCGCAACTGTCGACTCTGCCCCAAGACCCCACGGTGACAGTCGCCGGGTACGGCAAGCTGCAGCTCCCCCTGACGGCGGCCCGTGCGAAGAAGCTCCTTGCCCACGGAGAGCCTGCGCCGTTCGGCAAGGGCGAGGAGACGCTACTCGACACCGACGTCCGCCACACGTGGCACTTTCCGAACGCCCCCGTCGACGTGGACTGGCACGGCCGACTCGACGACGTGCTGGAGGAGGCCCGCAGCGCGCTCGGGCTTCCCACGTCCTGCCGGTTGGAGGCGGAGTTCCATTCGCTGCTGGTCTACGAACGCGGCCAGTTCTTCGCGCCGCACCAGGACTCGGAGAAGGACGACGCGATGGTGGCCTCGCTCGTCGTGGTGCTGCCATGTCGCTCTCCGGGGGGTGAGCTGGTCGTCCACGGACAGGGAGGCGCGCGCGAGTACGGTGGATCTCGGACGGACGCGACGCTGATCGCCTTCTACGCCGACGCTCTGCACGAGGTGCGGCCGGTCCGCACCGGCCACCGGGTCGCCCTCACCTACAACCTCCTCCTGCGCGGCGACACCTCGGTGCGGGAGGTCGAACGCGACGCCGTCGCCGACGCGGCAACCCTGCTCAGGGCCCACTTCGAGACGCCCGAGACCCCGCCACACGGGGGAGCGCCGACCACGCCGATCCGGCTCGCCTACCTGCTCGACCACAGCTACACCCCACGCGCACTTGCGCAGGGGGTCGGCCGGCTCAAGGGTGTGGACGCCGAGCGCGCGGCCATCCTGACCGCGGCCGCGGAAGGTGCAGGATGCGAGGTGACGCTCGCGCTCGCCGACGTGCACGAGGTGCGCGACGCCTTCAGCGACGACGAGTACCTCATCGACTCCGACGCCACCATCACCCACTGGCTGACGCCCGATGGCGACGTCATCGAGGCGGGTCTCGGCCTCGGCGACGACATCGCCGCCACCACCCCGTCGCGGTCGTTGCGCGCCTACGCCAGCGAGCACGAGGGGTACATGGGCAACTACGGCAACACCGTCGACCGGTGGTACCACCGCGGTGCCCTGCTCATCTGGCCGACGCACCTCGCCTTCGCCAACCGCGCCCAGACCGCCCCGGTACGGGAGCTGCGGCACCTGCTGATCCGCCTCGCAGACCAGGACTACGCCGCTGTGGCCCGCGACCTGCGCGGGCTTCTCTCGACATGGGCGGACATCGTCCGCAACTCCCGACCGAACCGGTCCCTCCACCGCGCGAGAAATATCCGCGACGCCGGCGGAGGTGAGGTCGCCACCCTGTTGGACCTGGTCCTGGCGCTCGCCCGCTTCCTCGACGACGAAACGATCGTCGATGCCCTCCTCGACCCCTTCCTCCTCGACGACCTCCGGCCCGAGGCGGCCGTCAACCTCATCGGCGCGTCCGAGGTCCGTGGGCTGGCCTGGACGACGGCTCGTGTCGGGAGATGGTTCACGCCCGACGTGCGCTGGGGCCACCACACGCTGAGCGAGAATTGGGTGGAGAACCTGCCCGAGTTGTGCAGCGAGCTCGCCCCGCGGCCGGATCTCGCGCATCTCGTGCTCGAGCGGGCCTGGTCGTGGCTGCGCACCCGGATCGAGGCGTGCTTGGGGGTGGCGCCGACGTCCACCGTTCGGAAGCGGCTCGCCGAGTTGGGCGAACTCCTCGCCGCGGTCCTCGGTGGGGTGGGCGAGGTCGATGACCACACGGTGCGCGCGGACGTCACCGCGTGGTGCAGGGGGGTGGAGTCGACGACGATCGCTGACCTCCTCGTGGCCGCACTGGACGCAGCCACGTCGTGGGAGGAGGACTGCAAGCAGGGTTCGGGGCTGCGCGACCTTACCCCGATCGCGACGGCCATCCTCAAGGCCCGAGCCGATACCCCCGCCCGCGAACCGGATGACTGGTCGATCACGGCTCCGGCCGGCTGCGCCTGCGACCTGTGCGAGAAGCTCGCCGACTTCCTCACCGACCGCGAGTCGCGCGGGCTGGAGTGGCCGCTGAAGAAGGACGGCAGACAGCACATCCATCACATGATCGAATCCGCCGAGCTGCCGATCACGCACACGACACGTCGGCAAGGCCGGCCGTTCGTGCTTGTCCTGACCAAGACCTCCGAGGTGTTCGAGCGCGAGGACCGCACTCGCGTCGAGGCAGTCCGTGACCTGCGCCGCATCCAAGAGGTCTGATTCGTAGGAGGAGTCTGCGATCTCCCGGCGAAGTCTGACGTAGACATTCGTTGACAGCTGGCTACGCTGGATGGATGAAGACCATCGCGGTGGGCCAGTTGCGGCAGAACCCGACGGCGATGCTCGCTGACGTGGAGGCCGGCGAGACCTACCTGGTCACCCGCCACAACCAGGAGATCGCCCGCATCGTGCCGCGCGCCTACGACATCGACCTGCTGCCACCCAAACGTCGCACCGGCTCACGCCTCGCAGAATTGCCCCGGCACGAGTTGCGCACCGCCGCATCGATCGACGATCTGCTGGCCGACGAGCGCGACCGGTGACCGTCTACTACCTCGACTCCTCCGTGGCCACGCGGGCACTCCTGGGCCACTCACCCTCGGCCGCCTCCTGGATCGACCGGACGATCGCCGACGACCGGCACACTGTCGCCTCACCACGCATCCTGCGAACCGAGCTGACCCGGGTCCTGCGCCGCGAAGGTCTGCCCGTCACTCGGCGCGACGAGATCCTCGACGTGGTGTCCTTGGTGCCTGTGACCGAGGGAGTGCTGGCCGCATCGGAGGCCATCGAGCCGCACGTGAAGACACTTGATGCGATCCACCTGGGGTCGGTGACCGCCGCCGGACTCGATGCCACGATCGTCAGTCACGACGCGGACATGCGCGCTGTCGCCAGATCCCTCGGGTACCCCACCTTCGACCCCGTCGAGGACTCGTGACACGCGGCATCATCGACCTGCCCCGCCTCCTTGCGAGCCCACCTGCATCGGTCTACCTGCGCCCACCCAAGGCTGAGCGGTACTGCCCCGGCTGCGGAGCGCGCACCGATCGCCCCGAGTAGCGTCGGGCTGTGACCTCGCTACCCAACGTCCACAACGCCTTCGGCGCCCGATGGGTCCGTCCCGGCGTGGAGGGCGGCTTCTCGGTCGGCTACCGGTCGGCGGAGAACCTGCTCGTCAAGGCACGGCGTGCTCTCATCGCTGGGGATGACGGCAAGGCCGCTCGCTACATCGACAAAGCCGCCCTCATCCCCTGGGACGACCACGAGGAGCACGTCCCGGCCGTCGTCGCCGCCGAAATGGTCCTCTTCCTTCAGATCGTCAACGGCTTGGACCGGTGCGTCGAGGGCGAAGACCGGTGGATCGACGGACCCGCCGCCGTCATCGACTCCGATTCGCCTGCGCGGCGCGACGTGGCGACGGCCCTGCGCGACGTCCTCATCACCGAAGGGTCGCTCAGCCCAGGGGAGAAGCGGCGCGTCGATCGGCTCCTGACAGCCTGCCCACCGTTCGAGATGGGTGACAACGAGGGCGATCTCGACCACGCGGGACGGGTCGCGCGCATCACCACACTCGTGCGCGCCTCGGTGGACGTGGAGGTGACCCACTGATCGATGCGACATCGAGCGTGCAAGGCGGTGTCAGGGCAGTGACCGCCGTCCTGATCGGGCGGCGTACCGGTCCAGGGCGCCGAGGACCTCGGGGGCGCGCCAGGTGCGGTTGCGGGTCTTGTGGTCGGTGTGGCCGACGAGGATGCTCCGCTCGACCAGAGCGTCGATGTGTCGGTGTTCGTTGCGGCGGATGCCCAGGATCTCCCGTGCGAGACGGGCATCGATGACGGGGTGACGCAGCAGTCCGTCGGCGAGACGTCGGGCCGCGGAGTCCGACCTCAGTCCGCTCAGGGAGTCCTCCCAGCGCACCCTCACCTCACGTAACTCCGCGACCAGCCCGCGCCCGTTCACCACGCCGATGAGCGCCGCCCGGGCGACGCAGGAGACGATCGCGTCGATGTCGCCGTCGCGGTAGTCGGTGAGGGCTCGGAAGTACCCGGGGGTGTCGGTGAGGAGTCCGGTGCTGATGGGCACCGAGATGTGCCTGGTCACACCGGTCCCGCGCAGGGCTGCATGCATGAGCGCGCGCCCGGTGCGGCCGTTGCCGTCGACGAACGGGTGGATGGTCTCGAACTGGGCGTGCAGGATCGCGACCTGTGGCACGACGGGCAGGTCGATCCGCCGCGCGAACCTCATCAGATCGGCCATCGCCGCGGGGACTCGCTCCGCGACGGGAGGGACGAACGTCGCGTCGTGAGGCGACCCCGGCCCGAAGAAAGCCCGGCCACCGATCCACACCTGGTCCGTGCGCCACCGGCCGGCGATGTCGGCGTCGGATGCGGACATGAGAGCCGCGTGCATCGCGAGTACGGCGTCCTCATCGAGGCGTTCGGCGAGACTGAGCGCCGCCGTCATCGCGCGGACGTTCGCGACGATGAGTTCGGCGTGTTCACTGCCCGACCCGTTGATCTCCGCCTCAGCGATCGCTCGGGCCGAGGCACTGAGATTCTCGATCTGAGAGCTGGCCGCGGACTCCGACCTCAGCAGCACGAGCGCGAAGGGGGCAACGGCCGCGCCCATCTCGGCGTCGAAGGCACGTAGCTCCATCGCCGCCTCCTCTGCTTCCGCCGCCACCTGCGAGGACACCCGCACCTCGAGATCCGCGATGTCGGGCGTGACGGCAGCCCGGTAGGGGGTTCCCAGTCGTCGCACGTCAGCACGCGACCGGCCCGAATCGGGGTGGACATCCCACATCACCGACTCGAAGGTCATGGAGGGCCACGTCGAACCAAGTGAAACCATGTTCCGATGATAGCCTCACTTGCTCCCTTAAGTGAGGCTAAGGGGAATCAGTGGGCCTCGCGTGGGACGGCCTTGTTCTAGGGAATCGCTGATCTTCTTGGGAGGCCGGGCGTCGCCTGGTCTGGTGGACC
>JAVTWJ010000028.1:0-58608 GCA_032229785.1 Propionibacteriaceae bacterium
GCTGATGTCGCAATGATTGAGACATAGAGACAGGGTGGTGGGTCTGGGCCTCGACGGTCGGCGCCTCGTGGGGGAGAGTGGGGGCATGACGAACCTGTCGACCGCGCTCGCCTCGCTGGCCCGGCGCCTGCACGCACTGCCCGGCGAGGAGCACCGGGTCACGTCGGCCCTCGGCGTCTGGCTGCTGCTCGCCCTCGTCGCGCGCGCCGCCGGCGACCGGCCGCTGCCCGACCTCGACGACGCCCTCGGCATGCCACGGGCAGAGGCCATCGCCCTCAGCGGGCGCCTCATGGCCCAGCCGCACCCCGCGGTGAAGGACGCCTACGCCGCCTGGGCGCGCGCCGACCTGCTCGGGGGCCCACTCGGCGACTTCCTGCGCTCGCTGCCCGAGCCGGTCGAGCGCGGCGCCATGCCGAGCCAGGCCGAGGCGGACGCCTGGGCGTCCCGCTCCACCGACGGCCTGATCGACCGGTACCCGGTCGCGTTGCGCCCGTCGACCTGGGTCACCCTGGCCACCGCCCTCGCGACGCAGGTCAGCTGGACGACGCCCTTCGACCTCGCGCCATCGGAGAGCCTCGGCCCCGGCCCGTTCGCTGCCGACGTGGCGCAGGTGTTGGCCGCCGCACCGGGCGCTGGTCACAGCGCCTGGATCGCCGACTCGGGGATCGGGCACCTCGCCGTGCACGTCGCCGCGAGCGAACACCTCGACGTGTGGTCGGTGAGCGCGCCACCCAGTATCGATCCGGTCGCGGTGCTGGACGCCGCCCACGCCCTGCTGGCCGATCCGCGCCCCGTCGACCTGGGCGGCCTTCCGCTCGGCGCCGGCCACTCCTGGGATCTCGCCGAGCAGAACGGCTTCGGCGACGACGCCATCACGCGCGTCGTCCTGCCCGCCTGGGAGGCCCGGACCAGCACCGACCTGAGCGGCGAGCCCGCCTTCGGCGACGCCGGACGGGTGCTCGCTGCGCTGCTCGGCGAGCGTGACTTCCTCGTGGATGCCGCCCAGTCCGCCATGGCCCGCTACCACCAGCACGGCTTCGAGGCCGCGGCGGTGACCGCGATGGCGGTCCGTGCCATGGCGGCCCCTCGGCCCAGGCGGGTGCGGCGCGCCACGCTGCGCTTCGGCCACCCCTACGCGGTGATCGCCCTGCCGTCGAGCGGTGGCAGGCGCGACCCGAGGCCCCGACGCGGCCAGGCCGACCCGTGGGCGGGCCTGCCGGTCTTCAGCGCGTGGGTGGCGACCCCGCAGGAGCCCGGCCCGCGATGAGGCGCCCTCGGTGGTGCGCCGCCCGGCGCCGTGTGGGATCGTGGACGCCGTGGACCTTTACGCACCCGACCATCCGCTGATCGCGCACAAAGTCACCCTGCTGCGGGACGCCGCGACCGAGTCGCCGACGTTCCGCGCGCTGACGAGTGAGCTGGTCAGCCTGCTCAGCTACGAGGCGACCCGCGACGTCCGGGTGGTTCCGTGCGAGGTGACGACACCCTTGATGACCACGGCCGGGGTGTCGCTGAGCCACCCGCGTCCGCTGGTGGTGCCGATCCTGCGTGCGGGCCTGGGCATGCTCGAGGGCATGATGCAGCTCATCCCGGCGGCCGAGGTCGGGTTCCTGGGCATGGTGCGCGACGAGGCGACGCTGCAGCCGTACACGTACGCCGAGCGGCTGCCCGCCGACCTGTCGGGGCGCCAGTGCTACGTGCTCGACCCGATGCTGGCCACGGGCGGGTCGTTGGGCGGCGCGGTGGAGTTCCTCGCGGCCCGCGGCGCCGATCACGTCGTGTGCATCTGCCTGCTCGCGGCGCCCGAGGGGATCGCGCACATGCGCGAGGTGTCCGCGCGGCTCGACATTCGCTGCGACCTGGTGGTGGCCTCCGTCGAGGACCGCCTCAACGAGCAGGGCTACATCCTCCCCGGCCTCGGGGACGCCGGGGACCGCCTCTACGGCCTGGCGCAGTGACTGGCACCGCGACTGGCGCGGTGGCCGGCGCGTGGCCGGCGCAAAGACGGGCGCCGTGACTGCCGCGTGACCGGCAGCGGGCCACCGGTAATCTGACCGTCGTTCGCGCGGAGGCGGCGAAATATCCGCGAATCACCCCCTAGTCGGCATAGATTCTGCGGTGGTCGCCGGGTAGGATCCGTGGATGGGAGCGACGATCATTGCCAACGGCCGGGCGGTCACGGCCGATCGCGTCCAGGAGGTCCTGGGCGCTCACTTGCTGCTGGACGGGATGCCGCTGGTCCTCGACCTGGTCCGATCGCACGGCACGACCCTGGTCGACGAGGCGACCGGCGCCGAGTTCTGCGACATGTTCACCTTCTTCGCCAGCAGCGCGCTCGGCATGAACCATCCCGGGCTGGTCGACGACGAGGAGTTCAAGGCCGAGCTCCTCGAGGCGGCGCTCAACAAGCCGAGCAACTCCGACATCTACACGGTCGCGATGGCCCGGTTCGTGGACGCCTTCGCCCGCGTCATGGGCGCCGACGAGCTACCGCACTACTTCTTCATCGAGGGTGGCGCGCTCGCGGTCGAGAACACGCTCAAGACCGCGTTCGACTGGAAGTCGCGGCTCAACGAGTCTCAGGGCCGCTCGCCTGAGCTCGGCACCCAGATCATGCACCTCACGGACGCCTTCCACGGCCGCTCCGGCTACACGATGAGCCTCACCAACACCGACCCGAACAAGACGGCGCGCTTCCCGAAGTTCGACTGGCCGCGCATCGCGTCCCCGTTCTGGGAGGCGACCCGCGACATGGACGCCGTCGAGGCGTCCACCCTCGCTCAGGCGGAGGCCGCGTTCGAGGCCCACCCGCACGACATCGCCGCGTTCATCATGGAGCCCATCCAGGGCGAGGGCGGCGATCACCTGTTCCGCGCGAGCTTCCTGGCCCGCATGAAGGAGTTGTGCCACCACCACGATGCGTTGTTCATCCTCGACGAGGTGCAGACCGGCGGCGGGATGACCGGCACCCCGTGGGCCTGGCAGCACTACGAGGTCGCGCCCGACATCATGGCGTTCGGCAAAAAGCTGCAGGTATGCGGACTCACCGCGGGCGGCCGGGTCGACGAGGTGCGCGGCAACGTGTTCGAGACGCCGAGCCGGATCAACTCCACCTGGGGCGGCAACCTCACCGACATGGTCCGGGCGCGCCGCATCCTCGAGATCGTCGAACGCGACGACCTGTTGGGCAACGCCCGCCGCGAGGGCGGCTACCTGCGGGGACGCCTCGAGGATCTCGCCCGCCGTCACACCCTCGTCACCAACCCGCGCGGCATCGGCCTGATGTGCGCGATCTCGCTGCCCGACCCGGCGGTGCGCGACGAGGTCATCCGGCGGCTGCTCGCCGACGAGCGCGTGCTCACGCTGGGCTGCGGCGTCCGGTCGCTGCGGCTCCGCCCGCCGCTCACGGTGACCCGCGGCGTCCTCGACCATGCCCTGGACGCCCTCGACCGCGTCCTCACCGCCATGACCCGATAAGGGGGGAGCGATGTATGACACCGACCAGTTGCGGGCCGCGTTCGCCCGCGCGCTCTCGGCCATGTACGGCCGCGAGGTGCCCGCCTACATGACGCTGGTCGACACGTCGAGCGCCGTGAACGCCGACTTCCTCACCACGCACCCCGGCACCGCCGAGCGGCTCGGACGCATCGACCGCGTCACCGCCGAACGGCACGGCGCGATCCGCGTCGGGACGGCGCGCGAGCTCGCCCGGGTCGCGCAGATCTTCGCGGCCTTCGGCATGGCGCCCGTCGGCTTCTACGACCTGCGCGGCGACGCCGCCACCTCGCTGCCCGTCGTCTCGACGGCGTTCCGCCCGACGACGCCCGAGGCGCTCGCGATCAACCCGTTCCGGGTGTTCACCTCGGTGCTGGTCACCGACGACCGCCGCTACTTCGACCCGGCGCTGCAGGCCGAGCTGGACGCCTTCCTCGCCGGACGCGAGCTGTTCGGCGACGATGTGGTCGCGCTGGCCGCGCGCGCCGAGGCCGAGGGCGGTCTGCCGGACGCCGATGCCGAGGCCTTCCTGGCGGCGGCGACCGCCTGCTTCGAGCTGACCCCCGAGCCCGTCGACCGCGCCTGGTACACGCGCCTCGCGGCCGTCTCGGGGGTGGCCGCCGACATCGGCGGCGTGCCGCGCACGCACATCAACCACCTCACGCCGCGGGTGCTCGACATCGACGACCTGTACGCGCGGATGAGCGCGCAGGGCATCGCCATGATCGACGAGATCCAGGGCCCGCCCGCCTGGGAGGGCCCCGACGTGCTGCTGCGCCAGACCTCGTTCAAAGCGCTCGCCGAACGACGCCGCTTCCGCGAGGCCGACGGGTCGATCGTCGAGGGGAGGCTGAGCGTCCGGTTCGGCGAGGTCGAGCAGCGCGGCATCGCGCTGACGCAGGCGGGCCGCGACCTGTACGACGAGATGATCGTCGAGGTCGACGAACGCGCGGGCGGGCTCACGCCCGAGGGACGCAACGACGTGAAGCTGGACGTGTGGCGCGCCCGCCTTCCGGCCAGCGAGCAGGGCCTGGCCGACGCGGGTCTCGCCTGGTTCGAGTACGGGGTGTCGCCCGACCTGCCCGCCGGGACGCCGCCGCCCCGGCTGGATGAGCTGGTCGCGGGCGGTTGGCTTGTCCGGACGCCCCTCGTCTATGAGGATTTCTTGCCCCGCTCGGCGGCCGGCATCTTCGCGTCCAACCTGGACTCGGCGGGCAGCCGCGACACCTCGCGCGAGGGGTCGGACCGCGACGAGTCCTGGTTCGCCGAGGCGATGGGTCGCACCGTCCACGACCCGATGGCGCTGTGTGCCGCGCAGCGGCAGGCGTCCCTGGACGCTGCGGCGCTCGCGCTGGGCGTCGCGATCGCGACGGAGGATGAAACCACTGAAGACCTGCGGCCCGACAGAGGCCCGCATGTCTCCATCAGCCGAGACGATGCCCGACCCGACGTGAGTGAGGCGACCCGATGAAGACCACCGATGACCTGAGGGGCCTGGCTCGCGACGCCCTGGACGCCCTGGGCGTCGATCGCGACCGCTGGTGCGCCGACGACGGCGCGGTGCGGGCGCGATCCCCGTTGACGGACGCCGAGCTGTGCGGCGTCCGGGCGCACACGGCGGCCGAGGTCACCGAGGCCATCGCCCGCGCCGACCAGGCCTTTCGGGAGTGGCGCACCACACCCGCGCCCGCCCGCGGGGCGCTGGTCAAGCGGCTGGGCGAGCTGATCCGCGCACACGCCGGCCACCTGGCCACCCTCGTCACGATCGAGGCCGGGAAGATCCACACCGAGGCGCTCGGCGAGGTTCAGGAGATGGTCGACATCTGCGACTTCGCCGTCGGGCTGTCGCGGCAGCTGTACGGGCGCACCATGCCGTCCGAGCGCGTCGGCCACCGGCTGCAGGAGACCTGGCAGCCGATCGGCGTCGTCGGCGTGATCTCGGCGTTCAACTTCCCCGTCGCCGTGTGGTCGTGGAACACCGCGATCGCGCTGGTGTGCGGCGACACGGTCGTGTGGAAGCCCTCCGAGCAGACGTCCCTGTGCGCGCTCGGCTGCGACGCGCTGATGCGCCGCGCGATCGACGAGGCGGGCGCGCCGGCGAGCGTCCACGAACTGGTGGTCTGCGGGCGCGAGGCCGGTGCGGCGCTCGTGGACGACCCTCGCGTGGCGCTGGTCTCGGCGACGGGATCGACCCGGATGGGACGCGAGGTCGGCCCGCGCGTCGCCGCCCGCTTCGGCCGCTCCCTGCTCGAACTGGGCGGCAACAACGCCGCCATCGTCACCCCGAGCGCGAACCTCGACCAGGCGGTCAGCTCGATCGTCTTCGGCGCGGCCGGCACGGCCGGGCAGCGGTGCACGTCGACCCGGCGGCTGCTCGTCCACCGCAGCGTCGCCGACGAGGTGATCGGACGCGTCGCGCGCGCCTTCGACTCGCTCCCGGCCGGCGACCCGTTCGCCGACGGCGTCCTGCTCGGACCGCTGATCGATGCGGCATCCTTCGGCGCGATGCAGGACGCTCTCGCCGCTGCCCGCGAGCAGGGCGGCGAGCTGATCGCCGGCGGCGAGCGGATCGGGGTCGGCATGGGCGGTCATTGGGTGCGGCCGGCGTTGGTGCGGATGCCCGTCCAGGAGGGAATCGTGCTGCGCGAGACGTTCGCGCCGATCCTGTACGCGCTCGTCTACGACGACTTCGACGCCGCGCTCGCCCTGCACAACGCGGTTCCTCAGGGATTGTCGAGCGCCCTGTTCAGCAACGACGTGCTGGAGACCGAGCGG
This sequence comes from Propionibacteriaceae bacterium, assembly GCA_032229785.1. Classification (GTDB taxonomy): domain Bacteria; phylum Actinomycetota; class Actinomycetes; order Propionibacteriales; family Propionibacteriaceae; genus Propioniciclava. Next base: position 6,271 of record JAVTWJ010000028.1, read on the forward strand.
TACCTCGGTCCCGAGGGTGCCGACACGGGTATCGCGAACGTCAACGCGGGTACGTCCGGCGCCGAGATCGGCGGGGCGTTCGGCGGCGAGAAGGAGACCGGCGGCGGGCGCGAATCCGGCTCGGACGCCTGGCGCGCGTACATGCGCCGCGCGACCAACACGATCAACTACTCGGGTTCGGTCCAGCTCGCCCAGGGCGTCGACTTCGGCTGACCGACGGTGCGTGACCTCGCGAACGCCGTACAGTCCGGGGTCCGAGCCGGTCCAGGCGTGACCGCGCGCATGCTCGGTCGCGCGGTCGCCGGAGTGATCTCGCGCCGTGTCGTCGGCGGCGCCGCGGCATTTCCTCACACTCGTTGGCGCAGGGTCTCAGTCCCACTGATGTTCCGAGCCCCGTCGGGCAAACGCGTGTGACGAAATGCCACCGTGCCCACGGAGCCCCCGCACGGAAGCCTCCGGCGGAAGCCTGGAGTATGGTGGTCGCGAACACACACGTGCTCCGGGGTCGGTGTAATTCCGAACCGGCGGTGACAGTCCGCGACCCGGCGGCCCGCGAGGGCCGGCGGTTGACTCGGTGAAATTCCGAGGCCGACGGTGAAAGTCCGGATGGGAGGCAGCACGATCGCGTGATCGGCGTATGCGCGAACCCGCGCACGGCCGGCGACGCGTGTCCTCCCGCACCCATGCCCCGGCGCACCGCGCACGGGGAGGGACCATGAGCAGCAGCCGAGTGCACCGGCGTGCACGCCCGACGGGCGTGTTCGCCGCGGCCCCCTGGCTGTTCGGCGCCGCCCTGATCCTCGCCTGGGGACTGTTCGTGGCGCTCGCCGCCCCGTCGCCCTACATGATGCCGTCGCCGCAGGCAGTCGCGGCACGGCTGGCGTCCTCGCTGGTCAACCCGCAGTTCTGGCCGTACGTGGGCGCCACGTTCGCCGCCGCCGTGGGTGGCTGTGTGCTCGGTGCGGCCGCCGCGCTGCCGATGGCGATCGGCATTCACCGCAGCCGTTTCCTGTCCGCGGCCGTCACACCGTTCCTCGGTGCGACCCAGGCGATCCCGGCGATCGCGCTGGCGCCGCTGCTCGCGATCTGGGTGGGCTACGGGCTCGGACCGATCGTGCTGCTATGCGGGCTGATGGTGTTCTTCCCGATCCTGGTCAACTCGGTCGTGGGGTTGCGTCACGTCGATCCCGACATCGTGGACGCCGCCCGCATGGACGGCGCCGGACGCCTCGCGCTGCTCACCGCGATCGAACTCCCGCTCGCCCTGCCGAACGTCCTCGCCGGCCTGCGCAACGGCTTCGCGCTCTCCGTCACGGGCGCCGTCGTCGGCGAGATGGTGATGGGCGGATCCGGGCTCGGCCAACTGCTCACCGTCCAGCGCGACGCCGTCGACACCGCCGGCATGTTCGCCACCATCGCCGTGCTGTGCGCGATGGCGTCCGGCCTCTACGGGCTCGTTTTCGCCGTCGAGCGTCGCTCCTCCACCGTCGCGGCGCTCCGCCGCACACCGTCCTGACCCCGGCCGAAAGGAACCCCGATGTCCCGCACGCTCCGTCTCATCGCCGCCGCCACCGTCGCGTTCGCGCTCGTCCTCACGGGCTGCGCGCGGACACCACCGACTCTGGACTCGCGGATGCCGACCGTCCCCGAGACCCATCTCGAGACGACGATCGGGTTGACCTACATCCCCAACGTCCAGTTCGCGCCGTTCTACGTGGCGCAGGCCGGGGGCCTGTTCGGCGAGCGCGGCGTGGACGCGACGCTGCGCCACCACGGCGCCCAGGAGGGCCTGTTCACGGCCCTGGTCGCCGGCCAGGAGCAGTACGTCATCGCCGCCGGCGACGAACTCGTGCAGGCCCGCTCCCAGGGCATGGACCTGGTCGCCATCGCCCAGTACTACCAGCGCTACCCGGTCGTCATCATCGTGCCGGACGCCTCGGCCGTCCACGCCGCCGTCGACCTGCGCGGTCTGCGGGTGGGCGTCCCGGGCCGCTACGGGGCGTCCTGGTTCGGTCTGCAGGCGGCGCTCGCCGACGCGGGCCTCACCGAATCCGACGTCGAGGTCGTCGAGATCGGCTACACGGCGCAGGCGGCGCTGAGCACCCACAAGGTGGACGCCGTGATCGGCTTCTCCAACAACGAGTCGGTGCAGTTGGCGCTGGCGGGCGTCCCCACCCGCGACGTCCCGCTCACCGCCACCGGCGAGGTGCCGCTGGTGAGCGTCGTGCTCCTCACCACCCGTGAGCACCTGGACGCCAACTTCGGCGAGGCCGCGGCGGTCGCGAACGCCATGGTCGCCGGGCTCGACCGGACGGTGAAGGATCCCGAGGCGGCCCTGACCGTCTCGGCGACCCAGATTCCCGGCCTCGACGAGACCACGACCCAGGACGCCGCGCGCGCCACCCTGCTGGCGACGATCCCGCTGTGGAAGACCGCCGACGGGCAGGTCAGCGGCATGCTCGACCCGGCGGCGTGGTCGGCGATGACCGCCTTCATGCTCGAGAAGGGTCTGATCGCCACACCCGTGGACCCGGCCGGGGCGATCGCGGCGCAGATCGTCCCCGCCTGACCGGCCGCTGCCCTCGCCGGGCGGTCAACGCCGCGGCTCGTCGACGTCCTCGGCGAGCGCGCGGATGACCACCCAGTGCGGCCGGACGCCTTCCCAGTCCAGACGCAGCCGGAGGTGGTCGCTGCGCATCACCCAGGCGGCGGAGACCAGCGCCATCGCGCCGACGCCGAGGACGCCGACGGCGACGGTCCAGCGCGGCCCTGCCGCCTGGCCGACCCAGCCGATCAGCGGTCCGATGATCGGCGTCCCGCCCATCACGACCAGCGCCCACAGCGCCATGACCCGGCCTCGCACCGCGGCGTCCAGGGACGATTGCACCATCGTGTTCGCCGTGACCATGGTGGTGACCGCGCAGAATCCGATCGGAACCATGAGCATCGCGAACACCTCGAACGCGGGCGCCAGCGCCGAAGCAAGCGAGAACACCGAGAATCCTGCCTGCGCGAGCATCAGGTAGCGCAGCCGAGGACGCCGTCGCGCCGCCGCCGCGAGGGCGCCGGCGAGTGCGCCGGCGCCCATCAGCGTCCCGACGAGGCCGAGTTGAGTGGCGCCCTGGCCGAACACGGCGGTCGTCATGATCGGGCTGGTGATCGCGAAGTTGAAGCCGAAGTTGCCCATCACGAAGCCGATGGCGAGCATCAGTTTGAGATCCGGGCGCGACGCCACGTAGCGCAGCCCCTCGGTCAGGTGCCCCTTGCCGCGCGGCGCCCGGGGGGAGGTGTGCAGTGCGGCGCCGTCCATGCGCGTCATCATCGCCAGGAACACCACGAAGGTGGACGCGTTGATCAGGAACACCGGGCCGGTCGAGCCCATCACCGCGATCAGGACGCCGCCCAGGCCCGGGCCGAACAGCCGCGCGCCGTTGAAGCTGGTGGAGTTGAGGCTGATCGCGTTGCCCAGCAGGTCGCCCGCGACGAGTTCGGAGGCGAACGCCTGCCGGGCGGGGGCGTCCACGGCGGTCGCCGCGCCGTCCAGAACGGCGATCGCGAAGACGTGCCACAGCTGTGCGGTGCCGGACAGCACGAGCAGCCCGAGCGCCAGCGAGTCGAGCAGCTGGACCGACTGGGTCACGGCCATGATCCGCCGCTTCGGGAACCGGTCGGCCAGCGTGCCCGCCCACACCGACAACAGCAGCGACGGCGCGAACTGGAGGCCGGTGACGACGCCGAGCGCACCCATGTCGCCCGAGGTCAGCTCGATGAGCACCAGCCAGCTCAGCGCGGTGCGCATCATCCAGGTGCCGGTGTTGGACGTCAGCCCGCCGATGAACCAGCGACGGTAGTTCGGGACGGCGAGCGAGGCGAACGCGCGCCTCACAGCCTGCGCAGGAAGTCGGGATCGTCGTCGGGGGCGATCGTGCGGCGTTGGCCGCCGGCCGGCCCGCCGGTGCGAGGCCGTCCGAGCGTGAACCAGCCGAGCGCGCCGATCCCCGGCAGCAGCACGATCGCGACCATCCACAACCATCGGGGCATCAGCCGGACGCGGTCGGCGCGGGCCTGGCCGGCGTCCACCAAGGCGTACACGATGATCGCGATGACGATGAGGACGGCCAGGACTCGGGGCATGGCCTCCAATCTACTCCGCGCCCGGCGTGCGAGGATGGGCAAGGTCTGTTGTCGAGGCCACGCGGAGCGAAAAAGGGGGTGCATCGTGACGACGCTCGCCGATTGGGTGGAGGGTGCACGGGTGCGCACGCTGCCGACGGCGGTCGCCCCCGTGCTCGCCGGCAGCGCGGTCGCCTGGCACGCGGACGCCTTCGCCCCCGCACGCGCGGCGCTCGCGCTGGTCGTGGCACTCGCGCTGCAGGTCGGCGTCAACTACGCCAACGACTACTCCGACGGCATCCGCGGGACCGACGCCGACCGCATCGGTCCGATGCGCCTAGTCGGCTCGGGTGCGGCGAGTCCGCGCGCGGTGAAGACGGCCGCCTTCGCCAGCTTCGGCGCCGCCGCCCTGGCCGGTGTCGTGCTCGTCGTGCTGACCGCCCAGTGGTGGCTGCTGGCGGTCGGCGTCGCCTGCATCCTCGCCGCCTGGTATTACACGGGCGGACACCGTCCCTACGGGTACGCGGGTCTCGGCGAGGTGTTCGTCTTCGTGTTCTTCGGGCTCGTCGCGACGGTCGGCACCACGTACGTGCAGGTGCTGGGGACGCCGCCGGCCGCGCTGACCGCGGGCGTGTTCGCGGGCGCGCTCGCGTCGGCCGTCCTGGTCGCCAACAACCTGCGCGACCGGGCCGGCGACGAGCGGGCGGGCAAGCGGACGCTGGCCGTCCGGCTGGGGGATCGCGGCACGCGGGTGTTCTATGCGGGGCTCGTGCTGCTCGGCGCGGCCGGCATCGTGGCCACGGCCGCGCTGACGTCGTGGTGGCTGCTGCTGGGCGCGGTGGGGCTCGCCCCGGTGGCGGCGCCCTGGCGGGCCGTCCTCGGCGGAGCCCAGGGGAAGGAACTGATCGTGGCGTTGAAGGGGACGGGTGTCGCCGAACTGGCGGCGTCCCTCGGCATGTGTGCGGGAGCGGTGATCGGCTGATGGATGCGAGTTCGCGGACGTTTTCAGGGCCCATGGTGGTCGTGACCTGGGTGGTCGCCGTCGGCTGGGTGGCGCTGGCCGCTTACTCGTTCGTCGCGTTGGCCGAGACGATCCGCTGGGTGCTGGGCGGCGTGTCGGTGGTGGGCGCGCTGGGCACCGGCTGGCTGGCCAGCTCGTTGCGCATCCCCTACGACGACGAGGGCCTGCGGCTGCCGCGCCGCGGTCACGTGGGCTGGGACCGGGTCGATTCGGTCGACCTGACGCCGGGCGCGCTCAGCGTCCCGGTGCTGTCGCTGCGCTCGGGCCGCGTGCTGGAGGAGGTTCCGCTGGACGGCCTGGCGTGGTTCGGCGGCCCGACCGGCCTGGCTCGCACCCTGGCCGAAAAGGTGGCGCGCGCCGCAGGCGTCAAGGACGTCGACGTCCGTGGCGGGCCTGACGTCACGCCTGGGCGCCGGGCGTTCTGAGCCGGCACGACCGGGGTCAGCTCAACGTCCGAAGCCAGCGCCTCAGGTGCCAGGTGGCGCGGACGTCGTCCTCGTTGTACTCCAGCACGCGTCGGCGGGCCGCGGCACGGATGTCCGGGTCGGGGTCGCCGATCGCCTCGGCGAACCAGCTCTGCGAGTTGAGTCCGCCGGGGTCGGTGTCCCGCCACGCGAAGCCGGTCGCGGCGGCGGACACGGCTTTGAGGCCGAGCCCGTTGGCGCCGAAGAAGTGGGTGCGGATCACCGGGAACAGATCGACGAAGTGCTCGGACGCCCACGCGGTGGCCCACTCGCCCAACTCGCCCAGGCGCGGCGCGAGGCGCGTCAGCCGGATCGTCTCGTAGTCGGAGTAGTGGTACACGGCCGCGTCGCGCCCGTCGACGACCGATCGCAGCCAGCGCAGCGCCTCGGCGGCGAGCGCGGTCTCGCCGGCGGCGTCCAACTCGGTGAACGTGCCGAACTGGCGCGCGTAGGGCCCGCCCGTCTCGGGGTCGTCCACCCACACACCCCACAGGTAGAGCCGGTCGTCGGCGGAGGTCTCGATGTCGAGGTCGATCTCGAGGTGGTGCCGGGGCAGGTCGAGCGGGCCCGTGGTCTGGCGCTCGAGTTCGATGCCGGCGTCGAGCATCTGCGCGCGGCGGCGCGTCCGCTGCAGGCGCGCCTGGCCGCCGGCGCGGTGGCTGGCCGCGGGCAGGAACCGCGCGGTCAGGGACGCCAGGTCGGTGCGTGCGAGGTCGGCGACGGTCTTGACGCCGAGCGTGCGCAGCGTCCGCAGCTCGTGAACGTCCAGCGGCGTCTTGGTGATCCGGACCGACAGGTCGTCGGGGTCGAGTCGGGAGCGGCAGTACTGCTGCCAGACGCAGCCGCGGCACTCAGGGGAGATGACGGGGGCGATCAGGTCGTCCGGCGGGGTGCCGGCCATCGCCCGCTGCGCCAGGTCGACTCGGTAGTGGTACTCCTGGTCGTAGCGCTCCAGCGGGGAGATGGCGTCGGCCTCGGCGGGGCTGGGCACCGTCGAGGGATTTGGGGGTGCGCATCGCCGCTCGAGCGGCAGCCAGACGATCATCGGCTCGATCTGGGCCGGACGTCCGGGCGGCGCGGTGTTGAGCCGGTCGACGCCGATCAGTCCGCCCCACGGCTCGGGGGCCGCATAGCCGCAGGCCTGCAGCAGCCGCCAGTAGTGCGCCACCTGAAGGGCGGCGTTCAGCCGGGTTCCCCAGCGGAACCGGCGTCCGGCCAGCTCGGTCGTGCCGCGCGGGGCACCGAGCCGGGAGACCACGAGCGGGTCGTCGCCGACGCTGCTGCTCTCCATCACGCGGTGGAATTTCAGCTGCACCGGCTGGTAGCCGCGCTCGTCGCCCGCGGCCCGCACGAGCAGGGACGGACGCCCCGTGCGATGGCCGGCCTCGTCGCGGGGCAGGACGGGCGCGAGGATGACGTCGGCGCCGGCGGCCATGGCCTCGAGGCTGGCACGCGACCACGCGGCGCCGCCGGCCGCGCGTGCCTCGCGCAGATCGACCACCTGCCCCTCGCCCTCGCCAATCCTCTGGAAGACGGACGCCTCGATGGCGGCCGAGTCGCGGAAGAACGGCGGATCGACGCGCTCGACCGTCGGCCGCTCAAGGCCGGGGGTGAACGCGTTGACCGTCTTGAGCGGGCAGGAACGGGCGGCGTAGGCGTCCAGGACGAAGCTCATCGCGTCGGTCAGGCGAGGGCCCGGTGCAGGGCGACGATGCCGCCGGACAGGTTCTTCCACTCGACGTCGCGCCAGCCGGCTTCGGCGACGAGCGCGGCGAGGGTCGGCTGGTCGGGCCAGGTGAGGATGGACTCGGCGAGGTAGTCGTAGGCGCGCGGATTGGTCGAGAACGGGCGTGCGAGCGCGGGCAGGGCCGCCATGATCCACTCCTGGTAGACCGTGCGGAAGGGCGCCGAGGACGGCGTGGAGAACTCGGCGATCACGAGGACGCCGCCCGGCGCGGTCACCCGGCGCATCTCGATGAGGGCGGCCAGGGTGTCCTCGACGTTGCGCAGGCCGTAGCTGATGGTGGTGGCGTCGAACGTGTCGTCGGCGAACGGCAATTGCAGCGCGTCGGCGTTCACGAACCCCAGGTCCCCGTGGCGCTTGTGCCCTTCGGCGAGCATCTGGAACGAAAGATCGGCGGGCACCACGAGCGCGCCGGCGTCCGCGAGAGCGCGCGAGGACGAGCCGGTGCCGGCCGCCAGGTCGAGGATGCGCTGCCCGGGGCGCGGGTCGATCGCACGGACCGTCTCGACGCGCCACAGCCGCTGCATGCCGCCGGTCATGAGGTCGTTCATCAGGTCGTAGCGGCCGGCCACGCCGTCGAACATGTCGGCCACGTCGGCACGTCGTTTGGCCAGCGTGGCGCGGGCATCGAACTTCTGCACCCCACGATCCTGCCAGACTTGGGGCATGGCGTCCCGCGCACCCATTCTGTCGGCCACCGATGTGGCGAAGTCCTTCGGCCCCGTCCGCATCGTCGAGCACTTCTCGCTCGACGTCAGACCAGGGGAGGCCGTCGCCTTGACGGGGCGCAACGGTGCCGGCAAGTCCACGATCCTGCGGATGCTGGTCGGAGCGGTCCGGCCGGACGAGGGAACGGTGACCTTCGACGGCAAACGGATGAGCGAGACCTCGGTGGACGTGCGTCGCGGCATGGCCTCCGTGATCGACGATCTCGACTTCTTCCCCGACCTGTCGGTGGTGGAGCACCTCGACCTGCTCGCGCGCGCCCACGGCGTCTCCGACCCGGAGCCGGTCGTCGACGAGGTGCTCGCCGAGGTGCAGCTGGTGCCTCAGTCCGGCCAGCTGCCCGGAACGCTCAGTTCGGGTCAGCGTCGGCGCCTCGCGCTGGCGACGGCGTTCGTCCGCCCGCGACGTCTGCTCGTGCTGGACGAGCCCGAGCAGCGCCTCGACGTCGAGGGCGTCGCCTGGCTGGCCGCACGCCTGCGGGCCGAGCGTGCCAAGGGGCTCGCCCTCGTCTTCGCCTCACACGAGCCGTACCTGGTCACGCAGGTCGCCACCCGCATCGTCCGCGTCGGCGACCTCGCGCCCGACGCCGCCGAGGCGGCCACCGATCACGGAGGCGAGGCCTGATGGCCCGCGCGCGCCGCAAGCGCAAGCCGGAGTCCGCAGCGCCCGCGCCGATGCCCGACGTGCCGGTGCGGCTTCCCGAGGATCCCTACGCGGAGTACGCCGACCGCGATTGGGGCTTCGCCTGGCTGCCGGACGCCGAACCTCACGTCGTCGACGAGCGGGCCCTGCACGCCCTCGTCAAGCAGTGGCGCCACGGCCGCGCGACCCGCAGCCTGTGGGACGTGCTGAGCGACGCCTACATCGCCCTCTTCTCGGTGGTGATGATCGGCGCGATGGTGATCAACGTGATCGTCACCTCGCAGCACGCCTCGTCCGCCTGCGAGACCGCGGCCTGCCTGAACGGGCGGATGCTCGTGCCGTGGGGCCTCTACTTCGGCCTCGGTGCCCTCGTCGTCTCGGCGGCGCGCCTGTTCGGCCCCGTGCTCGCCTCCTCGGCCGAGGGTTTCTGGCTGCTGGGCGCGCCGATCTCGCGGCGTCCGGTGCTGGTCAGACGGCTGTGGTCGCCGCTGGTGGGTGCCGCGGCCCTCACCGCGGCGTTGACGGCCACGGTCACCGGGATCGCGGGCGAGCCGCTCCTCGTGGTCCTCGCGTGGAGCGCGGCGTCGGGGTTCACGGCGTCCGGGCTGGTGGCGTGGGCGGCGTGGGAGCAGTCCCACGACCGGGTGCGCGTGCTGCGGGTCGTCCAGGCGATCGGGGCCGCGGCGGCGGCCGCGACGCTGCTGCTGATGGTCGCGGTGGCCGTCGGCGTCCTCCACATCGATCCACCCGCACTGCTGGGCGTCGTTCCGTGGGTGCTCGCCGCGGCCGGTGCCGCGGCGGCGCTGGTGTTCGCGATCGGCGCGCACCGGCGGCTGGAGGGCTTCAACCAGCTGCGGCTCACCAGCGGTGGCTCGCTGGTGTCCGGCCTGCAGGGCGCGATGTTCGCCCTCGACCTCGGCCTGGCGCGCGACATCCTCGTAGACCGCGAGGCGATCGCCCGCGGACACGTGCGTCCCGTCCGCGGCCGTGGCTCCGGTTCGCGCGCGCTGATCTGGCGCGAGGCGCAGCGCCTGGCGCGCTTCCCGCGTCCGTTGCTCGGCCTGGCCGGCGCGGCGCTCGCGCCGTACGCCACCGACGCGATCGGGCTGACTGCGGCGACGCCGTTGATCGCCGCCGTGGCCCTGATGGTGGCGCTCATCCCGATGCTCGGCACGCTGCGGGTGCTGTCGCGCACCCGCGGCCTCGCCCGGGCCTTCCCGCTGTCGACCGGCGACCTGCGGGTGGCGTGTACCGCGGTGCCCGCCGCGCTCGCCGTCGTGTGGGCCGCCGCGACCGTGCCCGCGTTCGCGGGCGTGGTGTCGGGCACCTCGCGCCACGTCGGGACCGCGGCGGCCATGGCGCTCGCCTGCGCGATGGCGGGGCTCGCGGCGGCCGTCCGCTGGCAGAACGCCAAGCAGGTCGACTTCGGCGTGCCGATGATGGCCACCGGCGCCGGGGCGCTCCCGCCCACGCTCGTGTTCAACCTGATCCGCGGCTTCGATGTGGCCGCGCTGGTCACCGCGCCGCTGCTGCTCGGGATCGCCCCCGTCTGGGCGCTCGGCATCGGGGCCGCGGTCCTGCTGTTCATGCGGGCCGGAATCAACTGGGACGACCTGTCCGAGGAGGCCAAGGAGGGTCAGCGTCAGGTGCAGGCCGAGAAGGCGCTCCGCCGCTGATCCCAGGCCCACCGCGACGCCGTGATTATGGCTACTACGACATGACGTATTTGGCTTCTGGCTTGGGTGGACGCACGGGGAGACTGAATGGCCAACCCGGTGGTGAGTCCCTAGACTGGCGCAGAGCGAGACCCGCCCGGGTCTGGGGAGGCGGGGTTCGATGACCGAGGAGCGCGAGGCGCACACGGTGGTCGAATCCGATGTCATCGTCGTCGGCGCCGGGCCGGGCGGATCCACCACCGCGAAATGGCTGGCCGACCGCGGGCTGAGCGTCAGCCTGCTGGAGAAGGCGGCCTTCCCGCGCGACAAGGTGTGCGGCGACGGCCTCACGCCGCGCGCCACCAAGCAGCTGGTCCGCCTCGGCGTCGACGTCTCCGAGGCGGCGGGCTGGGTGCACAACCGCGGACTGCGGACGTACGCCGGCCACCCGCACCCGTTCGATTTCGAGTGGCCGGAACTGGCCCAGTTCCCCAGCTTCGGCCTGACCCGGCCGCGCGCCGAGTTCGACGCCATGCTGGCCGACCTCGCGGTCGCCGCAGGAGCCGCGCTCCACCAGAACACCAACGTCTCCGAGCCGATCATCGACGAGGCCACCGACCGGATCGTCGGCGTCCGCACGAAGAGCGGCGCCGAGTTCCGCGCCCCGATCACCGTGGCCGCCGACGGCAACTCCAGCCGGCTCGCGCTGGCGATGGGCCTGGAGAAGAACCGGCTCCGCCCGATGGGGGTCGCCGCCCGCGCCTACTTCGCCAGCCCGCGCACCCACGACCGCCTGATCGAGAGCCACCTCCAGCTGTGGGACGGCGTCCCGGGCGAGTCCCACCTGCTCCCCGGCTACGGCTGGGTCTTCCCGATGGGCGACGGCACGGTCAACGTGGGGCTCGGCACGGTCAGCTCCACCGCGTCCAGCCAGAAGCTGAAGTTCCGCGAGCTGATGTGGAAGTGGCTCGACAACACGCCCCCCGAGTGGGAGTTCAACCGCGACACCATGATCGGCCAGATCTCGTCTGCCGCCCTGCCGATGAGCTTCAACCGCAAGCCCGCCTACGGCCGCGGGCTGCTGCTGGTCGGCGACTCGGGCGGCATGGTCAGCCCGTTCAACGGCGAAGGCATCCCGTACGCGATGGAGGCCGCCGACATGGCGGCCGACGCCATCGCGGACGCCGTCGCGCGCGGCGTCGGCACGGCGTCCGCCGAAAAGGCCCTGCACGGCTACGCCTCCCGCCTCGAACACGAGTGGGGCGGCTACTTCCGTCTCGGCCAGGTCTTCGTGGCGCTCATCGAGCGTCCCGAGGTGATGCGCCTGTGCACCCGCTACGGCCTCCCCAGGCCCACGCTCATGAGTTTCGTCATGAAACTGTTGGCTCACCTGTACGACACCGATCGCGGTGATTGGATGGACAAGACGATCACCACGTTGACGAAGGTGGTGCCGTCAGCATGACGCTCCACCAGAAGGGAAGGGTGTGATGAGCCCCTACGTTCCGATCCTCGGGGTGCTGTTCTTCTCAGCGGCACTGCTGGGGGCGATGGTGCTCGCTTCGCTGGTCATCGGACCCGCCCGGTACAACCGGGCGAAGTACATGCCCTACGAGTGCGGCATCGACCCGACGCCCAAGGCGGCCGGCGGCGGCCGGTTCCCGGTGAAGTACTACGTCACCGCGATGATGTTCCTGGTCTTCGACATCGAGATCGCGTTCCTGTATCCGTGGGTCGTCGCGTTCAACCAGCTGAGCATGTTCGTCATCATCGCCATGATCGTTTTCCTTCTGCTTCTGTGCATCGCGTACTACTACGAGTACAAACGCGGCGGCATGGAGTGGGACTGAACGGGTAGGAAAGGAAACGCCCCATGGGTATCGAAGACGCCCTTCCCGAAGAGGGAGTTCTCACCACCACGGTCGAGGCCGTGGCCGGCTGGCTGCGTCGCACCTCGTTCTGGCCCGCGACGTTCGGCCTGGCCTGCTGCGCCATCGAGATGATGACCTACGGCGGTCCGCGGTTCGACGCCGGCCGCTGGGGCCAGGAGGTCTTCCGCGCATCGCCGCGCCAGGCCGACCTCATGATCATCTCGGGCCGCGTGAGCCAGAAGATGGCCCCGGTCATGCGCCAGGTGTACGACCAGATGCCGAACCCGAAGTGGGTCATGGCGATGGGCGTGTGCGCCAGCTCGGGCGGCATGTTCAACAACTACGCCATCGTGCAGGGCGGCGACCACATCGTCCCGGTCGACATCTACGTCCCGGGCTGCCCGCCGCGTCCCGACATGCTGATCGACGGCATGTTCAAACTGCGCGAACTCGTGATCAAGCACCCGATGGGCAAGCACCAGTCCAAGGTCCTCGCCGACCTGGAAGAGCTGGCGCTGATCGCCACGCCCACCCTGGAGCAGAAGGGGATCATGCGATGAGCGATGACAAGCTGCCCGGCGAAGAGAAGGCGATCGTCGGCCACGTCGAGGGCCGGGACTCGGCCCCGTCGGCCGGCCTCGAGCGCGAGGACGCCGAGTCGAGCCCGGTGCTCGCCACCCGGCGGGGCCTGTGGTCCGACGGCTCGCCGGACGTCTCCGGCTACGGCGGTATCGTCCGCACCTATCTGCCGCCTCGGTCGAGCGAGCGCCCGCTCGACGACGAGCACGAGCGCGTCCTCGTCCGGCTCGACCAACTCGTCGACGGCGGCTACCACCATGTGCTCTTCGACCGCGGCGAACTGACCGTCTTCGTGCCCCGCGCCAAGCTGCTCGAGGTCGTCACCGCGATGCGCGACGACGCGCACCTGCGCTACGAGGGCTGCCTGAGCGTCTCCGGCGTCCATTACCCGACCGACGCCGGCGCCGAACTGCACGTGGTCTACCACCTGCAGTCGTTCACCCATAACCGCCGTGTGCGCCTCGAGGTGACCTGCGCGGACGCCGACCCGCACATCCCCAGCGTGTGCGCGACCTATCCGGCCGCCGACTGGCACGAGCGCGAGACGTGGGACATGTTCGGGATCATCTTCGATGGCCATCCGTCGCTCACGCGCATCCTGATGCCGGACGACTGGGTCGGCCACCCGCAGCGCAAGGACTACCCGCTCGGCGGCATTCCGGTCGAGTACAAGGGTGCGGTCGTGCCGCCCCCTGACCAGCGGAGGAACTACCGATGAGCGCATCGAACACCGACTACTACGCGGCCCCCGGCGAAGAGGCCACCGGCCCGGTCTACACGGCCATGGGCGGCGACTGGGCCGACATCGCCCAGGAGCACGCCGAGCGCGGCGACGAGACCCTGGTCATCAACATGGGCCCCCAGCATCCGTCGACCCACGGCGTGCTGCGGCTGATCCTGGAGTGCGACGGCGAGACCGTGGTGAGCATCCGCCCCGCCATCGGCTTCCTGCACACCGGCATCGAGAAGAACATGGAGTACCGGACGTGGACTCAGGGCTCCACCTTCGTGACCCGCATGGACTACGTCTCCCCGCTGTTCAACGAGGCCGCCTACTGTCTCAGCGTGGAGCGGTTGCTCGGCATCGAGGACCAGATCCCGCAGCGCGCCAGTGAGCTCCGCGTGCTCGTCATGGAGCTGTGCCGGATCGCCTCGCACCTGGTCGCCATCGGCACCGGTGGCATGGAGATCGGCGCCCTCACGGTGATGACGATCGGTTTCCGCGAGCGGGAGATGATCCTCGACTTCTTCGAGGCGCTCACCGGGCTGCGCATGAACCACGCCTACATTCGCCCGGGCGGCGTCGCCAACGATCTGCCCGACAACGGCATCGCGCAGTTGCGCGAGCTGATCAAATGGCTCGAAGACCATCTGCCCGAGTACGCGCAGTTCTGCAACGAGAACCCGATCTTCAAGGGCCGCATGATCGGCATCGGCCACATGGACCTGTCGGCCTGCATGGCGCTCGGTGTGACCGGCCCGATGCTGCGCTGTACCGGCTACGACTGGGACCTGCGCAAGAAGCAGCCCTACTGCGGCTACGAGACCTACGACTTCGAAAGCCACTATTGGAAGCCGGGGCTCGGCTGGGAGAGTTCCGACTCCTACGCGCGCTTCCGCGTCCGTCTCGACGAGATGTGGGAGTCGCTCTCGATCGTCAAGCAGTGCGCGGATCGCCTGGAGGCGTCCGTCGGGCAGCCGGTCATGGTGACGGACGCCAAGGTCGGCTGGCCCGCGCAGCTCGCGGTCGGGCCGGACGGCCAGGGCAACAGCCACGAGCACATCCGCCACATCATGGGTGAGTCCATGGAGGCGCTGATCCACCACTTCAAGCTGGTCACCGAGGGCTTCAAGGTGCCGCCGGGGCAGGCCTACGTTCCGATCGAGTCGCCCAAGGGCGAACTCGGCTGCCACGTCGTCTCGGATGGCGGTACGAGGCCCTACCGGGCGCACATGCGCGACCCCGGGTTCCACCACCTGCAGACCGTCCCGATCCAGTGCGAGGGCGGAATGATCTCGGACGTCGTCGTCGCGGTCGGCTCGATCGACCCCGTCATGGGAGGTGTGGACCGATGAGCGGCCACGAGTTCCAGAGTTTCTTCCCCGAGTCGGGGACGGTCGATATGGCCGACACCTCGACCCGGATCACCGAGGCGACACTCGAGGAGATGCGCGTGCTGGCCTCCCGCTACCCGCAGCCCCGCTCGGCGCTGCTGCCGATGCTGCACCTGGTGCAGTCGGTCGACGGGCGCGTGTCCCCCCGTGGTATCGAGGCGTGTGCCGAGGTGCTCGGGATCACCGCCGCCCAGGTGTCCGGTGTCGCGACGTTCTACACCATGTACAAGCGGCGTCCGGCCGGCGAGCATCACATCGGGGTCTGCACGACGGCCCTGTGCGCGGTCATGGGCGGCGACGCGCTGATGGAACACGTCAGCGACTCCCTGGGCGTCCACCCGGGCGAGACCACGGCCGACGGCAAGTTCAGCCTGGAGGCCGTCGAGTGCAACGCGGCCTGCGACTTCGCGCCGGTGATGATGGTCAACTGGGAATTCATGGACAACATGGACCCCGACAAGGCCGACCGGTTGCTGGACGACCTCCGCTGCGGTCGCGAACTGCACAGCACCCGCGGCGCGACGATCACCAGCTGGAAGGAGGCCGAGCGGGTGCTCGCCGGCTTCCCCGACGGTCGCGCCGACGAAGGCCCCACCGCAGCCGGCGCCTCGCTGGCGGGTGTCACCATCGCGCGCGAGCGCGGCTGGGCCGCGCCCGAGGCCCCTGCCCGGTTGAAGGAGGAGCAGTGACCGACACGCTCACCCCCGTCCTCTCGGCCAACTGGGCCGAGGAGCGGGCCTGGAAGATCGCCAACTACGAGCGCCGCGGCGGCTACTCCGCGCTCCGCAAGGCGCTCCGCATGACCCCCGACCAGGTCATCGGCGAGGTCAAGGACGCCGGCCTGCGCGGCCGCGGCGGCGCGGGATTCCCGACGGGCATGAAGTGGAGCTTCGTCCCGCAGGACAATCCGAACCCCAAGTACCTCGTGGTCAACGCCGACGAGTCGGAGCCGGGCACCTGCAAGGACATCCCGCTCATGATGGCGACCCCGCACACGCTGGTCGAGGGCGTCATCATCGCGGCGTACGCGATCCGCGCCAACCACGCCTTCATCTACGTGCGCGGCGAGGTGCTGCACGTGATCCGCCGGTTGCAGCAGGCGGTGCGCGAGGCGTACTCGGCCGGCTATCTCGGCAGGAACATCCTCGGCACCGGCTACGACCTGGAGATCGTCGTCCACGCCGGCGCCGGCGCCTACATCTGCGGCGAGGAGACCGCGCTGCTCGACTCCCTCGAAGGGCGCCGCGGCCAGCCCCGGCTGCGCCCGCCGTTCCCGGCGGTCGCGGGCCTGTACGCCTGCCCGACCGTGATCAACAACGTCGAGTCGATCGCGTCCGTGCCCGGCATCGTCGGCAACGGCGCGACCTGGTTCGCCTCGATGGGCACCGAGAAGAGCAAGGGCCACGGGATCTTCTCCCTCTCGGGCCACGTCGCGCGTCCCGGCCAGTACGAGGCTCCCATGGGCATCACGCTGCGCCAGCTGATCGAACTCGGCGGCGGCATGCGTCACGGCCACACGCTGAAGTTCTTCACCCCGGGCGGCTCGTCCACGCAGATCCTCACCGGCGACGCCCTCGACATGCCGCTCGACTTCGACTCGGTCGCCGCGGCCGGGTCCCTGCTCGGCACCCGGGCGCTGCAGATCTTCGACGAGACCACGTCGGTGGTGCGCACGACGCTGCGCTGGATCGAGTTCTACAAGCACGAATCCTGCGGCAAGTGCACCCCTTGCCGCGAGGGCAACTGGTGGCTGGTCCAGATGCTGCGCAAGTTCGAGGCCGGCCAGGCCGAATCCGGTGACGTCGAGAAGATGCTCGACGTGGCCGACAACATCGGCGGCAAGTCGTTCTGCGCGCTCGCCGACGGTGCGGTGGCCTGCGTCACCTCCGCGGTGCACCGGTTCCGCTCCGAGTTCGAGGCCGGCTACCACACGCCCGCCTGGGAGCTGTTCCCCTACGAACGAAGCGCACTGTTCCCCGCCAAGACCGCTGGAGGCCACGCATGAGCGTTCAAGCCAAGCCCGGCACCGTCGAGAAGTCGGACCTGATCTCCGTCCTCATCGACGGCACGGAGGTCCAGGTGCCCAAGGGCACCCTCGCGATCCGCGCCGCCGAGATGATCGGCATCAACATTCCGCGGTTCTGCGACCACCCGCTGCTCGACCCCATGGGCGCCTGCCGCCAGTGCCTGGTCGACGTCCCCGACATGGGCAACGGACGCGGCATGCCGAAGCCGCAGGCGTCCTGCACCCTCGAGGTCGCGCCGAACATGCAGATCCAGACCCAACGGTCGTCCGCGCGGGCCAAGAAGGCCCAGGAGGGCATGCTGGAACTGCTGCTGATCAACCACCCGCTGGACTGCCCGATCTGCGACAAAGGCGGCGAGTGTCCGCTGCAGAACCAGGCGCTGAGCCACGGGCATGCCGAGTCGCGCTACGACGGGGTCAAGCGGACCTTCCCCAAGCCGGTGTCGATCTCCGCGCAGATCCTGCTCGACCGCGAGCGCTGCGTGCTGTGCGCGCGCTGCACCCGGTTCTCCGAGCAGATCTCCGGCGACCCGTTCATCGCGCTCGTCGAGCGCGGTGCGCTCCAGCAGGTCGGCAGCTACGCCGACGATCCCTACGACAGCTACTTCTCCGGCAATGTCGTACAGATCTGCCCGGTGGGCGCGCTGACCAGCGCCGACTACCGGTTCCAGGCCCGTCCGTTCGACCTGGTGTCGACGTCGGTCACCTGCGAGCACTGCGCCGGCGGCTGCCAGCTGCGGGCCGACCACCGCCACTTCCAGGTCAAGCGCCGCCTCGCCGGCAACGCACCCGAGGTCAACGAGGAGTGGAACTGCGACCGCGGCCGGTTCGCGTTCTACTCCGGCCGGGTCGGCGACCGGCTGAAGACGCCCCTGGTGCGCGACGGCGGCGTGATGCGTCCGGCGTCCTGGCCCGAGGCCATCGATGCGGCCGTGACCGGCCTGAGGCAGGCGGGCAACGACGTCGGTGTGCTCACGGGCGGACGCCTCAGCGTGGAGAACGCCTACGGGTACGCGAAGTTCGCCCGGGCGGTGCTCGGCACCAACAACATCGACTTCCGTGCGCGCGCCCACTCGGCCGAAGAGGCCGCCTTCCTGGCCAGCGCCGTCGCCGGACGACGGCTCGGCGACGGCGTCACCTACACGGACCTCGAGCAGGCCAAGCGGGTCATCTGCGTGGCGTTCGAGGCCGAGGAGGAGATGGGGGCCGTCTTCCTGCGGCTGCGCAAGGCCGTCCGCAAGAAGGGCCTCGCCGTCTCGACGCTGGCGCCCTACCTGAGCAACGGGGCGTCCAAGCTGAACGCTACGCTGGTGCCCACCGTCCCCGGCACGGAGGCGGAGGTGGTCGCCTCGCTCGAGGCGGACGCCGACACGATCATCCTGGTCGGCGAGCGCGCGGCCACGCTGCCGGGCACGCTGAGCGCGGTGCTCGCGCTGGCCGAACGCACGGGCGCCGCCCTGGCGTGGATGCCCCGGCGTGCCGGTGACCGCGGCGCGATCGAGGCGGGCTGCCTGCCCAACCTGCTGCCGGGCGGACGCCCCGTGGCCGACGCCCGCGCGCGCGTCGACCTGGCCGCGGGCTGGGGCATCGAGCGGGTTCCGAGCCGGCCGGGCCTGAGCGCCGACGCCATGCTCGCGGCGGCGGCGTCCGGTCAGCTGTCCGCCCTCGTCGTGTCCGGCGTGCAGCCGACCGACTTCGCCGACGCCGTCGCGGCCCGCGCCGCCCTCGAGGAGGCGGGCTTCGTGCTCAGCCTCGAGCAGCGCGCCTCCGAGGTCACCGAACGCGCCGACGTCGTGCTGCCGATCGACCTGCTCGAGGAGCAGGCCGGCACCTTCCTCAACTGGGAGCACCGCGAGGGCCGGGTCAACCGGATCAACAAACAGGCCCCGTCGTCCATGACCGACCTGCGCGCGCTGGCCATGCTGGCGGACGCGCTGGGTGCCGACCTCGGCGTCCGGACCACCGCCCGGGCCAAGGCCGAGTTCGACGAACTCGGCGCGTGGGACGGCGAGCCGGCCCCCGCGCCCCAGCCGGGCGCCGCGGGTGCGGCCCCGGGCGAGGGCATCGTGCTCGCCTCGTGGCGTCAGCTGATCGACGGCTCGGCCAGCAACGACGGCGCCGACTTCCTGCTGGCCACGGCCAAGCCGGCCGTCGCCCGGCTCAGCGCGGCGACCGCCGACGCCCTGGGCGTGACCGAGGGCGACACGGTGCGCGTCGCGACGGATGCCGGCGGCCTGGAGCTGACCCTCCTGGTCGAGGACACCATGGTCGAGGGCGTGGTCTGGATCCCCGGCAGCGTCTCCGGGCGCGGCCTCGGCGAACTCCGCGCTACTCCCGGCGCAACCGTCACTGTCACCGGAGGTGCGGCATGACCCCAGATTCAGTCGTCATGAACGATCCGTGGTGGATCGTGCTCATCAAGGTCGTCGGCGTGGTGCTCCTGCTGCTGACCTGGACGATCTTCAACGTGTGGTTCGAGCGCCGGCTGGTCGCCAAAATGCAGCACCGCCGCGGCCCGATCATGAACCCGATCAAGCTCGGCGGTCTCGGCCAGGCGCTCGGCGACGGCATGAAGCTGCTGTTCAAGGAGGACTTCGCGCCCGGCATGGTGGACAGGGTCCTCTTCACCATCGCCCCGCTGATCGCCGGCGTCTGCGCCTTCACCGCCTGGTCGGTGATCCCGCTGGGCGGCGAGGTGACCATGTTCGGCGTCACGACCCGACTGCAGGTCGCCGACACCGACGTGTCCGCGCTGCTGATCCTCGCGGTCGCCTCGGTCGCCATCTACGGCTTCGTGCTGGCGGGGTGGAGCTCGCAGTCGCCGTACTCGCTGCTGGGCGCGCTGCGCAGTTCGGCGCAGATGATCTCCTACGAGATCTCGATGGGCCTGTCGTATGTCGCCGTGTTCCTGATGGCCGGCTCGATGTCGACCTCGCGGATCGTGGAGGCGCAGGCTCAGCCGCTGTTCGGGGGCAACGTCCTCGGGCTGCAGTCCTGGTTCTGGCTGCTCCTGATCCCGTCGTTCGTGGTCTACCTGATCTCGATGGTCGGCGAGACCAACCGTGCGCCGTTCGACCTTCCCGAATGCGAGTCCGAACTGGTCTCGGGTCACCTCACCGAGTACAGCGGCTTCCGCTATGCGATCTTCTTCCTCGCCGAGTACATCAACATGGCCACGGTGTCTGCCGTGGCCACGACGCTGTTCCTCGGCGGCTACAAGGCCATCTGGCCTCTCAGCTTCCTGATCCCCGACACCGGGTACTGGGGCTTCCTGTGGTTCTTCATCAAGGTGCAACTGCTGATCTCGATGTTCGTGTGGCTGCGCGGCACGCTGCCGCGCCTGCGCTACGACCAGTTCATGACGCTGGGCTGGAAGTGGCTGATCCCGATCTCGCTGGTCTGGGTGATGGCGATCTCTCTGCTGCGCGGGCTCACCAACCACGGGCTGCTGCAGGGACCGGTGCTGTGGATCGTGCTGGGTGTGGCCGCCCTGGCGGTGCTCGGCGTCGCCTTCCTCGGCGGCGAGAGGGCCGAGCCCGAACCCGAATGGGTCGACGGCCCGTTCGACGCGTTCGCGGGAGGCTACCCGGTGCCGCCGCGTCCGGGGCAGACGCTGCCCGAGTTCGCCGACGTGGTGGCCGGTGCCAGCGAACCCGACCAGGCCGCGCACGCGGCGTCCGACGACAGGAAGGACGGCTGAGCCATGGGCTTGTTCGATGCATGGGCCGGATTCGGCGTCACCTTCAGGACGATGTTCCGCAAGACCTTCACCCAGGGCTACCCGTTGCCGGGCCAGGAGAAGGTCACCGCGCCGCGCTTCCACGGCCGTCACCAGCTGAACCGCTGGCCGGACGGCCTGGAGAAGTGCGTCGGCTGCGAGCTGTGCGCGTGGGCGTGCCCCGCGGACGCCATCTACGTCGAAGGCGCCGACAACACCGAGGACGCCCGCTACTCCCCGGGGGAGCGGTTCGGCGCCGTCTACCAGATCAACTACCTGCGCTGCATTCTGTGCGGGCTGTGCATCGAGGCGTGCCCGACGCGTGCGCTGACGATGACCAACGACTTCAAGCTGGCCGACACGACCCGCGAGAAGATGATCTACACCAAGGACCGGCTCCTCGCCCCGCTGCTGCCGGGCATGGAGGAGCCGCCGCACCCGCGACGCCTCGGCGGCGACGAGCGGGAGTACTTCCTGGGCCTGCCTCCCACCGGCGTCCCGGACACGCGCACCGGAACCGAGCGCATTCAGGAGGTCGCCTCGTGAACACCGCACTGCTGCCCCTGGTCACCGGATCGGAGGTGACGTTCTGGGTCGTCGCGCCACTCGCGGTGCTCGGCGCGCTCGGTCTGGTGCTGAGCAGGCGTGCCGTGTACGCGGCGCTGTCGATGGCGGTCTCGATGATCTCGCTGGCCGTGCTGTACGCCTCGCTGGGCGCCCCGTTCCTCGCGATGACCCAGATCATCGTCTACACGGGCGCCGTCATGATGATGTTCCTGTTCGTGCTGATGATGGTCGGCATCGACACCCCCGACTCGGCGGTCGAGACGCTCAAGGCTCAGCGTCCTCTCGCGGTGCTGATGGGCCTCGGCCTCGCCGCCCTGCTGTTCTTCGGTATCGGCGGCGCGCTCCACCAAGCGCCCGTGACCGTGGTGGAGGCGAACGCCCTGTTCGGCGGCAACGTCGAGGGACTGGCGAACCTGATGTTCGGCCGCTACGTGTTCGTGTTCGAGTTGGCGTCCGCCCTGCTGATCGTCGCCGCGGTCGGCGCGATGCTGCTCTCGCACCACCAGCGCGTGACCCCGAAGCTGGGTCAGCGCGAGCACGCGGCCGAGCGGATGAAGGCCTACGCCGAGAGCGGAGAGCACCCCGGCCCCCTGCCCAACTCGGGCGTCTACGCGACGACGAACGCCATCGGCGCCCCGGCGCTGCTGCCCGACGGTTCGATCGCCGAGAAGTCGCTCAGCCACACGCTGGTGCTGCGCGGCGCGGCGGTCGACCCGCTGCCGCTGACGCGGATCACGAGCCAGACCTTCGCGGCCATCGAAGCCGTCATCGAGGACGAGGTGGACGAGTGATGATGGATCCCGAGAACTACCTCATCCTCTCCGCGCTGCTGTTCGCCATCGGGGCCGTCGGCGTCCTGGTGCGCCGCAACGCCCTGGTCGCCTTCATGTGCGTGGAGTTGATGCTGAACGCCTGCAACCTGGCGTTCGTGGCCGGCTCGCACATCACCGGCGTCCTCGACGGGCAGGTGGTGGCCTTCTTCGTGATGGTCGTGGCCGCCGCCGAAGTCGTGGTGGGCCTGGCGATCATCGTGTCGATCTACAAGACGCGCCGCTCGACCTCGGTCGACGACGCCAACCTGCTGAAGCTCTGAGGTGGGCGACGTGATTCTTTTCGAGACCATCGCTGAACCGGTCGCCGCGACCGGGATGTTCGCGTGGGCGTGGACGATGATCGCCGTGCCGGCGGTCGTGGCGGGTGTCCTGTTGCTGGCCGGCAAGCTGTCGGACGCCTGGGGTCATCTGCTCGCGACGGCGGCCGTGCTGTGGTCGTTCGCGATCGCGGCCTGCCTGTTCGGTACGCAGTTGCTCGCCGACCCCGCGCACCGCGCGGTCGAAGCGCCGCTCTACACGTGGTTCAGCGTGGGGGAGTGGACCTTCGAGGTCGGCCTGCTGGTCGATCAGCTGTCGATCCTGTTCGCCCTGCTGATCACCGGCGTGGGCAGCCTGATCCACATCTACTCGATCGGCTACATGGCGCACGACGAGCGTCGGCGCCGCTTCTTCGCCTACCTGAACCTGTTCATCGCCGCGATGCTGGTCTTGGTGCTGGCCAACAACTACCTGGTGCTCTTCGTCGGCTGGGAGGGGGTCGGCCTGGCGTCGTTCCTGCTGATCAGCTTCTGGCAGCACAAGCCGTCCGCGGCCGCCGCCGGCACCAAGGCGTTCGTCATGAACCGCGTCGGCGACCTCGGCATGCTGGCCGCGATCGCGTCCATGCTGGCGATGTTCGGCAGTTCGACGTTCACCGACGTGAACGCCGGCGCCGCCCGTCTCGAGCCGCAGTGGGCGACGTTGATCGGCCTGTTCCTGCTGCTGGCCGCCTGCGGCAAGTCCGCCCAGGTGCCGCTGCAGGCCTGGCTGCTGGACGCCATGGAGGGCCCGACCCCGGTGTCGGCGCTCATCCACGCCGCGACGATGGTGACGGCGGGCGTCTACCTGGTCGTGCGCAGCCACGCCGTGTTCGAGGCCTCGCCCACCGCCCAGCTGGCGGTCGTCGTCGTGGCGACCGTGACCCTGCTCGTCGGCGCCTGGATCGGCACGAGCCAGGACGACATCAAGAAGGTGCTCGCCGGTTCGACCATGAGCCAGATCGGCTACATGATGCTCGCTGCGGGCATCGGCCCGGCCGGCTACGCGTTCGCGATCTTCCACCTGCTGACCCACGGCTTCTTCAAGGCCAACATGTTCCTCGGCGCCGGTTCGGTCATGCACGGCATGAACGACGACGTGAACATGCGCCACTACGGCCTGCTGAGCACGGCCATGAAGTGGACGTTCGGCACGTTCGCGATGGGCTACCTGGCGATCATCGGATTCCCGCTGTTCGCCGGCTACTTCTCCAAGGACCACATCATCGAGGCGGCGTTCGCCTCGAACACGTTCATCGGCCTCTGCGCCCTGATCGGTGCCGGCATCACCGCGTTCTACATGACGCGCCTGATGCTGATGACGTTCTTCGGCGAGAAGCGCTGGCAGCCGGGCGTCCACCCGCACGAGTCGCCCAAGGTGATGACCATTCCGCTGGTGCTGCTGGCGATCCTGTCGGTGGTCTCGGGCCTCGTGATGAACAACTGGATCCAGGAGTGGCTGGAGCCGGCCGTCGGGAACCACGCGCACGAGGTGTCGCTGATCCCGACCCCGGTGGGCATGGCCACCATGGGCGTCGTCGCGGCCGGCGTCGTCCTCTCCTACCTGGTGTTCGGCCGCAACCCGATCCCGGTGAAGGCCCCGACGACCGCCAACCCGATCACGATCGCGGGCCGCCACGTCCTTTTCGGCGACGAGGTCAACCACGCGCTCTTCGTCGCCCCGGCCACGGCCCTTGCGGCTGCGGTCGACACCGCGGACGCCCGGGGCATCGACAAGGCCGCCGACGCGTCGGCCGACGCGTTCTCCGGGTTGTCGACGCAGGTGCGGCGCCTGGAGACCGGCTACGTCCGAAGCTACGCCCTCACCATGGTGGGCGGCGTGCTGCTCGTGGGTGTCGTTCTGATCCTCAGCCAGTTGGGCTGAGGGAGGAGTTGAGATGACTTTCCCCTGGTTGACCGTCCTCGGGCTTCTGCCGATCGTCGGCGGTCTGCTCCTGCTGCTGCCGATGGGCAAGGGCGCCGCCCGCATCCTCGGGCTCGGCTTCGCGCTCGTCACCCTGGCCCTCGGCGTGGGCGTGGCCGTCCTGCACTCCGCGGGCGCCGACCTCGCCGTCCAGGTGCCCTGGATCCGGGCGTTCGGCGCCTGGTGGGCGCTGGACGTGGACGGCATGGGCCTGGCGATGGTGCTGATGACCGTCGTGCTGACGCCGCTGGTGATGCTCGCCGAGTGGCAGCCGCCCGCCGGACGCTGGAGCGCGCAGGTCTTCTTCGCGCTCGTCTTGGTCCTGCAGGGCCTGTCGCTGTTCGTGTTCATGGCCAACGACGTGCTGCTGTTCTACCTGTTCTTCGAGGCGACGCTGGTCCCGACCTACTTCCTGATCGTCGGCTTCGGCGGGGCGCGCCGCCGCTACGCCGCCGTCAAGTTCCTGCTGTTCAGCCTGGCGGGCGGGCTGATCATGCTGGCCTCCGTCGTCGGCCTGTTCGCGATCGGCGTCGCGCAGGGCGCACCGTCGTATCTGGTGGCGGACCTGGCGCAGTTGAGCATCGACGTCCAGGCCGGGCGCTGGTTGATGCTGGGCTTCCTGATCGCCTTCGTGATCAAGGCTCCGATGGTGCCGCTGCACACCTGGCTGCCGGACGCCGCCGAGCACTCCACGCCCGGCACGGCGACGCTGCTGGTCGGCGTCCTCGACAAGATCGGCACGTTCGGCATGATCAAGTTCTGCCTGGGCCTGTTCCCGGAGGCGTCGCTGTGGGTCACGCCGTTCATGGTGTGGTTCGCCGTGGCGTCGATCCTGTGGGGTGCGTTCGGCGCCATCGGCAGCCGCAACCTGATGCGCCTGGTGGCCTACACGTCGGTGAGCCACTTCGGCTTCATGGTGCTCGGCATCTACGCGTTCACGCAGGCGTCGCTGTCGGGATCCATCTTCTACATGCTCAACCACGGCTTCTCGACCGCCGCGATGTTCCTGATGGTCGGCTACCTCGCCAAGCGGCGGGGCAGCTACGACATCGAGGCGTTCGGCGGCGTCCAGAAGGTCGCCCCGGTGGCCGCGGGCCTGCTGCTCGTCTCGGGCCTGTCGGCCCTGTCGCTGCCGGGCATGTCCACCTTCGTCAGCGAGTTCATGGTGATCACGGGCACGTGGAGCCGCTACCCGATCGTTACGGCGGCGTCGCTGATCGGCGTCGTGCTGGCCGCGGTCTACGTGCTGCGTCTGTACCAGCGCACGATGACGGGGCCGGTCACGGACGCCGCGGCGACCCACTTCACCGGTCGCGACCTGACCGGCCTGGAGCGGGCGATCATGGTGCCGATCCTCGGAGTGCTGCTGTTCCTCGGCTTCATGCCGGCGCCGGCCGTGAAACTCGTTGAGCCCACCGCACAAGCGACCCTGGCCCATGTCGGTGTGGCCGACCCGGCGCCGGTCGTGAAGGGAGCCAAGTGATGTCCAACCCGATGCTGCTGGAGATGGCGGCGCCCGTCCTGGAGTGGCGTGCGCTGGCCCCGGTGCTGCTGCTGTTCGGCGCGGCCTGCCTGGGCATCCTGGTCGAGGCCGTGCTGCCGCGGGCGTACCGGTTTCTCGCGCAGGTGGTCCTGGTCGCGGTGAGCGTCGTGTTCGCGATGGCGTTCCTGGTGCTGAACGTGCTCAACGCGTACGGCGGCCCGGTGGCCATGGGCTCGCTGATGCTGGACGGCCCCACCTACTTCATGTGGGCGGCGCTGCTGGTCTTCGGCACGCTGGCGCTGATGGTGTTCTCGGAGCGTCGCCTCAACGGTGGCGCCACCGCGTTCGCGGCGTCCGCGGCGTCGGTGCCCGGTTCGCGGGACGAGGAGGAGGCGTCCGCGGCCCGGCACGAGCACACCGAGGTCTACCCGCTGGTGCTGTTCGCGCTCACCGGCATGATGGTGTTCCTTGCCTCGTCCGACCTGCTGGTCATGTTCGTCGCGCTCGAGGTGTTCTCGCTGCCGCTGTACCTGCTCTCGGGCATGGCGCGCCGTCGCCGCCTGCTGAGCCAGGAGGCGGCCCTGAAGTACTTCCTCCTCGGCGCCTTCAGCTCGGCGTTCTTCCTGTTCGGCACCGCGATGCTGTTCGTGGTCACCGGGTCGCTCGACCTGAGCGCGATCCACGACGCCGTCGCCGGCGCCACCGCCGAGCGTGGCCTGGTCTTCATCGGCCTGGCGCTGCTGGCCGTCGGCCTGCTGTTCAAGATCGGCGTCGTGCCGTTCCACAGCTGGACGCCCGACGTCTACATGGGTGCGCCGACCCCGGTCACCGGCTTCATGGCGATCGCGACCAAGCTGGCCGCGGTGGGCGCGGCGATGCGCGTGTTCTACGTCGCCCTCGACGGCGAGCGCTGGACGTGGCAGCCGCTGTTCGCGATCCTGGCCGTGCTCACCATGGTCATCGGCGTGGTCGGAGCGCTGACGCAGGCCGACGTGAAGCGTCTGCTGGCCTACAGCTCGATCGCGCACGCCGGCTTCATCCTGACCGCCGTCGTCGGCGCGAGCCAGATCGTGCCGGCCGGCCAGGCCACGTCGGCGGCGTCCGTCATGTTCTACCTGGTCGCCTACGGCTTCGCGACGATCGGGGCCTTCGCGCTCGTCACGATGGTCCGCAACGCCGCCGGCGAAGAGAACGGGCTCGAGGCGTGGTCCGGTCTGGCCCGCAAGAGCCCCTGGGTCGCTGGGCTATTCTCCTTGTTCATGCTGAGCTTCGCGGGCATTCCGCTCACCGGTGGCTTCATCGGCAAATGGGCCGTGTTCACGGCGGCGTGGCGCGGCGGCTACGGCTGGCTCGTGGTCGTGGCGGTGGGCGTCAGCGTCGTGGCCGCCTACCTGTACCTGCGCGTGATCGCCCTCATGTTCGCCGCCGAGCCGGCCGAGGGCACGTTCGTCGGTCAGGCCAGCGCCTGGACGTGGGTGCCGGTCGCGGTCGGCGCGGTCGCCACCGTGTGGATGGGCCTGCTGCCCGACCAGGTGATGCAGTGGGCGGCGATGGCGGGCGGCTTCCTGAGGTGAGGGACCTTTCCACCGACGTCGATCCGGCGTTCGAGGCGACCGTCCGCGGTCGCCTCGACGCGGTTGAAGCGCGGCTGCATGAGACGTCCGCCGCGCAGTCGGCTTTCGTGACGGACGCCGCCCAGCACCTGCTGGCCGCCGGCGGCAAACGGTTCCGGCCGATGCTCGTCGTGCTGGCGTCCCAGTTGTTCGAGGGCGCGGATCCCTCGGCGATCGACCGGGCGGCCGTCGTGATGGAGCTCACCCACGTGGCGAGCCTCTACCACGACGACGTCATGGACGAGGCCGACGTGCGCCGCGGCGTCCCGTCGGCGAACAGCCGCTGGGACAACACGGTTGCGATCATGGTCGGCGACTTCCTGTTCGCCCGCGCCTCCTCGACGGTCGCGACACTCGGCACCGACTTCGTGCACCTGCAGGCCGAGACGTTCGCGCGCCTGGTGCAGGGCCAGATCGCCGAGACCCGCGGCGTCCGGGCGGGCGAGGACCCGCTGGAGCACTACCTGAACGTCATCGCCGACAAGACCGGATCCCTGATCGCGGCGTCGGCCCGGTTCGGCGGCATGGTGTGCGGGGCGCCCGCCGGTGTGCTGGACGCGCTGGCCGCGTACGGCGAAGAGGTCGGGGCGGTCTTTCAGCTGTCGGACGACCTGCTGGACATCGAGTCCGATGCGTCGGGCAAGACCCCCGGCACGGACCTGCGCGAGGGGGTGGCCACGCTGCCGGTGCTGATGCTGCGCACCAGCGCGGCCCCCGAGGACGCCCGCCTGCTCGAGCTGACCTCGCGTCCGCTCACCGAGGAGGCCGAGGTGGCCGAGGCGCTCGCGTTGCTGCGGGCCCACCCGGTGATGGCGTCCGCGCGGGCCGAGGTGGCGCGGCGGGCGGACCTCGCGCGCGGCCACCTCGAGCTGTTGCCGCACGGGCCCGCCCGCCAGGGCCTGGAGGCGTTGTGCGACCAGGTGGCCAACCGGGCGCGCTGAATCAGGGGGCCCGACGCCGCCGCTGAACTACTGTGGCGGCCATGAGCGTCGATCCCCAGGCCAGCGCCGTCGAGGTGGCCCGTCGTGTCCGCAGTGGCGAGTGGAGCGCGGTCGAGGTCGCGCGCGCCGCGTTGGCGGCAGCCCAGGCGTCCGAACCCCTCCTCGCGGCGTTCGCCTCGCTGACCCCCGAACGCGCGCTGGCGCAGGCGGCCGCGGTCGACGCGGCCCGAGGCCGAGGCGAGGAACTCGGGCCGCTGGCCGGTGTGCCGTGCCCGATCAAGGATCTCGCCGAGGTCGAGGGACTGCCCTTCGAGGCGGGCAGTCAGGCGCTGTTCGGCAACGTGGCGGTGCGCACCGATCCCGTCGCGGCGCGGCTGGTGGCCGCAGGGGCGCTGGTGGTCGGCAAGACCGCGACGCCCGAGTTCGGCTTCCCCTGCTACACCGAGCCGGCCGAGCGCCAGCCGACCGTCACGCCCTGGGACGTGCGCCGCGGGGCGGGCGGGTCCTCGGGCGGCGCGGCGGCGGCCGTGGCCGCGGGGGTAGTGCCGTTGGCGCACGCCTCGGACGGTGGCGGCAGCATCCGGATCCCCGCAGCCTCCTGCGGGATCGTGGGGCTCAAGCCTTCCCGCGGGGTGGTGACGGCGCTGCCCCTGCGCGTGCCCGGCCCGGGGCTCGCCTGCGACGGCGTGGTGTCGCGGACGGTGGCGGACACGGCGCTCGGCCTCGACGTGCTCGCGCCGGCGCTGCGGGGTGCGCTGAGCGCCGCGGCCGGCCGGGCGCCGGGGCGGCTGCGGATCGGTGTGACGACGGTGCCGGTCATCTCCGACACGGCCGTCGTCCATCGGGTGTGCGCGGACGCCGTGGCGACCGTGGCCGGCTGGCTCAGCGAACTCGGGCATGAGGTGGTCGAAGCGCCGCGCGCGTTCCCTGCGGAGCGCTGGGCGGCGTTCGACGCGGTGTGGACGACCGGTGCGGCGTCCATTCCGCTGCCGGGCCCGGTGGAGGACCTGCTGACGCCGATGACGGCGTGGCTGAGGGCGCGCGGGCGCCAGGTGTCGGGCGTCGACTACGCCGGTGCGCTGGCGGCGATCCAGATGCTGGAGTACGAGGTCGCCACCCGCTGGTCGGGCCTGGACGCCGTCCTCACGCCGACGCTCGCCCGGCCGCCGGCCTTCGTGGGCGGGCTGCGCAACGACTCCGACCCGGCCGCGGACTTCGCGGCCCAGATCGACTACACGCCGTGGACGTCGGTGGCGAACCTCACCGGGCGTCCGTCGGTCAGCCTGCCGCTGGTGCGCAGCGAGGTGGACGGGGTCGAGCTGCCGATCGGCGTGATGATCACGGGCGTGCTGGGCCGCGACGACCTGCTGGTGTCGCTGGCGGCCGAGCTGGAGGCGTCCCACCCCTGGCCGGCGATCGGAAGGGATCCCCGCTGAGGCCGGCTTGGCCCAGCTAGGCCGTTGCCTACGATCAGCACCGTTGCGCACGAAATTTCGTAGGCAACGGTGCTGATCGTGCGCGCGGACGCTCCGACGGTGTCGACGCGGATCGCGCGGGCGCCTTGCGCGTCATCATACTGGACCGTACAGTTTGATGGATGGAGGAGTTGAGCCCGCGGGCCGCCGCCAAGCGGCGGCAGATCACCGACGCCGCCCGGACGCTGTTCCTGAGCCAGGGCTTCGCGCGGACGTCGATGGACGCGATCACCGCCGAGGCCGGCGTCAGCAAGCAGACCCTGTACGCCTACTTCCCGAGCAAGGAAGATCTCCTGGTCGCGATCATGACCGAGGCGCTGGGGGAACTCGGCCCGCAGCAGGGCGTCGAGGCGCCCCGCACCCACGATGAGCTCCGCGCCGCACTGATCGGTTTCGGTGACCGACTCCTGGACACGATGCTGCGCGACGAGGCGGTCGCGATCCTGCGGCTGCTGGTCGGCGAGGCGGTGCACGTCCCCGAACTGCGGCACACCTTCCTCGAAGCGCTGCCGGGCCAGCTGCTCGGACGGGCCACGCTCATCCTCACCGGCGCTGCCGCGAACGGGGTGATCGTGCTCGAGCGCCCCGACGTCAGCGTGCGAATCCTGGTCGGGCCGCTGATGAGCTACGTCCTCTTCGGCGGTTTGATGCGCAACGACGCGCCGGAGCGCCCGGACACGGAGACGGTGGCCTGGCTGGTGGACGCCTATCTGCGCACGCTCGAGATCCGCAGCACTCTATGACCCGCGTCGGGGCGGTCGCCCTCGCGGCCGGCGTCGCGCTGAGCCTCGCCGGATGCCAGCAGCCGGCGACCGACACGGTCGTCTCGACCGGACGCGTCCTCGCCGACTCGCTGTCGATCCAGGCGCCCGCGCTCGCGGTGCCCCGGGTCAGCCTGGACGCCGGCTTCGCCGTGCGCCAGGGCGCGGACGCCACGATGTCCGGCGTGCCCGTCGCACTGTCGTTCGGCGCCGCCCAGCGCGTCGCGGCGGTCGACGTGCGGCTCGGCGATCGCGTGGCGGCCGGCGACGTGCTGGTCCGCTTCGACGACACGGCCCTCGCCGCCCAGCGGCGGGTGGCCGAAGCGGACGCCGCCCTCGCCCGCGCGCAGGTCGGGGTGATCGACGCGGGCATCGACGCCACCCGGGAGGCCGAGCAGGAACTGCGTGACAAGCGGGCCGAGGTGACCGACGGGATCGCCGCCGCCACCGCGGCCCGGGCCGACCTGGTGACCAAACGCGACGAGGCGCGGTCGTCCGCCGCCGCGCTCGCCGAGCAGCGCAGGACCGTCGAGACCAACCGGCGGGACGCGACCGCCAAGCTGGCCGAGGCCACGGCGCAACACACGCAGGTCCAGGCCGCCCTCGCGGCGCTGCCGGCCGACGCCCTACCCGAGGTCCGGCAGCCGCTGGTCGAGACGGAGGCGACGCTGGCGGCCGCCATCGGCGGTCTTCAGGAGGGCGTCCAGACGCTGGTCGCCGCAGGCACGGAACTCGCCGCAGGCCAAGCGCAGCTGAAGGAGGCGAACGCCCAGCTGGCCGCCGGCATCGCCACCGTGGATGCCAACCTCGCCCTGGCCCGCGACGGGCTCCGCACCATCGAGGAGGGCATCGCCACGGTCCAGGACGCCCGGACCTCGCTGAAGCGCAACCGGAGGATCGCGATCGTCGCCGCCGACGACACGACCGCGATCGAGGCGGCGACGGTGGCGGGCGACCTGGCCGTGGTCCGTGCGCCGGCCGACGGCGTCGTCACGGCGATCGCGCATGCCGGCGACGTCCTCGCGCCCGGCGCCACCGTTGCGGAGCTCGCACGGCCCGCCGTCGTGGTGACCACCTGGCTGGCCCCCGACCAGGCCGCGCGCGTGTGCCTGGACGCCCCGGCGGTCGTCGGCTCCGGGGCGGCCGCCTCGTTGTCCGGCCACGTCAGCAGGATCCCGCCGCTGGCCGGCTACCCGCCGACCCACCACGCCACCGACGAGGTGCACCTGACCCGGGCGGTGCCCGTCGAGGTGACCCTGTCGGCCCCGATGCCTGCGGGCGTCCCCGTCGACCTCCAACTCTCGTCCTGCCAAGCCAAGGGGTGACCCACGTGACCAAGCGCACGCATCCGCCGATCCCGGTGATCATCGTCGTCGTCCTCCTGCTGGCCGGGCTCGGCGCCTGGTGGTGGTGGAGCGCGACCCGACCGGAGCCGGCGACCGGGCTGACGCTCACCGGGCAAGTCGAGACCGCCGAGATCGCCGTCGCACCCGCGATGGCCGGCCGGATCACCTCGATCGAGGCGTCCGAGGGCGATCGCGTCACCGAGGGCCAGGTGCTCGTCCACCTCGACACCGCCGCGCTCGCGCTGCAGCGGGGCCAGGCGGAGCAGGGCGTCATCGCGGCCAGGGCCGCGCTCACCAACGCCGAGAACGACGACGATGCGACGAAGGCCGATGTCACCGCCGTCCGGGCGCGGCTCGCCCAGGCCCAGGCCGCGGTGGATCTGGCCGACGTGCAACTCGGGTACGCGACGGTGAAGGCGCCGACGGCCGGCACCGTCGTCAACGTGGTCGGCAACGCCGGCGCCAACGCTGCGCCCGGGCGCACCCTGCTGACGATGACCGACCCGGCCGACCTGTTCGTGCGGGTCTTCGTGCCGGAGCCGCAGATGGGAAGGGTCGCTGTCGGCGACGGTGCCGAGCTCACCACCAACGCGACCGCGGAGACCTACGCGGGCACGGTGTCGTTCGTCTCCGACAGCGCGGAGTTCACCCCCAACGCCATCGACACCGCCGATCAGCGCACCAAGCTGGTGTTCGCCGTCCGGATCCGCATCGATGACCCCTCGGGCACGCTCAAGCCGGGCATGCCGGTGGACGTCCGACTGCCATGAACGAACAGCCCGCGGGGGCCCCGGCGATCGAGGCCGATGGCCTGCGCCGCGTCTTCGGCGACGTCGTGGCCGTCGACGGCGTCGACCTGAGCGTGCCGGGTGGCGCCGTGCTCGGCCTGCTCGGCCCGGACGGCGCGGGCAAGTCGACGTTGATCCGGATGCTCGCCACGGTCCTGCGGCCGGACGGAGGCGACGCGCGCATCCAGGGGTTCTCCGTGACCCGGCAGGCGAGGGACGTCACCTCGCGCATCGGGTACATGTCGCAGAAGTTCGCGCTCTACCCGGACCTGAGTGTGGCCGAGAACATCGAGTTCTTCGCGCGCCTGCGGGGCGTGCCGAAGGCCGAACGCCGCGAGCGGTCGCTCGAACTGCTGAGCGGTATGGGGCTCGCGGGCTTCCTCGACCGCACGGCCGGACGCCTGTCGGGGGGCATGAAGCAGAAGCTCTTCCTCGCCACGACCCTGATGCACCGGCCGCGCGTGCTGCTGCTCGACGAGCCGACCACGGGCGTCGACCCCGTCTCGCGGCGGGAGTTCTGGCGGATCCTGGCCGACCTGAACCGGGCGGGCACCACCGTCCTGGTGGCGACGCCCTACATGGACGAGGCGGAGCGCTGCACCGACGTGGTCTTCCTGGATGGCGGACGCGTCCGGCACCGCGGCAGCCCCGCCGCGATCAAGGCGCTGGTGCCCGGCCGGCTCTACGAGTTGCGGACGCCGGCGCCACGGGCGGCGCTGGCGGTCGTCGGCGACCTGCCGGGCGTGCTGACGGCGCATCTCTACGGCGACATCGTCCGGCTGCTGGCGGACACCGACGACATCGTCACGGTCGAGTCGACGCTGGCCGGCGCCGGGATCGCGGGCGCACTCCGGGCGGTCGCCGTCGACATGGAGACGGCCTTCGCCGTCCTGGCCGAACTCGGCCGCGAGCGGGTGAACCGATGAACGCGGCCACGAGGATCGCCGCGCTGATCGTCAAGGAGTTCACCCACCTGGGCCGCGACCGGCGCACGCTGGCGGTGGTGCTGGCGCTCCCAGTGCTGCAGATGATCCTGTTCGCGTACGCGATCAGCTTCGACGTCAGCAACGTGTCCACCGTGGTCATCGACTCCGATCGGACGCCCGCCAGCGCCGCCTACCTGCGCAGCTATGCCAGCTCGGACTTCTTCCGGGTGGTCGGCACCGCGGACAGCCTGGCCGACGTGGACGCCGTGTTCGACCACAACGAGGCGCGGATCGCGGTCGTGGTGCCCGCCGGCTTCGGCCGGAGCCTGGCGGCGGGCGACCAGGCCACCGTCGCGGTCTACCTCGACGGCAGCGAGCCCACCGCGGCCCGGGTCGGGCAGGCGTTCGTCACGGCGCTCAACCAGGCCTACGGGCGGCAGGTGGCCGTCGAATGGGCGGACGCCCAGGGCCTGGATGTGTCCGCGGCCGGTCAGCTCGAACCGAGGGTCCGCACCTGGTACAACCCCGAGCGGCGAAGTTCCGACTTCCTGATCCCCGGGCTGATGGTGGTGATCATCATGGTGGTCGCGGTGCAGCAGACCGCGGTCAGCCTCGTCCGCGAGCGCGAGCAGGGCACCGACGAGCAGCTGGCGATCAGCCCGCTGCGGGGCTGGGAGACGATGATCGGCAAGCTCGCGCCCTGGACGCTGCTGGCGTTCCTCGAGCTGGCCGCGATCGTCGTCGTCGGGGTGGTGTTCTTCCACCTTCCGCTGCGGGGCAGCCTCGGCGTGCTCGCGCTCGGCGCCGCGCTGTTCGTGTTCTGTTCGCTCGCGATGGGGCTCGTCATCTCGGCGGTGGCGCCGACCCTGGAGAGCGCGAACATGCTGGGGCTGCTCCTGTCGATGCTGCCGGCGTTCATCCTGTCCGGATTCGCGTTCCCGCTGTCCTCGGTTCCCGTCGTCCTGCAGGCGTTGAGCTGGCTCTTCCCGGCGCGCTTCATGGTGACGCTCTCGCGCGGGGTGTTCCTCAAGGGGGCGGGGGTGGCGGAGCTGTGGCCGGAGCTCGTCGCGCTGGCCGGTTACGCGGTCGTGGCGATCGCCGTCGCGGTGGTGCTGTCGGCGAGGGGGCGGCGATGAGCGGGCGGCGGATCCGGTTGCTGATGTGGAAGGAATTCCTGCAGCTGCGCCGCGACCCGCTGTTGCTGCGGCTGATGTTCCTGATGCCGGTCATGCAGCTGATCCTGTTCGGGTATGTCGTGGCCGCCGACGTCACCAACCTCAGCACGGCCGTCGTCGATCTCGACCGGACGGCGACCTCGCGGGCCCTCACCGCGCACTTCGCGGCGTCCGACTACTTCAGGATCGTCGCGCGGCCGGCCGAGAGCGAGCTGCAGCCGCTGATGGACACCGGTGCGATCGCGATCGCCATCGTCGTCCCCGAGGGCACGCAGGCCGCGCTGGACCGCGGCGAGACCGCCCCGATCGGCGTCGTGGTGGACGGCTCCGACAGCCAGGTCGCCTCGGTGGGCAGCGGTTACGCCGCCCAGATCGTCGCGCGGTTCAACGCCGACCGGATGGCCGGCCAGGGCGTGCAGATAGCCGCGCCGGGGATCGACGCCCGCGTCCGGGTGATGTTCAATCCGACGCTGGCCGCGGTGAACACGATGATCCCGGGGTTGGTGGCCTCGATCGTGATGATCTCGATCATGGCCGTCATGGGTCAGGCGGTCGTCAAGGAGCGGGAAGGCGGCACGCTGGAGCAGATGTTCGTCACCCCGATCCGGCCCACCGAGTACCTGATCGGAAAGGTCACGCCGTACGCGCTCGTCGCCACCGTGCAGCTGCTGTTGGTGGCGGGGGTCGGCGTCTTCTGGTTCGGGGTGCCGTTCGCCGGCCAGATCTCGGTCGTTGCCGCGGGACTGGCGCTGTTCATGCTCACCTCCATCGGGCTGGGGTTGCTCATCTCGCTGCTCTCGCACACCCGGCAGCAGGCGCAGCAGATGATGATGCTGCTCATGCTGCCCAGCTTCGTGCTGTCGGGGTTCATCTTCCCCGTCGACTCGATGCCGGCCGCCATCGTGCCGTTGACCTGGTTCGTGCCGCTCACCTGGGCGATCCAGATCCTGCGCGGCGCCTTCATCAAGGGCAGCGGCTTCGACGCACTCGCTCCCCAGTTCGGGGTGCTGGCGGCGTTCGCCGTCCTCATCTTCGGCGCCGCCATCGCCGCGACCCACCGGAGGTTGACCGAATGACCGACCACGCGCCGCTCGGCGGGCCCCGGGGGTCGGCCCTGCGCGGCACGGCACCGAACCCGGACGCCGCCCTCTCGGTACGAGGGCTCACCAAACGGTTCGGCTCGTTCACCGCCGTCGACGCCCTCGACTTCGACGTGCCGCGGGGGACCATCGTCGGCTTCCTCGGCCCCAACGGTTCCGGCAAGACGACGACGATCCGGATGCTCACCGGCACCAGCGCGCCGAGCGCAGGACGGGCGATGGTGCTCGGTGAGGACGTGGTCGCGCACCCCGAACGCGTCCGGCCCCGGTTCGGCTACATGTCGCAGAAGTTCGCGTTGTTCGAGGACATGACGGTCGCCGAGAACCTGCGGTTCTATGCCGGCGTCTACGACTTGGCGCCGGAGCGGTTCGCCGACCAGCGGGCCTACGTGCTGGAGATGGCCGATCTCAAGGGGCGCGAGAACGAGCTGACGGCCAACCTGTCGGTCGGGTGGCGCCAGCGCCTGGCGCTGGGCACCGCCACGATTCACGATCCCGAGTTGTTGTTCCTCGACGAGCCGACCGGTGGGGTCGACCCGGTGGCCCGCCGCCAGTTCTGGGATCTGCTCTACGAGCTCGCCGGCCGCGGTGTCACGCTGTTCGTCACCACGCATTACATGGACGAGGCCAGCAACTGCAACCAGCTGGCCTTCATCTACAACGGCCGGCTGATCGCCGAGGGTTCGCCGGCCGACATCAGGCACCGGCTGAGCGAGGAGTGGGCGGCCGCCGGGCGGTCGGCGGAGCCGACGCTGGACGACGTGTTCGTCGACCTGGTCACGGGGTCGGGGGAGTAGTCCTCCCGGCGGCGCTGGACGATCCGACCGCCGCCGGGTGCCCGCATCGTAGGCTGGGCGGGTGAAGTATCTCTCCACCCGTGGCGGCGCCGACCAGCCGCGCCTGCCGTTCAGCGACATCCTGCTCGAAGGTCTCGCTCCCGACGGCGGCCTGTACCTGCCCGAGTCGTACCCGAGGCTGGACGCCGCGACGCTGGCGTCCTGGCGGACGCTGCTCGCCGAGGACGGGTACGCGGCGCTGGCCGCCGAGGTGCTGGCGCTCTACATCGATGACATTCCCGCCGAGGATCTGCGTGCGATCTGCGCCCGCGCCTACTCGGCGGACGCCTTCGGGTCGGACGCCGTGGTCGGCGTCACCGACCTGGGCGGCGGCGTCCTGCTGGGCCACCTCAGCAACGGGCCGACCGCCGCCTTCAAGGACATGGCGATGCAACTGCTGGGCGAACTCTTCGCCTACGAGCTGGACCGGCGCGATCTCAGACTCACCATCGTCGGCGCGACCTCGGGCGACACGGGTTCGGCGGCCGAGTACGCCATGCTCGGCAAGGACCGCGTCCGCGTGTTCATGCTGACCCCCGCCGGCCGGATGACGCCGTTCCAGCAGGCGCAGATGTTCAGCATCGACCATCCCGCGATCGTGAACCTCGCCGTCGAGGGTGTCTTCGACGACTGCCAGGATCTGGTCAAGGAGCTCAACGCCGACCTGGCCTTCAAGGCCGCCCACAGCATCGGCGCGGTCAACTCGATCAACTGGGCCCGGCTCGTGGCGCAGGTCGTCTACTACATCGCGCTCTACCTGCAGGCCACGACCGTCGAGGGCGAACGGGTCAGCTTCGCGGTGCCCACCGGCAACTTCGGCAACATCTGCGCCGGGCACATCGCCCGCGAGATGGGGCTGCCGATCGACACGCTCATCCTGGCCACGAACGAGAACAACGTGCTGGCCGAGTTTTTCGCCACCGGCCTGTACCGGGTGCGCGGCACCGCCGAGACGCACGAGACGTCGAGCCCGAGCATGGACATCTCCAAGGCGTCCAACTTCGAACGCTTCGTCTTCGACCTGCTCGGCCGCGACGCGGACGCCGTCCGCGACCTGTTCGCGGTGCGCGTGCCAGGGGAGGGGCGGTTCGACCTGAGCGACACGGGCGCCTTCGCGGCGCTCGGCGAGAGGTTCGGCTTCGTGTCGGGTTCGTCGACGCATGCGGACCGGCTGGCGACCATCGCGGCCGAGGCGTCCGGCAGCGGCCACGTGATCGACCCGCACACGGCGGACGGCGTCAAGGTGGCCCGCGACCTGCTGGCGGCGGACGCCGTCACGCCCCCGGTGATCGTGCTCGAGACCGCGCTGCCGGTGAAATTCTCGGCGACGATCGTCGAGGCGCTCGGCCACGACGTGGAGCGCCCGGCGAAGTTCGCGGGCCTGGAGGCCCTGCCCCGCCGCGTCACCGACCTCCCCAACGACGTCGCCGCACTCAAGCTGCTCATCGCGTCGCACCCGGTCTGACAGCGGGGCCGCTCCCCGCGCCACCGTTCCTGTCGCCCGGGTCAGCCACCGCCGCCCGGGTTCCTACGCGGGCGACTGTGCGGAACCCGGGCGGCATGCCGGGCGTCGGTGTGGAACCTGGGCGGCCGTGCGGAAGCCGGGCGGCGTGCCTGTGCCTACAGCACCGTCCAGGTGTCGCGGCCGGTGATCAGCTTCTGCAACTCCGAGGTGCGATCCAGCGGCATCGAGACCTGCTGGCGGCTCTGGTCGTCGAAGGCGGGCCGGTCGACGTCGCGGAAGATGCCGATCGGGGACGCGGACAACGTCTGGGTGTCGGTCAGCCGCGAGAGCTCGAACGCCAGGGTGGCATTCTCGGCGTGCGCGTCGTGAACCACCAGGTCGGACGCCGCCACGTCGGAGACGGCCCGGACGCCCAGGCGTCCGTCGGCACCGCGCACCACGCCCAGCTCGCCCTTGGCGAAGGTGATCGGTTGACCGTGCACCAGCGGGATCACCGCCGGCGAGTCGACTTCCTTGAGGCCGTCGAACGCGCCGTCGTTGAAGATCGGGCAGTTCTGGTAGATCTCCACCAGCGAGGCGCCGCGATGGTTGATGGCCGCGGTCAGCACCTCGGTGAGGTGTTTGCGGTCAGAGTCGATGGTGCGGGCCACGAACGTCGCCTCGGCGCCCAGCGCCAGCGTCACCGGGTTGAAGGGGTGATCCAGCGAGCCGCTCGGCGACGACTTGGTGACTTTGCCCGCCTCGGAGGTGGGCGAGAACTGACCCTTGGTGAGGCCGTAGATGCGGTTGTTGAACAGCATGATCGTGATGTTCACGTTGCGGCGCAGCGCATGGATCAGGTGGTTGCCGCCGATCGACAGCGCATCGCCGTCACCGGTGACCACCCATACGGCCAGGTCTTCGCGTGCGATCGCCACGCCGGTGGCGATCGCCGGCGCGCGACCGTGGATCGAGTGCATGCCGTAGCTGTCCACGTAGTACGGGAACCGCGACGAGCAGCCGATACCCGACACGATGACGGTGTTCTCCCGCCGGATGCCGAGTTGCGGCATCAGCGACTGGAACGCGGCCAGCACGGCGTAGTCGCCGCAGCCGGGGCACCAGCGCACTTCCTGGTCGGAGACGAACTCCTTGCGGTTCTGCGGGGTCAGCGACAACGGGATCTTGGCGAGTCCGGTGTTCATCGGGCGTCCTTTCCGGCGCCGATCGGCGCGAGTTCGTCGACGACGCTGATCAGGTAGTCCGACAGCTCCGCGGGGCTGATCGGCAGGCCGCGGACCCGGCTGAACGACTGCACGTCCACCAGGTAGGCGGCGCGCAGCACGGTCGCGAGCTGTCCCAGGTTCATTTCGGGAACGATCACGCGCTTGTAGGCGCGCAGGACCTCGCCGGTGTTGGCGGGCAGCGGGCTGAGGTGGCGCAGGTGCGCGGTGGCGACCGGGCGTCCGACTTTCGCCGCCAGGCGGCGCGCGGCGTCGATAGGCCCCCAGGTGGACCCCCAGCCGAGCACGAGGACGTCCGCCCGGCCCGAGGCGTCGAGGACCTCGAGGTCGGGGATCTCGGCCGCGATGCCGTCCACCTTGGCCTGGCGCAGCCGCACCATGCGGTCGTGGTTCTCGGGCGCGTAGGAGATGGCGCCCGTGCCGTCCGCTCGCTCGATGCCGCCGATCCGGTGCTCGAGGCCGGGCGTTCCGGGCACGGCCAGCGGCCGCGCGAGGCGCTCGTCGCGGGCGTACGGCAGGAACGTCCCGTCGGGACCGTTGGGCTCGGTCGCGAAGGCCGGGTCGATCCCCTCGATCGAGGCCAGGTCGGGCACCAGCCACGGCTCGGCGCCGTTGGCCAGGTAGCCGTCGGACAGGATGATCACCGGGGTC
This sequence comes from Propionibacteriaceae bacterium, assembly GCA_032229785.1. GTDB lineage: Bacteria > Actinomycetota > Actinomycetes > Propionibacteriales > Propionibacteriaceae > Propioniciclava. Next base: position 46,348 of record JAVTWJ010000028.1, read on the forward strand.
CGGTACCGCAGCGCGATGCGGACGCCCTCGATGGCGATCGCGAAGCAGTCGGACGGCGACTTGGCGGCCAGGACCGGCAGCGGCGCCTCGCCGTGGCGTCCGTACAGCGACTGGAACAGGTCGGCCTGCTCGGTCTTGGTCGGCATGCCGGTGGCGGGGCCGGCGCGCTGGACGTCGCACACCACCAGGGGCTGCTCCAGCATGACGGCCAGCGAGATCGTCTCGCTCTTCAACGCCATGCCCGGCCCCGACGTCGTGGTCACGCCCAAATGCCCCGCGTAGGACGCCCCGAGCGCGGCACCTGCGGCGGCGATCTCGTCCTCCGCCTGGAACGTGGTGACTCCGTGCGCCTTGGCCTGGCTGAGTTCGTGCAGCACGTCGGAGGCCGGAGTGATCGGGTAGGCGCCCAGGAACAGCGGCAGGCCGGCGCGCTCCGCGCCCGCCATCAGGCCCAGCGCGAGCGCCTTGTTGCCGGTGATCTGCCGGTACTCCCCCGGCGGCACCTCGGCCGCGGCGACCTCGAAACGGACGGCGAAAGTCTCGGTGGTCTCGCCGAACGCGTGCCCGGCGAGGAAGGCGGCCTTGTTGGAGTCGCGGATCTCGGGACGATGGGCGAACTTCGCGTCGAGGAACTCCAGCGTGTGCTCGGCCGGGCGCGTGTAGAGCCAGGTGAGGAGGCCGAGGGCGAACATGTTCTTGGCGCGCGAGGCGTCCTTGCGGCCCAATCCGAACGAGGAAACGGCGGCCACCGTCATGGCGGTCAGCTCGATGGGGTGCAGCTGGTAGGCGTCCAGGGAGCCGTCCGTGAGCGGGTCGGCGGCGTAGCCGACCTTGGCCAGGTTGCGCCGGTTGAACTCGTTGCTGTCGGCGATGAGCACGCCGCCGCGCTTCAGGTCGCCGATGTTCGCCTTCAGCGACGCCGGGTTCATCGCGACGAGGACGTCCGGCTGGTCGCCGGGCGTCTTGACCTCGCCGTGGCTGAAGTGCAGCTGGAAGCTCGACACGCCCGCGATGGTGCCCTGGGGTGCGCGGATCTCGGCGGGGAAATTCGGCAACGTGGCGAAGTCGTTGCCGAGCGTCGCCGTGTCGGAGGTGAACCGGTCGCCGGTCAGCTGCATGCCGTCGCCGGAATCGCCGGCGAAGCGGATCACGACACGGTCGAGGGAGTGGACGTCAGTCACGGCTCGGGATTCCTTTGGATGAGGGCTCAACGGACAAGATTAGCCGTTGGACGGACGGTGAGCGCGCCATGGCGTGCGGCGATGGCAGCAGCGATGTTCGGGTGATCGCCGATCGGCGCCGCGACGCGAGCGCCCAGGCCGGCGAGCCGCCGGGTCCACAGACCGGGCGCGAGCGTGTAGGGGACGACGAGGACGTCGTTGGCGCCCCACGCCCGGGCTTCGAGAACCCGCTCGGCCGCCGACGGCGTGCCGAACAGGTCGGCGACCCTCACCCGGACGCCGAGGTGCCGGGCCAGCCGGGCCGCCACGCGGGCCGCCTCGGCCTGGGCGCGGGGCCGACGGGAGCCGACCACGGCCAGCACCACCGCGTCCCCGGCACCGCCCGCCTCGCGGACGCGCTCGATGAGGACGCCGTCCGCGGCCCCGTCGAGGTGCGCGGTGACCTGAACGGCATGCCCGGACGCGGCGACCGCCTGCGGAATGTCGTGCGTCACGTGGTAGCCCTCGGCGAGGAAGCAGGGCACGAGCGTGCAGTCGCCGGCCGCGGCGAGGGCGTCGGGCAGCACCCGATGGCGATCGTGGGAGCCGCCGGCGGTCGCCGCGTCCACCCAGGCGGTGTGCACGGCGACGCCGGGCAGCAGCGCGGCGACGCGGTCGGTGAGGGCGGCGATCACCGCGTGGCCCGCGGGGTTGCGGGTGCCGTGCCAGGCCAGGACGAGAGTGTCGGCGGCGCTCAAATCGAGTATTCCCCTTCCGCGGCCTCACGGATGCGGCGGGCCTTCTCGTGGCGGACGGCGGTCCAGGCGGTGAGACCCAGCCAGATCGCCGCGAAGCAGGTGAAACCGATGGTCATCTGCTCGGCGCTCAGGCCGCTGGCGTCGAACAGGGTCTTGAGGTTGGTCATGATGATCAGGCCGCCGACGGCGACGCCCATGATCCGTGCGGGGATCCGGGACACCAGCCAGGCGGCGACGGGTGCGGCGATCAGGCCTCCGGCGAGGAGCGCGACGACGATGCCCCACTCGATGCCGAGCATGCCGAGGCTGATGACGAAGCCGAGCGACGCCGCGAGCGACACCAGGAACTCCGAGGTGTCCACCGACCCGATCACCGTCCGCGGCGCGGTCTTGCCCGCGGACAGCAGCGTCGTCGTGGCCACTGGCCCCCACCCGCCCCCGCCGGTGGCGTCCACGAAGCCGCCGATCAGGCCGAGCGGCACCAGGAAGCGCCGGCGGTGCGGCGAGACACGGGCGGACGCCGTGGCCGGCGGCTTGAACGCGTACCGCAGCAGGATGTACATGCCGAGCACGCCGAGGATCAGGGCCATCGCCGGCTTGGCGGCGGCGGTCGACAGGTTCGACAGCAGGGTCGCGCCGGCGAACGCGCCGATCGCGCCCGGGACGCCGAGGCGTCCGACCAGTTTCCAGTCGACGTTGCCGAGCCGCCAGTGCGCGGTGCCCGAAGCCACGTTGGTGCCCAGCTCGGCCAGGTGCACCGACGCGCTGGCCATCGCGGGGGTGAGCCCCGCGATGAGGAGCAGCGAGGTGGACGTCACGCCGTAGCCCATGCCGAGCGAACCGTCGACGAGTTGGGCGGCGAATCCGACGATGCCGAGCAGGAGGAGTCGCTGCATCAGATGGACCAGTTGAGGGTTTCGGCGGCCTCGACCGCGTCGTCGAACGCCGTCGTGCCGCGCACCATGCCTGCGGCCAGCGTGCCGCCGGTCTGCGGGTCGATGAGCAGGAAGGAGCCGGTGCGCCGCGAGGTCGTGTAGTCGTCGGACGCCACGGGTGCCGACAGCCGGATGTGGACGCGGCCGATGTCGTTGAGTTCGAGCGCCTCGGTCGGCACCGGGGCGAGGGTGTCGAGGTCGAGCCGTCCGCCAAGGCTCCGGACGATCCCGCGCACGGTCGTGGTGCCGTGCTTGACCAGCACGCGGGCGCCGGCGCGCAGGGGGCGCTCGGCGAGCCACGACACGAGGCCGGTGAGGTCCTGGCTGGGCTCGGGGGCGCCGTCGGCGGCCGCGATCAGGTCGCCGCGGTTGACGTCGATTTCGTCGGTCAGCCGCAGCGCGACCGACTGCGGCGCGAACGCCTCCTCCAGCGGTCCGTCGTAGGTGTCGATGCCGGCGACGATGGTGCGGCGTCCGGACGGAAGCACGACGACCGGGTCGCCCACCCGGACGGTGCCGGACGCGATCTGGCCGGCATAGCCGCGGTACTCGCGGTATTCCGGTGTGGCCGCCTCCTGCGGGCGCAGGCTGAGCTGTACGGGGAACCGAAAGGGGAGCGCGGCCAGCTCGGCGCCGGCGGGTGCCGTCTCGAGGAATTCCAGCAGGGAGGGGCCGTCATACCAGGGCGTCCGGTCGGACCGCTCGACGATGTTGGCGCCCTCGAGGGCCGACACCGGGATCGTGCTGACCCCTTCGACGCCCAGTTCGGACGCCACGGCCAGCACCTGGGCGGCGACCGCCTCGTAGGTGGCCTGGTCGTAGTCGACCAGGTCCATCTTGTTGACAGCGATCAGGAGGGTCGGCACCCGCAGCAGCTGCCCGACGGCCAGATGACGGCGGGTCTGTTCGAGGACGCCTTTGCGGGCGTCCACCAGCAGCACGAGCAGGTCGGCGGTGGAGGATCCGGTGACCGTGTTGCGCGTGTACTGCACGTGCCCGGGGCAGTCGGCGAGGATGAAGGCGCGCTGTGCCGTCGCGAAGTAGCGGTAGGCGACGTCGATGGTGATGCCCTGCTCGCGTTCGGCGCGCAGGCCGTCGGTGAGCAGCGCGAGGTCGACATGCCCCAGCCCCTTGGCGGCGGAGACGCGCTCGACGGCGTCGAGCTGGTCGGCGAGGACGGACTTCGAGTCGTAGAGCAGGCGGCCGACGAGGGTGGACTTGCCGTCGTCCACCGATCCGGCGGTGGCGAGGCGCAGCAGCGTGGGTTGGCTCATCAGAAGTAGCCCTCCTTCTTGCGGTCTTCCATGGCGGCCTCGGTGAGGCGGTCGTCGGCGCGGGTCGCGCCGCGTTCGGTGATGCGGGTGGCGGCCACCTCGGCGATGACGTCGGGGACGGTGCGGGCGTCCGACTCGACCGCACCCGTGCAGCTCATGTCGCCGACGGTGCGGTAGCGGACGCGGCGGGTCGTGACGTCCTCGCCCGGTCGGGGCTCGGTGACCTCGCCCACCGCGAGCCACATGCCGTCGCGCTGGAAGACCTCGCGCTCGTGCGCGTAGTAGAGGTCGGGCAGCTCGATGTCCTCGGCCTCGATGTAGCGCCACACGTCGAGCTCGGTCCAGTTCGACAGCGGGAAGACGCGCACGTGCTCGCCTGGGCGGTGGCGCGGGTTGTACAGCGTCCACAGCTCGGGGCGCTGGTTGCGCGGATCCCATTGGCCGAACTCGTCGCGCAGGCTGACGACGCGTTCTTTCGCGCGGGCCTTCTCCTCGTCGCGGCGCCCGCCGCCGAAGACGGCGTCGAAGCGGTTCTCGGCGATGGCGTCCAGCAACGGCTGGGTCTGCAGCGGGTTGCGGGTGCCGTCGGCGCGCTCCAGCAGGCGTCCGTCGTCGATGTAGTCCTGCACCGAGGCGACCACCAGGCGAAGCCCGTGCCGGGCGACGGTGGCGTCGCGGTAGGCGATGACCTCGGGAAAGTTGTGCCCGGTGTCGACGTGCATGACGGGGAACGGCACCGGCGCGGGCCAGAACGCCTTGATCGCCAGGTGCAGCATGACGATCGAGTCCTTGCCCCCCGAGAACAGCAGCACCGGGCGTTCGAGCTCGCTGACCGCCTCGCGGATGATGTGGATGCCTTCGGCCTCCAGCTCGCGCAGGTGCGGCAGGGCCCGCGTCTGAGGCGTCCGCCCGGCGGGGACGGACGTCGCCTCCGCGGACGCGGCAGGTGCGGCGGGTGCGGCGGACGCGGCGGCGGTCAGGTCCAGGTTCACGAACGACGCGGTGGTGATGGGCGTGGTCAAGAGCTCCTCCTCGGGATGGGTGCTGGTCACGTGCAGGCCGCACTCGGACTTGGCGAGGCCGGCCCAGCGGCCGGCCCGCGGATCCTCGCCCGGTGCGACCCGGCGGGTGCAGGGCTCGCAGCCGATGGACGGGTATCCGTCGCTGAGCAGCATGTTCACCACGACGCCGTGGGCGTTGGCGTAGCCGAGCAGTTCGTCGAACGTCCAGGCGGCGATCGGGTTGATCTTGACCATCTGATGGGCCGTGTCCCATTCGACGATCGGGGTGTCGGCGCGCAGCGGGGAGTCTTCGCGGCGCAGCCCTGTCACCCAGGCCTCGTAGCTGGCCAGTTCGCGGTCGATCGGCTCGACCTTGCGCAGCGCACAGCACTGCGAGGCGTCCCGCTCGTACATCCGGGCGCCGAACCGGGCGTCCTGCTCGGAGACGGACTGCACCGGCATCACGTCGACGAGGCGGATGTCGGTGGTCACCTCGAGGGCGTCGCGGGTGCCGAGGGTCTCGGGGAAGTGGTACCCGGTCTGGAGGAACAAGACGTCGACGCCCGGGCGGTGCTTCGAGACCAGGTGCGGCACGACGGTGTCGCCGGCCATCGAGCAGGCGACGGCGAGCGAGTCGCCGAACGTCTCGGCGGCCCAGGCGAGCACCTCGTCTGCGGAGGCGTCCGCGAACCGCGCCGAGGCGTCCCGCACGATCGCCTCGAGTTCGGACGCCGTCCGTCGGCGTCCGGGCCCGTGCGGGGCGGGGACCGTGCCGAGGTCCGAGGCCAGGACGGCGGTCATCGCAGGGCCTCCTCGTCGGCCCGGCGCACCCACGCCGAGAACGACTCGTCGGCGTCTCTGTCGCCCTCGAACCGTCGCACGACGCGCTCGACATAGGCGGGCATGTCCTCGGCGGTCACCTTGAGGCCGCGCAGCGTGCGGCCCAGGCCGGGCTCGCCCCGGTCGGCCGAGGCCAGCCCGCCACCCAGGTGTACCTGGAAGGCGAACTCGTCGCCGCCGTCGGGGCTCTTGGCGATCTGGCCCTTGAGCCCGATGTCCGCGGTCTGGATGCGGGCGCAGGAGTTCGGGCAGCCGTTCACGTTGAGCGTGATCGGCACGTCGAGGCCGAGGTCGGCGAGCCGGTTGTCGAGGGTCCGCGCGGCGGCCGTGGCGGTCGCCTTGGTGTCGACGAAGGCCAGCTTGCAGTACTCGATCCCCGTGCAGGCCATCGTGTTGCGCCGGAACTGCCCGGGCGTCGCGGTGAGGTCGAGCGTTTCCGCCGCGGCGAGCAGGTCGTCGACGTTCTCGGGGGGGACGTCCAGCACGAGCAGCTTCTGGTGGGGCGTGAGCCGGACACGCCCCGACCCGGCCGCCTCCACGGCGTCCGCCAGCGCGAGCAGCGTGGTGCCCGAGGAGCGTCCCACGCGCGGGGCCAGGCCGACGTAGCGGCGTCCGTCTCGCTGGGTATGGACGCCCACGTGGTCGGGGTTCGCCGTGGTCGCGACCGCCGCCGGGCCGTCGGGCAGCGCCTGGCCGAGGTAGTCGTCCTCGAGCACCCGACGGAACTTCTCCGGCCCCCACTCGGCGAGCAGGAACTTCAGGCGGGTCTTGTTGCGCAGGCGGCGATAGCCGTAGTCGCGGAAGATCCGGATCACGCCGTACCACACCTCGGCGGCGCGCTCAGGGGCGACGAACACGCCGAGGCGCTCGGCGAGTCGCGGCGCGGTCGACAGGCCGCCGCCGACCCACAGGTCGTAGCCGACGCCGAGGTCGGGATGGCGGACGCCCACCAGGGAGATGTCGTTGATCTCGTGCACCACGTCGAGGCTCGGGTGGCCGGTGATGGCCGTCTTGAACTTGCGCGGCAGGTTGGACAGCTCGGGGTCGCCGATGTAGGTGTCGACGATCTCGCGGATCTGCGGGGTCGGATCGAGGATCTCGTCGGCGGCGATGCCGGCCACGGGCGAGCCCAGCACGACGCGGGGCGTGTCGCCGCAGGCCTCTGTGGTCTGCAGCCCGACCGACTCCAGTCGGCGCCAGATCTCGGGAACGTCCTCGATCCGGATCCAGTGGTACTGGATGTTCTGCCGGTCGGAGATGTCGGCGGTGTCGCGGGCGAACTCGACCGAGATCTGGGCGACGACCCGCAGCTGCTCCAGGCTGAGTTCCCCGCCGTCGAGACGGATGCGCATCATGAAGTACTCGTCGCTCAGTTCGTCGGCCGACAGCGTGCCCGTGCGCCCGCCGTCGATGCCCTGCTTGCGCTGGGTGTACAGGCCCCACCAGCGCATCCGCCCGTGCAGATCGTCCTCGGGGATGGAGGCGAACCCGTCGCGGGAGTACGTCCGCTCGATGCGCTCGCGGACGTTCAGACCGTTGTCGGCGGCCTTGAAGACCTCGTTGGGGTTGAGCGGGGTCTGCCCGTCAACCAGCCATTGGCCGTTGCTGCGTCCCTCGCGGGGGGGACGGACGCGGGCACCGGTGGGGGCGGCGGGAGCGGTGGGCGATGGATCGGAGGGCGTGGCTGCAGGGAGCGTCATGAATCGGGTTTCCTCGGGTGTGGGCCCCGCCGACCGGCCTCCTCGGCGCGCCTGGGATGCGCTGCCATCGGTGTGCGACCGGACGACGCGGGCCCGGCGGTCAGATCAGGTGTGCGGGCGCGTCAGCAGCCGCGACAACACTGCGAGGAACGGACGCGCGCCAAATCCACGGGGGCGTTGCCCACGAGGAGTAGCGAGGTCCGGTTCATCATGGTCGCCCACGGTAGCCGATGAATACGCGATCCACCAAAGTCGGCGCCGTGCGCTGCGTCCCGTGCGCCGACCCCACGCCAGTAGGCTGTGGCACGGACGACGGGGTGAGATGAGGAGGTGCGGGTGATCTCGAGTGTGCTCGCGCACCTGGTTCAGCGGTGGAGCGATCTCTGGGCGGCGCTGCGCCTCGGCCCGGTCCGGCTCGGGCTCGCCGGCACCTGCCTGCTCGCGCTCGGCGCGCTGTCGCCCGCCTATCTGCCGCAGGCGTCCCCCTACTGGCCGATGATGCGTGCGCTCGGGCTGGACGCGTGGTGGGCGCGCGCGCTGGCCACCGTCCTGGTGATCGGCGCGGTCGGGATGCTGATCATCGCCTGGTTCAGGATCCGCCCCGCGATCTACCGCGACGTCAAGCACTGGGCTGTGCTGGCGTGGTGGTCGTTGCCCCTTCTGTTCGCCCCGCCGATCTTCAGCCACGACGCCTACAGCTACGCCGCGCACGGCTGGCTGATCCACAACGACCTGAACCCCTACGAGGCGTCCCCGTCCGTGCTGCCGGGAACCTTCGCCGACCAGGTGGCCTGGCTGTGGCGCTACACGCCCACGCCGTACGGGCCGCTGTCGCTGACCCTCTCGCACTGGCTGGTGGAGCTGGCCGGCCTCAACCCCTACTACTCGGCGGTGGCGCAGCGGATTCCCGCGCTGATCGGTGTCGCCCTCCTGGTGCACTACCTGCCGCGCATCGCCGTCCAGCTGCGCCTCGATCCCCGGCGAACCGCGTGGTTCGCCACCATCAACCCGCTCATGGTGATCGACCTCGTCGGCGGCGCCCACAACGACGCGCTGATGCTGGGCTTGATCGCGCTCGCGCTGCACTTCGCCTATCGCGGCTGGTTTTGGCCCGCGGTCCTCGCCGTGGGCGTCAGCATGTCCATCAAGCAGCCCGCACTGCTGGCCGCGGTGCCGGTGGCGGTGATCGGGTCGGGGTGGGCCTCCTGGCGTCCGCCGGACCTGCTGCGCTTCCTTCCGCGCGCCCTGATGACGTTCGCGGGCGCCGTCGCCGTCTTCGTCGGCATCACGTTGTTGACCGGGCTCGGCTTCGGCTGGATCTCCGCCGTGACGGTGCCCGGCATGATCGTCACCCTGGCGCCGTTCAGCCTGCTCGGCTGGGCCTTGCAGCACCTGCTCGAGTTCGCCGGGCTGCCGGACGCCGCCGCCTGGGCGATGCCGGCGGCCAAGGGCGTCTCGACGGTGATCATGGTCGTGGTGATGGGCTGGTTGTTCGTCCGGTTCTCCCGCACCCGCCCGTTGTCCTTCATGACCTGGGCCTACCTGGCGTTCGCCGTCCTCGGGTCGGCGCTGCACACCTGGTACCTCCTCTGGGGGGCGCTGTTCCTGCCGCTGGCGCGCACGAGCGAGCGCACGCTGCGCGTCGCGGCCGCGGCCACGTCGGTCCTGCTGGTCTACGGCGCGAGCAACCTCGCCTGGCGCAACGACGCGGTGGCGCTGGCCCTGGCCGCCGTGGTGACCAGTGGGGGTTGGCTGATCACGACGGCGCGCGGCCGGCGTGCGGATCGCGCAGGCGAAGAGCCGGTGTCGGCGGTGCCCGTCGGCTCGCCGTACGAGGCGCAGTGGGCGTCGGCGTCGCGTGCAGGCGAGGACGCGACGCTGGTCGCCGGCGACGGGGAAGCGGCGGACGTCCCCGCCGGCGACGGCGTCGGGCGAGCGAGCGCCCAGAAGACCACCGATGAGGGAGCAGGACCATGACCACCAACGAACTCATCGTGGAGGTGCGCGACGGCGTCGGGCACCTGGTGCTGAACCGCCCGCGCGCCATCAACGCCCTCACGCCCGGCATGCTCGAGGGAATCCACGCGGCGCTGGACGCCTGGGCCGTCGACGACGCCGTGACGAGCGTGGAGTTGTCGGGCGCGGGGGAGCGCGGGCTGTGCTCGGGCGCGGACGTCCGCGCGTTGCGGGAGGCGGTGCTTGCCGGCGGCGACCACCTGCGCCTCTTCGCGCTGGAATACCCGATGAACGCCGCGATCAAGAACTTTCCCAAGCCGTATGTCGCGCACCAGCGCGGCATCGTGATGGGCGGCGGGCTGGGGGTCTCGGCGCACGGTTCGCGCCGGATCGCCTACCCCGACTCGGTCTTCGCGATGCCCGAGACGATCATCGGCTTCACGCCCGACGTCGGCATCATGCTCTACCTGGCGCACGCGGCGGGCGAGCTGGGCACGCACGTCGCCCTCACCGGTGCCCCGATCAACGCCACGGACGCCGTGCTGGTCGGCCTTGCCGATGAGATCGACACCGGTCAGGCCGAGGCGCCCCCCGGCGTGCTGGAGGGCTGGCGGTCCTGGATCGACGCCTGCTACGGCGGTGACGATCCCGCGGCGATCCTCGCCGCACTGGAGGGAAGCGGCCACGAGGCGGCGCGCGCGGCGGCGTCCGTCTTGCGCCAGCGGTCACCGCTGTCGGTGGCCGTGAGTCTCGAGGCGATGCGCCGGGCGCGGTCGATGACCACCCTCGAGGACGTTCTCGAGCAGGATCTGCAGCTGGCCCGCACCATGATTCCCGCCCACGACTTCATCGAAGGCGTCCGGGCCCAGCTGGTCGACAAGGACCGTAGCCCGGTCTGGCGGCACCCCCGCATCGAGGACGTCACCCGCGCCGAGGTGCTCGCCTGCTTCGGCGAGTGATCCGCGGGCGGGGGCGATGCGCCCGCAGGCGCGAGGCGGGCGAGGCGGGCGACCGCTCGCCCAGGCCGCGCGTCACAGGGCGCGTGTCACAGCGCGTGCGTCACAGGGCGTGCGTCAGAGGGCGTAGTCGACGACGACGGGGGCGTGGTCGCTCATCCGTTCCTCGTAGCTGGCGTCACGGTCGGTGCCGGCCGCCACAGCCGCGCGGGCGAGCGCCGCGGTGGCGAGGTGGTAGTCGATCCGCCAGCCCGCGTCGTTGGCAAAGGCCTGGCCTCGCCAGCTCCACCACGAGTAGGGACCCTCGGCGTCCGGCTTCACGTGGCGTACCACGTCGATCAGCGTGCGCGGCCCGAGGATCGACCCGAACCACGCGCGTTCCTCGGGCAGGAAGCCCTCCGAGCGCTGGTTGGAGCGCCAATTGCGCAGGTCGTTGCGGGTGTGGGCGATGTTGAAGTCGCCCATGACCAGGAACTCACGCCCCTGCCGCACGGCGTCGCGGCGGGCGCGGGTGAGGTAGGCGCGAAACGAGCTGAGGAAGCGCATCTTGCGCTGGTACTTGGCGGGGTCGGCGTCCGGGCCGTCCCAGGTGGCGCCCTTCGGCACGTAGACCGATCCCACCGTGAGTCGGACGCCGTCCAGGTCGAGGTCGGCCTCGAGGTAGCGGCCCTCGTGGTCGGAGCGGTGCCCGAAGCCCATGCGGACCGCCTCCGGCGGCCGCGTGGTGAGCAGGGCGACGCCGTTGCGTCCGGCGAGTTCGCCCGGGTGGTAGCTCAGGTGGTAGCCGCCGAGAGCGTCGGCGGGCACCTGGTCCGCCGGGCAGCGCATCTCCTGAACGGCGACGACATCGGGGGCGGACGCCTCCAGCCACTCGCCCAGGCCGCGGCGCTGGGCCGCTCGGATCCCGTTGACGTTGAAGGAGGCTACGCGAAGCACCCCGACACCCTAGCGCCGCGCGGTCGCCGGACCGACCTCGTGTCGATGCGTGCGCCTGAACAGTTCGTCGTCCTCGACCGGTCCGTCTTCCGTAGAGTGGTGATCGGGGTGAGGCCCGATCGCGGCCTCGACACCACGTCGATCCTAGCCACCCGACAGGACCGGGAGTCATGCTGACCCACCTTCGCAAGACCTGGCCGTACGCGGTGGCCCTCGGGGTCGCCTACCTGGCGGTGCCGCTGATCGGCGGCGTGGTGCTGGACGCCCAGGGCGCCGATCCGTCCGCCAGGACCGGCCTGCTCACCACGTCGCTTCTGGGCTACTTTCCCTCGATGACCTTCTGCGTGGCCATGTTCGTGGGCTACCGGCAGGGGTTCGCGTGGCTGCTGGCGCCGTTGGTGGCGCTGGCATTCGTCCCTGCGGCGTTCGTCGTCTACAACGACAGCGCGCTCGCGTACACCCTCGCCTACGCCGTGTTCGCCGTGATCGGCCTCGCCGCCGGCGCCGGCCTCCGCCGCCTGACCGCGCCGCGAGGTCGGGCGGAACACAGATAGCTCCTCGCCGGTCACGCATGCCGCCCATCGCGCATGCCGCCCGGTTTACGCACCGCCGCCCGGGTTGCAACCCGGGCGTGCGTGCGTAACCCGGGCGGCGCGGCGGGCGTCCGTGCGCAATGCGGGCGTGCGTGGCTAACCCGGGCGGCGCGGCGGGCGTCCGTGCGCAATGCGGGCGTGCGTGGCTAACC